>JBHIAV010000007.1:0-92949 GCA_046758745.1 Gemmatimonadota bacterium
GATGCGACGCTCACCATCACGCGCGTCCCGGAGATCCACTACAACCGACTCGACCTGCGGACGGCGGAGCTCCAGGACGCCACCTGGGCGCTGAACCCGAGCGCCCTCATCAAGTCCAGCGCGAAGCACTCGGCCATCGTGACCGGCGGCTGGATGTTCGTGAGCGGCGGCCTGTACAACGGCGCGCCCAACTCCGCCACCGAGCACGAGTTCGCCGCGATCAACTCGGACGCCACGGTGGCCAGCTTCGGCGGAGCGACCGGGTCGGAGACGATCGTCGGCGGAGCCGGAGGCGTGCCCTTCTACCACCACGCGGCCGTCGGCTATGTGGACGCAGCTGGCGCGGCGCACGTGATGATCCTCGGCGGAAACGACGTGAACAATCCCTCGACGCCGGTGGCGAACGTGTACTTCTACTAGCCTGTCGGGACGCCTAAGGTCAGTCCCAACGTCCGGGGCCGGTCGCATCGGTGAGAGTCAGAGTCATGCTCAGCCTGTAGCGGGAACGCGACAAGGCCTGCCAACGCGTTCCTGGTGGCGCCCATAACTTATTTCTTGAGAGCCGGTTGCGGTGGCCATAGCGTCTGTGACCGGAACTTGCGCGGTTGGCGGGGCGGCGCTTGTTCCACGCTGTCAAGGCAATATAGCGGTAAGTTACTTTTCAGCATTCAGTTGTACTGGGTCACTGGAGAAGCTCCATGAGACGCTCAGCCCTCCTGCTCGGGGCCACGCTTTTGGTACTGGGCTGCGAAGAAGGTTCTCCGCCGGTCGCTCCTGACGCCACAGGGGAGCTTGCACTGATCGGTCCGGCCGGGACTTCGGACGTCATTGTCCTGCTCGACCCGACGTTCGCTCCCGGAGGACACGGGGCCAACAAGGCCCGCGCCGCCGAAGTGGCAAGGCAATTCGGTGTTACGCCCCGACACGCCTATGGGACGGCGGTCTTCGGTTTCGCTGGCTCCGTACCGGAGGGTCGGCTGAACGCGCTCCGCCGGGACCCGCGGGTGCTGCTTGTCGAGCGCGACGGAATCGCCTCGATTCCGATCCCCCGCAGGGCCGCACCGCCGTGGTGCCCGGACAACCCCGACCATCCCGGCTGCAGCCACGACGATAACGGGGGATCCGTTGGGCAGGTGACGCCCTGGGGCATTACGCGGGTCGGCGGGCCGTGGGACGGTACGGGTAAGACAGCCTGGATCATCGACACCGGGATCGACTTGGACCATCCCGATCTAAGCGTGGATCGGTCTCGCAGTGCGAATTTCGTTACCAGGGGCAAGGACAGCCCGGATGACGGCAACGGCCACGGCACGCATGTGGCGGGCACCATCGGTGCCATCGACAACGCGATAGACGTTGTAGGAGCGGCCGCCGGAGCAACGGTCGTCGCGGTTCGAGTGCTCGACAACTCGGGCTCGGGAAGCGTCTCAGGCGTGGTGGCTGGAGTGGACTACGTGGCGGCGAACGGGTCCGCTGGCGATGTGGCAAACATGAGCCTCGGCGCTTCCGGCCACTTCGAGAGTCTTCATCAGGCGGTCGAGAACGCCGCTGCCAAGGGAATCCGGTTCTCGATTGCCGCGGGCAACGCCGGCGACGACGCGGGAGGCTACGAGCCCGCGCATGTGGAGCATCCCAACGTCTACACCACCTCTGCGATTGGTAAGGACGACTGCCTAGCGTCCTGGTCGAACTGGGGGAATCCGCCGGTGGACTACGCAGCCCCAGGCGTCGGGGTCCTCTCTACAAAAAGGGGCGGCGGTACGACCACAATGAGCGGCACCTCGATGGCGGCGCCACACATGGGAGGGGTCTTGCTGGCGTCGATAGCCACCGATGGGGCCGCGTGCAACGATCCCGATGGAAGTCCAGACCTGATCGTTCACTTCTAGCGCCAGTACGTCGGTTCGGCCGGTAACGCTGATCCCTCGGGTTCCGGCCTGCTCCACCACTCCGTGGCCTCGCCTGCCTCGGTCCGGCGGGCCGAGAAGGTGGGGCGAAGCTGCCCGCATGAAGCTCACCTTCCTCGGCACGCGCGGGGAGATCGAGGCGCGGACGCCTCGCCACCGCATGCACGCCTCGCTCGAGGTCGCGTATCGCCGGCGGCGGGTGATGCTCGACTGCGGGCTCGATTGGAAGGGTCGGGTGTGGGAGCTCGGCCCACACGCGATCCTGGTCACCCACGCGCACCCCGACCACGCCTTCGGACTCGAGGACGGAGCGCCCTGTCCGGTGTTCGCCACCCAGGCGGCGTGGGAGGGCATGGCCGCCTATCCGATCGAGGAGTGCCGCCTGCTGGCGCCGCGGGAACCGGTCCAAGTCGAGGGGATCACGTTCGAGGCCTTTCCCATTGAGCACTCGCTCCGCGCTCCTGCCGTCGGCTACCGGATCACCGCGGGCTCGGTCGCGATCTTCTACGCGCCCGACGTCGTGTACATCTACGATCGGGAGGCAGCCCTCTCCGGCGCTCGGCTGTACGTCGGCGACGGGTCCACCCTCACCCGCTCCTTCGTCCGCCGCCGCGGGGAGCGGCTGATCGGACACGCGCCGGTCCGGACCCAGCTCACGTGGTGCCGGAAGGAGGGGGTCCCTCGCGCCATCCTCACGCACTGCGGGTCGGAGATCGTGGGAGGAGATGAGCCGAGGCTTCGCGCGAAGCTGCGCGAGCTCGCCGCGGAGCGCGGGGTGGAGGCCGAGCTCGCTCACGACGGGATGGAGATCGTGCTCCGGTAGGGCCTGGCCTCGCGTAGGCGGACTTTGTACGCGAGCTTTGGAGGACGCAACCTGATCCCCCAATGCTAGGTTTCTATGTATCGGCTTCTTTCCGCAGGCGACCCGCCCGGCGCGTCCCTCACCGCCTCGCGTCGCGCGGAATCCACCACTCCGTCACGAACTGAAGCGGGCTGCCGATCCCCGGCCGCACGTTCCTCAGACGAGGCCCGACGGCCAGCAGCCGGGGGGCGTAGGCGGTGTAGAGGATCGGGACGTCCTCGGCCAGGTGGCGCTGCAGCGCCCCGTAGAGCTCCTTCAGCTCCTCGCGCTCCATGGCAGCGTTCAGCCTGTCGAGCACCGAGTCCACCGCCGCGCTTACGTACGACGCGATGTTCATCGGACTCGAGGAGGCATACGTGCCGGAGAGGTCCGGGTGGAGGATCCGCTCCGGGACGAAGGTGAGCGCCATCGCCTCCGGACGCGCGTCTGGATCCTGCAGTCGACGCACATAGCTCGCCCACTCCATGAACTCGAGATCCGCCTGGATGCCGTGCCGCCGGAGCTGTCCCTGGACGGCCGTGAGCAGGTTCCTCAGAAGGGGTGGCGAGGTGATGGTGAAGCGAAGCTCCTCGCCCGCCGCGTTCAAGCGCGTCCCGCCGCCGTCGACCGGGCGCCAGCCCGCCGCCTCGAGGAGTGAGTCGGCGAGGGCGGGGTCCGCGTCCGGCTGGCCCGTCGCCGGCTCGAGCCACGGGCTGGATGGCGGCAGCTCCGTCCGCGCGGGCCTGGCCAGGGGAGAGATCACGGCGGCGAGCTCGTCCCGCACCAGCGACGCCGAGAGGGCTCGTCGAACAGCAGCTTCGCTAAAGAGAGGCGTGCGGGTGTCGAGCACGATGACCTGAACCGCCGATGGCTCGAGCGGCAGGATTTCTATTCCCTCGACTGCCTGCAGCTCGTCCGCCACGGCGGAGCCGGTGACGCACGCGTCCGCCCCACCTGTCCGCAGCTCGGCGATGCGTGTCACGTCTTCGGCGATGGGCCGGACGATGAGGCGGTCGAGGTATGCATCTCCCAGCTCTTCGGGGAACGCGGGAGCGCGCTCGAATGCCAGCGAGCCATCCGGATTGCGCGCCACGAGCCGGTAGGGGCCGCTTCCGATCGGTTCCCGATGGTAGGAGGCCCGGGTGAACTCCTCGGAGTCCAGCTCGCCCAGGAGATGGTGCGGAAGGATGGGAATGCCGACGAAGGGCTCCAGGCCGGCCGCGAACGGGGTGGAGAAGCGGATCTCGACCCTGACCGGATCCAGCGCCGTCGCCTCCAAGAGCGTCTCCAGGTCGGGTCCGCTCCACGCGCCGTAGTCCGGATTCGCCGCGGTGCGTAGCGTCCACGCCACGTCCTCCGCAGACACGGGGGCGCCGTCGTGCCACTCGACATCGGAGCGGATCTCGAGCGCCAGCCGCTGATGCGCCTCGTCCCAGCTCCACTCTTTCGCGAGGTAGGGCTCTATCTCTCCGTCCTCGCCGTACCGCACGAGCGGCGTGAAGAGGAGGGAAGCTAGGTCCGCGGAGAACTGGTCGGGGGAGAGGAAGGGGTTGAGGCTTTCGGGTTGACCCTCCAGGCAGACCACGGCGAGGCCGCCCGCGCGATCGTCCGGGTCGCCGCCGGCAGCGACTCGCGAAGAATCTGTCCCTCCGTCCCCGCAGCCCCAGGCCGTGGCGGCCATCAGCGCTGCGAATCGCGCCAGGAGGGGCGGCATTCCCGCTTCTCGCCTCCGCACCCCGGGGGACCTCCGACAGGGTGCCGCCTGCATGACCGCCCTTCTCGTCACGTCACCGGCGCTGTCAGAAGACTCTCCGCGCGCCGGCGCATCGGCTCCGTTCCAAGTTCCTCGAACACCGCAAGTGCTTCTCGGATCGCTTCGCTGCTACGCGCCGCATCGCTCGCCGTCAGCAGCTCGCCCCGGAGGAGGCGGAAGCAGGCCCACTCGTATCGATCGCGCGATCGAAGCGCCTCCTCGGCGCTTTCGACATGCCTCAGAGCTCCTTCCGCATCGCCTTCTGCCGCCGCGAGACGGGCGCCGAGGCGGTGGAACGCTTCGTGGCTCTCCGTCCACTCCCCGGCGTCCCCGAGGCCCTTCTCGGCGGACTCGAACGCTGCTCGCGCGGCGCCGAGGTCGCCCTCCTCCAACCGCCCGATCCCGAGCCCGCAATCGGCGGTGACCGCATCCTCCGTGTATCCGACCTCGAGTGCCTTTTCCCTCAGAGCTCGCCAGTACTCCAGCGCTCTCTCTCGGTCCCCACGAGCCTCGGCCAGCTCGGCCAGGTTCAGCAGGACGTGCAACATGAACTTGGCGGAGTCCAGCCGACGGGTGATGCGGAGCGCTTCTTCCAGGTTCTCCTCCGCGCCCTCGAAGTCACCCATACGGCTCAGCAGTGTGCCCAGGTTGTTCTTCACGCTGTTCATGCTCACGGGATCGCCGATTTCCCGGAAAGTGGCGGCCGCGGCATTGAGCTCCTCGACGGCTTGCTCATACCGGCCCACCAGGACGTACCCGATCCCGAGAACGTTGTGGCACAAGCCCACGCGTTCCCGATCGCCCAACTCCTCTGCGAGCTCGAGAGACGTGGTCAGGTGGTCGATTCCCTGGGCGGGGTCCTCGCCGAAAACAAGCAAGGATCCCAGATGGTAGCGGGCTTCCTTGATGAGTCGCTTGTCCTCAAGACGCTCTGCGATTTGCAGCGCCTTGAGCAGAGCCAGATGGGTGCCCTTCGCGGCCCGCACGGCCTCGGGCATGTTCCGGAAGGTGAAGAGGGCATGGCACACCTCGGTGTCAGCCCCAAGCTCGCTGGCCTCCCGGACTACCTGTTTTAGATCCCCGAGTAGCTCCCCCGCCGGCCTGTGGCCGTATTCCAGGTCCACGCCGATGATCTTGCGACGGAGAGAGACGGCTTGGGTCCTATCGCCTGCGTCTTCGGTGAGCCTGAGTGCCTCTCCGAAGTAGTTCAGCGCCTCCGGGAACTTGCCGATCAGTTGGTGCTGCGTTCCGAGACGGTCGAGGACCTTGACCCGCTTCTCATCGGTCTGGCTGTTTCGCAGCGCCAGGCGAAGCAGCTCCGACGCGTCCAGGTGCGCGTACATGTCGGAGGCGCGATCGGCCGCCAGAACCGCGCACTCGAAGGCCCGCTCCGGCTGACGTCCTTCGTCGTAGTGGACGGCGAGCTTGTTGTCGACCTCGCTCGTCTCCGAGCCGTACAACTCGAGCAGCGTCTCGGCTATTTTCCGGTGCAGGAGGATGCGTCGCTTGCCCTTCAGCTTGCCGTGCAGGATGTCCTGGACGAGCGAGTGGCCGAAGAGATAGACGCTGGAGACCTCGCCGCTGGGGAAGTCCCGCGTCTCGGTCAGACGGATCAGCTGGTGGACGCGCTCGATCGGCTTGAGGGATTCCTCGAGTTCGAGCTCGTCCATGTCCAGGAGTTTCGCGAGGATCACAGAGTGGAACTCGTCGCCTTCGGCGCTCGCGTACTCTAGGACGCGGTACACTTCCGGATCCAGGCGCTCGAGGCGCCGTTCGAGGGCAGCCTCCGCCGACCGGGGGATCTCGACCTCCTCCGGATGCTGGACCAGGTCCCATTCCCCTTCGCGCTCATGCGCGTATCCCTGGTCGACCAACCAGTCGACCAGCGTCCCGAAGAAGAGCGGATTGGATCCGGCGCGCCGCACAAGCCACTCTCGAAGCGGCGGAGAGGCCGGCGCGCCGAGCTTCTTCTCGAGCAGCTCGCCTAGGCTGTCCGGGTCCAGAGCTGTCAGCCGAAGCTCCTCCGCGACGCCGTACCGTTCGAGCTCCTGGCGTACCTTCTTGATCGGGTGGTCGGACGCGTCGACATCGACCGGCCGGTAGGTACCGAGGATCAGGACGCGGCTCTCCTCGATTCTTCGCCCCAGGTGGTGGAGCAGGGTGACGGAGGCCCGGTCGGCCCAGTGCAAGTCGTCGATGAAGAGGATGACGGGTTGCTCCGCCGCGGCGGTGTGCAGGAGCTCGGTGTACTGGAAGAAGAGGGCTTCTTCGCTCGCTGCCATCGGCGCGGACCTCGCCTCCTTGATGGTTCTTGCGGTGACGAGGCTCGCCTCGAGGACGTTCCCGACCACCGGGATCGCGCCGATCCAGTCCGGCGCCACCTCCTTCGCCACTTGCATGAAGGTGGCCTTTCCTCCATCCCCCTCCTTCTTCTGATCCTTGATGGTCTTGGCCGTGGAGACACCGGCCTTCATGATGTCCCCGACCACCGGGACCAAGCCTAGCCAGGCCGGTGCGATCTCCTTGGCCATTTGCGCCAGCGTCGCCTTGCCGCCGGAACGGCCGCCCTCCCTCAGCAGCTCGCTGAATGCCTCGATGAACGGCTGGTAGGGCTCGCCCGCCCCGAACTGCTCGGAGCAGATCGAGTCGACGATCTTGGGAGCGGGCGTCGCGGCCGTCGCCTCCTGGAGGAACTGCTCGATGAGAGTGCTCTTGCCCGCTCCGGCCTCGCCTGTGATGAAGACGACGCTGCCGCGACCCTCAACAGCCGCCGAGAAGCGGCCCTTGAGTCGCTGGAGCTCCTGAGCACGGCCGACGAACACGCTCATGTCGGATCGAGGGGGAGAAGTCGGAACCTGGCGTGTGGAGCGGACGCTCCCAGATGAAGGATGAAAGATCAAGCCCCGGCGCGCAACTCGGCGGCCCGCCGGGGCTGATAAGTGGCTGCGGATCTCAGCGAGTGGACCAGCGACCGTCGTTCGTCGTCAGAGCGCACGAGTTCGGCACGCTCAGCTGTACGAAGGCCGATGTGATCTTGGGCTTCTTCCCATGGGCCTTCGCCGATTCCGGCCACCCGTCGCCAGCCGTGCTGAGCGCGATCTGTACGGTCTCGTGCGGGAGTCCCGTCGCGGAGACCAGGACCTTCCAGACCGGCCTGCCGTCCTCGAACCCGTTCGGCTGCAACTTGGATGACAAGACCGCATTGAAGCCGGCCACGGCCGCGAGCGAGCCCGACCAGCGGCTCGGATCCGTGGTACACTCTCCGGCGCTGTCATCGGGAGGGCAAGAGTAGGGCATCTCCAGGTTGAGCGTGGTCGAGGCATTCCGGTTCCGCACCCGGAACGTGGCGTCGCCCTCGCTGCCGACATGGAACCACCAGGCCACGAAAGCCCACGGATCGGCCGTGAGCACGATGTCCTGCGGGTTGCTGGCGGTGGCCGCCAGGTGCGCCTGGTATCCGAACTTCACCTCAGGGTCCGAGGCCATGACGTCCGGCGGATCTCCCCTGAGCTCGATCTTGTTCGGGTCACCGTCGTCGGGGGCCTCGAACTGCCCGTCCACGGCGCACATCGTGTACGTCGCCGAAACCGGGGGCGGGTCGCCCGCCGGCAAGCCGGCCAGCTCCAGGGTCCCCGTGAAGAACGCGCCGTTGCCGTCGGCCACCAGCTCCTGCTCGACGACGAAGGAGGGAAGAGTGCAGGCGTCGGCCGGCACGGTGAGGCCGTCCTTGTCCCCGATGATGAGCGGAACCGCCGCATTTCCCGGATTCGCCCCGATGAGGACGGCGACGTGCTGGTCGTCGTCGAGGCCCCCCGGTCTCCATCCCGGCACCTGGTTCAGGCTGCCGGCGGGAGCCCCATCGCACAGGGGAACGAGCAGGTAGCCATCGGGCGACAGGGTCATCCCCGTTGTGCTCGAGTTGCTGCCGGGGGCCCGGAAGAGCACGTCGAAGGCGGTGCCGAGCGGCGGGACGAGCGTGATGACGGCGTCCGGGTCCGGACCGTTGCCATCGTTCCTGTCGAAGGTGATCGAGGGATGGTTCACGCATCCGTCGACGAGGAAGGGCCTCCATGCCGGAGCGGAGGTGAGCGCGTGATCGGCGTCCGGGTTCAGCCAGGTCACCACCGCGCCGCGGGGGCCCGGCTCCGTCAGTTCCAGCTCCACACCCCCCACCGGCGGGACGAACGGGGGCACGCCGCCGATCAGGGCCGGGTCGCTCTCCGTGTTGACGGGTCTCGCAACGATGCACCCGGCGGCAGGCGCCGCGATGTCGAGCACGGCGCTGCCATCCGAGGTCACGTCGAAGATGTCGTTGTTGCCATCGGCGGCGGAGAGGAACGACACGACCCAGGTGCCGGCAACCGGACTCCCTCCGGGCGCGTCGAGGAGGTTGACCTGGACGTTCACCATCCGGGTCGGCGGTCCTCCCCCGAACTGCGGTCCGGGCACGTCTTCGGTGGGTGGTTGAGTGGGGGGCGACTCGTGGCAGCCGGCCAGACCGACGGCAGCGGCGACCATCAAGAGAAGCAGGGTCCGGACGGTGATAGGGGAGGGGCGGGACATTGGACACCTCCGTCGCGGCGATGATGCTTCGAAGCCGAAGCGAGACGCGCGGGTGACCAGCTCGGGCGAAGTCCGCACCCGCAGTCGGGGTTGCCAACCCCTTGGCAGCTCTTAAAATATCGGGCGCTGCCCGCAGTGGTGTCAAGCAGTCCCTGATGCGGCCCGACGGACTCCGCGTCGCAGGTTCGCCTCCGCTACCCACGCCTCGCGCGGTGCGGCGGATCACCTAGATTGGCGTCTTGTGAATCTGAAACCGATCGCCCGGGCCTTCGCGCCCTCACTCCTCCTGGCCCTCGCTGCCGTCCTGTGGGCCTCGCCGCTTCGCGCCCAGCCGCGAGTCCCCGACCCGGTCGGCTACGTGAACGATTTCGCGAGCGTGATCGACCCGGCGGATGAGGAGGCGATCGGCCGCATCATCGACGAGGTGCGGGCGAAGTCGGGCGGCGAGATCGTCGTGGTGACGATGCCGAGCCTCGGCGGCCTCTCGCGGAACGAGCTCGCCCACCGGATCGGGAACGAGTGGGGGGTGGGGAAGAAGGGGGAGCCCGGCGATCCGGCGCGTCTCACCGGGACGCTGATCCTCGTGGTGCCGAAGGAGACGTCGGATGATGGACGCGGGCACGTAGAGATCGCCCTCGCCTTCGGAGCGAACACCTTCATCACGGCGACGGAAGCGGGTCGCATCCGCGACCGCTACATGGTCCCGGCCTTCCGGGAGCGGGACTACGGGCGGGGGATCCTCCTCGGCGTGGCGGCGATCGCGGAAGACTACGCGGAGCGGTTCGGCTTCGAGCTCACGGGGGAGCTTCCGGCGGGCCTCGCCGGTCGCGAGGAGGGGGAGGGCGACGCGCCCTCTCCGGCGGCGTTCCTCATCATGCTCGCCCTCTTCCTCGTCGTCTTCGTCATCCTCATCGCGGTGGCGCGTCGCAGCGGGGGTGGGCCGCCCGGCGGTCGCGGCGGCGGAGTCGGGCCGGGTGGCTGGGGCAGGGGGCCGATCATCTTCCCGGTCCCGATGGGCGGCCGGCACCGCGGCGGCTGGGGCGGCTTCGGGGGTGGCCTCGGCGGTGGTGGCTTCGGAGGTGGGTTCGGGGGGTTCGGTGGTGGCGGGGGGTTCGGCGGCGGCGGTGCGGGAGGGAGCTGGTGAATGGTGGGCGCATGTGAGGCGGCGACTGCGCGGCGGCCTGGGGGGAGCTGGCAATGATGAGCACCTGTGACGCGGGGACTCCGCGGCGGCAGGGAGGGAGCCGCTGGTGAAAGGGATGCTGCAGCAGCGAGCCGGGGCGCTTGGCAGCGGCCCGGGAGAGCCGGTGAAGGAGGTCGAACATACATGACCGATCCACTGGAGACCGCGAAGAAGTTCGCCGACGAGCTGGCGGTCGCTTTCGGTGATGAGCTCCGGAGCGTCCTCCTCTACGGCTCGGTCCCACGGGGTGAGGCGGTGCCGGGTGTGAGCGACATCAATGTCCTCGTTCTGGTCGAGCGGATCCGGCTCGCCGGTCTCGGGAACGTCTCGTCGCTGGCGCGCCGGTGGATCGAGGGTGGGAACACGGCGCCGCTCCTCCTCTCGTGGCACGACTGGGCGCACAGCGCGGATGCCTTCGCGGTCGAGATCGCGGACATGAAGCAGCACCACAAGGTCCTGCGCGGCGATGACCCCCTGGCCGAGCTCCAGGTCGTCCTGAGCACGTTGCGTCATCAGACGGAACACGAGCTGCGCGGCAAGATGGTGCAACTGCACGAGGGTTTGATGCTCGCCGCCCCGAAGCCGGAGGAGCTGGGGCGCCTCCTCCTGACCGCGCTCCCCTCGTTCACCACCTACCTTCGCACGACGCTTCGCCTCGGAGGGCGCGCGGTACCCGACCGGACGGAGGAGATGATCCCGGCCGCCGCGTCGGTGGTGGGCGGCGAGCCGGACGCGTTCCTCCGCGCGTGGCGAGCGCGGATCACCGGAAAGGCGCCGGCCGTTCGTCTCGACGATCCGTTCGTGGCCGGCTACTACGGGCTGGTGGAGCGGACGGTCGAGTGGGTGGATGGTCTGATGGACCGATGAGGAGCGGCGCATGGGAAAGCCGCGCGGCCACCCGGAAGGATGCGTCCGGCTGAGAGGCGACTGACGTCGTAGGGAAGAGGAGCGACTCGGAGGCTCGCCATGATTCGGAGGCTCGCCATGAGGAAGGTGAGGAGGAAGGTGATGAGGAAACTGCGTCGGGCGGGACAGGGGGTGAGGACGCAATGGCCCGCCGCTACGGAGCGACGGGCAAGATCGCGGAGCATCGGCGCGCAAACGGTGCGCAGGGAGGCAATGCGCCCGGGAGCGGAGCTCCTGCGAACGGTAGCGGGGCTCGCTCTTCTTCTCCCTTTCGCCGGCTGCGGCTACAACCGCATCCAGGCGCTCGACGAGCAGGTGGAGGAAGCGAAGGCGAACATCGAGGCGGAGCTCATCCGCCGGAACGACCTCATCCCGAACCTTGTCGCCACGGTGGACGAGGCTGCCTCCTTTGAGGAGCGTACCTTCACCCAGGTGGCGGAGGCCCGGGCGGGCCTCACCCGGGCGCGGGACCGGATGGCCGAGGCGGTGCAGGGCGAGGCGGACCCGCAGACGCTGAGCGCGGCGAACGCCGAGGTGGCCCGCAGTCTCCGACTCTTCCTCAACGTGTCGGTGGAGGCCTACCCCACGCTCACCGCGAACCAGAGCTTCCGGAGCCTACAGGACGAGCTCACGGAGACGGAGAACCGGCTCGCCTTCGCGCGACGCACGTACAACGAGACGGTACGCACCTACAACACCTTCATCCGCCAGTTCCCGCAGCTGATCACGGCGAAGGTCATCGGGGCGGGCCGGAAGGAGCCGTTCGAGGCACCGGAGGAGGCGCAGGAGGCGCCCCAGGTGGAGTTCGGGGAGCGTGGGGAGGGCGGAGGCTGACCGGCGGATCCCGCCGCGGCTCTCCCGGCAGGGTTGTGCCCGGTCCGAGGCAGGGGACCGAGCCGGACGGGCCGAACGACCCGGCCGGGCCGGGGCGAGTCACGGGGCTGAGCCAGGCGGCCCGGGCGAGAAAAAGCCCCCGGGGCGCGTCGTGAGGGAGGTGCCCTCAGCGTGCCTCCGGGGGGTTGTCGACGTTGTCGACGTCGGCTGCTTGGTTGCTTCGGCTTCTCGAGCTGGTCTAGCCGACCAGTCGCACGAAGAGCATCTGTGGACGCCGAGTCCTCCATCTTCGAAACAGCATCTTCCCCTCCTCCCCACATCTGTTCACCACGGCTGGTTCTTCTGACCTCTCTCTTGAAGTCACCCGATGAGACACCCTGTCTCTCGAAAGGGTTGTACGGATCCCCGCGGCCGCCGGTTTCAGCCGAGGGGACTTTCGCGATCGGAGGCTTCCTGCGAACCGTGCCTCCCGCCCGCGCGGCCGCCTAGATCCACAGCGCCACGGCGAACGCCAGAATGGTCGCCGTCACCACACGGCGGATCCACCGGTGACCCTTGAGCACGGTGAGCCGCACGCCGAGGAGACCGCCGAGGAAGTTGCCGGCCGCCAGGGCGAAACCGGGCGCCCACTCCACCTTTCCGCTCGCCGCGAACAGGGCGAGGGCGAGGGGGGTAAAGGCCAGCACGACCAGCACCTTGAGCGCGTTGCCTCGCACGAAGTCTAGCCCCAGGAGGGCCGCGACGCCGAGGAGGAGGAACCCGACGCCGGCCTGCACGAAGCCTCCGTACATCCCGACGAGGAAGAGGGCGAGGACGAAGGTGGACCGGCGAGGGGGGTGGAGGTCGTCGGTGTTGGCCCGAGAGGTCGACGGATATGGCCAGACCACCGCTTCGGCTGTCGCTTCCGTCCCCGCAAACGAGGTCGGCGGACCTGTGATGCTCCGCTTCCGCTTCGGTCCCCAGATCGACCACAGCACCGCGGCGACCATGATCGCCGCGAGGATGCGCTCGAAGGAGCGGTCCCCTGCCCGGACCGCGGCCCAGGCACCCACCGCGGCACCGGCGACGGCGGGCAGGGCCGCCCACGGTACCCACCTCCACTCCACCATGCGGTGGCGGTGAAAACCCCATACGGCCCCGATGTTCTGCACCAGGATGGCCACGCGGTTCGTTCCGTTGGCGACGGTGGCGGGGAGGCCCACGAAGATGAGGACGGGCAGGGTCAGCATGGAGCCGCCGGCGGCCACCACGTTAAGCGTGCCGGCCACGCCCCCGGCGGCGAAGAGGATGAGGTACGACCAGGCGCCGGCCATCACAACAACTTACTGCCTGTGCCCGGCCTACGCGTCGGCCCGGGTAGATACTCCGAACCCGAGGCCGCTGTACCGTCCCCGCACTCCTGTCATATGACCGCGTCGCCCGGCTCACCAAGAGATGAACGGGACAGGCGGGGATGGGAGGGCCCCTTGGAAGAGCGCTCGGAGGAGATGGTCGCCGAGTTGGAGCGACATCACTCGGACAGCTTCGGGTGGGCCTTGAGTTGCTGCGATGGGGATGAGGCGGAGGCAGAGGACGTGCTGCAGACGGCGTACCTGAAGGTCCTCGAGGGGCGGGCTCGGTTCGACGGCCGCTCGAGCCTCGAGACGTGGATGTTCGCCGTCATTCGCCGAACGGCCGCCGAGAGAAGGCGAAAGAAGGCCGTGCGGCTGGCCGCCCTGCTTCGGTGGCGCGACCCCGGCTCGCCCGCGATGGGTGCCGATCCCGAGGGGCGCGGGCGCCGATCCGAACGGTCGGAGATCCTGCTCGCGGCCCTCGGGAAGCTCTCGCGGCGTCAGCGCGAGGTGCTGCACCTGGTCTTCTACCAGGATCTCACGATCGAGGAGGCATCGCGGGTCCTCGCGATCTCTCTCGGCACGGCCAGGACGCACTATGAGCGCGGGAAGAAGAGGCTGAGAGAGCTGCTCGCCGAAACTTTGGAGCGCTGATGAATCGGGGAATCGAGCGCGACGTACGGGAGCTCTTCCGCGGCCTGCGGGAGGAGGATCGGACCCGTGCCCCCTCCTTCGATGCCGTTCTGACACGAGGTCGGCAGGCCGGAAGGCCCCGGTCGTCGCGCCCGTTGCGCCTTCGACTCGCGGCGGCGGGGGCCGTCATCGGCGCCCTGGTCGTAGGAACGTGGCTGGGCCAGCGGTCGCGGTCGATAAGCGCGGATGCTTTCGCAGGGTCCGTCATTGAACTCGGCGCCGTTCGGTGGACCGCACCGACGGACTTTCTGCTGAAGTTGCCGGGCTCGGAGCTGTTAAGGACGGTCCCAAGCACCGGCCGCCTCGAGCCGTGGACTCAAGAAGCGACCGGGGCGGAGCCGGCGTTCGATGCAGAATCGATCTCGGAAGGGAGGAGGCCGTCATGAGTTTTGGAGTGGTCGGAGCGAGCCGCCGATTCGTAGCGATCACCCTGATGCTGCTCGCCGGGGCCACGTGGCCGGCCGCCGCGGTCGCTCAGGAAGAACTTCCGGGGGAGGACTTCGGCCGGTACCTGTACCCGCCGGAGCTGGTGATGCGCTACCAGCGGGCGATAGGCCTGCACGAGGAGCAGCGGGCGACGATCTCCGATGCCGTCACGGAGCTGCAGCGCCAGGTAGTGGAGCTACAGTGGAAGATGTCTGACGCGAAGCAGGATCTGGTGACTATGCTCCGCGAACCTTCGGTCGAGGAGGCGGAGGCTCTCCAGGGCGTCCAGCGCCTGTTGGATATCGAGACGGCGGTCAAGCGGCTCCATTTGGCGATGCTGATCCGGATCAAGAACACCCTCACGCCGGACCAGCAGAGACAGCTGTTGGAGCTCCGCAGGAGCGGTCTGTAGGAGGCCCGGCGGAGGGGTGCTTCGCTTGTCGGTGGGGGGCGGGCACGATAACGTCGGCCCGTTCTCGAGGCACGTACGGTCGACTCACCCGTCCCCTTCCTGGAGGATCTCCCATGCCACCCACAGCTCAGGCGGCCGTCGTGGTGCTCTACCACCAGCCCGAGGATCCGGCGGCGTTCGAGCGGTACTACGCGGACACCCACGTGCCGCTCGTGGAAAGGCACGCAGCCGAGATCGGCTTCACCCGAGCCGAGCTGGCGAAGTTCACCTCCTCCCTGGATGGCTCGGCGCCTCCCTACTATCGGATGGCGGAGCTCTGGTTCTCCTCGGAGGCCGATCTGAAGCGCGGGATCGGCACCGCCGGGTTCCGGGCCGTGGCCGCAGACCTGGAGAACTTCGCTACCGGTGGGGTCACCGCCGGGATCACGGTCGAGACGAAACCGTAACCGTAAAGGAGCCGGCGTCGGACAGCGCGCGCCCGAAATAGCAGAATTCGGCCTGCGAGGGGCAGATCTACCTCTCCGGAGCCACATCCGCTTGTCGGTGCGGCGTGATATACTGATGGCATGAGCCTCCGCATCGTCTGCTCGCGCCGCAATGCTGTCCTGTGGAGTGCCTGCGCGTCGCGATTTCTGGACGAGCTGACACACCGCACGGGGCCGAGAGGCTACCCCTCCTACCTGTGGATCGCGCACAGGAACCAGCGCGATTCTCTTCTCGAGCTGGCGGCGAATCGGCGGCTGAGCGGATGGCTGGCGCCGCCCTTCTCCTTCTTCTCGGAGCTGCGGGAGCTCTTCCGCATCGAAGCCCGGCCGGTCGGTATCCTGACTGGCCGGCTCCTCGTCGCGCGGCTCGCCGCCCGGCTCGCCCGGCAGCTCGGAATGGGAACGGCGACACGCGAGGGCGGCCCCGCTCGGGCGCATATGCTGGACGGCGTGTTCAGCGAGCTCCTGCCCGAGGGCGTAACGCCGGAGGAGCTTCGGCGAGTGCTCGATCGGCTGGAGGGAGACGACTTCGCGCGGAAGCGGAACGCATGGGTGGCCGATGCGTACGCCGCGTTCCTTACGGAGCTCCGGGCGCGCGACCTGTACGATCCCCGGTCGATCCACGCCATGGTAGCAGCGCGCATCGAGGAAGGCTTCCTGGCGGAAGCGATCGGGGGTGCCGGCCGGCTGCACGTCTACGGCATCACGTCGCTGCGCGGCCGCCGTCGGCTGTTTCGCGCGCTGGCCGAGCAGACGGAGGTGAAGGTCAGCGTCTACCTGCCCGCCGAAGAGGAGCCCTCCGAATGGGAGGAGCTCGCGACGGAGGGGGTGGAGGAGATCGAGGCACCCGAGACGGGCGGCGACATCAAGGTGCAGCCGACTCCCGACGCGGTTCGCGAGGCGACGTGGGTGGCCCGCCAGGTGAAGCGGCTCCTCGCCAAGGGGAAGGCGGAGCCTCACGAGATCGGGGTCGTCGCCCGCTCGGGGCGGCAGGACACCCGAAAGATGCACATGGCGCTCCGGGCGGCCGGGGTTCCGAGCACGGCGCGCATCCGTACGGTGCTCGCAGAGATCCCGAGCCTCAAGGCGCTTCTCGAGCTCCTGCGTGGGGAGGCCGAGGTGTGGAGCTACAGGGTCCTCCGGCAGGTGCTGGCGAGCCCGTATTTCGGCGCCGGGATCGACCTCCGCGCGATCGACCGCATCGCGGGAATGCGCCGTGTCGAGGGGCTCGAGGCGTGGGCCAAGGCGCTCCTGGACGCCGGGGCGCAGGTAGAGGCGCGAGGGCGAGAGAAGAAGCGCCACGGCCCCGACGGTGTGTCGGCGGACCGGCTCGAGGAGGACATTCCGAGGTTCGAGGCGTTTCGCGAGAGGGTCGCCGTGCTGGGCGGCGAGCGAGCGGAGCGCGCGTGGATCGACCTCACCCTTGAGGTGCTGGGCGGCAAGCGGTTCGGGTTCCGGCGCCGCCTCTGTCGGCCGGTCGCCGAGCGGTGGGACATCGTGCGGCTGGACCAGCGCGGAGTCCTTGTGGTGGAGGCCCTTCTCCGGGAGTGGCGGGATCTGGTGGACTCCGAGGAGGCATTCGGTGCGGAGGAGTGGCACAACCGCCTCCGGCGACTGCTCGAAGCGAACGAGCTGGCGCTTTCCACGCCACTCCAGGAGGGCGTGCAGGTGCTCGAGGCTCACGAGGCCGCCCTCACCCCGTTCCGGCACGTCTTCCTGGTGCACGCGAACGACGGCGTCTTTCCGAGAATGGCCGCCGGCACGGGCGTCTTCTCCGACGCCGAGCGGGGCCGGCTGCGAGAGCTGGGGCTGCCGCTCGCCAACCGGGATGAGGCGATCCGTCGTGAGCGGACGTTGTGGCGCGCGGTGACGAACGGGGAGCGGGTCACCATCACCTACCGCACGACGGACGCGAACGGCATCCCGCGGCTTCCGTCCCTCATGGTGCCGTCGCACGAGCCTGAGACCGAGCTCCCGCGGACCCTGGACATCGCCACCCTGGAGCGCGTGAGGGATGATCTGGAGCCGGTCAGCCCGGCGGAGCAGCGGAGGCGCGACGTGCAGCGCCTCGCGAAGCTCCGGCGGGGCGGGGAGACGTCGGTCTTCCTCACCCCCGACCCGGCGAGCCTTCGTCACGCCGTGCTGGGGGCCTTCGCGGAGGAGCTCCGGGCGGGCGGCCTCGACGAGCACGTGAGCTCGGAGCGGGAGCTCATCGTCAACGGGGCGGGGAAGGGCGGCCGGGTGGCGGCCGATCCCGCTTCCCTCTTCGCGCTCGACCGTCCGCTATCCGAACGCCCGACCGCGTGGAACGGCAAGCTCCGGGACCCGGTCGTCCTCTCGGAGCTCCGACGTCGATTCGGCGAGGAGCACGTGTGGTCGGCGAGCCGGCTTGAGATGTACGGGCGGCGGCCTTTCGACTTTCTCCTCGAGCACGTGCTGCAGCTCGGCGAGACCGAGGAAGCGGAGGAGGAGACGACTCCGCTCACTTTTGGGAGCGCGGCCCACGCGCTGCTCGAGCGCTTCTACCGGACGGTGCAGGGGGAGCTGCCGCAAGCTTTCGATGAACGAGCCCGGGCGCTCTACCAGCGGGTGGCCGAGGAGGTCTTCGCCGAGTTCGAGGCCGACTGCGAGCGGTGGCTTGGTCTGCCCCCGCTGTGGGCCGTCACCCGAGAGGAGGTGCGGGAGAAGGTGGCGGAGTATCTGGCGTGGGAGCTCGAGCACCTGGCGAAGGAGGACGCGCGCCCCCTGCTGGTCGAGTACGAGTTCGGAGGAGAAGGCGGTCCGGTGGAGCTCGAAGGGCTCGACGCGCGCGGTTGCCCCTCCCGCCTCCGCCTGCGGGGGCGCATGGACAGGGTGGACCGGTACGGGGAGGGGACGCGGGCGTGGCTGCGGGTCATCGATTACAAGAGCAGCCGCATTCCGAGCGCCGGCAGCTACGAGGACGGTGCCCTCCTGCAGACGGCCCTGTATATGAAGACGCTCCACACAGCGGGCCATGAGGCCGTGCGGAGCGGCGTCTACCGCCGGATCAAGAATCCTCAGAAGAGAGGGATCGGCGCCGAGCTTCGCGGGGCGGCAGTGGACAACGTGCTGAAGTACGCCCTGAGCATCCCGTGCCGCGTACGGGAGGGGCTGTTCGAGGCCGTCCAGGCACGGTCCACGAAGATCGAGGATTGGCAGCCGGGCCGCGAGGTGACGCGCAACGAGGCGAGGATCACCACCGGCACGCGCTTCGACGCGGTGAGGGAGTGAGGTAACCGGGCCGTGCGAGAGATGCGGTGGACGGACGAGCAGGTCGAGGCGATCACGGCCCGCGGGGACGTCCTGCTCGCGGCGAGCGCGGGAACGGGCAAGACGACCACGGTCGTAGGCAAGGTCCTCTGGCTCCTTGGCCTCGACGTTGGCGTGCAGGCGGGTACCGGCGAGCCCCTTCCTCCCTGTCCCGACCCCTGCGCCGTCGAGGAGATCGCGGCGATCACCTTCACGGAGAAGGCGGCGTACGACCTGAAGCGCAAGCTCCGCGCGGAGATCGGGCTTTCGGAGCGGGCGGAGGAGCTCCGGTGGCAGATCGATCGCGCCTCCGTCGGCACGATTCACGGCTTCTGCGGCGAGCTGCTCCGCGACCACGCCCTGCGACTCGGCATCGACCCGACCTTCCGGATCCTCGACGAGCGGGAGACCACCCTCCGACAGGACGAGATCATCCGGGACGTCGTCTTCAAAGCGCTCGAGGACCGCGAGCCGGGAGCGCTCGACCTCGTCAAGCGCTTCACCCTGCCGGGTCGGCGGCAGCGCGCGGGGACGATCGGGCATGTGCGCAGCGTCCTGCACGACATCCGATGGCGGCACAAGCGCTACGAGGGCTGGACCGCCGACCGAGCGGGCGGAGACGAGCGACCGCGAGAGCTGGCCGAGGAACGGCTGCGGGCGATCGCCGAGCGGGCCGGGGTTTGGGACGAGCTGCTTGCGAACGCCGAGCTCGACGAGCGCGCCGTGCGCGATGCCGCGGCGCTCTACCGTCTCGCCTTCGAGTCGCTCCGCCGGTGGCTCGCCTGGCTGGAAGAGGAGAACGTCCGCGACTTCGACAGCCTGATCCTCGACGCGCGCCGGCTCCTCACACGCGAAGCGACCCGTCCGGCGCTCGAGAGCATCCGGCGGTGGTACCGGATCCTCATCATCGATGAGTTCCAGGACACGGACGGCGCGCAGCGCGACATCGCGTTCGCGATCGCCGGCATCGCGGTGCGGGGCGGTACGGGTGAGCCGGGCCCGCGCAGGCGGGCCGGCGGCGCGCCGCAGCTCTTCCTGGTCGGCGACCCCAAGCAGAGCATCTATCGCTTCCGCGGCGCCGACATCTCGGTGTGGAACGCGGTCCGCCGGGCCCTGTGCGGCGACGGCGAGCCGCTCCAGCTCACGCACAACTTCCGGAGCGAGCCGCAGGTCGTCGATTTCGTGAACCGCGTGTGCTCGAGGGCCATGAGCGAGCGCGCGGCGGCGATCGCCCCCGAGATGCCGGAGAGCCGGGTCGACTACCGAACGCTGGTGCCGGCGCGCCGTCCGAGCCGAGCGGCGGGCCTCGAGTGGCTGGCAGTGGACGGCGGGAGCAACCAGGCGGACCGGCGGGAGATCGAAGGAAAGCTCGTCGCCTCCCGGATCCTCCAGCTGGTGGGACGCGCCGCGGTCGTCGATCCGGAAACGAGACGGCCGCGCCCCTGCCGGCTGCGTGACATCGCGATCCTCGGGCGAACCCGCGACGCGCTCGCCGCCGTCGAGCGTGGCCTGCGCCGGTACGGCATCCGCACGTACAACACGGCGACGAGCGGGCTGGCCGACAGACAGGAGATCCTGGATCTGGTGACCGCCCTTCGGCTGATCGACAAACCGCACGATGATCTGCGTGCCTTCGCCTACCTGCGCTCCCCCTTCGTCGGCCTGCGCGACGAGATCCTCTCCCGCATCCGCCTCGACCGCGCTACGGGCGGCGGCTCTTTCCTCCGGCAGGCGGAGCGCTTCGTCGAGGCGACGGCGGCGAGCGAGATCGAGTGGCCCGCCGCCCCGGAAAGCCCCCACGTCGCGCAGGTGGAGCTCGAGGCGCTGGAGGCCGGCCTCCGGGCCATCCTCGACGCGCACACGCTCGTCGACCGGGCGGACACGGCCGAGCTGCTCGAGGAGGTGCTGCAGCGCACCGGGTATCGGCTTCATCTTCTCCTGCGCGATGGGGCGGCCGAAGCCACGGCGAACATCGAGCGCTTCCTCGCGCTCCTCGAGGAGTACCGCCACCTCTCCCTCGGCAGCTTCCTCGTCCTGTGGGACCGGTGGGGCGAGCGCGACCTCGGGATCCCGCAGGCGCCGCTGTTCAGCCACGACGACGACGTGGTGACCCTGAGCACGATCCACACGGCGAAGGGGCTCGAGTGGCCAGTCGTCTTCCTCATCGACGCCGGCGACGGGCCCGACATGGGAAGCCGGCTCACCGATACCTACTGGAGCGATCCGAAACTCGGACCGGTGTTCATGCCGAAGAAAGCCGAGCGCGGAGCGTGGTGCGCCAAGCTCTTCGAGCGGGCGCTACTGGAAGAGCATGCCGAGGAGGCGCGGCTCCTGTACGTGGCGACGACCCGTGCGCGCGACCGGTTCGTCGTCTCCGCTCCGACGGAGCGGCTCAAAGGGTATGCCGCGTGGCTCGGGCTCGGGCTGGAGGACGCCGTCGAAGTCGCGGAGGCGGGGTGGCTCGCCGATGCGGTGGGGCCCGAGGAGCCGACGGGCGAAGTCCCGGGAAGCGCAGGGAGTCAGTTCGAGCTGTTTCCCGGCGGCGTCGAGGGACCGGCCGCCACGGGCGAGACGCCGGCCGCTCCAGACGGGGTGTCGGCCACGGCGGAGGAGAAAGCCGGCGTCGTGGCGGGTCACATCGAGCGCGCAGTGCGGCCGATGGTGGTCCATCGCGAGCCGATCGCCATCCAGACCCTCCTCAGGCCATCGCCGGTCTCGCTCGCCTGGCTCGAGGGCGTCGAGCCCGCCGAGTGGCCGGAGCTCGTCAGGCCGGTTCCCACGCCTAGGCTCCGCTTCATGACGTCCGCCACGGAGCTCATGATGCGCGAGCGGGATCCGGAGTCGTGGAAGCTCCGCTACCTGCACGGGGTGGAGCCCTGGTGGCGATTCGCCCCCGATCCCGAGGCGGAGCGCACGCTCTCGGGGACGGTGCGAGGCGCGCTCATTCACGGCGTGCTTGAGCGGATCCAGGAGGCGGAAGAGCTCGCCCGCGTGCTGAACGAGACGATCGCCGGGATCGGGGCGCCAGACCTCGAGGAGCTCCTGGCGCCGGGCACGGAGTACCGGCGGGCGCTCGAGCGGGAGATCGAGCGGGTCGTGCAGAGCGAGACATGGGAGTGGTACGTGGAGGGGGAGCACTACCGTGAGCTCGCCTTTCTGCGCCTCCTGGGACCGCGGGAGTGGCGCCACGGGCGCTTCGACCTCTATCGCCCGTCCGGCGCCCGCTCGACGGGCCGGGAGATCGGCGTGGCGAGGGATGGTTCGGCGGCCGACGGAGAGGACTCCTGGATCATCGACTTCAAGACGCACCAGATCGGGGAGGGGGAGGTGTGGTCGACCGCGAAGGAATACGAGGTCCAGGTGGCGGTGTACCGGGAGGCGGCGGAGGCGCTGACCGGCTCGGTGGCTCTCGCCGGTGTGGAAGCGGCCGGCGGAGCGGGAACAGCTTCGGGCGAACTCGGGGGGACGGCGTCCGATGTGTCCGGCCGAGTACGGGTCGTCCTCCACTTCACGCACCCGAACGTGGTCGTGGAACCGGGCTGAGCGGCGCGAGGCCGACCGCTCGTTCGGCGCTCGGGCCCGTGGCACGTACCCTGCGCAGAATGGGAAGGGGGCGGTGAGCATACGAAGGGGGCGGTAACTGGCCCTTCAGGCTTTACCGGTCGACGCCGGAGGGCTCGGCTCGAGCGGAAGCAGAGTGTGTTGACAAGCCCCGAGGTGGAGGGGTACAGATAGCACCGCGGGGATGTCTCCACGGAACGACAGGGCCGCACCGGGAATGACCTCCCGGCGATCGGGCAGTGGGTTCATGAGCGCCTTCCGAGCCCCGACCGTGGGCGGTGTGTCCCGACTTTCGTAGAGGATCAGACAGCGGGCGGGGCTAAGGCCCACGGGACTCCGAAAGGACCCTGCAACCTTCATGTCCGGTTGCCTCGTGCCTAAGGCCCCGCTCGCCCCTTACGCTTTTCTCCTCGCGCTCCTCCCGTGATCGGCCACACCTCTCGCGCTCGCCGGGCCACTGCCCCCGGGCGGCGCCACGGCACACGGGCGCACGGGCCGCATGAGGGGTGCTCGAAGCCTACGGCGGTCTCGGCCAGGGCGACGATACTCAAGGGATAAGAAGCGGGCGGACCAGCGGTTTCGTGTGGGGGCGCTTACGCACATCTCGGCCGGTCCGCCCTGATCCGCTTCGGGATCTCTATGTGTAATGGGCTAGAAGTCTACCCATATGTCGTTGTCAGCCGCGATGGTACGCAGCTTGGTGATAGGGGCGGCCGGGTCGTTCGACAGCTTCGCCACCCGCACCTCGCCACTGGCGGTGACCGAAATCAGCGGCGAATGGCCCACCGCGAGCGCATCCGGCGGCACCCTGAACAGGGTGCCTGTTTCGAGGGTCACGTAGGAGCCTGGGCTTTCGATCTCGTTGAAGACCATCTCCGGTAGACGATTGGTGAGATGGTCGCGTGCGACCTTCCGGGCTTGAGTAACCACGACTTCAGCTCCTTGAACGACGGTTCATGTCCTTTTCCTCTCGAGATGTGCGGTTGCAGTCTCCCCACAACAACACAACAACCGACCCTCCGGGCGGTTCCCGGTAGCTAACCGGCCGGTTTCTGCGAGGAGTGGGGACTACGCGTTTCTCGGGAAGAGGTGGGCGGACCGGCCGCAGGCTGGAGGGGCGCATGTGCACATCTCGGCCGGTCCGCCCTTGATCCGCTTCGGATCTCTATGGTGGTAGGCTAGAAGTCAACCAGGATGTCGTTGTCAGCCGCGATGGTGCGCAGCTTGGAGATCGGAGTGGCTGGACTGTCCGACAGCTTCGCTACCCGAACCTCCCCACTGGAGGTGATCGAGATCAACGGCGAGTGACCCGCTGCGAGCCCTTCCGGTGGAACCCTGAACAGGGTGCCTGATCCGAGGGCCACGTAGGATCCAGGGCTTTCAATCTCGTTGAAGACCATCTCCGGGAGACGATTCGACCGTCTTTGACCTGAGGCGGCGGGCGCTTGGGTAGCCACGATGTCAGCTCCTTGTGTGACGGTTCATGTCCTTTTCCTCTCGTCGATGTGCACATGCAGCTTGCAGTTGCCGAAAGAACAACCGCCACTTCCACCGGGTTCCCAGCAGGCCTCTGGTGGCTTTCCTCAGTGGGAGCCGAACTCCTCGGCGTGGTCATCGATCGACGCGTCGACGGCCTGAAGGGCGTAATCTCGACATACGCGTGCACGAGCCGGGTCGGTCCGGCCCGACCTCGAGCCCGTGTCACGGCGCGGCCTCCAGCGATAGAAGGGCGGCGGAAAGGTCATGCCGAGAACCGCCGCAGGCTATCCTCGGGCAGGCGGTGAGGGAAGACGTTCGGTCGTGGCGGAGCGCACCCGACCGGTTGGCCGCTGCCGAGGTCTGGAGCCGCTTACGGCGTCATGCTGCTGTTCCAGATGTCCCGGTGGAGCTTCCAGCTCCCATCCACCTTCTTCCACACCACGATGTACTTGCCGTGATCGAGATGGGCGCCATCCGCCCCTGTGACCACATACGAGCCCCTCACCTCGATCGCCGTTTCGCCGAAGTCCTCCACCTCGCCCATCTTCAGCTCGGCCTGTGACCCTGACTCCACGGCACTCTGCCAGAACGCTTGGATCGCCTCACGGCCCTCGATGGGCTCGCTTCCCGGCGGCAGCAGCATCGCGTCGTCCGTGTACAGCGCCGCGATGCCGGCCCCGTCGCCCGCGTTCCACGCCGCTTCCCACGCCTCGGTCGCCTCCGCGATCGCCGCCCGCGTGTCGCTGGAGGCCTGGCCGAGGCTGACGGAAGGAAGCGCCAACAGGGACGCACACAGCATTGGTACCACGTTACGCATGGTTCTCAGCTCCATCTTAAGGGGGGACGAGCGTGGTTACATGCCGCTAGGAAGCTCGCGGTCATGCTCGAATACTGCGCCCTAGGCTACGGTAGACGGACTCGAACTACAACGGTTGGCCCAGGGTCAGCGGTCCGTAGCCGTACGTCGTTACCATCCAATAGAGGATGAGCGCGGCGCCGGCCATCGAGAGGTTCTTCATGAACTGCGCCTGCTCGACCTGCTTCATCGCCGGATCGGCAACGGCCCAGAAGTTGTGCATTATGAAAGCCGTCGGGACGAGAAAAAGCACGAGCAGCCAGGTCCCGATTTCCATCCAGATGCCGAGCAGGACGCTAAGGCCGCCCGCCAGGATCATGAGGCCGGTCGCCATCACGGCAAGCTTCGAGGCAGGGACGCTCTTCGAGCCGGCGTACTGGGACATGGGACCGATCTGTGCGAAGTGACCGAGCCCGGACCCGATGAAGATCATGGCGAAGAGCATGCGGCCGATGACGTACAGCGTGTCCATCTCTCCTCCCGGTCGGGTGGGCGGGTCGGGGCGAGGAGCGCCGCGCTGCGCGGGACGCCGGCGGCCAGTCCCATCTTAGGATGCGGCACCGCCCGTACGCCAGCGGTGGGGGGAGCGAAGGTGTGGGGGGCTCGGGACGAGGGGTCTGCGAGCTTATATAGTTCTGCTAGCATATCGCTCCCGCGGAGCCCGCATGAGCTGAACGGAGCGGCCGTCCTCACGACCGGAGGGGGAGGTAGTGGAAGGAGCCGAGCACCCCGCCATCGAGGACGAGCTGAAGGATTTCGTGAAAGGGCGGCTGGCGGCCTACAAACACCCCCGCCGGATCACTTCCGTCGATGGGCTGTCGAAGACGGCCACGGGAAAGATCCGGCGGTTTCTTCTGCGAGCAGGCGGCCGGGATGCCTCGCGGGACGTGCGAGCTTGAATCCGATCCTGGCCGTCCTCCTCTACTCCTCCCTCGCGGCGGCCGTGGCGGCGGTCGGTGTGCTCCCCCTGGTCGGCCGTGAGAGCGTTCCGAGCCGGTGGGTCGGCTGGGCGAGCGCCCTAGCGGCCGGCATGATGCTGGGGGCCGCGTACATGCTGATGGCGGTCAAGGGCGCTCGCCCGATCCCCGAGGCCGCCGGAGCCGCGCTCGGGATCCTCTTCATCGCTTGGACGCACGCGGTTACGCGGACGAGCGATCTCGACCTTAGGCGGCTCTCCGAGCAGGAGCCCGCCTACGGCTACCAGGTGGTGCTGATCGACACCTTGCACTCGGCCTCCGAGGGAGTGGCGATCGGACTCGCCGCGGTCGTCGACCTCTCGTTCGGCCTCGTCATGGCGTTCGCGATGGCCGTGCACAACATACCCGAGGCCACGATCCTCGGCGCGGTGCTCCGAGCCGGAGGCGTTCGCCTCGGTGAGGCGGCGGGGCTCGCGGTGGCCACGAACCTGAGCCAGATCCTCCTCGCGGTCGCGACCTTCGCCGTCGTCTCGGCCGCCCCCGGGGTGCTCCCGTGGGGGATGGGGTTCGCGGCGGGAGCGCTCCTCAACCTGGTCATGGTTGAGCTCCTTCCGGAGAGTTACCGAGAAGCCGGGCACACGAGCATCGCTCTCGTCACGAGCGTGGCTCTGGGCTTGGTGGTGCTGCTCAATGGGATGATCGCGTGAACCGCACGGAGGGTTCTGAATGTACCTGGCGCTGATCGTTCTCCTGTACGGACTCATCACGGCGCTCGCCACCGGTCTCGGGGCCGTGCCGTTCGTCTTCGTGAGATCGATCTCCCCGCGCGTCGTGGCGTTCGCCAACGCGGTGGCGGCCGGCCTCATGCTGGGCGCCTGCTTCGGTCTTCTGGCCGAGGGCACGGGCTACGGGGGATGGCAGACGATCGGCGGGGCGAACCTCGGCGTGGTGTTCATCCTGATCACGCAACGGTGGTTGGCACGTCACGACCTCCGTTTCGGGGCGATGGGCGGGAGGAGCGCCCGGCGTATGGTGTTGATGGTGCTCGTGATGACGGTGCATTCCTTCTCGGAGGGTGTGGCCATTGGCGCTTCCTTCGGCGGCGGAATGGGGCTCGCCACCCTCATCACGGGGGCGATCGCCGTTCACAACATCCCCGAGGGTCTGGCGATCAGCGCCGTGCTCCGCCCGCGGGGAGCCGGGATCTTCGCCTGCGCCGGGTGGAGCGTCTTCTCCTCGCTTCCGCAGCCGCTCATGGCGGTGCCGGCGTTCCTCTTCGTGGACGCCTTCGCGCCCGCCCTCCCGTACGGGATCGGCTTCGCCGCCGGTGCCATGATCTTCATGGTCTTCCTCGAGCTCCTGCCCGAGGCGTACGAGCAGGCGCCGAAGCCTGCGATCGGCCTGGTCACCTGCCTCACCCTGGTGGCGATGCTCCTCTTCCAGGAGTACCTGTAGCGGCTCGCCGGGCGGCAGCAGCCTGAGCGAAGCGGCGCGGGAGGAGTGGGGGGGGGCCGCGCGGGACGCCGCCGACCCTCGGGTCAGGACCGGCCTGGGTCGTGACCCCGACCGGCTAGAAGACCGATATGGTCGAGTGGTCCAGCACCGTTTTCACATCCAGCTCGAGATCGTCCCCGGGCTGGACGTGCACCTGATCTGAGAGGAAGGCGGCGGTCGAGCCCACCGGGTCCACGAGGAAGCGGAGCTCCGCGGCGGTCTGCTGGAAGATGGGCGGGAGGTTGAAGGCGGCCGTCGTCTTGGCCGAAACGGTCCCGAGGCGGACCACGGTGCCTCCACGCACCGCGTACACGGTGACGTCCAGCACGTTGGCGTTCTCCACCACGATCCGCGTCGGCTCCGTCGCGGGCGCTTCCTCGCCTTCCGCGGCCGGCGGCTCGGGCCGCCCGGAAGCGCACCCGAGCGCCGTGACCCCTGCCAGTGCCAGCGCCGCCGGCCAAAGAAGGGCCAGTCGCTCGCGTCTCCGTCGACAACGCTCCATCACGCGCATGTGGCCATCGGCATGCGCACCTTGCCATCCATCTGCGCACCTGGCCATTCCCCTGCCACCTGGCCATCTACCTGCCACCCGGCGATCCACCTGCCCGCCTGTCCCTCCCCATGCCCGACTGGCCATTGAGAAACGACCCCCGGCCGCCGAGGAGTGAACCTGGAGGCCGGGGGTCGGAGTTCCGGCGAAGCCTCGGTCGTTGTGCTCCTACTGCCGAGCGTTGGTCTCGTCCACCGGGATCGGGAACTCCGAATGAATCGTGTGATTCGGCTGATCGAGCGGCAGCTGGTTGAGTCGCCCGTGCCGCCGCATGTCGATCCACCGGTGTCCGCCCTCGAAGAGCAGCGAGTACCGCTTGTTGTACAGGAGCTCGTCGAGGATGTTGGAGGCGTCGAGGTCGTTCCGCTCCGGCAGGCCGCCGGACGTGGTCCGGATGAAGTTGATGTCGTCGGCCGCATCGGAGATGTTGCCGAGTCCGATGTTCGCCTCGGCCCGGAGCAGGATCAGCTCCTCGTTCCGGATGATCGGCACGGGCGACGTCGGTGACGGATACAGCGGATCGAAGCGGAGATCCGAGAAGACTCCCAGCAGCGTCCGCGGATCCGGCGCCGGTCCCACCTTTCGAAGGAAGCGCGCATCGGGATCGACGCCGTTCTCCTGGAGCTGCGCGTCGGCCCGGATCGAAATGTGGGCGAAGAGGTCCGGATCCACGAGCTGGCTGAGCGCGTCCCCGGAGCCCGTTCCGAAGACGTGGTACACGCCGAGATCGAGTGACGCTCCCTCATCCAGGAACGACTCGCCGAGCGCATCGAGCGCCCGGCTCGCCGCCGCCGCGTCGAACTCCATCCGGTAGACCTCCACCCTCCCGAGCAGCGCGCGGTTGAACAGGAGGAAGGTCGCCGGGGTGTCGAAGCCCGCGAAGCCGGAGCTGAGCGGGAACGGGAACACAGAGCCACCGGCCGCCAGGTTCCCTTTCGCCTCCTCGAGAAGCTCCACGATCCGCGCGAACACCTCCTGCTTGGTGACGAACGGGGCCGGGGGATCGCTCAGCGGACGATCCACGTCGATCGGGGCGCCGTTGTCGTTCCGCGCGTTGATGATGAGGAGAAAGTCGAGGGCCTGCATCGTCTTGGCGAACCCTCGCGTCGCTTCCTTCTCCTCGGGGGTCATCCCGTCCGGAGGCGCGTCCGGCAGGGCGTCCAGGGCGGCCAGCAGGATGTTGGCGTTGCGGATGTTCTGATACCGCTCTCGCCACAGGTTCCCGCCGAGGGCGCGGGCGCCGGGGTCGAGCTGCAGTCCATCCACGCCGAGCATCTGCGTGATGAAGCGCGTGTCGGCGCCGTCCAGGTTGTAGGACTCCCGGCCCAGGATTCCGAGCAGGGAGACGTACCCGTTGAACCTGGCGATGTTTTCCCGCGCCCCGATCAGAAGGCCTGTCGCCCCGGCGACGGCGCCGGAGCGCGTCGGCGACTCCTCCAGCTCCTCGGCGCTCGGGTTGTTGAAGTCGGGCGCCTCCAGAGCCTCGCACGCGTTCAGCCCGCCGATCGCCAGGACGGCGAAGAGGGCGGGGATCGATCGCCTGATGGCCATGTTTCGCATCCTCATCGCTCTCGTCCTCGCGGCTAGAATCCAAGATCGATCGAGAACCAGAAGCTCCGGCTCGGCGGGTACGGCGAGGTGTCGATGTTCCGTCCGATGGACTGGTTCCCGAAGTTGCTCACCTCCGGATCGAGGCCCGAGTAGCCGGTGAACACGAACAGATCTCGCGCGCTCAGGCTCAGGCGGACCCGCCGGAAGGACGACCACAGCTTCTTGACGACATCCGTGGGAAGCTCGTAGGCCAGGGTGGCCTCGCGCAGCTTGACGAACGTGCCCGATTCGAGGAACGCCCTGGCGTCCGTACCGAACGCACCCAAACGCGCCGCTCCGTTTTCCAAAAAGTCTTCGGTGGTCTGGGCGAGATCCGAGATCAGCGTATTCAGGTTGATGATATCGCCGCCCCGCCGCCAGTCGAAGAGCGTGTACAGGCTGAGTCCCTTGTAAGAAAATTCGTTCACGAAGGACATTTTGAAGTCCGGGTTCGTATCACCGATCTTCACGATGTCGCCGGACGGGATAATGCCTACGATCTGGGTGGCCGAGGCCCCCTCCTCGACCCGGAACTCTCCGAGCGAGGGGCCGAAGCCGCTGTTCGGATCCCCCGGCGCCGGGGAGAACTGCCTGACACCGATCGCCTCCTCTAGCTCGAGCACCTTGCTCCGGTCGAGGGAGAAGAGGGTCCTGGACACCCACTGGAAGTCCGAGGTCCGGAACGGGGTGAGCCCCAGCGCCAGCTCGACCCCTCGCACGCGCAGCTCACCGCCGTTGACGAATCGGGACTCGAAGCCCGATGAGGGGGCCACCGTCTGCTGGAGGAGGAGGTCGGTGATGTTCTGCTGGTAGAAGGTGAACTCGAGGCTCGCGTTGCCGCCGACCAGCGTCGCGTCAAAGCCGGCTTCGATCTCGCGCGTCCGCTCCGGCTCGATGTTGGGATCGCCTACCCGCGGGTTCACCACAATGCCTGCTTCGCCCTCGATGTTCTGGGTGGCGTTCAGGCTGATGAACTTCTGTCCGAACAGAGGCTGGTTGCCCGACTCGCCGTACGCCACACGGAGCTTCAGGTCCTCGATGGCCCCCGACAGCCCTGTGAAGCTGTAGGCGGCCGACCCCTTCGGGTACCAGAAGACCTCCTCGTCGTCCCCGTTCGCGCTGGACTGCTCCCCCCGAACCGCGCCGGTGAGGGTGAGCCGCTCGTCCAGGAGCTGCAGCTCCTCCTGAATGTAGAAGCCGAAGTCCTCCACCCGCTCCTTCCGCTGGCTCACCTCGATCTGGGTTCCCGACGCGAGGTTCTCCTGACCCGCGGTGAGGTCGCGGCTCACGATCCGAGCGATGTTGAGCTCCCGCTCCTCGAACTGAACCCCCGCCGAGGTGGTGGCCCGGAAGGAGCCCGAGGAGGGGGTGTAGGAGTAGACCGCGTCTCCGCTCAGGTTCTGGTTGCGGTTGTCGCTGTCCGAGAGAAGTGATGTCCCCGGCAGCCCGTCATCCGGCTCGAAGAAGAGCTCGGGCGGGAAGAAGAGGTCGTTCTCCTGCCGGAACCAGTCTATCCCTCCCCGCGCGATCAGCCTCAGGCTGCTGTTCTCGGTCCTGACGGCCTCCCAGGAGAGGTCGGCCGAGCCGATGAAGCGCCACACCTCCTCCTCGTTCTTCATCAGCTCGAACGTCTGGAGGGGGTTGCTGCCGCCCGTGAACGGGTTGTCGGGAAACGTTCCGTCCGGCCTCTGCCTGAGGTCGAAGAAGCGCGGGATGAACGGCAGCGCGAAGAACGGCGTGATGAGGAAGTTGTCGTTGTTGAAGAGGCCACGCCGAGCCAGGGTGTGAACGATGTTGGAGCTCACGCCCAGCCGCCACCGCTCGCCGAGCTGCTGGTCGATATTGAGCCGGAGCGACTGCTTCTGGTACCCGGTGTTGTTGACGATGCCCTCGTCGTCCTTTACGAGAGCGGAGACGAAATAGCTCGTGTTCTCGCTACCGCCGCTCACGCTGGCGATCGTCTCGAAGGAGAGCTTGTTGCGGTCGGAGAGCTCCTGCTCGTGGTCGAAAAACCGCCCCTGCCGGAACGGCTCGCGTGCCGCCTCTCCGAACACCGAAACCACCTCGTCCTCCGTGGCGCCCCGGAAGGTGCGATAGTTGAACTTCTCGCTCAGTTCGAAGAAACCGAAGCGCTGCGTGAGGTCGACCCGGGGCGGGCCGGGGCGCCCGCGCTTCGTGGTGATGATGACCACGCCGTTGCTCGCCTTCGATCCGTAGATCGCCGAGGCCGAGGCGCCCTTCAGGATCTCGATGCTCTCGATGTCGTTCGGATTGAGATCGGCGATACGGTTGACCTGGTCCTGCTGAAGGGGCGAAGGGTTCGACCCGCCGCTGGACTGGGTCACCACGTCCTGGTTGTTCACGATCGCCACGTTGCTGACGATCGTGCCATCCACCACGTAGAGCGGCTCGCTGGCGGCGTTGATCGAGGAGATGCCGCGCAAGTTCACCTGGATGCCGCCGCCGGGGGCGCCGGAGTTTTTCTGGATGTCGGCGCCCGCGATCTTCCCCTGTACGGCCTGCTCGACCGAGGACGCGGGCACCCGCTCGAGCTCCGCGGCGCTCACCGTGGAGATCGCGTTGGCGACGCTGCGCCGCTCCAGCGCCGTGGCGCGCCCCGTCACCACCAGCTGCTCGAGCTGAAGGAGGTCGGTGCGGAGCTCCACCGTGACGCTGCTCTGGTCCGCCGCCACCGTCACTTCTCCCGCCCGGTATCCGATGCGCACCACGCGCAGCGTCACGCTACCGGCGGGTGCCCCCCTAAGCACGAAGGTGCCGTCCTCCGCCCCAAAGGCGCCGAGCTGGGTCCCGACGACGCTGACGCTCGCGTTCGCCACGGGCGCCTGCGTGTCCATGTCGATCACCCGTCCCGAGATCGTCCGCTGCTGCGCGATCCCGAGGCTCGCGGTGAGGAGAAGGAGTACGGTGGAGAGTAGGCCGGCTCTGGCAGTCATCGATGCCTCCCCGAAGTCGTGCGGTTGCGAAGAGCCCGACACGGCGAACGAACCTACAGGTCGATGCGGCGAACGAATCTACAGGTCAATGCGGCGACCGCCGGTCCCCCCACAGCGGCTCGCGGATCTCTTCCGGATGCAGGTATCCCGCACATGGAGCCTCTCGGGGGAGCAGACAGGCTAACAAGGACAGCCCGAGTTGACAAGGGCGGCGCGGCCGGACCGCAAACGGGCCTGCCCTGCGCCCCGGCCTTACCGCTCCGGTCGGGCGGCGGATCGAGCGCGGGGCCTTCCTACGGCCCGAATCCTGCAACGCCTCCAAGGCTCCTCCATGCGCCGCCGACGGGTGGTGCGAGGCGGGCCTCATCGTCAGGAGCGCGAACAGCATGACGGACATGGAGATGCCCGAGCCCGACGCCCCGGTGAACGCCTCCTGGGGCGCGCTCGATGGCGGCGACGCCTTCGTGCGTCGGGCCTCGGGCCCGGAGGGGGGAGGGGCGGACGAGCGGAGTTCGGTGCCGGGGAGCGCGCCCACGATCCTGAAGCGGGCGAAGCGCGGCGGGTCGGGTCTTCCGCCCAACCTGGCGGGAGCGCTCTCTTACGTCGCGGGCCCGTTCACCGGGGCCGTGTTCCTCATCATGGACGAGGAAGTCCCGTTCGTGCGCTTCCACGCCCTCCAGGCGATCACTCTCACCGTGGCGTGGGTCAGCGTGTGGATCGTCGTGTCGCTGTTCGCTTTCCTTGTCGATAGCATCCCCGTGGTCGGTCACCCCCTCGCCGTCTTTCTCCGCCTCCTCGTGGCCGGGGGAAGCGTCGGCCTTTGGCTCTACGCCATGCACGAGGCGCTTCGGAGCCGGGAGTGGGAGGTGCCGTTCGTCGGCCTGATCGTCCGGCGGCTGGAGGAGGCGGACTCGGCCGGGACGGACAGTTAGAGGCTGTCGAACAGGCTCAGTTGCCCCGCGGGCGGAGGCCGTCGGAAGTGGGCGGTCGAGAGCGCGAGGCGCCCCGTGTTCAGCCCCACTCTCCGGCAGCCGATCTCGAACATTCGCTGGACCTGCCTGGCGAACGGACCCTCCCCGCGCATCCGAGCCCCGTAGCGAGCCTCGTAGAGCCTTCCGCCGCGAAGCTCGCGCAGCCGGTTCAGCACCTTCTCTTTCCGCGCGGGAAAGTGCTGCTGCAGCCAAGCTCCGAAAAGCGACTCCACACCGTACGGGAGTCGCAGCATGATGAAGCCCGCCCTCGTCGCCCCGGCGTCGGCGGCTGCGGCCAGGATCCGCGGCATCTCGTGGTCGGTCATGCCCGGGATGACCGGGGCCACCATGACCCCGACCGGGATCCCGACCTCCGAGAGCTTGCGAATCGCCTCCAGCCGACGCTCGGGCACCGAGGTGCGCGGCTCCATGAAGCGCTGGAGCTCCGGATCCAAGGTGGTCAGCGAGAGTGAGACGCTCACCGCACGAAAAGGGAGGAACCGTTCGAGCAGGTCTAGATCACGGGTCACCAGGTGGTTCTTGGTGATGATCGCGACGGGATTGCGGGCCTCCGCCAGCACCTCCAGGCAACCGCGGGTGATGCGCAGACGTCGCTCGATCGGCTGGTACGGGTCGGTGACGCCGCTCAGCGCAAGCACCTGCGGCTTCCAGCGGGGCGAGGCGAGCTCCCTGCGGAGGAGAACGGGCGCGTTCTCCTTCACCAGGATCTTCGTCTCGAAGTCCAGGCCGGCCGAGAAGCCGAGATACTCGTGGTTGGGCCGGGCGTAACAGTAAGCACACCCGTGCTCGCATCCCCTATACGGGTTGATGCTGGCGTCGAAGCCGACGTCGGGGCTCTCGTTGTAGGTTATGAGCGAGCGAGAGTCGTCAGGGAGGAACCGGGTGCGTGGAAGGGGGTCGTCCTCCGTCCAACCGTCTCGCTCGATGGCGATGGCCGAGAACCGATTCGGCGGATTGTCAGAGACGCCGCGACCGCGCAGGGGAACGAGGCTCATACGGGCAGTACCCGGGGCGGCCAGAGAAGTTTCGGTGTTTGTTCGGGACGCGGAGCGCCGTTCGCCCCTCTATCCTTTCCGGGCTGCAGGCGCTAAACTGGTCCCTGCGTTGGGAATCAACTCTCGACGTAGGGAATCAACGTCGGAGGATTGGGCGTCCGGTGTTCGTTACCACACGGGTCCGCCACGCATGCCTGGCCGGTCTCCCTATGATCCGGGGGGTCCTCTCATCTCATAGCTGATCGGCGCACGGGTTGTAAGCACGGAGGGTGATCGATGGCGCTCTACGAATACCTCTGCGAGGACTGCAGCAAGACCTTCACGGTCCAGGAATCGATCGCGAAGCACGAGAAGGGACGGAGGAAGCGAGCCTGCCCGGAGTGCGGGGGACGCAAAACGCACCAGCTCTTCTCGAGCTTCTTCGCCAAGACCAGCTCCAAGAGCTGATCCAACCGCCGGGGGGGCGACCGGCGGCGCCCCTGGCGCGCAGCTGGTCGATGCCGGCGTCGCGGCTCAGCGCCTGGCCGCGTAGGCGCGAAGGGACGGAGGCACCCTCCGTCGGGCGAGCGCCCGCTCGGTCTCCGGGTCGGCGGGGGCCTTCCCCTCCAGGCTGCGCGTGACGTTTCCTTCCCGCACGTACAGGGGAACGCCGTCCCGGTAGCCTATGCGGTTGCGGGTCAGCGCCGGGATGCGCTCACCGGGTGTAATGATCCCGGTGAGGTTGAGCGGGTCGGCCGCGCTGAGCACGAGCAAGCGGCCGGTCGGCTCGGCTCGGCGCACTGTGCGCAGCTTCCCAACAGCCTCGGGCAGGGCGAAGTGCTCGCCAGAGAATCCCCGCACGAACCGCCTGCCGCGCATCTCGCCCCTCGCCTCCAGCCGGCGGTACACGAGGACGAGCTCGCGCCAGCTCGGCGCGCGGGTCTCCCGGTCGAGGAGCCGGCGAAAGACGACTCCGTAGCGGCGGAGGAGGGCACGCGCGTGCGGCTCGGCGTCCAGGGGGCCCCGGAGGCCCTCTCCCGCGCGTGCGCGGTCGCTCGGGCCGTTCCCGGTTGCCTGCCGGGTGGCCTCCTCGCGGTCGGCGGTTGGGGCCTCCTCCGGCGGGTGGGCTGCCTTCTCCGCCGGGTGGGCTGCCTGCTCCACCGGGTCGACGGGTCGGAGCAGGGACCAGCGCCCCGCCGTGTCCACGCCGTACGCCGCGGTTCGGCGCCGCCGCCGAGTCCCCTCGGCCTCCCCGAGCAGAGGCTTTCGCTTCTCCGACGGGGTGAGGAGCGCCCGGAGGCCGGCGAAGCTGTCCGACGTCACGTACCCGAGGGCGACGAGCTCGCCGAGTGCCTGCTCCACCTGCGTCGGCAGGAGGGCGGATCCCGCCACGAGCTCCGCGAAGAAGGAGGCGCCACGCCGCCGGAGCCTCTCGAGGACGATTCGTGCGGGAGAGCTGAGCTTCTCATCCGCCGAGGCAGCCGTCGGGCTGAGCCACACCGCTCCATGTTCGCGCCGGAAGAGTCCAATCGGGCTGGAGCGTAGCGGCCCTGTGGCGGCGAGTCCCGTGCCCTCGCCGGCCGGCGGCGTGAGCCGGCCCCATGCCATCCGGCCGCCGAGACAAAGCCGATCGAGGAGCTCCGGCTCGTACTCCTCGCACCGCGCCGCGAGCACCTCCGTCTCCCACGCGGCGGCGGGGAGCTCCAGACCGTCCAGCTGCTCGATCACCGCGGCGAGCCCTTCGTCGCCCTTCACGCGGTGTTCCGGCTCGACGCACTGCCACTGGAAGAGAAAGCGCATGAAGTCGGCCGCGCTCACCGGTTCGATCTCCGCGCGCAGCCGGTTCAGGGTGTACCGGTGGATTCGGGAGAGAAGCCGCCGGTCGCACCACTCGAGGCCCCCGGCCGCCGGCGTGAAGGTGCCGCGCAGCACGACTCCCTCCGTCTCCAGCGCCAGAAGGACCTGCTCCGCCTCCACCTCGCTCACTCCGAGGGAGGCGCCGAGCACCGCCGCGGTGGTGGGGCCCACCATCTCCAGACGGCTTCGCAAGAGTTCCCGGATGGCCTCATCCCGATTGGTCGGTTGGAGCGAGTGGCCCGGCGGTGGGGTCACCGCGGGTTCGAATTCCGCTTCCGGGAAGACGCTTCGGATCTCCGGGAGCCGCTCCGCAGCGACCCACAGGGGCCCGCTCCCGGCCGGCGACGGTAGGGCACCCGGGAGAGAAGCTGGCTGCGAGGACGGCTCGGCGCCGTCCGCCGCGTGGCCGCGCTGCCGTCGCTGCACCAGGGTCGCCCGACCGGCGGCCGTGAGCTCGTCCAGAAGGCCCGTCCATCCGAATCTCTCCCCTTCGGCTTGTAGCAGGAAGGCGCCGGTGAGGAGAGCATCGTGCAGCTCGTCCGGCGTCTCGGGGTCCGGCCATGCCTCCTCGCGCACCCGGTCGATGGCCTGCGGATCGAGCGCGCCCAGATCGACGGCCGAGGAGGGCTCCAGAGCCCGCCGGGCGTACACCGCCTGCGCGCGACGCTCCTCGAGCGGGGCGCCGTCGAGGAAGGCATAGGGCCGCGCGTTCAGGATCTCGTGTGAGAGCGGGGATGGCTCGGGGGTGTCGCGCGCCACGCAGCGCAGCTCCCCCGTCCAGATCGCTCGCAGGATCTCCCTCAGGCGTGGGAAGTCCATCGCCTCCTCGACGCAATCCTCGATCGTCTGCCGCACCAGCGGGTGGTCGGGGATCTCCCTCGCGCCGACGATGTGCTCCAGGCACGCCGTGGCGTCCGGGAAGACCGCCGACAGCAGGTCCTCGGCCTCCATGCGCTGGATCTGCGGCGGCGTCTTTCTGCCCCGCCGCCACCGGGGCACCGCCAGCGAGACCGAGGCATTCCACCGCCACCTAGTCTGGAAGACGGGGGCATCGAACACGGCCTGCACGAGGAGATCCCGCACCGTGTCCGGGTGCAGGTAGCGGAAGACTTCCGCCAGGGGGAAGGAGTGCTGCGGGCCGAGCGAGAGGAGGATCCCTTCCTCCGTAGCCGCCGCCTGAAGCTCGAAGTTGAAGGACTGGCAGAAGCGCTTGCGCAGCGCCAGCCCCCACGCCCGGTTGATCCGGCTGCCGAACGGCGCGTGCAGGACGAGCTGCATCCCGCCCGACTCGTCGAAGAAGCGCTCGAGGACGAGGGTGCCGTGGGTGGGAAGCACGCCGAGAATTCGTTTCGACTCCGCGAAGTACGTGGCGATCTGTGCCGCGGCCACGGGCGGGAGCCCGACCTCCCGGACGAGCCACTCGGTCGCTCGCTGCGCCGCAGAGGCCTGCCCAGCCGCCTCGGAATCCGGCTCCATCGCCTCGGGCGCGTCATCTCCCTTCAACCGCTCGTCCACCTCGCCCCTCAGCTCCGATACGGCGGCCGATAGCTCGCGACTCCGCCCAGGCGCCTCCCCGAGCCAGAACGGGATGCTGGGCGGGAGCCCCTGCGCATCGGCCACTCGAACCACCCCGGCCGACACCTGGAGAATGCGCCACGAGGCGTTGCCGAGCTGGAAGATGTCCCCAGCCATGCTCTCGCTGGCGAAGTCCTCGTTCAGCGTGCCCAGGAAGCTCCCTTCCGGCTCGAGGACGACCCGGTAGTCGGCGTTGTCGGGGATCGCTCCGCCGGAGGTGATCGCCACCAGACGTGCGCCCTTTCGCCCGCGGAGCCGCCCGTTCACCGCGTCGTGGTGGATGAGGGCCCCCCGGCGGCCGCGCCGGGTAGCGAAGCCTCGAGCCACCATGCGCACCACCTCGTCGAACTCTTCCCGCGTCAGCTTCCGGTACGGGTAGGCGCGGCGTACCAGGTTGAAGAGATCCTCCTCACGCCACGGCTCGCAGGCCGCCTCGGCGACGATCTGCTGCGCGAGCACGTCGAGCGGGCGCGGGAGGATGCGAAGCCGGTCCAGCTCCCCCGCGCGCACGGCCCGGAGGAGAGCGGCGCACTCGACCAGGTCGTCGCGCGTGAGCGGGAAGAGCCGTCCCTTCGGCGTTCCGCGTACGGTGTGCCCGGATCGCCCGATCCGCTGGAGGAACGCGGCGATCCGGTGCGGGGAGCCGATCTGGCACACGAGGTCCACGAACCCGATGTCGATCCCGAGCTCGAGCGAGGCGGTGGCCACGAGCGCCCTCAGCTCCCCTGCCTTGAGGCGCCGCTCCGCATCGAGCCGGGTCTCCTTCGACAGGCTGCCGTGGTGGGCCGTCACCGCCGCCTCACCGAGGCGCTCGCTCAGGCTGCGTGCCACCCGCTCGGCCAGCCGCCGCGTGTTGACGAATACGAGCGTCGTGCGGTGCGCCTCGATCAGCGTGACAAGCCGCTCGAACGCCTCCTCCCACATCTCGCCCGACATCACCGCCTCCAGAGGCGAGCCGGGGAGCTCGAGCCCGAGGTCGAGCGCCCGGAGGTGTCCCGCGTTGACGATCTCGCATCGCGGTCGTCCCTCGGGGTCGAGCCCGCCCGCGCTGACGAGGAAGCGAGCCACCTCCTCGATGGGCTTCTGGGTGGCTGAGAGGCCGATGCGCTGGATCGCTCGCCCCGCCACGTGCTCCAGCCGCTCCAGCGTGAGGGAGAGGTGCGAGCCGCGCCTGGAGTCGAGCACGGCGTGGATCTCGTCCACGATCACCGCGCGGGCCGTGCGGAGAATCTCGCGGCTCCGCTCCGCCGTCAGCAGGAGGTAGAGCGACTCGGGCGTGGTCACCAGGATGTGCGGGGGCGTGCGGAGCATGGCCCGCCGCTCCGACTGCGTGGTGTCCCCGCTCCGGGTGGCGGCGGTGATCCGCACCGCCGGGAGCCCCATGCGCTCAGCCGTCTGCCGGATCTCGCGCCGGGGCTCGGCGAGGTTTCGGTGAATGTCAGCGCTGAGCGCCTTGAGCGGAGATACGTAGACGATCCGCGTCTCGTCGGGGAGCTCGCCGCCGTTCGCCAGCCCCTCCTCCAGAAGATCGTCGAGGGCGCTCAGGAAGGCGGCGAGCGTCTTTCCCGAGCCGGTAGGCGCCGAGATGAGGGTATGCCGGCCGGAGCGGATGGCGGCCCAGCCCCGGGTCTGAATCTCCATCGGCGCCTCGAAGCGGCCGCCGAACCAGGCACGCACGGCCCGGTGGAATCCGGCCGGTGCGTCGGGGGGCGAGGGGGGCTCGGCTGCATGGATCTTCGCGCGCGGCATGTTTCCGAATATGGCGGCCCGGCCGGCGAAGTTCCATGTTCGCGCTTCGCCGGTTGCGGTGGCGTGCGGTGGCGGAACGAATGCGACCCGTGCCACGGGTCCCGGTGTGCATGCGGCCCATGTGTCCGGTGAGCTGCGGCAGCCCGTGCGGTCGGGAGACGCCGCCGCGGGTGTGGCAGGTGCGTCGATCCAGCCCGCCTGCTGCGGGGGCACGTGCGGGGGCACGTGCGGGCGGCGGCTCGGCCCGGCGCGGCCGGCCGATGGGGTGTTCGTTCGCGGCGGGCGTTGGGCGTCGACGGGAGATCAGCGTCGGGCGGTGCACGTCGGACCGACGATCGAAATCGGTAGAGAGCGACAGGACGAGGAGAGGATGGCGATAAGACCGGGTCCGCGTGAGGCGCTCCGCTGGCGCGTGGGAGAAAAGGCTCCCTTGCTCCAGGCGAGGGGGAGCGGATGGCGCGCCTCGGGAGCGAGCGTGGCGGCGGCGAGCGTCCTCCTCGCGGGGCTCGCGGGGCCGCTCGCCGCCCAGCCGGCAGCGGCCGGCCGGCAGCCGGCGATCACCGAGCCTCCCGTGCGCTACGACACGGACCTCCTGGCACCCGAGTTTCACCGGGGCCGGCGAGCCGCATTGCTCGAGTCGCTGCCGGCGAACGCGGTGGCGGTGATTCTCAGCACCCCCCGCCGCAATCGCGAGAACGACGTGGACTTCGAATACCGCCAGGACAGCTACCTCTACTACCTGACCGGGACCCACGAGCCGAGCTCCGTGCTCGTTCTCGCGCCGGGCGGGATCGAGGTGGACGACGAGCAGGTCACCGAGCTCCTCATGGTCCCTCCGCGAGACCCTGCGTCGGAGATGTGGACCGGCCGACTGTTCGGGGCAGATCGCGCCGAGGCGCGGCTCGGAGTCGAGAAGGCGGTGACGATCGAACGCTTCGAGGAGATCCTGGGTCCCCTCCTGGAGAGCCGGAGGCTCTATCACCTTCCTCTGCCGGACGGGCTCGCGTCGGGGTCGCAGCTCGACAGGCAGGTCGCCTTCCTGGTCGAGAAGGGGAAGGTGCTGCGCCTCCAGGGTCGCTTCGTTCGGTTCGCGCTCCCTCGAATGCTGAGCGTGAGCACGGACGAGGAGCTGCGGCGCACCCGGGCGCTGCTGCGCCGGCTGAGCGACCGCTTCGGTGCGGAGGCCCTCGGCGGCCCCGCCACGCGAGAGATCTTCGACGCCTTCCTGGCCGCCGGTTCGGCGAGCGACTGGCGGGCGTGGAAGAAGGAGCACATCGAGGGTAGGTACGCCGATGGCAGCCTGCTTCGGTCGCGTCTCGACGCCCTGCGGGCCGTGAAGACCGACGAGGAGCTGGCCCTTCTCCGGCGGGCGATCGACATCACGGTCGAGGCGCACCGGGAGGCGATGCGCTCCATCGAGCCGGGGATGCACGAGTACGAGGTCGAGGCGCTGGTGGAGTACATCTTCCGCCGGAACGGGGCGGAGCACCCCGGCTTCCCGAGCATCATCGGAAGCGGCGAGAACTCGGTCATCCTGCATTACGAGACGAACCGCCGCCGGATGGAGGCCGCGGACATGGTCGTGATCGACATCGGCGCCGAGTACCACGGCTACTCCGCCGATGTCACGCGGACCGTGCCGGTCGACGGCGTCTTCTCACCCGAGCAGCGAAGTATCTACGAGCTGGTGCTGCGGGCTCAGGAGAAGGCGCTCGGCGCGGCGCGAGCAGGCCGCTCGTTCAACGCGCCGCACGCCGCTGCTCGCAAGGTCCTGCTCGAGGGGATGCGGGAGCTCGGTCTCGTCTCCAAGGAAGAGGAGCTCGGCCGCTTCTTCATGCACGGGACGAGCCACTACGTGGGCCTGTACGTGCACGATGTGGGATCCTACGGGAAGCTGGAGCCGGGCAACGTGATCACCGTCGAGCCCGGGATCTATATCGCCGCCGCCCCCGACATCGACCCGAAATGGTGGAACATCGGTGTGCGGATCGAGGACGACGTCCTGGTCACGGAGGGCGATCCGGTGGTGCTGTCGGCCAGCGCCCCCCGGACGGTGGCCGAGATAGAGGCGCTGATGCGCGAAAAGGGCCTCGGGAACGCGGCGGCCGGGAAGGTCGAGTAACCCTGTCCGGGCCGTGGGACACTTCCGGCTACCGCCGGTGCCCGGTGGGAACACGGACGGTGAGGCCCGCCCAATCTCCGGCCGGCCCCGGGTACCTGGCGTCCCGGATCCGCACCTCCGGGCCCGGGCCGCCCGGCCGCACGACGAAGTGCGGGAAGCGGGCCCATCGGAGAAAGCCGCGACCCTCGCGTGTTCGGGCGGCACGGACCGCGGCGGGGGTGGTCGAACCCTTTTCGACGCCCCGACCGGAGAGGGAGAAGCGCGGCTCGGGGAGCCAGCCGAATGACCCGATCTCGTAGCGATCGCCCACGTCGAGCACCACGTATCGCTTCAAAGGGGTGAGCGGAAGCGGGGCGAGCATGACCCGTTCGGGCGTCGGCAGCTCCATGGCGGTCGCCTGGCGGGCCACGATTCCTCGCGCCGCCTGTCCGCTCGCCAGCATGGCGGCCGTGTAGCAGGCGGCCAGCACCAGGGCGATTCGAGCCGGGGCCTGTCCACGCCGCCGCGCGAGCGCCACGCCTCCTCCGAGAAGAAGCCACAGCCACGGATCGATGATGAACAGGGCGTCTCCGTAGAACCAGCGTTCGGAGAAGGGCATCAGGAAGCGGATGCCGTATACGTTCAGGAAGTCGAGCGCCGGGTGGGTGAGAACGCCGACGATCGCCAGGAGGAGGATGTGGCGCGGCACGACCGCGCGCCCTGCCTCCCGGCCCGTAGGCCGCGCATCAGCGCTCCGCTGTGCCTCGTTCCGTGGTGCGGCCGTCGAGCGCGCCGGATGTCGCCCGCCTCTCCCGCGCACGCGGCGGTCCCAGGCGAGCAGTAGCAGCGTAAGGGCGACCGGAAGCGCCGCCATGGCCAGGACGCCATGCGTCCATCCGCGCCGAAACTCGAGCGCCGCGACGTTGCCGAACGCATAGGCGAGGACATCGAGGTCGGGGAGGTTGGCGGCGAGGATAAGGGTGGTCATGCCGAGCGCCGTTCGGTGCTTGAGCCCGGCCTCTCCGAGGGCCGCTCCGACCAGCGTGTGGGAGATCGGATCCATTCAGTCACACTAGGTCGCGATCGACGGCGGGTACAGGGGACAGTACCTTGCTGCGCGTCGTGTGGCGGCGTGTGTGTCGTGCCCGGCGGAGCCCGCTGAAACCGACGAGTCAGGAAAGGAAGCGATGTCCTCCGACTCTCTCCCCGTGAGCCGCTCCGCCGCGGCTCTCGTTACCGGTGCGTCCTCTGGGATCGGTGAAGCGCTGGCCCGGCGCTTCGCGCGAGGTGGGTACGCCGTCGTCCTCACCGCGAGGAGCGAGGAGCGCCTGCGCGAGGTGGCGGGCGAGCTCGAGAAGAACTTCCGGGTGCCGACGCGGGTGATCGCCGGGGACCTCGCCGACCCGGAGGCTCCCCTGCAAATCTTCGAGGCGCTGCGCGAAGCCGACTTCACCGTCGAAGCGCTCGTCAACAACGCCGCGTTCGGCACGTACGGCCTCTTCGTCGACACGGATCTGGAGGCGGAGCTCGCGATGGTGCAGGTGAACGTCGCCTCCCTCACCCATCTATCGAAGCTCTTCGCCAGAGAGATGGTGGCCCGGGGAGGCGGGCGCATCCTGAACGTCGCCTCCACCGCCGCCTTCCAGCCGGGTCCCCTCATGGCGGTGTACTACGCGACCAAGGCCTACGTCCTCTCGTTCTCCGAAGCCCTCGGCGAGGAGCTCCGGGGCACCGGGGTGACGGTGACCGCCCTGTGTCCCGGTCCGACCGCCACCGGCTTTCAGAAGCGGGCCGACATGGAGGGCTCGCGGCTCGTGGCCGGCACCTTCCTCAAGGTGATGGACCCGGCGGTGGTAGCGGAGATCGGCTACGAGGCGATGATGCGCGGCGAGCGCCTCGTGGTTCCCGGCCTGGCCAATCGGCTCCTCGCCGGGTCGGTGCGCTTCACCCCGCGTCCTGCCGTCACCCGCCTCGTCCGCGCGCTCATGGAGCGCCATGGGCGGTGAAGGGAAGGTCGGGGGCGGGACGCCCGGCCTGTGCGGAACCTCCTCTCGCGCCCGCCACGTTCTTCAGTGGGTTCCCTGGAACGAACGACGATGGATCGGAGACCTCCTGGAGGAGGCCGGAAGGATGCGGAGCGGCAGATCACGACTGGCCCTCGTCTTGGGCGGCGGTGGCAGCAAGGGTGCCATGCAGGCCGGCCTGTACCGCGCCCTCTGCCAGCTCGGGATCCGACCCGATCTGATTGTGGGCGCCAGCGTTGGTGCGCTCAACGGGGCGGCGATCGCCGCCGGGGTCGGGCCCAAGACCCTGGCGCATGGATGGGAGTCCCTCTCGAGGCGGGACCTGCTGCGTTTCAATCGGAGAATTCTTTGGCGGCTGGGCGCCGTCAGGAGCATCTTCTCTTCCAACCGCTTCTACCGTTTCCTGGAAGGCCGCCTGCCGGTGCGGACCTTTTCGGAGCTGAAGATCCCTCTGATGGTCATCACCACCCGCCTCGCGACGGGAGAGGCCCGCGTGTGGGAGCGCGGTGATCTGCCGAAGGCGGTTCAGGCGAGCTGCTCGATCCCCGGAATCCTTCCACCGGTCAAGGACCACGAAGGGATCTGGCACGTCGACGGCGCACTCGCGGACAACCTGCCGGTCGAGACGGCTCGGGAGCGAGGCGCCACGCACATCATCGCCATGAACTGTCGCACCTGTGCCCGCTGCGCTCCGGAACCCGACTCGCTCTCCGACGTGATCGGACTGGCTTTCGGCATCGCCATCGACTGCAAGCTGCGGGCGATGGAACAGCGGTACCGCGACGACCCGACGGTATTGCTCCTTCAGCCCGACATCGGTGAGAGGATCTACGCGCTCGATTTCTCGCACGGCCGGCGACTCGTCGAGGCGGGCTACGAATACTCCCTTCCTCGGATCCGGGCCTGGTGGGAGAGGACATTTCCGGCCGGCTCTCTTCTGCCCAGGGGTTCAACGGTGGAGGTCTCCTCCCGCTGAACGACAGGCGACGGAGAGCCTCGAGCTTCTTGAACTCGCCGGTGCTCAGCCGAAACTCGCCGCCGGGTGGCTGAGCCCGGTGGAGGTTGGAGTCAGGCGATCAGCCTTCCGCCTTCTCCCGCAGCATCTCCAGCACCGGCGCCAGCTTCTCGAGGATCTCGCGCGCGTGCTCCGGTTCCAGGTCGGCGATCGGCCGGTCAAGCTTGCACAGGAAGCGCCCGTCTTGCTGAACGTAGATTCGAAGCTCGTCCAGGTGCAGCACGCGCCGGATCTTCTGCTCGATGGCCTCAGCCCCGCGTTGCTCGGAGGCGTCCGGCTGCGCGCCGGGGTCTTCCACGTCGCCGGTCTCCGTCACCGTCATAGAGTTCTCCCCGAAGTAACCGCCATCGGCAAGGCTGAAGGGAAGGAGGGTTTCCGCCTCGCACCGCCGCAACTTGGTTTCAGGGTGTCGGGGAGTCAACGGAGGCGTGGCATCGGGCTGGCCTCGATGGCCGCTCGCACCGTGTTGGAGTGAATCGTGACGGTGTCCTCGCCGCGCCACGCGTATCCACCGGCCAGTAGGATGGCAGCGGGAACCCACGCCTTCGCAAGCCGCGACAACACGGTCTCGTCACGCCTGCGCAACCCCTCGATGGTGAGTCCCAGACCGCCCAGCTGGTCGCCGTGATACGGGTCCGCGCCGGCCAGGTAAAAAGCGAGGTCCGGTCGGTGCGCCTCGAGGATGGCCGGAAGGTGCTCCTCGAGCAGAGCGACATACTCCTCGTCGCCCGTGCCGTCGGCCAGCCCCAGGTCGAGGTCGCCCGGTGGTTTGTAGCCGGGATAGTTCCTTTCCTGATGCATCGAGAAGGTGAAGACGGTCGCGTCATCCGAGAAGATGGCGGCGGTGCCGTTCCCGTGGTGCACATCGAGGTCGATCACAACGGCCCTCTCGGTCTCCCCTCCGCGCTGGAGAGCCTGCACGGCGATCGCCACGTCGTTGGCCGGGCAGAACCCCTCGCCATGCTCGGGGAACGCGTGGTGAAAGCCTCCGCCGAGGTGGACGGCGACCCCCCGCTCGAGGGCGAGCCGACCGGTGAGGATCGAACCACCGGCGCACAGCCACACGGCGTCGCGGAGCGCCGGCGAATAGGGGACCTCGAGAGTGAGGAGCTCCGCAGGGGTGAAGTCGCCCGTCTGGAGCTTTCGGACATAGTCCGCCGTATGGACGAGGCGGAGCTCGGCATCGGTGGCGCGCGGAGCGCGGATGAGGTCGGACTCCTCGATGGCACCCTCCGCGAGTAGTCGCTCGCGGACGAGGCGGTATTTGGCGGTCGGGAAGACGTGCGCTCCGATGTCGACCTCGTACGCCTCGTGGAAGACGATGGGGACGCGGCTCATCCGTCCGCCATCCGCCGGCGACGCGCCTTCCGGTTCCGGCCGCTCTTCACCGGTGAGGCCGGGTCGACACGGCGTCGGCGTGGCCGGTGTCCATCACGAATCCCGGTTCGGTCGTGTCCAACCTCAGTTCGTCTGCACCAGTCGGTACACGCTACCGTTTCCGGAGAGGATATACAGCTCGCCCCTCGAGTCCTCGCCGAACGAGAGGACATTGCCGACGTCGCCGATCTCCCACTCCCGTAGCTCCGTGGCGCTCACCCCGGAAAGCCGGAAGCTGCGCAACCACCCGGCGCAGAAGTCGGAATAGAAGTAGCGCCCGACAACGCCGGGCATCGCCGAGCCGCGGTACACGAGCCCGCCGGTGACCGAGCAGCCCTGGCCGTGGTCGTACTCGAGAACCGGGAGGGTCAGTCCGGCCCGGTCGCACGAGCCGCCGCTGAAGCAGCTCGTTCCTTCCATGATGTTCCATCCGTAGTTGACGCCGGCTAGGCCGGCCGCCACCGCGTTCACCTCCTCCAGGCTCGACTGCCCGACATCGGCGATGTACAGGACGTCGGCGGCGCGGTCGAACGCAAAGCGCCACGGGTTGCGGAGCCCGTACGCCCAGATCTCACCGCGCGCCGCGGGGTCGCCGGCGAACGGATTGTCGGGCGGAATCGCGTAGGGGAATCCACCGTCCACGTCGATGCGGAGCAGGGATCCGAGCAGGGTGGAGCGGTCCTGTCCGTGGCCCAGCGGATCCCCGCCGCCGCCTCCGTCCCCGAGCCCGATGTACAGCATTCCGTCCTCACCGAACGTCACCTGCCCGCCGTTGTGGTTGCTGAACGGCTGCGCGACCTGAAGGATCAGGGCTGCCGAGCCGGGATCGGCCACACTCGGATCCGCGGTGACGGAGTAGCGCTCGACTCGGGTGGCGCCGCTCCGGTCCGTGTAGTCGACGTAGAAGAAGCCGTTGGAGGCGTAGCTCGGGTGAAAGGCGACGCTGAACAGGCCCTGCTCTCCGCCGGCGCTTCCCACCCGGTCGCGGATGTCGAGGAACGGGACCGTGAGCAGCTGGTCCCCCTCGACGATCCGGATCGTCCCGGGGAGCTCCACGACGAAGAGCCGCGGGTCGCCCGGCGGTGCGGTGAGATGGACGGGGCTGCCGAGCCCGCTCGCCACGACCGTGACGCCGAGCTCGAGGGCGGGCCCGGCCAGGGGGACCGTTGGACCGCCGTCGTCTCTCCCGCACGCCCAGGCGAGCGCCACGAGGAGCGCGACGGCGAGGGGACCCGAAGTCCCGAACAGTTTGAGACCGGTGTTCACTTTCTTGCCGCTGTGCGCAAATATAGCTGAAGACGCCCGAACGGTTATTCCCGGATGGTGAATGCGTTCCGGGTCGACGGAAAGGGGGTTCGCAATTCCCGGTCCGCCCGGGAACCGAACCGCCGCCGGCGCATCGGGCTCCTCGTCGGAGCGGCGGGCTTCGTGGCCCTGCTCTTCACCGCTTCGCCCGCCGGGCTCGACTCCACCGGCTGGCGAACGGCCGCCGTGGCCACGCTCATGGCGACCTGGTGGGTGACCGAGGCCATCCCCATCCCGGCCACGGCGCTCGTGCCGCTCGCCCTCTTTCCCCTGCTCGGCATCGGGAGCATCGACGTGGCGGCCGCCCCGTACGCCCACCCGATCATCTTTCTCTTCCTCGGGGGTTTCATCGTTGCCCTCGCCATGGAGCGGTGGGGACTCCCGCGTCGGATCGCCCTGAACACGCTCCGCCGGCTCGGGACACGGCCCGCTGCGCTGGTCGCCGGCATGATGGCGAGCAGTGCGCTGCTAAGCATGTGGGTGAGCAACACGGCCACGGCGATGATCATGCTCCCGATCGGCCTGGCGGTGGTTGAGCTGTACGGGAGCGCGAAGGCGGCGGCGGAAGCCGGAGGCGCGGCGGCGAGGGCAGCGGGTGGTGGGAACGCGGATCCGGCGAGTCTCGCGTCCGGTGCGCAGGAGAGCGGCCCGAACTTCGGGATCGGGGTCATGCTCGGCGTGGCGTACGGCTGCTCCATCGGCGGGCTGGGAACGCTGATCGGCACCCCGCCGAACGCCTTCCTCGCCGCCTTCCTGGAGGAGAGCTACGGCGTGGAGATCGGCTTCGCCGAGTGGATGCTCGTCGGGTTCCCCCTCGTCTTGGTCGGCCTCCCCCTCACCCACCTGCTGCTGACCCGAGTGGTCTTTCCCCTCCCTTCGCAGCCGATTCCGGCCGCGTCCGAGCTTATCGCCGGAGAGATCCGAAAGCTCGGCGGCATGACGCGGCCCGAGCGGCGGGTGGCGGTCGTGTTCGTCGCCACGGCGCTCCTGTGGATCGCCCGGCCCCTCATCGCGAGGCATCTGCCCGGCCTCTCGGATGCCGGGATCGCCATGCTCGCGGCGCTGGCCCTCTTTCTCGTGCCCGCCGGGGCGGCACGGGGAGGTGCCCTCATGACCTGGGTGGCGGCGCGCCGGCTGCCGTGGGGGATGCTGGTTCTCTTCGGGGGAGGCCTGAGCCTGGCCTCCGCTTTCGGACGGACCGGCCTCACAGATTGGATCGGCGCCGGCGTGAGCTCGCTGGCGGCCTGGCCGGTGGTGCTGGTGGTCCTGGCGTCGGCCGGCCTCGTCATCTTCCTCACCGAGCTCACCAGCAACACCGCGACGGCGGCGGCCTTCCTGCCGGTCCTCGGCGCGGTGGCGGTCGGCATGGGCGAGAGCCCCCTGCTCCTCGCCGTGCCGGCGGCCCTGGCGGCCAGCTGCGCGTTTATGCTCCCGGTGGCCACGCCGCCGAACGCGATCGTGTACGGGAGCGGGCTCGTCACGATCCCGCACATGGCCCGGGCGGGTCTGCTGCTGAACCTTCTCTTCCTGCTGCTGGTCACCGCGGCGGCGCGGCTCCTCCTGCCGTTCGTGTTCGGGGTCGCCCTGGCCGCCGGGGGCGGGCCGTAGACCGGCGCGAGCGTCTCGGGCCAGGAGCTCTGCCGCCTGCTGTGGGAGGAGCGCGAGCAACCGCTGGCTGGAGGGCGATGTCCGGGCAGCGTCCCCACGGCCGAGGGATGGGGCCTTACGTTGTCCTAGGGAACAGTTGATTGTATTCTAATTTGTTGTGGTATAAAGCCGGGCCCACGATGCCGCCCGGACAGCGAGCGATCCTGACGCGATGGAACCGAAGGCCGGAGCCTGAGATGAAGGCCGGGATTCATCCCGAATACAAGCCGACGAGGATCACCTGCGCATGTGGGCGGGTGACCGAAACCTACGCCACGGTGGACGAGCTGCACGTGGAGATCTGCTCACACTGCCATCCCTTCTTCACCGGGCGCCAGAAGCTGGTCGACACGGCGGGCCGGGTGGAGCGCTTCCGGGCCAAGTACGCCGCCGCGGAGACCCTCGAAGAGTCCGAGGAGGCGGCCGCCGCCGGCGAGTAACGCGCTCCGACCTCCGGGTGTATCCTTCCTCCTTCGAAGCACTCCGATGAGCCACACGGCTGAGCTGCTCGTTTCGCGGGTCGAGGCGGTGCTCGAGCGCCACGCGGAGCTGGCCCGGCTTCTCACCGATCCGAAGGTGATCGGAGATCCCGAGCGCCTTCGCACGCTCGCCCAGGAACACGCCGAGCTCGAGCCGGTGGCCGAGGCGGGCCGGGCGTTCCTCAAGCTGCAGGACCAGCTGGCGCAGGCCCGCGAGGTCGCGGGTAGCGGGGAGGAAGAGCTGGCCGAGCTCGCGCGCCAGGAGGTCGAGGAGCTCGAGACCCGCCAGACCGTCGAGGAGGCGGCTCTCCGCCGCCTCCTCGTTCCGCGCGACCCGCTTGACGACCGGCCGGCCGTGGTCGAGATCCGGGCCGGCACGGGAGGGGACGAGGCCGGTCTCTTCGCGGCCGACCTGTACCGCATGTACGGCCGCTACTCGGACGAGCGGGGCTGGACCCGCGAGGTGCTCTCCGCGAGCGAGGGGGCTCTCGGCGGGCTGAAGGAGGTCATCTTCGTCGTGCGCGGAAAGGACGCGTACGGCCGCCTGCGATACGAGTCCGGGGTGCACCGGGTGCAGCGGGTCCCGGTGACGGAGAGCGCGGGGCGGATCCACACCTCCGCGGCCACGGTCGCCGTCCTTCCGGAGGCACAGGAGATCGACGTCCAGATCGATCCGAACGAGCTCAAGATCGACGTCTTCCGTTCCTCCGGCCCGGGCGGCCAGTCGGTGAACACGACGGACTCGGCCGTACGCATCACGCATCTCGCGACCGGACTCGTGGTGACCTGCCAGGACGAGAAGTCGCAGCACAAGAACAAGGCGAAGGCCCTCAAGGTCCTGCGGAGTCGGCTGCTCGACCGCCAGATCGCCGAACAGGAGGCCGCGCGGGCCCGGGAGCGCCGACTGCAGGTGGGGACGGGTGACCGCTCGGCCAAGATCCGCACGTACAACTTTCCGCAGAACCGGGTTACGGACCACCGGATCAACTTCACGTTGCACCGCCTCGACTCCATCCTGGAAGGCGATCTCGACGAGATGATCGACGCCCTTCGGATGGCAGGGATGGAGGAGCGGCTGGAGGCGATGGCGAGCTGAGGCAGCCGACCGGATTTCCGAGAGGGCCCGCATGGGCCACACGCACGGCGGGCCCGATCCCGGCGGGGTCACCAGGCCCGGTGGCGGAGGCCGGACGGGCCGGATGAGCGAGGCGGCGGGAGGGACCGCGGGCCGTGGGATCGCGCCGCCGCCCGCTCCGACGCGGCGGGAGGCCGTGCTGGGGCTCGCCGAGGAGCTGGGCTCGGCCGGCGTGGAGAGCGCGCGGCTGGAAGCCGAGCGCCTGGTGTGTCACGCGCTGGGAATCGATCGGGCCGAGCTGGCGCTCACGGGCGCAGAGCGACTGACGCCCGAGGAGGCGGGACGGCTGGCGCGCGCCGTGGGCCGCAGGCTCTCCGGCGAGCCGCTGCAGCACATCGAGGGAACCGTGGCCTTCCGCCAGCTCGTCCTCGCGGCCGACCGACGCGCGCTCATCCCGCGCCCGGAGACCGAGCAGCTGGTCGATCTCGTGGCCGCGTGGGGGGCGAGGCGGAGCCGGCAGCGAGCCGGAGGCGGCGAGAGCGCGGTCCGCGTGGTGCGACGGCCCATGACGGATCCGGCAGGCGGTTTCAGGGAAGCGGACCCGTCGAGCGGACGGAGGAAGCGTGCGCTCGTGGGCTGTGCCCTCGACATCGGGACCGGCTCGGGCGCGATCGCGCTCTCGCTCGCCGTCGAGGGGATCGCCGCCCGGGTGGTGGCGACCGATGTCTCCGGCGAGGCGCTCGAGCAGGCGGCCGAGAACCGGGCCCGCCTGCCTCCCGAAGTGGCGGAGCGGGTAGAGCTGCGGAGATCGGCGGGGCCCGTGTGGGAGCCGGTGCGTCCCGGTGAGCGGTTCGACCTCATCGTCTCCAACCCGCCGTACGTGACGGACCGGGAGCTGGAAGAGCTTCCGCCCGACGTGGGAGACCATGAGCCGCGGGAGGCGCTGGCCGGCGGGCCCGACGGCCTGGAGGTGCTCCGGGAAATCGTGGCCGAGGCGGCCCGGCACCTGAAGCCGGGCGGGGCGCTCTTCCTCGAGATCGGCCCCGCACAGGGAGAGGCTGTTCGGCGACTGCTCGAGGCGACCGGACGGTGGCGTCGGGTGGAGGTGGAACCCGACCTTACGGGACGCGACCGGTTCGTCCGAGCGGAGCCTGCCTTCTGAGCCCGCATTCGGATGGCGTGAGAGATCGCCTGGTCCCCGCAGGCCGCCAGTAGGGAAGGGGCAGGGAGGGGTGGGGCGCTGCCGCGCCCGGGTCGTCCAGGCAGGCGGTTCGCGTTGGCTCCTGGCTCTCCCTATATTGATTGGTCGATTGTTCGAGTATGTTCAGAGGAGCCGCTCCCGGGGCTCCTTTTCGCATCTGGCGTTCGGTGATGCCCGGTGCAGCCCGGGTAGAGCGCGCCTCCGTCCCTCACGGCAAGGCGGAACGGCATGGTGATCGACCCGACGGATCGGGAGCGTATCTTCGAGAAGGCCAGCGAGGTCGGGCGGCTTCTCTCCCAGACCCCGGAGTACGCATACCTCAAGGCGGCGCACCGGGAGATCGGAAGCGACCGGGAAGCGACGGAGATGCTGAACCGCATGCGAGACCTGCAGGAGCGGATCCTCGGCGCCCTGGATCGAGGAGAGGAGCCGGCCAGGGAGCTGCGGGACGAGCTCGCCGACCTGAGCGAGAAGGTTCAGCGCAGCGTGCGGTACCAGTCACTGATCTCGGCCCAGGCGAACTTCGACAAGCTGATGGACAAGGTACACGAGGCGATCGGAAAGGGCATCAAGACCGGCGAGGAGAGCCGCATCATCCTCCCCACGTGACTCGGTGCCACCCTCCGAAGTGGACGATCCGCACTTGCTGAAGGCGATCCGACAGCTGCTCGAGCGCGGGCTTCGCACCGGCGTCGAGCCGGCGATCGCCGCCTTCACCGGGTGGCGGGTCCACCCCAACATCCTGAGCACGGTCGGCTTCCTCATCACGAGCGCCTCAGGGTACTTCTTTCATCAGCACCACGTACGCACCGCGGGAGCGCTGATTCTTCTCGGAGGGGTGTTCGACCTGTTCGATGGAAGCGTCGCCCGGCGGACGGGCCTGGCGTCCCCTTTCGGAGCGTTTTACGACTCGACGCTCGACCGCTTGTCCGAGATCATCGTGTACGTCGGCCTGCTTTCGCTGTACAACGACTACCGGCTGGTGCTCGGCGACGTCGGAATGATCTACGCGGTCATGCTGGCCATGGCGGGCTCGATCATGATCAGCTACACGCGGGCGCGCGCCGAGGCCCTCGCCATCGACTGCACGGTGGGTCTCATGCAGCGGGCGGAGCGGGTGATCCTCATCGGAACCGCGGCGCTCCTCTTCGGCGAGGAAGGGCAGGGGATCGTTCTCAAGGTGGTGATCGTGAGCCTCGCCATCCTCACCAACTTCACGGTCCTCCAGCGAATCTGGTGGGTGTATCGGCATACCCGCCCGGTTGGCGTCGCCGTGGGTGATGCAGTGCCGAAAGAGCCGGCGGGCGCACCGGCCGCTGAACTCGGACCCGCCGGTTCGAGCAGCTGAGCTACAGTGGTGATGGGCTGCAAAGAGGTATAGAGGCATGTCAATCAGCCAGCGGGAAGGATGGAGGGGACGGGAGATCCGGCCGGCCGAAGGCCGGCTGGGCGTGCTGGTCGTCGGACTCGGCGCGGTGTCGACGACGTTCATAGCGGGGGTGGAAGTGGTCCGTCGCGGGCTCAGCCAGCCGATCGGTTCGCTCACTCAGATGAACACGGTGAGGCTCGGGAGGCGGACGGAGGGCCGGACACCGCTCATAAAAGAGCTGGTGCCGCTCGCCGACCTCGAAGATCTGGTCTTCGGCGCGTGGGATCCGATCCCCGATGACGCGCTGCGCTCGGCCCAGGTAGCGGGAGTGCTGCAGGCGCGCGATCTGGATCCGGTCGCCGACTTCCTCCGCGGCATCGCGCCGATGCCGGCCGTGTTCGACAAAGCTTATGTGAGGAAGCTGGACGGGGAGAACGTCAAGACGGGCGCCAACAAGATGGAGCTGGCCGACCAGCTCCGCTCGGACATCGGCCGGTTCAAGGCCGAGAGCGGGTGTGACCGTCTCGTCATGGTTTGGTGTGCCTCGACCGAGGTCTTCATGAGGCCGCATCCGGTCCACGAGACGGTCGAGTCGTTCGAGCGAGCCCTACGCGACAGCCACGAGGCGATCGCGCCGTCGATGATCTACGCCTACGCCTCCCTGATGGAGGGCGTACCGTTCGCGAACGGGGCGCCCAACCTCACGGTCGATACGCCGGCCCTCACGGAGCTGGCGAAGAGAGAACGGGTGCCGATCGCCGGCAAGGATTTCAAGACGGGGCAGACGCTGATGAAGACGATCGTCGCGCCCGGCCTCAAAGCCCGCATGCTGGGACTCCGGGGCTGGTTCTCGACGAACATCCTGGGCAACAGGGACGGGGCGGTGCTCGACGATCCCGAGAGCTTCAAGACGAAGGAGGAGTCGAAGCTCGGCGTGCTGGAGTACATCCTTCAGCCCCACATCTACCCGGAGCTGTACCGGGACTTCTACCACAAGGTCCGCATCAACTACTATCCGCCGCGCGGAGATGACAAGGAGGGTTGGGACAACATCGACATCTTCGGGTGGCTCGGCTACCCGATGCAGATCAAGGTGGACTTCCTGTGCAAGGACTCCATCCTCGCCGCGCCCATCGTGCTGGATCTCGCCCTCTTCCTGGACCTCGCTCAGCGCGCCGGGATGAGCGGGATCCAGGAATGGCTCTCCTTCTACTTCAAGAGCCCGCAGGTCTCGCCCGAGCTGTACCCGGAGCACGACCTCTTTATCCAGCACTGGAAGCTGAAGAACACGCTCCGCTGGATGGCCGGGGAGGAGCAGATCACCCATCTGGGAGTCGAGTACTACGACTGACCACCCTCGGCCTTTCTCTCCGGTCCATCAGACGACCCTACCGTGAGGGGTGACCGGCGCGGCCTCTTCCTCGTCTTCGAGGGGGTGGAGGGGGCTGGGAAGTCGACGCAGGTACAGAGGCTCGTGGCTCGACTCGAGGAGCGGAGGATCTCCTACCTCCTCGTGCGCGAGCCCGGCGGGACGCCGGCTGGAGAGCGGATCCGTCAGATCGTGCTGGATCCCGAGCTCTCGATGTGCGCGGAGACGGAGCTCCTCCTATACCTGGCGGCCCGCGCCCAGTTCGTCCGCCAGCTCGTGCAGCCGGCGCTCGAGCGCGGTGAGCTGGTGATCGCGGACCGATACGAACTCTCCACGTTCGCCTATCAGGGGGTCGGTCGGGGGCTCGGTGTGGAAAGGGCGCGAGAGCTCAACGCGTTCGCCACGGGCGGGCTGAAGCCTGACGCGATCATCCTCTTGACGGTCGAGCCTGAAGCCGGGCTCGCGCGGAAGAACTCCGAGATGGATCGGCTGGAGCGGGAACGATCGGCCTTTCACCGCACGGTGGCCAAGGCGTACCGACAGCTCGCCGCGACGGAGCCGAGCGTCATCGTGATCGATAGTGGTGCTCCGACGGAGGAGGTGACCGACCGAATCTGGGTGGAGCTGTGCGAGCGTTGGCCGGAGCGCTTCGAGCCGGGCGGCTGAAACTTTTTCCCCGCTTGACAGTTAACAGGTAGGGCACGGTTCGGCGGCGGTGCGCTGGGCGGCGGATGATCGGCGGCTCGGCCGCCATCCAGGTAGCGGAGGATGGATGAGATCGAGACGCGCGTGGGTACCGGCTCCGGTGGTAGGCGTCACCGCCCTGGCGAGCGGTGGTTGGCTTCTCCAGCGGGGCGGCTCGGTCTCCGACGGCGTCCTCTTTCAGGCGCAGCTTTTCCAGGCGGTCCACCGCTACGTGGCGGATCGCTGCATCGAGCGGATCGCCGAGGGGCTGTTCGGAAGCACTCCTAGAGCCGTGATTCCCGGATCCTCGGCCAGGACGCGAAGGCCGACTCCGCCGTAGCTGCGCGAGGAGCGCACGCTCCCCGCCCGCGGGGTGATCGACGTGGAGGCGCGGCGCTTGCATGTGATGGGCCCGGCATCCGCAGTGCCCGCCTCGGGCCGGCTTTTGCGGTTTCGCGGGCCCAGCTACATTTGGCGGGTCGTAAGCGCATGAAACAGATAGACGAACGACGCCAATTCGGAGGAAGGATGCGTATTCCCCGCTCCCTGGTACCGGCGCTCGCCGTGGCGATCCTCGCTCTGGTTACGGGCGGCTGGTTCCTCCAGCAGGGCACCCGCGGCCAAGAGAGCGTCCTGTTCAAGGCCCGCCTGCTCGAAGAGGTCCACCGTCTGGTGTCGGAGCGTTACGTCGAGGAGATCGACCCAGCCGAGCTGTACCAGATGGCGATCGACGGGATGTTGCGGGAGGTTGGCGATCCCTATTCCGTGTTTCTCACTCCGGAAGACTTCGCGGATCTGCAGCTCAGCACGACCGGCAACTACGGCGGGCTCGGCATCCGAATTCAGAAGAAGGGTTCGTGGATCACCGTGATGGGCGTCCTCCCGAACACCCCCGCCGAGCGGCGAGGTCTCCAGACCGGTGACCGGATCGTGGAGGTCGACGGGGAATCCGCCGAGGATTGGACAGAGGAACAGGCCGTCAACACGCTGCGCGGCGAGAAGGGGAGCTCCGTGACCATCAGCGTCGCGCGGGTCGGGGTGGATCGGCCGCTCACCTTCACGATCGAGCGCGACGCGATACACGTCAAGGCCATCGAGTCGTTCATGCTGGACGACCGGGTCGGCTATGTACGGCTGGGGGGCTTCAACAAGGAAGCGACGAAGGAACTGCGCTCGGCGATCGAAGACCTGCGGGAGAGCGGCGCGCAGGCTCTCCTCTTGGATCTCCGCTGGAACACCGGCGGCCTGCTCGACGAGGGGGTGGCGATCGCAGACCTCTTCCTCCCTCGTGGCGCCGAGGTGGTTTCCACCCGATCCCGGCTGGAGGATCAGAACTTCACCTTCCGGGCGGCGGGTCCCGATGCAGTGCCCAACCTGCCGCTCGCCGTACTGGTGAACGAGGGTAGCGCGAGCGCTTCGGAGATCCTGGCGGGCGCGCTCCAGGATTACGATCGGGCACTGGTCCTCGGCACCGCCACCTTCGGGAAAGGTTCCGTCCAATCGCTGTATTCGCTGCCGGGCGGCAACCACCTCAAGCTCACGACGGCTCGCTGGTACACGCCGAGCGGACGCTCCATCCACAAGGACAGGCGGGATGAGGATGAGCTGCTCGCCGGGGGAGCCGGAATGGCGCTGTCGGCCGAGGGCACTCCGATCGAGACGGTCGTCGACACGGCGGGCCGGGAGGTGTTCCGCACGGTCGGCGGTCGCCCCGTATATGGAGGCGGCGGGATCACCCCCGATCTGATCGTGCTTCCCGATACGGCGACCCTGCGCGAGCGCGAGTTCGTCACCGAGATCGCGAAGGCGGAAGCGTCCTTCGTCGATGCGGCTTTTCAGTTCGGTGTGCGGTGGAAGGTGGAGCATCCGGATCTGGAAGAGGACTTCGAGGTGACTCCGGCGATGCGGGACGCCTTCTACCGTGAGCTGGTGGAGAGGATCGGCGGTGGAATCGATCGGGCGCTGTACGATGACGCTCGTGGCCTCGTCGACCAACAGCTCGCAGTGCAGATTGCGAACGCCGCGTTCGGCGAGACGGCGCGCCTCAAGCGGAGACTACGCGAGGACCGGCAGGTCGAGGAGGCGTTGAGGCTGCTACGCGAGGCGGACTCTCCGGGCGGGCTCTTCACCCTCGCCGCCGCGCACAGAAAAGCCGCGGTGGAAGCCGCGAGCGCCGAGCTGGACGACGCACGCGCCGTGGCACAGCCACCGCACTGAGGGCGAGCGAGCGTTCGACGGGGTCCGGACGTCGCCCGATGGATCCGTCGCGGGCGCTGGAGGCTGTCGAAAAAGCGAGGCGCCCGGCCTGATCGGTTGGGCGCCTCGGCATCTCTGGGAGCGGACGGCGAAGACGCGTACGCTCGCTCCTACGGCGGAGCGCGGCTACTCGCGGACGCGATCCTTGAGACCCTTCCCGGCGCGGAAAGATACTGACTTGCGCGCCTGGATCATGATCTCCTCACCGGTCTGCGGATTCCGGCCCTTGCGAGCCTTGGTGTTTCGGGTTCGGAACGTGCCGAAGCCCGTGATGGTGAAGTCACGGTCGGCGTCCAGCTCCGTGGCGATGATCCCCTCCCGGGGCTTGGTCGAGAAGATCGCCTCGATCACGTCCATCGCCTTCGCCTTGGAGAGGTCGGTTTGCTTCGCGAGCTTCTCCGCGAATTCCTGTTTCGTCACGCTCCGCTCCTTTGGTGATGAGGGGAACTCCTCCGCAGGACGCCCCATTATGTCGGCCGCATCCTCGCTTCGCAAGACAGCCGCGCCCTGTTCGTCTCCCCCCCGAGATGGCTCCTCGAGCAGTTGGCGAACCCGCTGCTCGATGAGGTCGCGGAGCGCCCGGAAGCGGTCGTCGGGGACGTCTTTCGCATCCGGGATCGCCCAGTCGAGCCGCCGGGCGGCCGGCACGTGGGGGCACGCATCACCGCACCCCATGGTGATGACCACGTCGAACGAGAGACCCGCCATCTCCTCGAGGCCCTTCGAGCGGTGGGACCTCAGATCGATGCCTCGCTCGCGCATCAGGCGGACGGCACGCGGGTCCACCTTCCCCGAAGGGTGAGAGCCTGCACTGTACGCCTCCACCCGGCCCCGGCCGAGCGCACGGGCGAAGCCCTCCGCCATCTGGGAACGACAGGAGTTCTCCACACACACGAAGAGCCACCGGGTCACGTCCGGGCCGATTGCCATGGCCGCGCAAGCTAGGCCTTCTTCCTCGCCCTGTCATTCGGCGCCAGCGGGGTTGACTTTCGGGGAGCGTGTCCAGAGTGTTCCGCGCCTCCGGCAGCTCGGCCCAGGCGCCGCCATCGCGCCGGATCCGTTCCACATTCCGCGGGAGACGTGCATGCCGACCCCGGTTGCCGGTGAGGGTCCCGAACGAGGAGCGCCGGCTCCTCAGGCCGAGCGCTGGGATCGGTTCGTGGCCGAGTTCGTGGAGGCATACCTCGAGGCCAACCCGACGGCGGCCGTTCACCTGGGGCGGCACGAGTTCGATGGTCGGCTCCCCGACTGGAGCCGAGCGGGACTGGAAGGCGAAGTCGCCCGGCTGCAGAGATCTCGCGAGAGGGCACTCGAGTTCCCGCCCGACGGGCTGGACGACCGGCGCGCCTTCGAGCGTGACTACCTGCTGGCCGTGGTCGACGGCGAGATCTTCTGGCTCGACGCGGTGGGCTGGCCGTTTCGCTCGCCGACCCATTACGCGTGGCCGCTCGATCCAACCGTCTATCTGATGCGGGAATACGCTCCCCTCGAGGAGCGCATGCTGGGGTTCATCGGGTGGGCGCGGGCGGTGCCGGAAGCGGCGCTCCGCATCAGGGAAAACCTGTCAGGCCCGATGCCCCGCACGTACGTGGAGATCGGCCGGACGTCCTTCGGCGGCCTGGCCTCGTACCTGGAGGGCGATGCCCCCCGCGCCTTCGGGGCCGTGTGCAACGAGGCGCTCCACCGACAGCTGCGCGAAGCAGTGGGTGGTGCGGTGCGGGCGCTCCGGGAATTGGACGAATGGTTCGCCTCGCGAGAGGCGGAGGCGGGTGAGGCGTACGCGCTCGGACCCGAGATGTTCGCCCGCATGCTGCAGGCGACGGAGCGCGTGAATGTTCCGCTGGACGAGCTCGAGCGGGCCGGACGCGAGGAGCTGGAGCGGGAGCTGGCGGCGCTCCAGGAGGCATGCGCGGCCTACGCGCCCGGGATCCCGGCGGCCCGGTGCATCTCCCGAATGCGAGCGAAGAAACCCGAGGGAGGACCGGTGGAAGGGGCGCGGCGGCAGCTCGGGACCCTGCGATCGTTCGTCCTCGAGCGAGATCTGGTGACGATCCCGGACGGGGGGGAGGCGAGGGTGGCGCAATCGCCGCCCCACATGCGATGGAACGCGGCCTACATCGACATCCCGGGTCCGTTCGAGCAGGGAGTGCCGGCCGTGTTCTACCTGGCGCCACCGGATCCCGCGTGGAGCGCTGCGGAACGCGACGCGTACCTGCCCGGAGAAGCCGACCTCCTCTTCGTGTCGGCGCACGAGGTGTGGCCGGGCCATTACCTGCATTTTCTCCACGCGAACCACTCCCTGAACGCCCTCGGTCGTGTCTTCGTCGGGTATGCCTTCTCCGAGGGGTGGGCGCACTATACCGAGGAGATGATGTGGGAGGCGGGTCTGGGTGGCGGAGACGCCGAGACCCGCATCGGACAGCTGATGAACAGTCTCCTTCGGACGGTTCGTCTGCTGGTGGCGATCGGGCTGCATACCGGGACGAAGACGGTACCGGAGGCGGAGCGCATGTTCCGCGAGGTGGCCTTCCAGGACGCGGCGAACGCGCGTCAGCAGGCGGCGCGCGGCACGTTTGATCCCGCCTACCTGAACTACACCCTCGGCAAGCTGCTCATACGGAGGATGCGGCAGGACTGGACCGCCCCACGCGGCGGAAGAACCGCGTGGCGCGAGTTCCACGACCGGTTGCTCTCCTACGGCGGTCCGCCGCTCCCGCTCGTGCGGGCGGCCATGCTGGGTGATGGCGGGAGCTCGCTGCTGTAGGGGGGACCGCGGGGGAGGCCGCCGCGGCCGCGATGGTCGGCGTCGCGTTGACCCCGCGCGGCGTGGGCCCTTTCGTCCGGGGCCGGTGGGGAGGAGGACCGATCGCGATGGGAGGGGAATCTGGCGGCGGCCAACGTAGTTCGCGTCACCCGCGGCACGCGGACGGAGTCCCTGCACGCCCTGCACGGTGTGGTGGTCGGTCTGAAAACGGGAGTCGAGGCCGGCTTCGGCGATCCGGAGCTCCCGGCCTTCTGGCGCTCTGCCATGAAGCCCTTTCAGGCCCTGCCGCTCGTGGCGGACGGAGCGGCACATGCGTTCGGTTTCGGCCCAGAGGATCTCGCCCTCGCCTGCGCCTCCCACGGCGGCACCGCGATGCATGTCGACCGGGCCAGGGCGATGCTGGAGCGAATCGGCACCGATGTGCAAGCGCTCATCTGCGGGCCGCACGCGCCGTTCGATGGGGCATCCGCCGAGCGGATCCTCCGGGAGGGCGGGACCTTCACCCGGCTGCACAACAACTGCTCCGGAAAGCACACCGGCCTCCTCGCCTTGGCTCGCCACCACGGCTGGCCACTCCAGGGGTACGAGAGGATGGACCACCCCGTCCAGCTCCGCCTGCGTGGCGGCCTCTCGCCGTGGCTGGACACGGACCCGGATGAGCTGACCTGGTCGGTCGATGGGTGCGGAGTCCCGACACCGTACCTGCCGCTCCGAGCGATGGCCCGGGCGTATGCCCGTCTGGTGGCGGCGGCCCGCGAGGGAGAGCCGGCGCCACGCGCCGTTGTCGAGGCGATGACGTCCCACCCCGAGCTTACCTCCTCGGCGAGCCGCACACCGCTCGTCCTCATGCAGGCCACGCGGGGGCGGCTCCTGGCCAAGGAAGGGGCCGAGGGCGTCCTGTGTGTGGCCGCGCCGCGCGAGGGATGGGCACTGGCGCTGAAGATCGTGGACGGCCGCCGGCGAGCCGTTGGACCGGCCGCGGTAGAGATGCTGGTCGCGCTCGACCTCCTGGATGGGGAGGAACTGATCGGGCTGGAGGAGCAGCGTCACGTGCCGGTTCGGGACACCAGGGGTCAAACGGTCGGCGTGATCCTGGGAGAGGTAGAGCCGCACCTCGCGTCGGCCCCAGCCGGTGGGGTAAGGCCGATGGGGGGCCGTTCGGGGCGGTGAGCGCGACGCTCCCGCGGGATGTGGCGGCGCTGGTCGAGCTGTCGGCGGCGGTCGCGGCCCGGGACCCGGAGGCTCGGCGTGCCGCGATGGCGCGGGCCTCGGTCGAGGCGGATCCGCGCGAGGCGGAGGAAGCGCTCCTCCAGCTCTACCTGTTCTTGGGCTTTCCGGCCGCCCTCAACGCGCTCCGGGAGTGGCGCACGGTGTCGGGGCGGTCCCCGCCCCGTGAAGTGGATGGGGCGGACCGGGGGCATGAGAGATGGGAGGAACAACGAGGCGAAGCGGTGTGCGCTCTGGTGTACGGAGCGAGCTACAAGCGGCTGCGAGGGAACGTGCGGCGGCTGCATCCGGCGCTCGACCGGTGGATGGTGACGGAGGGATACGGGAAGGTGCTCGGGCGCCCGGCGCTCGGCCTGGTTCGCAGGGAGCTGTGCATCGTCGGCATGCTGGCGGTCACGGGATGGGAGCCGCAGCTTCACTCGCACCTGCGCGGCGCGCTGAATGCGGGCGCGGGGCCGGACGAGGTCGGGGCAGCCCTCGAGATCGGGCTCGCGCATGCGCCGCGGAACGGCTGGCCGCAGCGGGCCAGAAAGTTGTGGCGACACGTGCGGGAGCGACACGCGCGAACGCCTCGGATCGACGGAGACGTACATTCATAATATACTGCGGTCATGGAAGGTTAAGTAAAGTCATCTCACAGACTACTTCAGACTCAATGTTCATAGATCTCGCTAGGATTCGCGTGAAGGGGGGGGCCGGTGGTGCGGGGGCCGTGGCCTTCCGGCGCGAGAAGGGAGTACCCCGTGGCGGGCCGAGCGGCGGTGACGGCGGTCGGGGAGGGCACGTGATCCTGGTGGCCGACCCCCAGCTCGACACGCTCCTCGACTACAGCTATCGAGAGAACTACGAGGCGGGGCGGGCGGGCCACGGCGAAGGCTCCCGTCGTACGGGGGCGGACGGGGAGGATCTCGTGCTTCCCGTTCCGCTCGGCACGGTGGTGCGGGATGCCGAGACGGGCGAGAGGCTCGGCGAGCTGCTTGCCCGCGGCGACCGCGTGGTCGTGGCCCGGGGCGGGCGCGGCGGACGCGGCAACGCGGCGTTCGCCACGCCCACTCGACAGGCACCCCGCCGGTGGGAGCCGGGCGAATGGGGGGAAGAGCGCCGCATCGAGCTCGAGCTCAAGCTCATCGCCGACGTCGGCTTGGTCGGGGAGCCGAACGCCGGCAAGTCCACGCTGCTGGCGTCGCTGTCCGCGGCCCGGCCGAAGATCGCCGATTACCCGTTCACCACTCTGGAGCCCAACCTCGGCGTCGTGGCGCTTTCGGAGGGCAGGTCGTTCGTTCTCGCGGACATCCCGGGGATCATCGAGGGGGCGCACGAGGGCAGGGGGCTCGGCACCCAGTTCCTCCGGCACATCGAGCGGACTCGCGTCCTGGCGCTTCTCGTACCCATGGACGCGCCGGATCCACAGGCCGCCTACGACATGCTGCGCAGCGAGCTCCTCGCCCACGACACGGCGCTCGCCCGCATCCCGCACTGCGTTCTCCTCACCAAGTCGGACATCGTTGCCGCGCATCCGCGCCCGCCCGCGCTGGCGGCTCCGGATGCGTGGGGTTGCTTCACCGTCTCGGCGGTGACGGGGGAGGGTCTCGGGGAGCTGTGCGAGGCGCTGTGGAAGAAGGCTCGCGAGGAACGGACACGATCGGCTACCCCGCAGGCCGATCCGTTTCCCGAGCTCGAAGAGTGGAGGCCCTAGCCGGGGCCGGGGCCGTGGAGTCGGCGTCGAGCGCCGGGGCGAGGGAGACGCGGGCCGCCCTCGCTCTGGCCGAGGCGCCGGGCTTCGGGCCGGCGATCCTGCGCGTCCTCATCGACCGCCTCGGCTCGGCGACCGCCGTCCTGGCTGCGCGGCCGTCGGAGCTGGCCGATGCGCCCGGGATGACGGAGGAGCGCGCTCTGTGTCTCTCCGCGCTGAGGCCGGTGCCGGAGGAGCATCTCCACCGGCTCGCCCGGCGTGGGATCCGGGTCGTGAGCTACGGGGCACCAGGGTATCCGGAGCGACTGGCCCACCTGCATCACCCTCCACCGGTGCTGTACCTGCTCGGCCCACTCGACGCGCCGGTCCGCCGCGCCGTGGCCGTGGTCGGCACGCGCCGCGCGACGGAGTACGGCCGCCGAACCGCGCGCGGCCTGGCCGCGGATCTCGCCGCCGCCGGCTGGACGGTGGTGAGCGGCCTGGCGCGGGGCATCGATGCCGCCGCGCACCGCGGCGCCCTCGAGGCGAGGGGCGCGACGGTCGGAGTCCTCGGAAGCGGGCTCGACCACGCCTTTCCCGCTTCGAGCCGACCGCTCTACGCTGCGCTTCGCCGCCGGGGGCTCCTGATCAGCGAGTTCGCGCCCGGGGTGGCGCCGGCGCGCGGTCTCTTTCCCCGGCGAAACCGCATCATCGCGGCCCTCGCCGACGCGGTCGTGGTGGTGCAGGCCGGGTCGCGCAGCGGGGCGCTGATCACGGTCGCGCACGCGCTCGACCTGGGGCGCGAAGTGCTCGCGGTGCCGGGCCAGGTCGGTCACCCGGGCAGTGAAGGGGTGCACGCCCTCTTGCGGGACGGCGCCCACCTGGCGACCTGCGCGGCCGATGTGCTCACCGCCCTGGGCGAGGAGCCGCCGACACGGCTTGACGAAGGCGGGCCCGCCGCCGGGCATGCGGATCCGGACGAGGCCGCCCTGCTGATCGCGATGGCGCGAGGCATCGAGGCGGCCGACGACCTCGCCGCTGCGGCCAGGCTCGACATCGGCCGGGCGCTGGCCGCCCTGAGCCGCTTGGAGATCCGGGGTGCCGTGCGGGCGCTTCCCGGCGGCCGCTTTGCCTCTGAGGCGACACCGCTCCCGAGCGGTCCGGGCCCCGCATCGGCGAGGAACTGATGGACGGCAGAGGGCCGGTGGTGCGGATCGACGCCGCGGAAGGAGCGAACCTGGCGGGCGCCCCGGAGCCGCTCAGCCTGTATGTGCACTTTCCCTTCTGCCTCCGCCGCTGCCATTACTGCGACTTCTCGGTCGCGCGCTCAACGCGCCCTCCGGTCGCCGAATGGTTGACCTGCCTCGAGGCGGATGTGCGCGACTGGTTCGCTCGGACGGGCTGGCGCGTTCCGCTCCCGCTGGAGTCACTCTTCGTGGGAGGCGGCACGCCCTCGCTGCTGGGCGGAGAGGGTATGGAGGAGCTGGCACGCCTCCTCCGGCGCTGGTTCGATTGGGAGGAAGCGGAAGTGGAATGGACGGCCGAAGCGAACCCGAGCTCTCTCTCTCGGGAGACGTGCGAGCGCTGGCGGGCTGCCGGAGTGAACCGGGTGAGCGTCGGGGTACAATCCTTCGACGAGCGGGCCCTGCGCTGGCTCGGCCGCCTGCACGACGCGGCGGAAGCGGAGAGGGCGCTGCGCCGCGCCACACGAGCGGGATTCGAGAACGTGAACCTCGACCTCATCTTCGGCCTTCCCGCCGAAGTCGACCGTGACTGGCAGGCCGAGGTGACACGGGCCATTGAGCTGGGAGTAAGCCACGTCAGCGCGTACGGTCTGTCGGCCGAGCCACGCACGCCGCTCGGGCGTCGCGTGGAGCTCCGGCGGGTACGCTTGGCCGGCGAGGAGGCGTACGCACGGGAATATCTCGCATTGGCCGCGGCCCTCACGCGCGCGGGTTTCGAACACTACGAGGTGTCGAACTTCGCGCTCCCGGGGCACGAGTCGGCACACAACTGGCACTACTGGGATGGATCGCCGTACCTTGGATTGGGTCCCTCGGCTCACACCTTCCTGCCCCCCGTCCGGGTCTGGAACGTGTACCGGTGGGACGCGTATCGAAGAGCGGCGTCGGACGGCGCGCCTCTCCGGGAGGGCGTCGAGAGGCTGGATCCGGCGGCCGCCGCGCTGGAGCGCGTGTGGCTAGGTCTCCGAACGCGTGTGGGGCTGGCCCGACACGATCCCGTGTGGAGGGGGTTGAAGGGCGGTGGCGAGGGTGGGGTCGGGGTCTGGGAGGCGGCCGGGTGGGCGGCGCGGGAGAACGGCCGCGTCCGCCTCACCGCGCCGGGCTGGCTGCGCATGGACGAGCTGGTGGCGACCCTGGCGGCTCGGCTGCCGAATCACGGCGGGTAGTACGGCAGGGGCGACATCGTGTGGCCGGGGGGAGATCCGGGGTAAGCACGGTACCGAATCTGCAGGTTGGGCAGGCATGAAGGGCGTGACGCTGACGGATCGGGAGAAGGCCGTCCTCCAGGCGGTGATCGAGTCGTACATCGACACGGCGGAGCCGGCCGGCTCGCGAAAGATCGCCCGCCGGTACGCCCTCGGCGTCTCTCCCGCCACCGTGCGCAACACGATGGCGGACCTGGAGGGCAAGGGCTTTCTCACCCACCCTCACACCTCGGCGGGTCGGATGCCCACGGATCTCGCGTACCGGTATTACGTGGACACCCTTATGGGACGCCGCCCGGTCACCGGACGACAGCGTGAGAAGATCGCGAAGGAGCTGCGCGGCGAGGAGTCGCTCTCCGCGATCGAGATTCTGGTGCGGCGGGCGGCGCAGGTACTCGGGCTCCTCACCGGGGAGCTCGGTCTGGCGATCGGACCCACTCTCGCAGAGGCGATTCTCCACAAGCTCGAGCTCATACCGATCAGTTCCGAGAAGGTGCTGCTGGTGCTGACGCTGGAGTCCGGGGTGGTTCGCACGGTGTACGTGGATCTGCGGACCGCTCTGCCGGACGCGACGCTCACGGCGGTGGCGAGCGCGCTCAACGAACGGCTGGCCGGGTGCACGCTGCGGGAGATCCATGCCACGCTGGGCGGACGGCTGCGCGACATCGACCTGCCGGACCCGTCGGCACGGGCCCTGGTGAACATCTTCGTCGAGTCTGGCCCCGACATCTTCGAGTGGGCGGTGCGCGGGACCGACGTCCACCTGGGCGCCGCTTCTCTGCTCGCGGAACAGCCGGAGTTCACGACCGGCGAGCAGCTGCGTGCGCTCATAGAGCTGACGGAGCGAAGGGAACTGCTCGCATCGGTGCTCGGCGCCCGCGCGAACACCGACGGCCCCCAGATCACCATCGGTACGGAGCACGGGACGCCCGAGCTCTCGGAGCTGACGATCGTGAGCGCCAGCTATTCGGTGGGGAACCTGCACGGCGTGCTTGGGGTGATCGGGCCGACGCGCATGCCGTACGAGAAGGTCGTCGCGGTGGTCGACTGCACCTCTTCCCTCGTCTCCAGCCTGGTCCGACACTGAACCGGCGGCCCCCGTCGCGGGAGGGACGGGGACCCTTCTCCCTTTGACTGCATGGGCAGAGACTTCTACCAGATTCTCGGCGTTCCGCGAGACGCCGATGCGTCGCGGATCAAGAAGGCGTATCGCCGGCTCGCCATGGACTACCATCCGGACCGCAACAGCGAGCCGGATGCGGAGGAGCGCTTCAAGGAGGTCACCCAGGCCTACGAGGTGCTCCGCGACCCGGAGAAGCGTCAGCTCTACGACCGCTACGGTGAGGCCGCGCTAAAGCGCGGGGCTGCGACGGGTGGCGGCTTCGGAGGTTTCGGCGGCTTCGACTTCGCCGATGCCTTCGAGGTGTTCATGCGCGAGTTCGGTGCCATGGGAGGGGGCTTGGGCGACCTGTTCGGCGGCGGCGGGACCTCCCGCGGACCCCGGCGCGGGCCGGACATCAAGGTCAACGTGCGGGTGACACTGGCCGAGGCGGCCGCCGGCGCCCAGCGGACGATCCGGGTGCGGCTCCAGGAAGAATGCGACCGGTGCGGCGGGAGCGGGGCCGAGCCGGGCACGTCTCCCGTGCGCTGCTCCACCTGCGGAGGCGTCGGGGAGGTTCGCCAGGCGCAGCGCACGGTGCTGGGGCAGTTCCTCAGCGTCCGCCCCTGTCCGACGTGCCGCGGCGCCGGCGAGAGGATCGTGGATCCGTGCGGCAAGTGCCGGGGGGGTGGGCTCGTCTCGGTCGACCGAACGATCAAGCTGGACATCCCGCCGGGCGTGTCGAATGAGGACTACCTGAAGCTCAGCGGCCGCGGGCACGCCGGGGCCCGTGGGGGACCGCGGGGCGACATCCTGGTGCTCGTGGAGGTCGAGGACGATCCCCGCTTCGAGAGACACGGGGACGATCTCGTGTACAACCTCGCCGTCACGTTCAGCCAGGCGGCGCTCGGGGCGGAGCTGGAGATTCCCACCATAGACGGGAGTGTCCGGTTCACCGTGCCGGCGGGGATCCAGAGCGGTCAGGCCGTGCGCCTGCGGGGCAGGGGAATGCCGCGGTTGCGCGGGAACGGGCGCGGCGACCAGATCGTGCGCCTCCTGGTGTGGACGCCGACGAGCCTGACCCCTGAGCAGGAGAAGCTCCTAGAGCGTCTCGGCGAGGTGGAGCAGGCTCCTCCGGTGCCCGACACCCGCGAGCCGGGCTTTTGGGAGAGGGTGAAGAAGGCGTTCACGGCCTGATCGGCCGTCAGCCGCCTCAGGAGAACGCCTGCAGGATTCGCCGGAGACCCTCCTCCACCTCGCGGCCCAGGTGAACGCGAATCACCCGGCGCCCGCGCGCGGCCAGCGCCCGAAAGTCGCCGAGCGCCTGTGCCCTGTGGAGCACGGCGAAGCCGTACGGGCTCCCGGGGATCGGCAGGTCCCCGGCCGGGTCGGCGGTAAGGAGTAAGAAGGCCCCGCGGTCGGGTCCCCCCTTGTGCAGTTGCCCCGTGGAGTGCAGGTACCGCGGTCCGTAGCCGAGTGTGGTGGCCGCCCGGGTGCGGGCGCGCAGGCGCGCCCGGAGGGTGCGCAACAGCTCGTCGCGGGCCGGCGTCGCCCGGAAGTACGCGAGGAGCGCGAGGTAACTCCGCGGTCTGGCCAGCTCGGCGAACGCGGTGAGCAGGGCGTTTGGCGCATTGTCGGTCAACTCCCGCGCCCAAGCGGCCTTTCGGTCAAACTCGATGCGCAGCCCGCCTTCGCTCGCGGCCAGCTCGGACTCCGAGAACGTTCCTCTCTCACCCCACTCCTCGAGCAGGACGGCGGTGCTACGCTTGCTCTCGGAGACGTTCGGCTCATCGAACGGGTTGACCCCCAGCACCGCGCCGGCCGTCGCCGTGGCGAGCTCCCATCGGAGGAACTCCCCGCCTAAGCTCTCGAGTCGCGGAAGGTCAATGCGGATGACCGGATGGCCCGCCGCCTCGAGCTCGGTGAGCTCCGACCTGCCGCCGGGCCGAACGCCGAGCCGGACGAAGACGCGATCCGGACCGTACTCCTCCGGCCTGCCGCCCGGCTCGCCGACGACCGGAACGAGCCCGCGCCCATCCTTTCCGGTGCTCTCGGCGAGCAGCTGCTCAACCCACATCGGGAAGCTGTCGACCTCCGGCGAGGCGATGAAGGTCACCTTGTCCCGGCCCCGCCGGGCGAGCGCGCCGAGGGCGGCTCCGAGGCCAACCGCCGGGTTGTCGACGAGCGGGATCGCGGGACCGCTTCCGACCCGCACCTCGCGCGCCGAGGCGAGCACCGCATCCACGTCGACGCCGAGGAGGGTCATCGGGAGGAGCCCGAACGCCGTGAGCGCGGAGTATCGCCCGCCCACATCTTCGGGAGTGGGGAAGTGGCGGAGGAACCCGCTCTCCCTGGCCTCGCGCTCGAGCGGTGTTCCCGGATCGGTAAGCGCCACGAAGCGCCTCCCCGGCCGCGGCTCCCCGGCCGCCGCCACCCGCTCCCGAAAATACCGGTACAGGCTGAGCGTCTCCACCGTGGTTCCGGACTTGCTCGCCACAAGGAAGAGTGTTCGGTTGAGATCGACGCGCGACTCGACGGCGCGCACTGCGTCAGGATCGGTGTCGTCCAGGACGATGAGCTCCGGCCAGCCCGGCGCCGCCCCGAACGTTCGGGCCACGACGGCCGGGCACAGGCTGCTCCCCCCCATCCCAAGCAGCACGACGTACCGCGTGCCCGCCTCCTTCACCTCGGCGGCGAATCCCCGGATCTCCCCCAGAACTGCGGGAGCGACATCGAGGCTGTCGAGCCATCCGAGGCGACGCGCGATCCTCGGGGCAATGTCGGGATCCAGGGTCCAGATCGAGGGGTCGCGGCGGAAGAGGCGGGGGCCGAAGCGGCGGGCATGCAGGGCCGACGCAGTGGCGCTGATCGCCGACTTCGCCGCGCCAGGCGACATCTCTTGCCGAACCGCCCGATCCCCCAGGATCGCAGTCCGCTTGGCCGCCAGCGCGCCCATCAGCGCATCGTACGGGTCCAGGAACTTCTGCGCTCCCTCGTTGATGAGCTGCCAGGTCACCGCGTCGAAGTCGACGCCGACGGCCCGCAGCCCATCGAGCGCCCTACGAGCTTCTTCGAGGTCCTCCTCCACCGATCGCGGCCGAATCCGGCCGTGGTCGGCGAACGCCGCGATCGTACTCTCCGGCATGGTGTTCACTGTGCCCGGCCCGATCAGCGGCTCGACGTAGCGCACGTCGCCGTACAGGGGGTCCTTGGTGCTCGTGCTCGCCCACAGCACCCGCTGCACGCGCGCCCCCTCGGCCGCGAGGCGCGCCCACCGCTCGCCCGCGAAGATCTCGAGGAAGCTCCGGTAGGCGAGCTTCGCGTTGGCCACCGCCGCCCGGCCGAGGAGCATCTCAGGTCGAGGACCGTGGCCGGGCTCGTCTCCCGGCCACATGCGATGTCCGAGGAGCTGGTCGGTGAGCACGTCGATGCGGCTGAGGAAGAAGCTCGCCACGGAGGCGATGCGATCGACGGACCGTCCCTCGTCGAGCCGACGCTCGAGCGCCCGAACGTACGCCCACGCCACCGCCTCGTAGCTCTCGATCGAGAAGAGGAGGGTGATGTTGACATTGATCCCCTCATACAGGAGTCGCTCGACAGCCGGCACACCGGCCGGCGAGCCGGGGATCTTGATGAGCAGGTTTGGACGGTCGACCGATGACCACAGGCGGCGAGCCTCCTCGCACGAGGCCTCCGTGTCGTGCACCAGGTACGGGGAGACCTCGAGGCTGACGAACCCATCGGCTCCGTCGGACGAGTCGTACACCCGCCTAAGAACGTCGCACGCCTCTCGGATGTCCGTGACGACGAGCTCTTCGTAGATTTCCTCGAGCGGCCGCCCGGCATCGACCAGCTCGCGGACCTGCTCGTCATAGTCCGTTCCGGCCGAGATCGCCTTGCAGAAGATGGCCGGGTTGGACGTCACTCCCCGGAGCCCCTCCGCCCGCACCCGCCGCTCCAGATCGCCGCTACGGATCAGGCGGCGCGACAGGTTGTCGATCCAGTAGCTCTGCCCGCAGTCGATCAGCTGGAGGAGCGGATTCGCCGGCGAGCCGGCGGCAAAGGTCTCGTCCCTGCGCGTGACTGTGGCCATCGATAGGGGTACCCCGTGTCTACGTTCGCGACTCGATCCGTTCCGCGTTCAGGAACTCGCGCTCGATCGCCTTCAGCTTGGCCAGGCGGCGGGTGTGACGCTCCTCGCCACTGAAACGCGCGCTCACGAAGGTCTCGACGATGGCGCGCGCGAGCTCGATCCCGATGACGCGCTCACCCATACAGAGGATGTTGACGTCGTCGTGCTCCACCGACTGTCGCGCCGAGTACGTGTCGTGACACACACCGGCCCGGATCCCGGGCAGCTTGTTCGCCACCACACACACGCCGACGGCGCTCCCGCAGATCAGGATGCCGCGCTCGCTTTCCCCGCCGAGCACCGATTCGGCCACCACGCGCGCGAAGTCGGGGTAGTCCACCGGCTCGGGCCCATCGGTCCCGAAGTCCAGCACCTGGTGGCCGCTCTCCCGGAGGTCCTCGGCCAGCCGGCTCTTGTAGCGGTATCCGGCGTGGTCGGCTGCGATCGCGATGCGCATCAGGTCGACTCCTGAAGAAGACGCTCGGCACGCGCCACCACGTTCTCGACGGTGAACCCGAAGCCTCGGAAGTTGTCACCCGCCGGAGCGCTCGCGCCGTAGCGATCGATCCCGAGCACGTCGCCGCGATCCCCCACCCATTCGCACCAGCCGAACGAGGCGCCGGCCTCTATGGCGAGCCGCGCGGTGACGTCGGGTGGGAGCACCGCATCCCGGTAGCTCCGCGGCTGCTCGCGGAAGAGCTCCCAGCACGGCATGCTGACTACGCGAGCGCGGGTGCCCGCAGCGGCCAGCGCCGCCTGGGCCTCCAGGGCCAGCGACACCTCCGAGCCGGAGGCGAGCAGGATGAGATCCGGCCCGCCGGACGCTTCCCGGCTCAGCACGTACGCGCCGCGGGCCAGCTCCTCGGCCCCCGCCAGCCCCGCCGATCGATCCAGCACGGGCACCGTCTGGCGGGTAAGGACGAGCACGGTGGGCCCGTCCCGGCGGCTGACCGCGACCCGCCATGCGTAGGTGACCTCGTTCGCGTCCGCCGGCCGGATGACTCGGACTCCCGGCATGGCGCGAAGCGAGGCGAGGTGCTCGATCGGCTGGTGGGTCGGCCCGTCCTCGCCCAGCCCGATCGAGTCGTGCGTCATCACGTAGATCACCGGCACGCCCATCAGAGCCGAGAGGCGGATCGCCGGACGGGCGTAGTCGGTGAACACGAAGAAGGTCGCGGCGAACGGGCGGACGCCGCCGTGCAGTGCCATGCCCGTCGAGCACGCGCACATCCCGTGCTCGCGAACGCCCCATCGGAGGTTGCGGTTGCCGTACGCGCCCCGGGCGAGATCACCGGAGCCCTCGATCCGCGTCTTGGTGGAGGGGGCGAGGTCGGCGCTCCCTCCGAGCAGCCAGGGGATCCGCTCCGCCAGGACGTTGAGCACCTTCCCCGAGGCGGCGCGCGTGGCGATCGGACCGTCGTCCGGTCGGAAGAAGGGTAGTCCCTCCTCCCACCCCTCGGGTAGCGCGCCGCCGATCGCGGCCTCCAGACGGACGGCGAGCTCGGGGTACGCTTCCCGGTAGGCGGCGAAGCGGGCCTGCCATTCGGCTTCAAGGCGAGCCCCACGCTCGACGGCTCGCCGCATATGCTCGAGCGCTCTCGCCGGAACGAGGAAGCTCTCGTCCTCCGGCCACCCGTAGAAGCGCTTGGTGAGCGCGACCTCCTCCTCACCGAGGGGGGCACCGTGGGCCGCGGCGGTGTCCTGCTTGTTCGGCGAGCCGTACGCGATGTGGGAGCGAACGATGATCAGGGAAGGACGCTCCGTCTCCGCCCGGCCGGCGGCGAGGGCCGCCGAGAGCGCATCCAGATCGTTCGCCGCTTCGCCGAGGTCCTGCACGTGCCAACCGTACGCCCGGAAGCGGCCGGCCACGTCGTCCGAGTACGCGAGCTCCGTGGACCCTTCGATCGTGATGTGATTGTCGTCATAGATCCAGGTGAGCTTCTGGAGGCCGAGGTGACCCGCGATCGAAGCGGCCTCGTGAGATGCCCCCTCCATCAGGTCACCGTCGCTGCAGATCACGTACGTGCGATGATCGACGATCCGGTGGCCCTTCCGGTTGAACACGGCCCCCAGGTGCGCCTCCGCGATCGCCATCCCGACGGAGTTCATACAGCCCTGCCCGAGCGGACCCGTCGTCGTCTCTATCCCGGGAGTGAGGAAGTTCTCGGGATGTCCCGGCGTCTTGCTTCTCCACTGCCGGAAGCTCTTCAGCTCTTCGAGCGAGATGTCGTAGCCGGCGAGGTAGAGCGCCGCGTACTGCAGCATGGAGGCGTGGCCTGCCGAGAGGACAAACCGATCCCGATCGAACCAATCCGGGTTCCGCGGGTTGTACCGCATCTCCCGGCTCCACAGGAGATAGGCGAGGGGCGCCAGGGCCATCGGCGCCCCGGGATGGCCCGAATTCGCCCTCTGCACGGCGTCCATGGCCAGGGTGCGGATGGTGTTGATGCACAGCTCCTCGATCGGCATCTCCTCCAGGACCCCCTGTTCGGGGACCTTCGGGGCCGCCAGCTCCGTGCGCTGTTGGCGAGGCAAACGATTCTCCCTGTGATGCGGACAACCGAGGCGGCGGTCGGACGTCACACGATACAACGCGCCGGCCGGGCTCGCATGCGGGCGGCCTGCCGGCCGCCTCGCCTCCCCGCTAGCTTCGGGAGCGGGACATCGCCCGCGCGCGGACCGAACGCGCGGCGCCCGGGCGCGCCCGGGCGTGTGGCGAAGGAGGGAGCCGATAGGTCGAGCCACGAGAGAAGGACGGGTGGGCGAATCGACGCAACGGGGGAGGGAAGGCCGCGAGCTGCGCGAGCTGGCTCGGCTGTACGGCGTGCAGACGTCGTACGAAGACGTGACTGGCCACCGCCGATCCGCCCTGCCCGAAGTGCTCCTCGCCGTGCTGAAGGCCCAGGGGGCCCCGCTCGATCGGATCGAGGAGGCGGCCGACGCCGGGCGTGCGAGACGGCTCGAGCTGTGCGGCCGCGCCGTGTCACCGACCGTGGTCGTGTGGGGCGGACGGGGAGCGGAGGTTCGGCTCCGCGGCCCCGCCGGCCGAAGCGGGCTCCTGGAGCTGCGTCTGGAGCTCGAGAGCGGTGAGAACATCGAGTGGTGTGAGCGCTGGGAGGCGCTGGCGCCGGCAGGTGGAGCCGTGGTGGAGGGGAGCGTTTTCGAGGCACGCCGGCTCTTGCTCCCCGCCGGCCTTCCGTGCGGCTACCATCGACTCGTTGTGGGGGTGGGTGGTGGCATCCATCGGGCGCTTGTCCTCTCTGCACCGGAGCGCGCCTGGCTGAACGCCGGGGGCACGCGGAGGTGGGGGATCTTCCTGCCCCTGTACGCCCTGCGCTCCGCGCGGAGCTGGGCGACCGGCAGCTTCACGGACCTTGCGGAGCTCGCCCGGTGGACGGCCAGCCGGGGCGGGAGCCTGATCGGGACGCTCCCGATGCTGGCGGCATTTCTCGACCTGCCGCTCGAGCCGAGTCCGTATCTGCCGGCGAGCCGCCTGCTGTGGAACGACCTGTACATCGACCTGGAGGGCTCGCCGGAGCTGGCTGCCTGTCCGGAGGCACGGACCCTGCTGGCCGATCCCGCGACGCGCGCGGAGGTGGCCGCCCTGCGCGACGCGACGCTGGTCGACTATCGCCGCGCCGCCGTCCTACACCGGCGAATCCTCGGTGCGCTCTCCCTCTGCTTCTTCGCGGAGGGCCGACACCACTCCCCCGCCTTTCGAAGCTTCCTCGAGGAGGTCCCGGAAGCGTCCGACTACGCCCGTTTCCGCGCCGCCGGCGAGCGGTACCGTGCGCCGTGGAGGGCGTGGCCGGAGCGGCAGCGGGCCGGTGACCTCCGACGAGGCGACTATGATGAGGAAGCGGCCCGTCGTCATCTGTACGCGCAGTGGCTGGCCAGCGCCCAGCTCTCGGCCGCAGCGGAAACGGCGCGCTCCGCCGGAGCCGTCCTCTACCTGGATCTGCCACTCGGGATCCACCCCGACGGATACGATGTGTGGAGGGAGCGTCGGCTGTATGCCGAGGGGGTGGCGGCGGGCGCGCCCCCCGACCCGTTCTTCGAAGGGGGACAGGTCTGGGGCTTCCCGCCGTTCCTCCCCGGACGGCTGCGCGAGGCGGGGTACGGTCACTACCGGCGAATCCTCCGCGCCCACATGCGGGTCGCCGGGGTCCTGCGCATCGACCACGTGATGGGACTGCACCGGCTCTTCTGGATCCCCAGGGGCGCCCCGGCTCGGGAGGGAGTGTACGTGCGATACCCGGCCCGGGAGCTGTACGCGATCCTGTGCATCGAGTCGCGGCGGCACGCGTGCACCGTGGTGGGGGAGGATCTGGGCACGGTGCCCCAGCCCGTGCGCGCAGCGATGGACCGGCGGGGCATCCTGCGCTCGTACGTGCTCGCTTTCGGCCTCCCGGGCCGAGAGGGAGACGAGCCGGCGGCCGTGCCTGAGGATTCGCTGGCCACCCTCAACACCCACGATCTCTACCCCTTCGCGGCGTTCTGGGAGGGTCGCGACCTGGAGGATCGGCGCCGCCTGTTCGGCGATTCGTCGGCGACCGATTTCGGAGCGGCCCTCGAGAAGCGACGGGTGGCGCGGGCGGCGCTCGCCGCCTACCTGGAGCGGCACGGCCGGCTCGGCGCGCCTGCGACCGCGAGCCGGGCGCTTCTGGCCTGTCTCGCGCACCTGGCGGCGAGTCCGGCGCGCTATGTTCTCGTCTCCTTGGAGGACCTGTGGGGGGAGGTGGAGCCGCACAACGTGCCCGGCACCCTCGACGAGCGGCCGAACTGGCGGAGGCGGGCTCGCCTCACCCTGCATGAGCTCGCCGAGGATCGTCGCGTGACGGCGCTCCTCGCTGCGCTGCGCCGGGGTCGCAGAGCCGCCGCCGCCGGGGCGGCGCCCGCGAGAGGTGGAGGTGGAGGGTGAGCAACCGCTTTTTGTGCATCCACGGCCACTTCTACCAGCCACCTCGGGAGAACCCGTGGCTCGAGGCGATCGAGCGCCAGGACTCGGCCCGCCCGTACCACGACTGGAACGAGCGGATTACGGCGGAGTGCTACGAGCCGAACGCCGTCGCCCGGATCCTGAACAGGCAGGGGCGGATCGTGCGCCTACTCAACAACTACTCTCGGATCAGCTTCAACTTCGGTCCCACCCTGCTGGCCTGGCTGGAGGGGCGCGCGCCAGCCACCTACGCGGCGATCCTCGCCGCGGATGGGCAGAGCGTGATGCGGTTCGGCGGTCACGGCTCCGCCATCGCCCAGCCGTACAACCACATGATCCTCCCCCTCGCGACGCCCCGCGATCGGCGCACCCAGGTGGCTTGGGGCGTACGCGACTTCGAGCGGCGTTTCGGGCGCCGGCCGGAAGGGATGTGGCTGCCCGAGACCGCCGTCGACCTCGACACGCTGGAGGCGCTCGCCGAGCGAGGGATCCTGTTCACCATCCTGGCCCCGCACCAGGCGACACGGATGCGCCCGATGGGAGAGGGGTCGTGGAAGCGGGTGGGGGGCGGCGAGCTCGACACGATGCGCCCGTACACGCAGAGCCTCCCTTCTGGTAGGGCGATCCGACTCCTCTTCTATGATGCGTCCCTGTCCACAGCCGTCGCCTTCGAACGCCTCCTCGACGACGGCGAGCGTTTCGCCGATCGGCTTCTCGGCGCGTTCGACGGAACAGCCGGGGAGACGCGGCTGCTGCACCTCGCCGCCGACGGGGAAACGTACGGCCACCACCACCGACACGGGGAGATGGCGCTCGCTTACGCTCTGCGTCGGCTGGGAGAGGAGCCGGGTCTCCGTCTGACGAACTATTCGGAGTTCCTGGCGGCCCATCCTCCGGCGTACGAGGTAGAGATCGCGGAGAACACCTCGTGGAGCTGCGGACACGGGATCCAGAGGTGGAGGGAGGACTGCGGTTGCTGCACTGGAGCGCACCCGGGGTGGAGCCAGGCATGGCGTGCGCCGCTCCGCGCGGCGCTCGATTGGCTGCGGGACTCCCTCTGCGGTCCCTTCGAGGAGGGTGCGGGCTCGCTCCTCCAGGATGCGTGGGCTGCGCGGGACGCGTACATCGACGTCGTTCTCGACCGGTCCGACGAGGGTCTCGAGCGATTCTTCTCCGAGCACGGGCGGGCCCCATCCACGCCTGCCGAGCGCACCGCTGCGCTGAAGCTACTCGAGCTCCAGCGTCACGCGATGCTCATGTACACGAGCTGCGGATGGTTCTTCGACGACTTGGGCGGGATCGAGTCTATCCAGGTGCTGCGCTATGCGGCGCGCGCCATCCAGCTCGCCGACGAGCTATTCGGGACGCGGCTCGAGTCGGGCTTCCTGGAGAGGCTGAGCGACGCTAGGAGCAACGATCCGGAGCTCGGAGACGGGCGCCGGATCTACGAGCTTCGCGTGCGTCCGGCCATGCTCGACCTGCGCAGCGTGGCCGCCCACCACGGGGCGGGCTCCCTGTTCGGCGGTTTCGGCCCGCGGCTGACGGGGGAGGCTTTCCACGTCGAGAGGTCGGAGAGGAGGAGCGCTCGGATCGCGGGCGCCAGGCTCGAGACGGGACGGCTTCGGGTCATGTCCCGCGTCACCCGGGAGGAGGAGTCGTTCCGCTTCGCGGCTCTGTACCACGGGGGGCACCAGCTGACGGGCGGTCTGGTCGACGTGGGCGACTCGGAAGCCTTCCGGCGACTCGTCGACGATTTGGAGGAAGCTCTGGAGCGGGGCGATCTGGCGACCGCCGTGCGGCGGTTGGAGGCGGGCTTTCCGCTGCAGCCCTTTTCCCTCGCCACGCTCCTGCCCGATGCGCAGCGCTTCATCGTGACCCGGATCCTGGAGGCGCACCTCGCGCGGGACGCGGCGATCTACCGCCGCGTCTACGAGGAGGACGCTCCCCTCATGCGAATCGTCACGGCCCTCGGCGTGTCGCTCCCGCGGGCCTTCCGGCTGGCGGCGGAGTTCGTCCTCAACACGGAGCTGCGAAGAGCGCTGCACGGAGATGCATCGGACCCCGATAGGGCCGCAGCGCTGCTGGCCGAGGCGCGGGACGCCGGCATCGCCCTTGATGAGGCGGAGCTTGCGTTCGCTCTCCGGCGCACCCTCGAGGATCTCGCCGGGAGGCTCACCGGCGACCCGAGCGATCTTCTCTGGCTCGATCGGTTGCTCGCCTATCTCGAGGTCGAGGAGGCGCTGCCGTTCCCGGTGGAGGTGTGGCGGGTCCAGAACCGTCTCTATCGTCTGGCGGAAACCCGGTTCTCGGAAGCGCGCCGTCTGGCGGAGGGAGGAGACAAGGAGGCGGCGAGGTGGGTCGAGCGCATCACGCGGCTGGCGGAGCGGCTCGGACTCGCGATCGACTGACAGATGGCCGAACCGGGCTCGTGCGCGGCCGCGCCGCCGCCCACGGCGCTCGGGCCGGGTGCACCGCAACGCGAGGCTGCGCGCCGCAGGCCCGGGCCGGCCACACACGCGGGGGCCCGGCGACTATTCGGACTCCTCTTCCCCCCTTCCCGCTCTGGACGGTCTGCCGAGAGTCCGGTTCGTCGCGTCCAACACGGCCCGCGCCGCGCCCTCGGCGAGGCTCTCCTCCACGGCTACCGCGCCAAGCAGGCGGCCTCCGCTCTCCTCTCTGAGGGAGACGAGTACCACGTCCGCGTCAAAGGCGTGAACGCGCTTGATCCCGACCAGCCGGAAGGCGGGGGCTTTCGGCGCCGCCCGGCGGAGTGCCGCGAGCGTGGCGTCCACGGCCAGGCGCAGCTCGACAGTGTCGAGCCCCACTCCAGCGGCGTCCCCGCTGTACGCCTCTCCGTCCCGCTCGAGCTCCACGCGGATTCGCAGGTTCGAGCCCCGTTCGCGTGTCACCTGCGTGCCGACGAACCGGAGGCGGCTCGGCTCGGCGGAGCGCTTCCTGGAGACCCTCTTTTTCCCGACGGCGGTCGATCGCACGGCGCTCACGTTCACCTCCCGACTCGCGTCCTGCGTACCCACACCGGCTCCAGCAAGAAGTACGCTACCGTCCCCGCCTCGTTGAAGCGACTCGGACGAGCCGTTCGCTCGTGCGCCGGCGGCTCCTCGCGGCCGTCGGGACCGGCCCGCCCACACCGCTTTCCCGGCCGGATAAAGCCTGCACAACCACGGCAATCTTTTCGTCGGTCGTCTCGCCCGGCTGGCGACCCCTGCGATCCCGCGCGTATCTTGCAGAGGTGTACTACCAGTTTGCCCGAAGTCGGGCGCCTTCGCTCGTGGGCGCGCGAAAGGGCCGGCCCGCCGGATGAGTTCCCCCACGCTCTTCGCCCCCCCGCTCGAGGGCCGCCGGCCGGGCGACACGGTGGAGCTCGAGCACGAGGAGGCGCGACACCTCGAGGTCCTGCGGCTGGTACCGGGTGACTCGCTCGTCCTGACGGACGGTCGCGGGTCGCGCTGGTCGGCTCGCCTGGAGCCGGAGAGCCGCGCCTGCTGCACCCTCCTGTCGGCTCTGGAGTCCCCCTCTCCCCTCCCGGCCGAACTCGCCTTCGCACTGGCCGGAAAGGCGCGGACGCTGTGGCTGGTGGAGAAGGCGGCCGAGCTGGGGACGCGCCGGCTGTGTCCCGTGGTCTTCGCCCGCTCGCGCTCGGTGGCGGATGCCGCCCGGTCTCCTGCCTTCTGGCAAAAGGCCGAGCGAAGGGCGGTGTCGGCTCTCAAACAGAGCGGAGGGGCGTGGCTCCCGGAGATCGCGGAGCCGGTGGGGCTCACGCGATACCTGCACGAGGTGGGCATCTCGGCAGACACTCCACGCGTGCTGCTCGATGCCGCCGGAGCGCCGCTGCGGACCCTCCTCTCCGATTGGTCGGGTGGGGTCGCCCGCTTCCTCATCGGTCCCGAGGGGGGTCTGGAGCCCGCGGAGATCGAGGCGTGCGAGAGGGCTGGCTTCCGCCGTGCGCGGCTCGGAGGGCGCACGATGCGGTTCGAGACCGCTGCGATCGCCTGCCTCGCGGCGACCGCGCTGCATGTCGACGAGGCCGCATGGCATGGGCCGATCAGAGGAGGAGGTGCGTCGTGAACGACTGCCTGTTCTGTCGTATCGCTCGCGGCGAGATTCCGTCGGACATCGTCGCGGAGGGTGAGAGCTGGATCGCGATTCGAGACATCAACCCGCAGGCCCCCGTTCACGTTCTGGTGATACCGAGGGAGCATGTCGAGAGCGTGCACGCGCTCGACGCGGGTCGGAGCGGGCTGATCGGGGAGCTCGTTCTGGCCGCCGCGCGGGTGGCGGAGAAGGAAGGGATCCAGGGAGGATACCGCGTGGTCACGAACGTGGGGGCCGAGGCTGGGCAGTCCGTTTTCCATCTGCACCTGCACGTCCTCGGCGGGCGGAGGATGGGGTGGCCCCCGGGCTGACGGACAGCCCCGACGTCGCCAGCGAGGCGGGGGGGCGCCTCGAGGGGGTGCGCGGCGCTCGAGCCGCCGAGGATGGCTCTCTCCATGCGGGAGTCGCGGCTGGCTCGAGGGCGACGGAGCACGCGCTTCGCTGCCTCGAGTTCACCCGGGTGCTCGAGCTGATCGCCCGGAACGCGACGAGCGAGCTCGGGGCCCGCCACGTCCTGACCCTCCGCCCGCTGGCCGCAGGGGAGGCGGTGCGCGAAGCTCTCCGCACCGCGGACGAGATGGTCGGCTTCCTCCTGCGCGACGAGGGATGGTCGCCGCCTTCCATTCCGGATCTCGCGCCGGCTCTCCGCAGGCTGCGCGCGGAGGGATCGATCCTCGAGCCTGGCGAGCTGGTGGGCGCCTCCACCCTCCTCTCCTCGGCGCGCCGAGCGCGCGGAGACCTGCGGCGGCACCCCGACCGCCAGCCGCGCCTCTCCGAGCTGGCCGGCGGGCTCCTCGAGGCGCCCGCCGAGCAGGAGCGCATCGCCCGCTCGTTCGACGCCACGGGGAGCGTCGCGGACGGCGCCTCGAGGGAGCTGAAGCGGATCCGCCGCGCGCTTCGGGACTCCCGCGCGGCACTGGTGGAACGTCTCGAACGGTTCGCGCGCTCGCTGCCGGCACGGCTCCAGGTCCCGGACGCCTCGGTCACCGTGCGTGCGGGCCGGTACTGCATTCCGGTGCGACGGGAGGGGCTCTCCGAGGTGGGCGGCATCGTGCACGACGAGTCGGCCACGCATCGGACAGTGTTCATCGAGCCGCCACCGGCGATCGAGCCGATGAATCGCATCCGCGAGCTCGAGCTCGGTGAAGCGCGGGAGGTGAACCGGATCCTGCGCGACCTTACGGGGCTGCTCCGCCCCCGTGCCTCCGAGCTCCTCGCGTCGCTGGAGATCCTGGTGCGCGTCGACGCGCTGTACGCCTGCGCTCGCTACGCCCTTGCGCACGGAGGGACGGGCCCCGAGGTGGTCGTGGCGTCCCCGGGAGAGCTTCCGCCCGAGCTGCGGTTGATCGGGGCCGCCCACCCCCTCCTCCTGGCGAGCGGCGAGCCGACGGTCCCCTTCGATCTGGCACTTGGCGCCGAGGAGTCCGTCCTCCTGGTGAGCGGCCCGAACGCGGGCGGGAAGACGGTGATGTTGAAGGCGCTGGGTCTCGTCTGCGCGATGGCGCAGACGGGGATCATCCCCCCGCTCAGGCCCGGATCGCAGATTCCGCTCTTTCGGCGGTTCTTTGCGGTGATCGGGGACGAGCAGTCGATCGATGCCTCGCTCTCGACCTTCACCGCGCAGTTGGAGAACCTTCGCACCATCCTCGAGGAGGCCGACGGCGAGTCCCTCGTGCTGGTCGATGAGATCGGGGGGAACACCGACCCGGCCGAGGGCGCGGCCCTCTCCGCCGCCGTGCTCCGCCGACTCGCCGCTCAGGCGAGATTGACCCTCGCCACCACGCACCTCGGGGACCTCAAGGGCCTTGCGGCCGAGGACCCCCGCATCGTCAACGCGTCCATGCAGTTCGACACGACCGCTCTGAGACCCACCTTCCGACTGCTGCGCGACCGACCGGGACGGAGCTACGCCCTCGAGATCGCACATCGTCTCGGATTCCCCGAGCCGTTGCTCGCGGAGGCGCGCTCCCGACTCTCCGCCGTGACGCGGGACGTCGACCATCTGCTCGCGGAACTCGAGAGCCGGGAAGCCGAGCTCGAACAGCTGGCGGCGGAAGCCCACTCGCTGACGCGCGAGCTCGAGCGGCGGGAGACGGGGATCGCCGAGCGCGAGCAGGAGCTGGACGCGCGGGAGACGTCGATCGAGCGGAAAGAGAAGGAGGCGGAGCGGACCGCCCTGGAGCGTACCGAGCGCTACCTGTTCGAGGCGCGCAAGGAGGTGGAGCGGGCGATTGACCTGTTGAAGGCGGAGGTCGATGCCGGAGAGCCCTGCCACGAAGCCTCTGAGCGGAGGGAGGGAGCGTTCTCCGCCGCGCGGGCCGCCGTCGAGCACATGCTGCGCGAGACGAAGGATCGAGCTCCCGCGCCCCCCACGCCGGGGGAGAGCGACCGCGAGCTGACGGTGGGAGACCAAGTGGAGGCCATCTCCCTTGGCCTCCGGGGGCGGCTGCGCGAACTACGCGGATCTGAGGCGATCGTGGAGACCGGCGGCGTGCGGATCTCCGTGCGGGCCGCCGACCTGCATCGGGTTCCCCACACGGAGTGGCCGGCTCGGCACCGCGCCTCCGACGTCGTCCTGCCGGACCTCGCTCCGCGCGCGGAGGTTGATCTCCGGGGACTCCGCGTCGAGGCGGCCACGGCGGCGCTGCTGCGCGCCGTAGACGCGGCGGTCGCCGGCGATCTTCCCTCTCTCCGCATCATACACGGGAAGGGGAGCGGAGCGCTGCGCCAGCTGGTGCGGGAGCTGCTCGGGTCGGATCCCCGCGTTCCCCGGTTCCGTCCGGGCGCTTTCGAAGAGGGGGGGTCCGGGGTTACCGTTGTGCAGTTTGCGAAGAGCAGGGACTGAAGCCGTGAGGTCGCCTCTGAGGGAAGGAATTCACAGGCGCGCCGGACCGGGCCGGCGATGGTGACCGACGCGCTCGTCGAGGAGGTCAGGGCGCGCGCCGACATCGCGGAAGTGTGCGGCGAGCACACCCGCCTGAAGAGATCAGGGAAGACCTACCGGGGCCCTTGCCCGCTGCACGGCGGGGAGGGCCCCAACTTTTCGGTGGACCCCGCCCGGGGGATCTTCAAGTGCTTCGTGTGCAACGAGGGTGGCGACGTCTTCGGCTTCGTGATGCGTCGGCTCGGCCTCGACTTCCCTTCAGCCGTTCGCCATCTGGCCGAGCGCTACGGCGTGGAGATTCCGGAGAGCCGCGCCGACCGGGAGGATCCTCACGCTCGCCTCCGGGAGGCGACGGCGTTCGCCGAGGAGTGGTTCGCGGCCAGGCTGCGGGAGGCGGCCGGGAGCAGTCGGGTGCGCGAGTACCTGGAAGGAAGAGGAGTCGGCCTAGAGGCGGCGGAACGATTCGCTCTCGGATACGCGCCCGACGCCTGGCGGGCGTTGAGGGACGCGGCGCTCGCGCGCGGCATGGACGACCCGACACTCGAAGAAGCGGGCCTGGTGGCCTCCAGCGAACGGGCCGAGGAGCCGTACGACCGCTTCCGGAACCGGCTCACCTTCTCGATCCGGGATCTTCGCGACCGTCCGATAGCATTCGGCGGCCGCGTCCTCGGCGATGTGTCGGAGAGCATCCCGAAGTACATCAACTCGCCGGAATCGCCGATCTTTCACAAGAACCGCACCCTGTACGGGCTTGTGTGGGCGCGGCACGCGATCCGGCGGGAGGGGACCGCCCTCGTGGTCGAAGGCTACATGGACGTGCTGACCCTCCAGCTGAACGGGTTTCCGGCAGCCGTGGCCCCGCTCGGCACGGCCCTCGGGCCGGAGCAGGCCGAGCTCCTGGCCCGCTACGCCCGGCGCGTCGTTCTCCTGTACGACAGTGACCGCGCCGGGCTCCGGGCCACGTTTCGCACGGGAGACGTCCTGCTCGCCGCGGGGCTGCATCCCATGGTGGCGAGCCTGCCGCCCGGCACGGATCCGGACTCGGTGATCCGCCGGGGGGGACCGAAGGCGCTGGCGGCGTTCGTAGAGGACGCAATCGACATCCTGGAGTGCAAGCTCCGGATCCTCGAGCGGCAGGGGTACCTGGACACGATCGAGGGAAAGAGGCGGGCCGTCGATGGGCTGCTGAGTACGCTCCGCGCCACGCGGGACCCGGCCCTGCGCGACCTGTACTTCGGTCGCTCGGCCGAAAGAATCGGCGTCCGCCGGGAGACGCTTGTCAGCGAGGTGGCCCGGCAGGCGCCGGTTCGACATCCCCGTCCCCATGGGCGTCTCGCCGAGCGTGACGAAGGAGACGAGGCCTCGCATCTCCCAGCCGACGGCGGAGCTGCCGCGGAGCGCCTCACCCTCCTTCTGCTCCTCCGGGATCCGTCGCTGGTCACCGGGGCCGAGGAGATCGGCCTCCGGACCGAGCACTTCCGCGCCCCTGCGAACAGCGTGCTCTTCCGGGCGATTCGGTCGGGGACGGTCTCCATGACGGGGAGCGATGATCCGTCGCTGACGCCCGAGGCCGCCAGGCTGCTGGCAGAGCTCCGGAGCGATGACACCGAGCTCACGCACCCGGCGGAGATCTTCGCCGAGTCGGCCCGGAAGCTCGTCCACCGGCCGCGCCTCGCGCGGCTCGAGCAGATCAACCGGGAGATCGAGGACGCGGAGGAGGAGCACCAGCGGGAGCTGCTGAAGGAGAAGGAGCAGCTGGCGCGTGAGCTCCGGGAGGCGGGCGTGTCGCTCAGCTTCGTGCGTCGGATCGGGAAGCAGCGGGCCGGGGAGGCGACTCCGATCGGTTGAGCGCCGTTGCGGGAGGTCGGACAAGGTGACGGGAGAAGACATGAGCGAGAACGTCGAGGGGCTTCTTCACCTCCAGGCCATCGATGAGGAGATCGGACGGTTCATTGGCGAGCTGGAGGTTCTGGAACATGAGCTGGGCACGGGGGAGGAGGAGATCGCCGGATTGGAGCGGAGCGCCGAAGAGCTGCGTGCGGAGGTTGAGAAGGCGGAAGCGGAGCTGCGGCGCGGCGAGCGGACGGTTCAGGCGGGACGCGCCACGGTCAAGCGGCTCCAGGCGCGCGCCCAGGAAGTGATGAACATGCGGCAGCACCTCGCCGCGCGGGCGGAGGTGGACGCGGCCCGGCGCAACCTCGAGGCGGCGGAGGAGGCGGTGTTGGGAACGATGCAGACGCTCGAGCGGCTGCGTGGTGAGCTGGGCGAGGCGGAGGCGCGGCTGGATGCACGCCGAACCGAGTTCACGTCACGAAAGGCCGAGGTCGAGGGGCGTGTGGCCGAGCTCCGCGACCAGATCGCCGTGCACAGGGACCGGCGGGAGAACCGGGCGCTCCGCATCGACGCCCGAGTCAGGCAGCTGTACGACACGGTGCGCGGCGGGGGAGCGCGAGATGCCCTCGCGCCGGTGGTCGACGGGGTGTGCGGCCACTGCTTCACGGCCGTGCCCCTGCAGCGACAGGCCGAGATCCGGGCCCGGCGCGAGCTCGTGGTGTGCGAGACCTGCGGCGTGATCCTGCACTCGCCGGTCTCGGAACGGGATGCCTGACACGGCGCTCGCCAGCACGCGGTGGATCGAGCCCCCGCCGCTCCCCGAGGAACTGATCGACCACCTCTCGCGATCGCTTCGGATCCCTCCCGAGCTGTGCCGGATTCTCGTTCGACGCGGCCTGCGCGATATCGACGCCGTTCGCTCGCATCTCCGACCGCGTCTCACGAGCCTGCACCCCGCTGAGCGGCTTCCGGATGTCGCGGCGGCGGTGTGGCGCATCGAGTCCGCTCTCGCGGCGGGAGAGAAGATCCTGGTTCACGGGGACTACGATGCGGATGGAATGTGCGCCGCCGGGCTCCTGGCCCGTGGCCTGGCCGGGCTCGGGGCCGATGTGGAGGCCTTCGTGCCGCACCGGGCCCGAGACGGATACGACCTGTCCGAGCCCGGCCTTGGGCGCGCCGAGGAGATCGGAGCGACCCTCATCGTAACCGCCGACTGCGGGATCGTAGCTCACGATGCGATCGCCCGGGCCGCGGCGGCGGGCCGCGATGTGGTAGTGACGGATCACCACCGGCCGGGCGAGCGCCTTCCGGACGCCGTGGCGGTGGTCAACCCGAACCGGCGGGATGGGGACTACCCCTTCCGCGGGTTGGCCGGGGTCGGAGTCGCGTTCAAGCTGCTGAGCGCACTCTATCGAAGAGCGGGCAAGGGGGAAGGCGAGCTCAATCAGCATCTGGATCTGGTGGCCATTGGCACCGTAGCGGACCAGGTCCCGCTGCTGGATGAGAACCGCGTGTTGGTGCGAGCCGGCCTTCGCGTCCTGGGTCGCACCCGGAAGCCCGGTCTGCGGGCGCTGCTCGAGCGGGCCGGGCTCGCGGACGCGGCGGAGCTGGGCGCCGAGCACGTGGCTTTCGTGATCGCTCCCCGCCTCAACTCCGTGGGACGGATGGGGGCTGCGGAGGACGGGCTTTGCCTTCTCCTCACGGAGGACAGCGCCGAGGCGACACGCTTGGCCGGCCGGTTGGAGGAGGAGAACTCGCGCCGCAGGGCGGAAGACCGTGACGTGCTGCGCGCCGCCCTCGCCCTCCTCCCGCACCGCTACGACGAGACGCGGCACCGCGCCGTCGTGCTGTGGGGGGATGGGTGGCACCCGGGCGTGATCGGGATCGCGGCCTCCAGGCTGGCGCAGCGGCTGCATCGGCCGGCGATCGTCGTGACGTTCGACGGCGACGTCGGGCGCGGCTCCGGACGCTCGTTCGGCGGCTTCCATCTCTTCAACGCGCTCCGGGAGTGCGAGCCCCTCCTGGAGCGCTACGGGGGTCACCGCACGGCGGCCGGGCTCACGATTCGCCGGGCACGCATGGAGGACTTCGCCGCGCGGCTGCTCGACGTGGCGGCCCGTGAGCTCGACCCCGCGCTGCTGGTCGAGGAGCTGGAAATCGACCTCGAGCTTCCGCTCCGGTCGGTCACGCCCGAGCTGCACCGGTGGCTCGCCCACCTTGGCCCGTTCGGGGCGGGGAGCCCCGCTCCTCTTCTGCTGGTTCGGGCCGCTCGGCTCGAGCGTCCGGCGGGCGTGGGTTCGGACTCGAAACACCTGAGGGTCGTCCTCGCCTCCGACGAGGGAGCTCGCGTGCGGGCGATCGGGTTCGGCTTGGGGGGTCGGCTGGGAGAGGTGGCCTCGGGGGGACGGTGGGACGTCGCGTTCGAGCTCGCCGCCGACCGCTGGCAAGGAGCTCCGCGCTTCCAGGCCCGTCTGCGCGGCCTGCGCCGTGCCGTCACGTGAGGCTGCGAATCGTCGGGGGCGAGCTCGGGGGTCGCCGCATTCGCGCCCCCAACGGCCGCCGCACCAGACCGACACGGGAAGCGGTTCGGGAGGCCTGGTTCAGCGCCCTGGGGCCGCGCATCGCTGGCGCTCGCGTGCTGGACCTATTCGCCGGCTCGGGGGCGCTCGGCATCGAAGCGCTGTCACGCGGGGCGGCGTGGGTCGATTTCGTCGAAGGGGACAGGCGCACCGCCGCGCTCCTCCGGCGAAACCTAGCGGAGCTCGGCCTCGTGGAGAGGTCCCATACGAGCTGTCGAGAGGTCTTCGCCTTCCTCGACAACATCGTTGGAGAGGGTGCGTACGACGTGGCGCTGGCCGATCCCCCGTACGGGACGGGCGACACGGAGCGGCTCGTGGAGCGCTTCCGTCGCGCGCCGTTCGCGGCACTCCTATGCGTGGAACACGCGTCGGAGAGTCTCCGCGAAGCCATGCCCGACTGGCATCGCCGGTACGGGGACACGTCGCTGTCCTTCTTCTCATCGGGAAACGGAGGTTCTTCCGGTGGAGCGTAGCGAGAGGATCGCCGTGTATCCGGGGTCGTTCGATCCCCTCACCCTGGGCCACGACGACATCGTGCGCCGCAGCCTGCGGCTCGTGGATCGTCTCATCCTCGCCGTCGCCGACACTTCGACGCAGTCGAAGAGCCCTCTCTTCAGCCTCGAGGAGCGCGTCGAGGTGATGAGGGAGGTGTACGCCGGTTCTCCGGCTGTGGAGGTGGTGTCGTTCTCCGGCCTCCTGGTGGAGTTCGCCCGGGGGCGGGGGGCGCGGATCATCATCCGGGGTCTCCGCGCGGTCAGCGATTTCGAGTACGAGTTCCAGATGGCGCTGATGAACCGTTCGCTGTGGCCGGAGGTGGAGGTCATCTTCATGGCGCCCGGCAATGCCTTCACGTTTCTCAGCTCCTCGCTCGTGCGCGAGGTCGCGCAGCTGGGCGGCGACGTGTCGAGCTTCGTCCCGGCGCCGGTGCTTGAGCGGCTTGTCGAGCGTTTCGGCAACCGCGTTCGCGGTGGATGAGCTTCCTCGCGACGCTCGGCGAGCGGGCCCGGCGCTCGCCCTGCCGGATCGGCTTCCCGGAGGCGGGTGAACCTCGAACCCGGGAGGCGATGTCGCGTCTCGCGGCAGAGCGCTGGGTGCGGCCCGTGGCGGTGAGCGAGGGGGAGTTGGCCGGCGAGCCGGCCGCCCCGGAGGTCTTTCACACGGAGGATTCCGCCCTTCGGGAAGCGGCCCTCGGGGCGTGTCCGGATCTGGCGTCACCGGGCCGCTGGGATACATTACGCTTCGCGGTCGCCCTGCTCCGTGCGGGACTCCTGGATGGGGTGGTGGCAGGAGCGGGAACGCCGACGGCCGACGTGGTGCGGGCCGGACTCAAGATCCTCGGGACCGCACCGGGGATCCACACCGTGTCGGGTTCCTTTTATATGGTGCCGGAGCGAGCCCGGGCCTCGGAAGCGGAGGTGCTCACCTTCACCGACGCGGCGGTCGTACCCGTGCCAACGGCGGCCCAGCTGGCGGAGATCGCAGAAGCGGCCTGCGAGGCGAGGCACCGCGTCGTCGGCGACGAACCCCGTGTGGCGTTCCTGTCGTACTCGACGCACGGCTCGGCGGGTGGAGAATCCGTGGAGCGCGTCCGGGAGGCGGTCGAGCTGTTTCGGAGGCGCCGCCCGGACGTCCCAGCGGATGGTGAGCTGCAGGCGGACGCGGCCCTCGTGCCGGAGATCGCGGTGCGAAAGGCACCCGGCTGGCCCGTCGCGGGCCGCGCCAACGTGCTGGTGTTCCCGGACCTCGACGCGGGGAACATCGCCTACAAGCTGGTGCAGCACCTCGGCGGTGCGCCAGCGCTCGGCCCAATCCTGCAGGGGTTGGCCCGCCCTCTGAACGACCTGTCGCGCGGAGCCTCAGTGGATGACATCGTTCACGTCGCCTGCATCACGGCATTGATGGCTGCCCGCTCGCGATCGGGACGCGCGGCGTGACGGCCTCGAACGCGTAGCTGGAGGAGACATGGAATTCTCGATCGCGAGCCAGGGAGACGTCACGATCGTCGAGGTGAGCGGCGAGCTCATCGTGGGGAATCGCCAGCAACTCAAGGCCACCGTACTGAGCCATCTGGAAGCGGGGGGCCGGAAGTTCCTCATCGATTTCTCCGAGTCGAGCTACATCGACTCCTCGGGCCTCGGCGTGCTCGTCAGCTTGTCGAAGAAGATTCGAGAGAAGGGCGGCGAGCTCAGGCTAGCCGGCCTGAACGAGGACCTGCGAACCCTCTTCGAGCTAACGAAGCTCGACACCCTCTTCCTCATCGCCGAGGACCGGTCGATCGCTCTGACAGACTTCTAACACGGAACCCCGTAGGTCGCCGGTCGATGGTCGAGGCCAGGAGGATGGCCCTCATCTGTAGCGGGCGCCCCAGCGTGGGCGAGGAGCTGATCGGGGCCCTCGCCGGGGTCGGCGTGGAGGCGTCCGTCGCGCGTCGGCGCGAGGAGTGGCCGGATCCGGGTCCCCCCCTGGTCATCCTCGACCTCGGAGACCCGGCGGTCTCGGTTCCGGAAGCTCGCCTGGCGTTCGGCCGGGAGGCGTACCTGGTGGCGCTTGTGCCCGGCGAGTCGGCGGAGCGGCTGATCCCGGCCCTCGCTGCCGGGTGTCGGGACTACCTCTTCCACCCGGCCGCCCCAGGGGACATAGAGGTTTTGTACCGCCGCTACCAGGAGGAGACGACGCGCGGCTGGGAGCGGAGCGGAGCGATGAGCGGCCGCATCCAGCTGGAGTTTCCCTCCGATGTCCGATTCTTGCAGGACGCGGTAGCGCAGGTGGTCGAGGCGTGCGAACGGCTCGCCTTCACCGGCTCCCGAGCGAGGCTGAACCTCCGGGTGGCCCTCGGTGAGGCCGTGGCAAACGCGATCCTGTACGGCAACCAGGAAGACCCGAACAAGCGGGTGCGAGTGAGCGCGAAGCTCGAATCGGGGAGAGCCCACGTGGTGGTCACCGACGAGGGAACCGGCTTCGATCCCACAGCCGTCGAGGATCCGACGAGCCTTCAGAACCGTTACCGGAGTCGGGGGCGGGGGCTCTTCCTCCTGCGCGCCCTGGCGGACGAGGTGCGCTACAATGAGGCCGGAAACGCCGTAACGCTCATCCTCCGCTCGTGAAGAACGCCGTGGAAATCGCCGAATGCAAGAGATGAGGCAGGCGTCCGGGTCTCCGACCCTTCCTCGACCGTCGCTTCGGTCGCAACGCGCCGGAGAGCTGATCGCCGCCTTCGAGGCGGGGACCGCCCTCCGCGTCAGGATCTTGGTCGTCGAGGAGGAAGGCGAGCGCGACCCGCGGGTCCTGCACGACTCGCTCGGGCAGAGCTTGACCCCTGCTGTCGAGCGAGAGCGTTGGGATCTGGACGGGGGACGCACCCTGATCCTCGAGTTCGATTCCTCGGTGGCGGAGGGAACGCGCGCCGCAGCCACGCTCCTCGGCGAGTCGGTCTCTCGGCTCCTCGCCGCCGAGGAGGAGACGCGGTTCTTCAGTCAGGAGGTCGCGGAGCGGGCGGAAGAGATCCAGCTCCTGACCTCGATCAGCGAGACGCTCGGGTCGATCATCCACCTCGACCGTGCGGCGCAGGTGCTGCTCGGCGAGGTGGTCGACGTGATGGGGGCGGAGCGCGCCACGCTCTGGGTGCTCGACGAGCCGGCGGGCGAACTCGTACTCCTCGCCTCGGAGGGCAACGTTCCGCCTGGGCTCACCCGTCTCGCGCTCTCGGACACGCGGTCGATCACCGCGGAGGTTTTCGCCCGACAGGAGCCGCTGCGCCTCGACCCGGGTGGGCTTCCCGAACCGTCGTCGAAGAGGGAGCGGGTCGACCTGCCCGACGCCGCGCTGCTCTCCGTTCCGGTGGGCTACTCCCCACCCCAGGGGAAGGCGCGGGCCGTGGGAGTGCTGAACCTGATCGGCCGGAAGAACGCCGACTCGTTCTCCGACGGCGATGTCAAGCTGATGACGGCGATCGCCAGCCAGATCGGGGCGGCGATCGAGAACGGGCGCCTGGTTCGCGAGAGCCTGCAGCGCGAGCGCATGTCGGCGCAGCTCCAGCTCGCGCATGACCTGCAGCTCAAGCTCCTCCCGAACCTGGAGGACTTCGCCGGCCTCGGAGACATCGCGGCGCGCTGCGAGCCGGCGGAGTCGGTGGGGGGAGACTTCTATCACCTCATCCGGCTTCCCGGCGGACAGCTCGGCGTGATGCTCGGGGATGTCAGCTCCAAGGGTGTGACCGCGGGGCTGATCATGGCGCTGACCATGAGCGTGGCGGCGATCTTCGCGCGTGCCAGCGATCGTCCTTCCGAGGTGTTGCGCAGCATCCACCACGAGCTCGTGCGGAAGCTCGAGTCGACCGAGATGTTCATGACCGCCTTCTACGCCGTCATCGATCCCACGGCGGGCGTCGTCCGCTACGCCAACGCCGGTCACCCGCACGCGTACCTCATCCGTAGGGAAGAGGCGATCCGACTCGAGGCCCTGAACCCTCCCCTGGGGATCGCCGAGTTCGGCGCCTATGCCGAGCTCGAGGCGGAGTGGCGGCGCGGCGAAGACATGCTGCTGCTCTTCACCGACGGTCTCAGCGAATGTCTCCAGGAGGGCACGATGTGGTCGGACGAGCGGTTCACCGCTATGGCGCTCGGCCGGCCGGAGGCGAAGGCGCAGGAAGTGCTCGACAATCTCTTCCGGATGGCGTGCCCCGCGTCCGGGACGGCAGCGGACGACCGGACGGCCGTGGTCGTCCGGCTGTAGCCGCAGGGGTGGAACGTCGGCCCCGCCCGAAGCGCTCGCTCAGCCAGAACTTCCTCGTCGATCCCAACCTGCGGCGAAAGCTGGTGGCGAGCCTTCAGGCTGCTTCCGGCGACACCGTGGTGGAGGTGGGAGCGGGACACGGCGAGCTCAGCGAGGAGCTGGTGGGGCGGGTGGCCCGTCTCGTGCTGGTGGAGAAGGACGACGCTCTCGCGGCGGAGCTGAGGGAACGGTGGGGCGACCGGCCGGATGTGTGGGTCGTGCTCGGCGACGCGCTCGAGCTCGACCTCTCGGCTCTGGCGGACGGTCCCGGGCCGCTCCGGGTGATCTCCAACATCCCTTACGGCATCACCACGCCGCTCATCTTCCGACTGCTGGAGCTGCGTCCGACCCCGCGGCGGCTGTTGGTCACCGTGCAGAAGGAGGTGGCGGAACGGATCGTCGCCGTCCCGGGCACCCCGGCATACGGCGCGCTGACCGTCGGAGTGCAGACGAAGGCGAACGCCCGGGTGGCCTTCTCCCTCGGGCGGCAGGCGTTTCGGCCCGTTCCGGCGGTCGACTCGGCCGCAGTGATCATCGAACCTTTCGAGGAGCGCCTCGCCCCCACGGACGAAGAGGCGCTCCGGGCGCTCACCCGTACGGCCTTCGCTCGTCGCCGAAAGCAGCTTCAGAAGATCCTCCGCAGCTCGCCTGAGTTTGCTCTCTCGCCGGAAGAAGTGGATCGGCTGTGCCGGGAGATCGGGCTGGATCCGACGACGCGACCGGAGCGCCTGGCCCCCGAGCGGTTCCTTGCCCTGGCGCGTCGAATTCGGGCCGTTCGAACCGATTGAGATCGGCCGGCCGGCGGGCTATGTTGCTTGTGAAGCCTTTCACAAGCCTGGGATGACGACGCGAAAGATCGCAGATTCGACGATACGCCGTCTCTCGCTCTACCTCCGCCTGCTCCGGGAGCTCGAGGCCGGCGGGCGTGAGCTGGTGTCCAGCCACGAGCTCGCCGAGCGGAGCGGGACCACCTCGGCGCAGGTGCGGAAGGACCTCAGCTTGTTCGGCTCGTTCGGGAAGCGCGGCAGGGGCTACACCGTGGCAGAGCTCCAGCGCACGCTCGAATCCATTCTCGGTCTGCGCCGCCGTTGGCGCGTCGCGCTGGTCGGGGTAGGGAAGATCGGATCCGCCCTCCTCGGCTATCGGGATCTGGAGCGACGAGGTTTCGACATCATCGCCGCCTTCGATCGGGACCCTGCCAAGGTGGGGCGCGTGTTCAACGGCGTGGAGGTGTCGCCCCTCGAGGAGCTCGAGTCGGTACTTCGAGCGCGAGCGGTCGACATCGCCATCATCGCGACGCCTCCGGAGGCGGCCCAGCCGACTGCGGCGCGCCTGTGCAGGGCCGGGGTGAGCGGGATCCTCAACTTCGCCCCGGTGAAGATCGAGGCGCCATCCGGAGTCTCGGTCCGCACCATGGACGTGGCATTGGAGCTG
>JBHIAV010000008.1:0-92662 GCA_046758745.1 Gemmatimonadota bacterium
CGGCAGGGCTGGTTCGCCGAGCACGGGATAGGACCCGGGGACCAGGTCGAGTTCTAGCGCCGCGGGTGCGGCCGGTCAGCCGACGAGGTTGCGGATCCGGGCCGCTCGGCCGATGGGGCCGCGGATCCGGACCGCCGCAGCCCGCGCGCGCCGAAGCCCGCGCCCACCTCATCCACTCAAGCCGAGGCTGACATGGCCAAGCATCGCATCGAGAACGACTCGCTCGGTTCCATGGAGATTCCCGAGGAAAAGCTGTACGGAGCGCAGACGGAACGTGCCCGGCTGAACTTTCCGATCAGCCGGCTCCGCTTCGACCGTCGCTTCCTGTATGCGATGGGGCTGGTCAAGCGCGCCGCGGCCGAGGTGAACCGAGAGCTGGGGCTGCTGGATGGAGAGCTCGCCGAGGCGATCATCCGCGCCGCCACCGAGGTGATGGATGGGAAGCTCGACGAGCACTTCGTCCTCGACATCTTTCAGACCGGCTCCGGGACCTCGACCAACATGAACGCGAACGAGGTGATCGCCAATCGGGCGATCCAGCTGCTGGGAGGGGAGGTGGGCTCGAAGACGCCTGTGCACCCGAACGATCACGTCAACATGGGCCAGTCGAGCAACGACGTGATCCCGACGGCCACGCACATCTCCGCCCTCGTGGCGATCGAGAAGGAGCTGATCCCGGCCCTGAAGCGCCTTCAAACAGCGCTCGAGGCGAAGGCACAGGAGTTCGACGGCATCCCGAAGGCGGGACGCACGCACCTCCAAGACGCCACCCCGATCCGTCTCGGCCAGGAATTCGCCGGCTACGCGAGCCAGATCGCACACGGCGTTCGACGGGCACAAGCGCTGCGCGGGTCGCTCGGCGAGCTGGCCATCGGGGGGACCGCCGTGGGCACCGGGATCAACACGCACCCGGAGTTCGGGCGACGCATGGCGGCGCGGCTCTCCGAGCTGACGGGAGCCGCCTTCCGTGAGGCGGAGGACCACTTTGAAGCGCAGTCGGCGCGGGATGCGGCGGTCGAGGCGAGCGGCGCCCTCAAGGCGATCGCGTGCAGCCTGATGAAGATCGCCAACGACATCCGGTGGCTCGCCTCCGGGCCGCGCACCGGGATCTTCGAGATCGAGCTGCCGGCCGTACAGCCCGGCTCTTCCATCATGCCGGGAAAGGTGAACCCCGTGATGGCGGAGATGGTGTGTCAGGTCGCGGCGCAGGTGATCGGAAACGACGCGGCGATCACCATCGGCGGTCAGGCGGGGAACTTCGAGCTCAACGTGATGATCCCGGTCATGGCGCACAACCTCCTCGAGTCGATCGAGATCCTCTCCTCGGCGTGCCGGGAGTTCGCGGAGCGCTGCGTAAAGGGGATTACCGCGAACGCCGAGCGGTGCCGGCGCTTCGCCGAGTCCACGGCCGCCCTCGCCACCGTCCTCGCCCCACGTATCGGGTACGACAGGGCAGCCGAGGTGGCGAAGCGCTCCCTGAGGGAAGAGAAGACCCTCCGCCAGGTCGCGCGCGAGATGGACCTCCTGTCGGACGAGGAGCTCGAGGCGCTGATCGACTTCCGCGCGATGACGGAGCCGGGGGTCGGCTAGCCCCTCATCCCGCGGCCCGACGCCAGCGCGTCACGGATCCCTGCTCGCCGAGTCGGTCTCCCCCCACGGCCGGATGGAGTCTTCCGGGTCGACCCCCAGGCCGTCCGCCACCCGCGTGATGTAGTTGAAGTAGGCGATCACCTGGACGGCGTCGTGGATTTCCCGGTCGTCGAGGCCGTGCGCGCGCAGAGCGTCCAGATCGGCCCGGGACATCTCGCGCTGGCGATGGGTCAGCTTGGCGGCGAACTCGCCGAGCGCCCTGTCGACCGGCTGGAGCGGGGCGCGGCGCCAGTCGCGGGCCACGGCATGCACGAAGGCGTCGGCCTCATCCGGATCTTCGAACGTGCCCTGGACCTCTTCCCGGAGGTCGTGCGCGTGCGCCTGCGTTCAGTAGTGGCACCCGAGCTCGGCCGACACGACGGTGGCGAGCAGCTCGCGCTGCGCCCGGGAGAGGGGCGAGCTCCCCTTCATAAGCGAGACATAGAAGCGCATGCTCGTGTCGAGCGCGCGCGGGTTCAGGCTCATGATGCGCACGATGTTCCACACGCGCCCGGCCCGCGCGATCGCTTGATCGTACAGCTTCTTGAGCAGACCGGTGGCCTTGTCGTTCGGGACCTGCTCGATCCAGGGCATTTTGCTTTTCCGCCTAATTCTCCGCGCCTTCCGCCGCACCGAGGCGCCCTCTCACCGGTGCCACGTCGTACGTCGTGACCTCGTAGCGGTTCCCCCACGGATCACAGAAGTAGACCGAGAACGCCTCGCCGTGATCGCGGGGAGGGAGCTCGCGGAGCTCCTCCCCGTGCTCGCCGAACACGGGGTTGTGCCCGATGTGCTCGAGGAAACGCAGGAACCCCTCGGCGTCCACCCGGAACGCGACCAGGTGGTGACCCGCTGTCTGGCGCGCCCCGCGGGGCTTGCCCACGAAGAGCGCCAGCTTGGTTCGGCCTTCGTCGCTCGAGACCATGAGGGGCCCGCGCTCGGCCCAGTGCGCGAAGCGTGGCACGATCTGGAGGCCGAGCGTCCTTTCGCACCAGCGCGCGGCCTCGTATTGGTCGGGAACGAACAGCTCGACGTGATCGATCCCCTGGACCTTGAAGGTGGGCCTCGGCATCGTCCCTCCGTCGGCTGGTCGACTTCCACGTGCGGCGGGCCGGAGACCCAATATGGGCGAGAGACCTTTCGACGTCATCACCTTCGACTGCTACGGGACGCTGGTCGACTGGGGAGCGGGGATCGGCTCCGCGTTCATCGAAGCGGCCCGTGCGGACGGCGTGCTCCTCGAGCGCGGGCCGGTGCTGGAGGCGTACATGGAGGTGGAGCCGGCCGTGGAGGCCGAGGCGTACCGGAGCTACCGCCAGGTCCTCGCCGAGACGGCGCGGCGAGTGGTGGTCCGGCTCGGCTGGCGGCTTCGGCCGGAGCGCGCCTCGTTCCTGGCCGAGAGTCTGCCGGGGTGGCCTGTGTTCCCCGACACGAACCCCGGGCTCGAGCGCCTGGCGGCGGCCGGCTATCGTCTTGGAATCCTGTCGAACGTGGATGAGGATCTGCTGGACGCCACCCGGCGGAGCCTCCCGGTCGCTTTCGACCCGGACCTCATCGTGACGGCGCAGTCCGTCGGCTCTTACAAGCCGGCGCGCGGCCACTTCGAGGAAGCACGCGGTCGCATCGGGCTTTCCCGCTGGCTGCACGCCGCGCAGAGCTGGTTCCACGACGTCGTGCCGGCGCTCGAGCTCGCCATCCCGGTGGCGTGGGTGAACCGGAAGGGGGAGGCCCGGCCGGAGGGCGACGGTCGCCCGGACTTCGAGGTGGCCACCCTGAGCGCGCTGGCGGGACGGCTCACGTAGGGGGCACCGGTCCGGGTGGTCGTACTGGAGGCTGGCTGGACCGGCTGGCGGGCGTCGGACCGTATGGACCCGGCCCTACTCGCCGTCCAGCTCTTCTGGGGTGGGGAGGAGGCGGTTCACCGACCACTCGGCGAGCAGGTATACCACCGGCCGATCGGCCCGCCGGACGAGGTAGTTGGATCCCTCCTCCTCCTTTACGAAGAGCAGCGATGCCAGCGGGGCCGCCGCCGGTGCGGAGGCGCCCGCCTCGTCGTACGCCTCCAAGACCGCTTCGGGGGCGTCGAAGTCCGCCCGCACGGCTACCGAATCGGGCGGAAAGCGCATGGCGGTGAGGCGCGTGAGGCCGCCGAGAAGGCTTCGGACCCGAGAGGAGTCTGCGGCTTCGCCGTCCAGCACCCACACGCTGTCGGGCCGGCTCAGGACGAGCGCCTCGGCGCCGCGGCGAATCACCACCTCGCGCACCAGCGAGGTGTCGAGCGCGGCGATCACCCGGTCTCGCCACGAGTCCGCATCACGGGTGAGAAGCTGCCCGCCGTTCCCCGGTAGTAGATACACCTCCGGCGCGTCCGGCGAGCGAACGTAGCGCCCGCCCCGGCCGCTGTTGCCGATGAGGATGGAGAGGGCCGGGGGATCCGCGCCGCCGAACGCGACGAGGTGCCCGGCCTCCTCGGTCACGCCGAGGCGCGGGTGGTTGGCCGGGCTGCGGGAGACCAGCTCGAGGGCTGTCGCCGTGTCGAGGGCCGCGATCAGGCTACGGACCTCCCCGGTGTCGGCCGGATAACCGTTCACCCGCCACGCGTCGCCCACCCGCTCCAGCCGTATCGAATCACTCCCACCCGGCTTCCGCACGCGGATGAGCGACGTCCCGCTGTCCACCGCCCCGCCAACGTCGATGCCGGCGCTCTGGATCCGGCCGTCTCTCCCTCCGAGCACTCGGCTCAGGGCGTAGGCGGCCAGCAGCGCGGCCAGCAGCCCCAGGATGATCCGGACGTTCCTCGGACTCACGTCAGGGCTCTCCGTATGGGCGCCACCTCGCGCTCCCCCTCACGCGGCCGCTCCACCGGGTCGGTACGGCTGCGACTGTAGACGGCGACGCCGCAGCACTCGCCCCGTCCCGAGCAACACGAAGAGGAGCGGCACGCCGATCAGGTTGCCGTACTTCGCGGCGTCGCGCACCGCCTCCGACGGGTAGAGGAGGGGAGGGGGCGTACGGCTCTTGGTCCGGATCGAGATGAGCGCCTCGTCTTCCGCCAGCCAGTCCACCGCGTTCTGTACGAAGAGCAGGTTGTCGGGGCTCGCCTGGACGAAACGCGTCGTGGCGAAGTCCGTATCGCCGATGAGGACGATCCGTCCGGTGGGGGGTGGGGTGGTCTCGGCGCCGGGCTGCTCCGCCGGCCGCATCGCCAGTGAGTCGCCCCCCGCGCCGCTCGCATTCTGGTCCCCTGCGCCGGCCGCATTCTGGCCCGCCGCCTCGCCCCCGTCCCGAGCCGGCGCGGCGGCCGCCCCCTCTCCCGCGTCGAGGGCTGCCGCTCCCGCGTCGGGGGCTGCCGCTCCCGCGTCGGGGGCTGCCGCTCCCGCGACGGGGTTCGCGGACGGCCGTGACGCCCCCGCGGCCGGGAGCACGCCGGGCGCGGGAGGGGTGAGCGCGACTGCGATGAGCTGCCTGGAGAGGTCGGTGGCCACCGAGTTCCAGTCGAACTGAGGGTTGAGCGGAAGCCGCCCGGTGAGCTTGCCTCCGAACTCGGTGGTTGCGAGGAGCGGAATGACGTTCGTGCTGTCGCCGCTCACCACCTCGATCGGAGTGGTCCAGGGAGCCATCACGCTGCTCAACCGGTCCACGATCACGTGCGACGTCGCGGGTAACGCCTGCACCCACAGCGGATAGGGGATCACGAAGCTGAGTCCGGCCGCGGTCGGCACGGTGACGCGGCCGTTGGAGCGCAGGTCGTAGGCGAGGCCGTCGGGCAGCGACACCCCGTACTTGGCCAGCAGGGCGGCGATCTGGGGCAGCGGCAGCGGCATCGGAAAGAGGCCCGTCTGGTCGATGGTCACCGGCTGTGCCATGATGAGCATGTTCCCGCCCACCGCCAGGAACTCCCCGAGCTTTCGCCCCTCCGCCGCCGAGAGTGCCGACTGCGGTCCCGGCAGGACAAGCACTCTGACGGAGTCGGGGATCGCCTCCTCGTCCTCCGTGATGTTGACCGCGATCACGTTGTAGCTCTCGCGCAGCCGATCGGCCACAGTGCTGAGCTCGCCGACCATGTCCGGCTCGCCGTGCCCGGTGAGGAACCCGACCGTCGGCCGCCGCTGCACCGTTATCCGCCGAATGGCGCTCGCCAACCGGTACTCGAGGTCCTCCGTCTGCCGGATGAAGGGCAGCGTCTCCACCTGGTCCGCGTACTGGAGGGCGATGCCGAGGTAGCCCTGACGGACCTGGAACTCCTCTTGCCCCAGCACGTTGAACTGGATCGGCGGGATTCCGAACCTCGCCGCTTCGTCACGAGCCTCGTTGTTCCCTTCCGGTGTGTACTGGATCAGCTGGAGATTTCCGCCGGCCACCGATCGGAAGTCGCTCAGGAGGTCCTCGATGTCGCGCCTCACAATGCCGACCTGGGGCGGGAGTTCCCGGGAGGCGAAGAAGCGCACGGTCACGAGGTCGTCCAGGCCGCGCAGGAGGGAGCGGCTCGCCTCCGAAAGCGTGTACGCGTTCCCCGGCGTGAGGTCGAGGCGGCCGCGAATGTGGCGCCCGAGCAGGTTCACCACGATGCAGATGCCGAGTATGCCGAGTGTGCCCGCCCACAAGGTGCGGTATGCCATTCCCCGCCGGCTGAGCTTCTGTCTCTGCACCGACCAGTAGGCGAGGGAGAGGAAAGCCCCGGCCAGCGTGGCGAAGTAGACGACGTCTCGGAGATCGATCACTCCCCTCCCCACGCTGTCGAAGTGGGTGAGGATGCCGAGGCGCTCCGCCGCGGCCGCCAGAATCGGCGGAAGTCCCAGCAGGACCACATCGAGGCTGATCACGATCAGGAAGAAGGTGACCGCCACGCCGAGGATGAAGGCGGTGATCTGGTTCCGCGTCAGCGAGGATGCCCACAGGCCGATCCCCACCAGGCTGGCCACGAGGAGCAGCGCGCCGATGTACTGGGCCAGCATGACCCCCCAGAAGGGCTCGCCCCCCATCTCCAGCGCGATGACCGCACCCGACGTCCCCGCCAGCGCCACGACGAGGAAGCCGAACACGCCCAGGAACTTCCCGAGCAGGAACTCGATCTCGGTGATGGGCTGGGTGAGCATCAGCTCCAGCGTCCCGGTCGACCGCTCCTCGGCCAGCGCCCGCATCGTGATGGCGGGTACGAAGAAGAGAAGGAGCCACGGAAGGAGGTCGAACATGGGACGCAGGGTGGCCTGTCCCGTGAACAGCACGCTCCGGAAGTAGAAGAAGTAGTTGGTAGCCAGGAAGATGACGAGCAGAATATACGCCGTCGCCTGGTCGAAATAGCTCCGGAACTCGCGCCGCCCGACGGCAAGCACGTTCCCCATCACGCGCCGGGTCCGGTCAGCTCATGGAAGAGCTCTTCGAGGCTCTCACGCTCGAGGTGTAGCTCCCAAAGCGTCCAGCCGCGCTCGCTCGCCAGGGCGAAGACCTCCGGTCGAGGGTCGGCCGCCGGCGTCGCCGTGAGGGTGAGGCGGGTGCGCACGCCGCCGTCCGAGGCCGGCTGGACCGAGGAGACCGTCTCAAGCGCCGCCAGGGCGCTCGCCGCGGCCGCCGCGTCGGCCTCGAGCTCGACCGTCACGCGCATCCCCTGCGCGCCGCCGGTGAGTAGCGAGTCCACCGTACCGTCGGCCACGATCTTCCCACGGTCGATGATGAGGAGTCGACTGCAGGTGCGCTGCACCTCCTGCATCACATGGCTGCTGAGCAGGACGGTTCGGTCCCGCCCGAGCTCCGTGATGAGCCGCCGAATCTCGACGCGCTGGTTCGGGTCGAGCCCCTCGGTCGGCTCGTCGAGGATCAGGATGTCCGGCTCGGGAAGGATCGCCTGGGCGAGGCCGACTCGCTGCCGGTATCCCTTGGAGAGCTGGCCGATCGGCCGGTGATAGACCTCCTCGATCCCCGTCTGCCCGACCGCGGCCCCGATACGCCGGTCCCGCTCCTCGACCCCGAGCCCGCGTAGGCGGCCGATGTAGTCGAGGTACTCGCTGACGAGCATTTCTGTGTAGAGGGGGTTCGTCTCCGGGAGGTAGCCGATACGGCGGCGAGCCTCGATCGGGATCTCCTGGATGCGCCTCCCGTCGATCTCGATCGTGCCCGAGTCGGGCTCGAGGTATTGGGTGATGAGTCGCATGGCGGTCGTCTTCCCCGCGCCGTTCGGGCCGAGAAAGCCGACGACCTCGCCCCGGTCGATGGAGAAGCTGACCCCATCCACGGCCTTCACATCGCCGAAGCTTTTCTCCACGTCGCTGAGACGGACCAGCGACATCCTCCTCTCCTCTTCCCGCCGTTCCTGCGCCGCGGGGCCGCCGCCCGAATCGATCTGTCGATCGGCGTTGTGCCGCGTTCAGATTGCCAAGGGACCCGAAATCGGCGCGAAAAGGTAGGCGGCGGCGACAGAGTGTCAAGGTGGCCGCCGGCTCCGGCGGCTCGCGCTCGGACCAGCGGCGCGCCACGCTTCCATCCCACGCCCCCGAGAGGCCCGCCAGGCCGCGCCTGGCCATGACGCTCGGCCCCGGCCGTACGGCGCCAGTTTTCCGCTTGACCGGTGCGGCTCGTCTCTGCGACTTTACCGCCCCTCCGAGGTGCCGGCCGCCTCACCGACCGTGCCTCGGGGCATCGCGAGAGCGGAATGCCGGCCGCTCGTGCTTCTCGACAACCTTCAGCGGGAGGAGAGACCGCCCGTGCGGCTCCTGATAGCGACAACGGACGGAATCCACACGGTGCGATGGATCCGGGGCGAGCGCTCCGGACACACGGAGGCCGTAGCGCTGAGGGGCGAGGAGGTGAGGTCGATCGCGCCGGTCAGCTCGGCCATCTATGCGGCGGCCCGTCGCTCCGGCATCTACCGGAGCACGGACCGGGGAGAGAGCTGGCACAAGATGTCGAGCGGCGTCGCCGACCACGAGTGCGTGACCCTCGCGATCAGCCAGTGGGGGGCCGACGCCCTCTACCTGGGAACGGAGCCGGCGGCCCTCTTCGCCTCTCACGACGGGGGCAGGAGGTGGGAGGAGCGGCCGGGCTTCCGGGCCCTCGGCGACCTGGATTCTGAGAAGTGGTACGGATACGGTGCGCGCCGCCCTCACGTGCAGACCATCGCGTGCGACCCGCACGACATGGTCCACCTGTATGCGGGGGTGGAGATCGGCGGGGCGTATCGGAGCGATGACGGCGGGGAGAGCTGGCAGCCCGTCAACGAGGGCCTGTACGACGACATCCACCACGTGGCCGTCGACCCGAGGGACGGGAGCCGGCTGTACGCCGCGACCGGAGGTGGACTCCACGTGAGCCGCGACCGGGGAGCGCGATGGACGCGGGTCCCGGGGGAGGTCGGAACGGCGTACGGCACGGCGATGCTCGTCCCGGCGGCGACCGGCCGCACCGACCTGTACCTTGCCACGGCGGCCGGTCCTCCGGCGACATGGAGTGGGCGAAAGGGGGATGCGAAGGCGCGGCTGCACGTGAGCCTGGACGGCGGGAGTACGTGGAGGGAGGCCGACCCCGGGCCGCGGTTGCGCGGAAGGTCCGGGTACTCGGCGCTGGCCGACGATGCCACCCGGGAGGGCGCAGTCTTCGTCGCCACGGGCGACGGTTCGGTGTACTACGTGGAGGATGCCGGAGAGCGGTGGTCGAAGGTGCTCTTCGGCCTCTCTCACGTGAACGCGATGACCGTGGTGTGAGGACGCCGACGAGTCGGTCGAGCACGGCCACCGCCGGCGAAGGTAGCCGGGCACTTCGCGGGCGCCGGAGATGCGCTGCCTGCCTGGCCGCCAGCCTGCTGCTCCCCGTCGCCGCCTCCCCGATCGCCGCTCAGATCGCCGAGGGCGGGCTCACCGTGCGGCGCATTTACGGCACGGCGGACTTCGAGGGAGAGTCCTTTTCGGTCGTCTGGCGATCCGATGGGAAGCACTGGACGGCCGTGGAGAAGGATGCCGCCGGGGACGACGAGCTGTGGCAGACCGAAGCGATCACCGGAGCCCGCGAGCTCCTCGTCTCTGCCGAGGAGCTGGTTCCGGCCGGAGCCGCGGGGCCGATCGAGATCGAGCAACACGCCTTCTCGAGCGACGGCCGCCGGGTCCTGATCTTCACGGAGACCGAGCGCGTCTGGAGAGACAACACCCGGGGCACGTACTACGTCTTCGATCTACAGAGCCGGATCCTGCAGCTCGTCGGCTCCCGTCCCGGCGGCCACATGTTCGCCAAGTTCTCGCCGGATGGCTCTCGCGTGGCGTTCGTGCGAGACAACGACATCTTCGTCTTCGACCTCGCTTCCGGCGAGGAGCGACGTCTGACCTACGACGGTAGCGAGACGATCATCAACGGGACTACGGACTGGGTATATGAGGAGGAGCTCTCCCTCCGCGACGCCTTCCAGTGGAGCCCGGACGGACAGCGCATCGCCTACTGGCGCTTCGACCAGAGCCCGCTGCGCGCCTTCTACCTGCTCGACGAGTCGAGCCTGTACCCCTCGCTCACCCGAATCCTGTACCCGAAGGCCGGCGAGAGGAATTCCATCGTCCGGGTGGGATCGCTGGAGGTGGCCAGCGGGGAGACGACCTGGTTCGACACGGGCGCGGAAGAAGACGTCTACGTCGCCCGCATGGAGTGGGCCGAGTCCTCGGAGGAGGTACTCATCCAGCGCCTGAACCGGCACCAGAACCACCTGGATGTCCTGCTGGGCGACGCGCGCACGGGTGAGACGCACCTCCTGTTCAGCGAGACCGACGACGCGTGGGTGGAGGTGCGCGACGACCTCGAATGGATCGAGAACGGACGTCGCTTCGTGTGGACCAGCGAGCGGGACGGCTACCGCCACCTGTACATGTACGAGCGGGAGGGCCGCCTTTTTCGCCAGATCACCCGCGGCGAGTGGGACGTGACCTCGTTCCACGGGGTGGACCAGAGAGCCGGCCTCGCCTACTTCACGGCGGCCATGCACAACCCCGTGACGCGCTCCGTGTACGCGGTCTCGCTGACCCGCTCCACAGCACCGAAGATGGTGGCAGGCGGCCGCGGTGTGCACGAAGCGGAGTTCAGCCCGGATTTCCGGCTCTTTCTTGATCGACACTCGAAGATCGGAACGCCCCCGCGCACGGTCCTCCGCCGGGCCGATGGGTCCGAGGTCCGGGTCGTGTCGGAGAACGCCGAGCTCGCCGCCCGGGTGGACTCGCTGGGCTTGCGGGAGCCCGAGTTCATCACGGTGAGCGCGGCGGACGGGACACCGCTCAACGCTTACATACTGAAGCCGCCCGATTTCGATCCCGGGCACGCCTACCCGCTTCTCATGTACGTGTACGGCGGCCCCGGCTCGCAACGGGTGCTCGACCAGTGGAGCGGCAGTCGCTATCTGTGGCACCAGATGCTGGTGCAACGCGGGATCCTGGTGGCCTGTGTCGACAATCGGGGAACGGGGGGACGCGGTCGGGATTTCACCCGGCAGGTTTATCTGAGGCTGGGCCAGCTCGAGACGGCCGATCAGGTAGCGGCGGCCCGGGAGCTCGGGGCGCTCCCGTACATCGATGAGTCCCGCATCGGCATCTGGGGGTGGAGCTACGGGGGGTACATCACCCTCCTCGCGCTTCTCGAAGGCGAGGGAACGTTCGCGGCGGGGGTCTCCGTGGCGCCGGTCACCGCGTGGGAGCTGTACGACACGATCTACACCGAGCGCTACATGCGCACCCCGGCGGAGAACCCCGATGGGTACCGCGCAGGAACCCCGCTCACGCGCGCCGCGAAGCTCGAGTCGGCCGTGCTCATCGTACACGGCACGGGCGACGACAACGTGCACGCGCAGCATACGATCCGGATGGTGGAGGCGCTCGAGGAGGCGAGCAAGCAGTTCGACATGCGCCTCTACCCGAGCAAGACTCACTCGCTCTCGGGGCGGACGACGCGTGTGAACCTGTACGAGATGATCACCCGCTTCGTGATGCGGGAGTTGGGGGGAGAGGCCGCTCGGCCGGCCAGCTGAGGCGGCGAAGCGCCGACCAAGACGATGGGAGCCGGCTCAGGACCGGCCGCGAGGATGGCGTCGTCGGGCGGCCGTGCTCCCGCGGGCGCCTGGCAGGGATGAAGGAATGCGGATCACCGAGATCTTCTTCTCCATTCAGGGCGAGTCGAGCTACACCGGGCGCCCGTGCGTCTTCGTACGGACCACCGGCTGCAACCTGCGCTGCACATGGTGCGATACCCCGTACGCCTTCTACGGCGGGCGCGACATGAGCCTCGACCGGATCCAGGCGGAGGTGGAGCGGATCGGCCGGGGGTGCCGGCTCGTCGAGTTGACCGGGGGGGAGCCTCTTCTGCAGCACGATATCGGCGACCTCGCGCGGCGTCTTCTCGATGCCGGCTACACCGTTCTGTGCGAGACCAGCGGCAGCGTCCCGGTCGACCGCGTGCCGCCCGACGTCGTCAGGATCATGGACGTCAAGTGTCCGGGGAGCGGGGAATCTGACTCGAACGACTGGCGCAACCTGGACCGCCTCGACCCGACGCGGGACGAGCTCAAGTTCGTGATCCGTGACCGAGCGGACTACGAGTGGGCCGTCCAACAGATCCGGCGGAGGAGCCTCGAGAGATTCCCGATCTACTTCTCTCCCTCTTTCGAGGAGATGGACCGGCGAGAGCTGGCCGAGTGGATCCTCGCCGACGGGCTCCCGGTCCGCATGCAGCTCCAGCTTCACAAGCTGATCTGGGACCCATCGGCCCGCGGCGTATGATGGGATCGCGGGTAGGAGGGGCCCCGCGCCGTGGCCGGGCCGATGCGAGGAGCCGACCGGGCCCGATCTCCACCTCCGCCGGCTAGGGGGAGGCGGACGATCCCCCGGGGGAACTCAGGAGCACCGCCCGCCGTTCGGCGCGCACTCGCCGCAGCCGCGCGATCGACGCCATCCCGAACGCGGGTCCGGCGGCGAGGACCGGAAACGCCCACTGCCACCCGCTCGCCAGGCTGATCAGGGGCACCAGCTGGATCGTGACCATGGTGAGGAGGAACCCGAGCGAGGTCTGGATGGTGAGCGCGGTCCCGACCGCGTGGTCGGGCACGACGAGGGTGACGAGGGTGCTGAACTGCGCGGAGTCGGCGATCACGAAGAATCCCCATACGCAGGCGACGGCGAAGAGAAGCCAGGGCCCCTTCCCGAAGAAGAAGCCGACGAGGAGCGCGCAGGCGCCGCTCGCCGCCAGCGCGCGGATCACCAGGCTCTCGTAGCCGATCCGGTCCGCCACCCGGCCTCCCCACACGCAGCCGAGGCCGCCCACCGCGATGGCGCCGAAGGCCAGGATCTTCACCAGCATCTCCGTTGCCGGCGCGGCTCCCCCGCCGGAAGCCGCCTCGGCGCTCGCCGCGAAGAACGCCGCGATCCATGTCCAGAAGGCGTACAGCTCCCACATGTGTCCGAGGTAGCCGCCCGTCGCGAGCCGAAACTCCCGCACCCGCAGGAGCTTCCCCACGAGCGCCCAGGAGAACGCCCGGCGGGTGAAGGCGTAAGGGCCGTCGCGGTAGACCATCCCGACCACGATCGCGGATGCGGCGGCCGCTCCCGACGTCACGTAGATGACGTTCTGCCAGTAGGCTCCTCCGATCGCGTCGGCCAGGTAGGGGAGGGCCTTTCCGACGGTGAGTGCCCCCACGATGGTTCCGATGGCCAGGCCGCGGCTCGATCGGAACCACGTCGCGGCCATCTTCATGGCGGGGGGGTAGACTCCGGCGAGAAAGAAGCCGGTGAGGAAGCGGAGGAGGAGCGCGACGCCCAGGCCGCCGGCCGCACCCAGCCCAAGGTTGGCCAGAGCCGCGAGGGAGGCGGCCGCCGCGAAGTAGAGCCGACTGCGGACCACATCGGCCAGGTTGAGGACGGCAGCGCACAGGGTGCCGGCGACGAACCCGAGCTGGACGACGGCGGTGAGCCACGCGGCCTGACTCGTCCCGAGACCCCACAGCTCGCGGAGCTGCGGTGAAACGGCGCTGGCGGCGAACCACGGCGACATGCCGAGGAGCTCGGCTAGCGAGAGGATGGCGAGCATGCGCCAGCGGGCCGGATGCGCGTCGGGGCGGAGCGCCTCGTCGGGTTCCGGAGCTCCCGATGGTGAAGGGCGCAATGTCGCTCCGTCTTCGATAGCCGTTTCGCCTGCCGCGCTCCCCGCCGGCGCGGATCCGAGAGCCTCGGTACGGACCGGCGCGGAGGAGGATAAGGGACGAGACCTCCCCGGGTAAGTGGCGGCCCTTGCCGCGCGTCGCTGTGAGGCGGGTCGTTGAGGGCCGGTCCACGTGGGGGAGAAGCACCGGCGTACCGCTCGGGCCGTGCGGCCGGCCCCTCGAGGGCCGACATTCCCCGAGAGCGCTCGCGAGCTGCGAGTCGAGCGGGATCGACCAGCAGGTCGCGTCATCCCCGAGAGCCGTCGCGGGGGCGCGAGCTGCGAGGGAATCCCGTCTCCCCCACGGAGGGTGGCGCGGGCGACTGGATCCGGTTCTATCAGGAGACGCATGTCCGAGGACGAGCCCACCAGAGAGGTGTCGCAGGCCGAGGCGGCAGCAGGCCGGGCCGGCGAGCCGCGCTATCGCCAGTTCGTCGAGACGGCCAACGAAGGGGTGTGGGTCCTCGACGCGAGCGGGCTGACCGAGTACGTGAACACCAAGATGGCGGAGCTTCTCGGGTATGCCCCCCATGAGATGAGAGGTCGGCCGTTCGTCGACTTCGTGCCGTCCGACGACCGCGCCCTGGCCGAGGAGGCTCTGCAGCGCCGCCGCAGGGGGATCGTCGAGCGCTACGACCTCCGCCTTCGCCGCAGGGACGGCTCTCGCCTCTGGGTGCTCGCAGCGACGAACCCGCTCCGCGGCGAAGACGGTGACGTGGCCGGAGCTCTGATGTGGATCACCGACATCTCCGGGCGTCGTCGCGTCGAGCGGCTCCTCCGACGGCGGGCCCGCCAGCGGGCCGCGGTGGCGGAGCTCGGACAGCGCACGCTGATGGGCGCCGAACTCCGCCAGCTCATGGACGAGGCCTCGGGCCTGATCGCCAGGATCCTGGAGGTCGAGATGTCGGCCGTGTGGGAGCTCCTGCCGGCAGGAGAGGCCCTGCGCCTGAGAGCCGGCGTCGGGTGGAAGCCGGGCATGGTCGGTCGCGCGACGGTGGGATCGGGGGTCGCCTCTCACCCCGGCTTCACGATCGGTTGCGGAGAGCCCGTGGTCATCGAGAGCCTGCTCTCCGAGAGGCGCTTTCCCTCCTCCCTCCTCCGCGAGCACGAGGTCCTCACCGGGGCGGGCGTGATCATCTTCGGCCGGCCGGGCCCGTGGGGGGTGCTCGCCGGCTACTCCACGCGACACCGCGCGTTCGACGAAGACGAGCTGAGCTTCCTCATCTCGGTGGCCAACATCCTGGCCACGGCGATCGAGCGTCTGCGGACGGAGACGAGGCTGCGGGCGAGCCATGAGCGCCTAGAGCTCCTCTCTCGTGGGACGAGCGCCGTGTTCTGGGATCGGGATCTCGAAACGGGGAAGGTGTGGATGAGCATGGCATTCCACACCCACTTCGGCTACCCTCCGGCCGAGTGCGAACCGAGCTTCGAGCAGTGGGCATCGCTCGTGCACGATGACGACCGCGAGCGCGTGTCGGCCGGGATCGACCGGCTCATGGCGGGCGAGGATCGGTTCTGGTCGGACCAGTACCGGTTTCGCCGCGCCGACGACACATACGTCGAAGTTTCCGACCATGGCTGCGTCGTACGCGACCCCGCCGGCCGCCCGATCCGGGCCTTGGGCGCGATGCTGGACCTCACGATGCGCAGGGAGCTCGCGAGGCGACGCGCGCTTCCGGGGACGGGTTCGAAAACGATCCTGCTCGTGGCGGATGACGCCTCGGTACGCTCGGTGGCGCGGCGGATCCTGGAGAGCGACGGGTATGCGGTGGTCGAGGCGGAGGGACGCCGCGCCCTCCAGCTCGCCGAGGGACACGCCGGGCCGCTGCATCTCGTGCTGGTTGACGCGGCGCTGGCGCAGGCAAGCGGGCCGGAGCTCGCCGAACAGCTCCTCCGGCGTCGGCCGGGTCTCGAGGTGATCTACCTCGCCGGCTGCACGGATGGCGAGCTGCTGCGCCGCGCCGTCCCGGAGACGGAGCTGCGGCGGATCGAGAAGCCGTTCACCTCGGACGCTCTGCTTCGCGCCGTGCGCGGCGCCCTGGGGAACGCGCCCTGAAGGCAGGAGAAGCTCTTCTAGCCTTCCTCCTCGTACTTCTCCTTCAAGCTCTCCACCACCGTCGGGTCGGCCAGGGTGGTGGTGTCACCCAGGGCGCGCCCCTCCGCGATGTCACGCAGCAGGCGACGCATGATCTTGCCGCTTCGCGTCTTCGGCAGGTCGGCCGTGAAGATGACATCGGCGGGCTTGGCGATCGCGCCGATCTGCTTGACCACGTGCCGACGAAGCTGCTCCTGGAGCTCGGCCGACGTCTCGACCCCCTCCTTCACCGAGACGAACGCGGCGATCGCCTGTCCCTTCAGCTCGTCGCTCCGCCCTACCACGGCCGCCTCCGCGACCGACGGGTGATCGACCAGCGCCGACTCCACCTCCATGGTGCCGATCCGATGGCCGGCCACGTTCAGCACGTCGTCCACCCGGCCCATGATCCACAGATAGCCGTCCTCGTCGCGCCGCGCCCCGTCACCCGGGAAGTATCGCCCCTCCCACTTCGACCAGTACGTGTCCCGGTACCGCTGCTCGTCGCCCCAGATCCCCCGCAACATGGCGGGCCACGGTGAGGTGATGCAGAGGAAACCGCTCTCGGCCTCGCGGCCCGCGGCGTCGAGGATCGTCGCCTCGATCCCCGGGAAGGGGACCGTCGCCGAGCCCGGCTTCGTGACCGTCACCCCGGGTAGGGGCGTGATCATGATCGCGCCCGTTTCGGTTTGCCACCACGTGTCCACGATCGGGCAGCGTTCACCGCCGATGCGCTCGTGGTACCACGTCCAGGCCTCCGGGTTGATCGGTTCCCCGACCGTGCCGAGGAGACGGAGGCTCGACAGGTCGTATCGCGCGGGCCACTCGGTTCCCCACTTCATGAAGGCGCGGATCGCGGTGGGGGCCGTGTACAGAATCGTCACGCCGTACTCCTCGCACAGCTTCCAGAAGCGCCCGCGGTCCGGCCAGTCCGGCGCGCCCTCGTACATGAGCGCCGTGGCCCCGTTGGCCAGGGGGCCGTACACGATGTAGGAGTGCCCGGTGACCCACCCGATGTCCGCCGTACACCAGTAGATGTCCTCGTCCCTGATGTCGAATACCCATTTCATCGTCGCCACCACCTGGGTCAGGTAGCCTCCGGTGGTGTGGACGATGCCCTTCGGCTTACCGGTCGTCCCCGAAGTGTACAGGATGTACAGGAGGTCCTCCGCGTCCATCTCTTCGGCCGGGCAGTCCGGGGAGGCGTCCGCTACGAGCTCGTGGTACCAGTGATCGCGGCCTTCGCGCATGCGGGCGGACGGATCCTCGGCCGCGGAGCCCCGTTCCCTCTGCACGACCACCACGTTGTCGACGAAATCGAGCCCCTCGATCGCCTCGTCCGCGTTTCGCTTGAGCGGGATGATCCGACCGCGGCGGTATCCGCCATCCGCCGTGATGAGCACGCGGGCCTGAGCGTCCTCCATCCGGTCGCGCAGGGACTGCGGCGAAAAGCCGCCGAACACCACGGAATGCGGAGCCCCGATGCGGGCGCAGGCCAGCATCGAGATGGCTGCCTCCGGGATCATCGGCAGGTAGATTGCCACCCGGTCGCCGCGCTTCACACCGAGTCCCTTGAGGGCGTTGGCGCAGCGGCAAACCTCCCGGTGCAGCTGCCGGTAGGTGTAGACGCGGCGATCCCCGGGCTCGCCCTCCCATATGAGCGCGGCCTTGTTGGCCCGCCACCCGTCGAGGTGGCGGTCCAGGCAGTTGTAGGACACGTTGAGCCGACCGCCGGCGAACCACCGGGCGAAGGGAGGGTCCCAATCCAGAACTCGGTCCCACCTCCTGAACCAGTGCAGTCGCTCCGCCCAGCTCTCCCAGTACGCCTCGCGGTTCTCGGCGGCGCTCTCGTACGGGGTGGAGTCGCGGACGTGGGCAGCCTCCCGGAACGCCGCCGCTGGCTCGAACCGGCGCTCCTCCAGAAGGAGAACATCGATCTCGCGACGACGCGGCTCTGGCATCGGGGCCTCCTGTCGGGCGTCAGGGGTATGGGGATCGTCACATTAGAAGCGCCTTCGTCGGGGGCGCAAGAAAGCGACGCGGGGCGGCCGGTGTCGGGAAGTTCGCGACCTCCGAGGCGGTGGGCGGCGTGAGCGACGCGATCCTCCTGGTGATCCTCGTCGTCCTCATGGGTCTCGCCTTCGCCTTCGGGATCTGGGCCGGGCTCGGCTACCCCGGCCTGTACAACAGGTACGAGAAGACCGGCCGGGTGCCGCGCACCGCCCCCTACAAGCAGCTCATCGATCGGTTCGTCGGGCGGAAAGTCGGCACGGAGGGAGAGGGGCGGTCGGAGCTCGGCCGCCGCGGCGGAAGGCCGGGCCGGCTGCGTTGGGCGCGACGCACGCGGCGGGGTCGGTGAGCGTCCCGAACGACGCTCGTCGCTCGGCGGTCCGGCGCGTGCTGTGGTGGGTGCTGGCCGCCAACCTGGTGGTGATCGCGGCGAAGATCGCGATCGGTGTCCGCTCCGGTTCGATCGCCGTTCTCGGCGACGCGGCCCACTCCGGGGTGGATGCGCTGAACAATCTCGTCGCCCTGTTCGCGGTACGGCTTGCCGCAGAACCTCCGGATGAGGAGCACCCGTACGGGCACGGTAAGTTCGAGACGCTCGGTGCCCTGGCGGTGGTGAGCTTCCTCTCCATCACCTGTTTCGAGCTGATCACGGGAGCGGTGGGCCGGCTCCTGGCGAGCTTTCCGCCTCCCTCGATCGAGCCGGTGACTTTCTGGGTGTTGGCCGGCACGATGGTGGTCAACGTCGGCGTGGCGCGGGCGGAGGCCAGCACCGGGAGGCGTCTGGGCAGCGAGCTGCTGCTCGCGGACGCACGCCACACCGCCGCGGATGTCCTCGTCACGCTGTCGGTGCTGTTCGGTCTGGTGCTGATCGTCGTGGGGTGGCCGGAGGCCGACGCCTGGCTCGCGATTCTGGTCGCCCTCGTCATAGCGCGGAGCGGCCTCCAGATCCTTCGCAGCACCGTTCCGGTGCTGGTGGACAGCCGGGCGCTCGATGCGGAGCGCATACGTTCGCTCGCCACGGAGACTCCCGGGGTGATGGACGCCACCGAAATACGGTCACGCGGCCGTCCGGGAGAGGCGTTCGCCGAGCTGACGATCCGCGTCGACCCTGGGAGCGATCTGGCCGAGGCGCACCGCATCGCCGATACGGTCGAAAGGAAGCTCGCAAGGGCGGCCGGCTTCTCGAAGGTCGTGGTGCACGTCGAGCCGGTTGCCGACGGCGACAGCGTGGCGGATCATGCCGATTGAGCGGCCATCCTCCACAGACAGCCGTCGCCTCCGCGCCCCTCGCACTCGGCGTGCTCGACCGTGGCCTCACCGCGGTCGTAGCGCTCGACGCACACGCGGAAGGCCGCCTCCAGGAGACGACAGCCCGAATCGGAGGCGCTCGCGCGCGCCAGCAAACAGCCCTCCACCACGAGTGATGGCGGCTCGGCGTGGGTCTGCACTGCGCCGGTCGGGTTCAGCGCGCGTGCGATGCGTCTCAGGTTCTTCAGGAGGCGGCGGCGTCGCATGCGATGCGGCAGAAGTCGTACCCCGATGTGGGAGAGGGGGAAGCGGCTATTGAAGTGCGCTCGTGCCAGATTCTCGCCCGCACCGGCAAAAACGCGATCGGCGTCGGGCCGCCGGCCGATGAGACGGATGAGGTCCCCGAGCTCGCGCGCCTCCAGCGTGTTGCCACGGTCCTGCATCCCGGCGTAGCGGCGAATCTGGTTCTCCACGACGCCGCTGAGTCCGAGGCGTCGGGGGAGGCTCCGGGGGAAGGTCTCGTCCAGGAGGGTCTCGTCCGGCGTGTCGGTGTCGCGGAGGGCTTCGAGGATCGCGAGCGCGATCCGCGGGTGCACCGTGCCTTCCAACGAGGTCTCGGTGGCCATACGCGGAGAGACGCTACGCCGCGCCATGGGAGGAGGCAAGCGGCGCCACGAGAGAAGGGAGGTGTAGGGAGAGCCGGCAGGGCTCGCGGGCGTCTGGACCGGGTCGGCGAGGCGAGGTGCGGGAGGGCGTGAGGCGGCTCGCCATCGAGGTCCTCGATTCGGCCGGCGAGGCGAGGTGAGGGGGAGCGCGATGTGGCTCGCCGTCGGAGCCCCGCTCCTGGCCGTGGCGAGCCTCCTCGCTGCGCGAACCTACCGGTGGCTGACCCCGGCGGGAATGCTCGCGGGCACCATCGTGGGCGGCGCGGTTTTTCTCGGGACCGGACCGGCGGGTCTCCTGCTCGTGCTCCTCTTCTTCGGCACCACCTCGGCACTCACCACGGCAGTGGCTCCGCGGGAGGGCAGGACGGCCATCGGCGGGCGCGGAGGAGTGCGAGGGGAATCGCACGCGTCCGAAGCGGGGTGGAGGAAGGGCCGGCAGGCTGCCGAGGGCCGCTCCGCCGCTCAGGTGATCGCGAACGGAGGGGTCGCGGCTGCCTGCGCGGCGCTCGCCATGGCGGGTGCGGGCGCTCCGGGGCCGGCGTACGGTGTGGCAGGGTCGCTCGCCGCCGCGATGGCGGACAGCTGGGCCACCGAGGTGGGTACGGCCGTTGGGGCGCCGACGTGGCTCATCAACACGGGACGACGTGTGGCCCCCGGGCGCTCGGGCGGGGTTTCGATCCCGGGCACTGCCGCGGGGCTGCTCGGAGCGGCGATCCTGGCAGCGACCGCCGCCGCGCTCTCCCGGTTCGGCCTTTTCTCGGCGCCCGAGTTCATGCCCACCGTCCTCGCCGGGGTCGGAGGCATGACGATTGACTCTGCCCTCGGTGCCTCGCTGGAGGGAAGGATCCGGGGAGCGACGAACGAGTTCATCAACCTGGCGGCGACGGCGGCCGGGGCGGCGATCGCCTGGGTGGTGGCGGCGGCGTGGGGGGCGTGAGGTCGGTGGCTCAAGACCAGCCCGAGGCTGTCCCTCTCTCTAGGACGACGCTCGCCCGAAGGGGTATATTGACGTTCGTTTTCAGCGGGGCCGGCCTATGGCCGACCTCCTTGCACGCCTGAAATCTACCCTTTCGGGCAGCCATGGCGGCGAGCCTTGGGAGCGAGCGCTTCCTCCGCGTGATCGACATCGCGGCGAAGTGTACGCAGCTGTCCAGATTCGGATTCCCTGAGTTTGCCTGAAGGGTGCGAGGCGACCGGAGACGGCGCCGCGCGGGGAGCCGAGCCGGAGCGCGAGCTTCCGGCTCGATCGCCTCGATCCTTCGCACAGCACCACTCTTCGCAGGGAGGGAAGGTGGCCGAGGAAGGTTACGGGCTCGGGACGACGGCGCTCCACGGCGCGCGGCGCCGGACCGAAGAGAAGCCACGCCCGCACGCCGTCCCCATCTACCAGTCGTCGGCCTTCACCTTCCCGGACACGCGGACCGGGCAGGCGGCGTTCCTCGGGAGCGGCGACTACATCTACACCCGTCAGGGCAACCCGACGATCAGGGCGCTGGAGGAGCGCATCGCCGCGCTCGAGAGTCTCCCCGTGCCGGGGCGAGAAACCCCGGATCCCCAGTGCATCGACTGCTGCTTCTTCGCGTCCGGGATGGCGGCGATCGGGGCCGTGGCCCTCGGGGTCGCCGGAGGCGGCGGGCGGATCGTGGCGCAGGAGGGGATCTACGGAACGGCCGAACGCATGCTCCGGGACCTCCCGCGCTACGGGATGGAGGCGGACTTCGCGCCCGCCGGAGATCTGGATGCCCTGCGCGACGCCGTCGGACGGGGTCGCCCCCCGGCGCTCGTGCACATCGAGACACCGGCGAACCCGCTGCTGCAGGTGACGGAGATCGGGGAGGCGGCGCGCATCGCGCACGAAGCCGGGGCGATGCTCGTGGTCGACGGGACGTTCTCCACGCCGGCGCTCCTCCGTCCCCTGGCCTGGGGCGCGGACCTCGTCGTGCACAGCACCACGAAGTTCATCTCGGGCCACGGCGTGGCTCTCGGCGGGGCCGTGTCGGGGACGGACGACGTGATCCGGAGGCTCGTGCGTCCGGTGCGGAAGGACCTGGGCGGTGCGGCGGATCCCTTCGCCGCCTGGCTGACCCTGCTGGGCCTGCTCACGTTGCCCCTCCGCATGGCCCGATACTCGGCGAACGCCGCCGCGCTGGCAGAGTTCCTTCGAGGGCACGAGACGGTGGTGGCGGTGCACCATCCCGATCCCTCCTCCCTGCCGCCGGGCCAGCTCGAGGCCGGAGGGCCGATGCTCTCCTTCCAGTTGGCGGGTGGGGCGGAGGGGGCTGCCCGGGTGATGGATCGGTTGCGACTCGCCACCCTGGCGGCCACGCTGGGCACTCTCGACACACTCGTCCAGCACCCATACTCGATGAGCCACGTGGTCCTACCCGAAGAGCGGCGGCGGGCCATGGGGATCGGCCCCGGGCTCCTGCGCGTGTCCGTCGGTCTGGAGGACGAGGCAGACATCATCGGGGACTTCCGTCAGGCGCTGGAAGAATAGAGGCCAGGCCGGCGGCGTCGGGGCGGCACCGGCGGGCGGGCGGGGGCGTGCACCCCCGCGTGCCCGGCCGGTTGTCACCCCCGGGGTCCGGGCGCATTATGGCCGAGGTCGCGGCGGACGGTCCCGTTGACGCCCGCCGCGCGTTCTATTTGCGGCCCGCTGGACTTGCGGCCCGCTGGACCGGCAGCGGCGGGACGCCGCGCGCCCGGGGCCGGCGGGCTCCGACGCGCGAGAGCATGTACGACCCGGGCAAGATCGAGGCGAAGTGGCAGGAGTATTGGGCGGAGAACCGGACGAACGAGCCGGATCTCGATAGCCCCGAGCGTCCCTTCTTCAACCTCATGATGTTTCCCTATCCGTCGGCGGAAGGGCTTCACGTCGGCAACCTGTACGCCTTCACCGGGGCGGACTGCTACGGGCGTTTCCGACGCTTGCTCGGCGATGATGTCTTCCAACCGATCGGGTTCGACGCTTTCGGGATCCACTCGGAGAACTACGCTCTCAAGCTCGACGTCCACCCGATGGAGCTGATCCCGCGGAACATCGCGAACTTCACTCGCCAGCTTCGTAGGGCCGGGATCATGTACGACTGGACGCACACGGTCGAGACGACGGACCCGGCGTATTACCGGTGGACGCAGTGGATCTTCCTCCAGCTCTTCGCGGCCGGGCTCGCCGAGAAGAAGGAAGCGCCGGTGAACTGGTGCCCGTCGTGCAAGACCGTGCTCGCCAACGAGCAGGTGATCAGTGGCCGGTGCGAGCGGTGCGACTCGGTGGTCGGGACGAAGCTCCTCAGCCAGTGGTTCTTCCGGACCACCGATTACGCCGAGCGCCTGCTGCGCAACCTGGAGTGGATCGACTGGTCGGAGACCACGAAGACGGCCCAGCGGAACTGGATCGGCCGCTCGGAGGGCGCCACGCTGCACTTTCCGCTCGCTCCTCCGGCGGAAGCGGATCCGGCGGCGGGCGACGCGGAGGAGGTGCGGGTGGCGACCGGCGACCGCGAGCCCCTCATCTCGGTCTTCACGACCCGCCCCGACACGGTGTTCGGCGCCACCTTCATGGTCCTGGCGCCGGAGCACCCGCTCGTGGATGAGTTGACGAGCGACGAGCGGCGCCCGGAGATGGAGGCGTATCGGGCGGCGGCGGCTGCCGTCGACCTGGTGGAACGCAGGAAGGCGGAAGCGGGCAAGACCGGCGTGTTCACGGGCGGGCACGCCGTGAATCCGGCGACCGGCGAGCGGATCCCCGTGTGGATCGCCGATTACGTCCTGATGGAGTACGGGACGGGGGCGATCATGGCCGTTCCCGCCCACGATCAGCGCGACTTCGAGTTCGCAACCGCGTTCGATCTCCCGATTCGCCCGGTGGTGGTTCCGCGCGGAATGGTCGGGGAAGAGTGGGACCTGTCGGCGGTGGGGCTTGCGGTCGGCGTGGAGGCGTACGTCGCGCACACCCCGGACGAGATCCTGATCAACTCGGACCGCTTCAGCGGCATGCAGGCGGACGAGGGTGGCCGCGCGATTGTGGAGTGGCTCGCGGAGCGGGGGCTGGCCGAGCCCACGGTGAGCTACCGTCTGCACGACTGGTGCATCTCGCGCCAGCGCTACTGGGGTCCCCCGATCCCGATCATCTACTGTCCGACGTGCGGCACGGTGCCGGTGCCCGAGGAGGATCTACCCGTCGTCCTCCCTTACGTGAAGAGCTTCAAGCCGGGTGAGGACGGAATCGCGCCGCTCGCGCGGGCGGAGGAGTTCTACCGCACGAGCTGCCCGCAGTGCGGAGGTGAGGCACGTCGGGAGACGGATGTGTCGGACACGTTTCTGGACAGCGCGTGGTACTTCCTGCGCTATCCGAGCACGGACTTCGACGACGTCCCATTCGACGCGGGGCGGACGCGCAAGTGGCTCCCGGTGGATTCGTATATCGGCGGCGAGGAGCACGCCGTCCTCCACCTCCTGTATTCCCGATTCATCACCATGGCGTTGAAAGACCTCGGGAGACTGGAGTTCGAAGAGCCCTATCGGCGGTTCCGCAAGCACGGCCTCCTCATCAGCGAGGGCGCCAAGATGTCGAAGTCCCGCGGCAACGTGATCGTGCCGGACGAATACATCGACCGGTTCGGCGCGGACACCTTCCGCTGCTACCTCATGTTCCTCGGTCCCTATGAGGACGGCGGCGACTTCCGCGACGAGGGCATCATGGGCCCGCAGCGTTTCCTGTCGCGCGTGTGGGAGGCGGTCGAGTCCGCGGCGCAGAGGGGCGAGTCGGGGTTCGGCACCCCCGAGATCGAGCGAAAGCTCCACCGGACGATCCGACGCGTCACCGAGGACTTCGAGGCCCTCTCCTTCAACACGGCGATCGCCGCGCTGATGGAGTACCTCAATGTGGTGCGGGCGCAAGGGCGCACGCCGACGATCGACGAGATTCGACCGCTCGTCGTGATGCTGGCACCCACGGCGCCTCACCTCGCCGAGGAGCTGTGGGAGCGTCTGGGCGGCGAGCCGAGCCTGTTCGACGAGGCGACGTGGCCCGCGTACGACGAGAGGAAGCTGCTCGCGGACACGGTGGAGATTCCCGTTCAGGTGAACGGCAAGTTCCGGGCGACGATCACCGTCGTGCGAGGAGCCCCGAAGAGCGTCGTGCAGGAGTGCGCTCTCGAGGACGAGAACGTCCGTCGCCACCTGGGAGGCGAGGAGATCCGCAAGGTCGTCCACGTTCCGGACAGGCTTCTCAACCTGGTCACCCGCTGACCCCGGCGCTCGCCTCGGGGCCGTCCGACGCTTCGGCCGCCGAACCTACGAGCTGATCTTGCCCTGCTGCGACGTGTCGATGGAGGCTCCGCTCGGTCCCTCCGAGAAGAGGAAGGACTTGAGGTTTGTGATGAGGAACTTCCGGGCGTTCGCGTCCTGCACGTTCAGCCCGTAGTGGTTGATGAGCAGCATCTGGTGCTTCTTCCACGCCTCCCAGCATTCCCCACAAACCGCGGTCGCCAGACGCTCGCCGAGCTCGTTCGGGAAGGGCTTCATCCCGAGGGGCTCGACGTCGCTGCGGCCGCAGCGCGCGCAGGCGAAGGTCGCGCTCTCGCTCTCGCTCATCTATTCACCGTCCCATGCTGAGGGAGATGGCTCTTCCGTCTCCCCGTGAGATGCGTTTCGAGTCCGACCGGGCAAGGTGTGCGGGGCCGCCGGCCGCGGCAACTCGGGTCACCCGGCGACCGACGTGTCCGGCCGTGCGGTCCAATCCTCCGCGCGGCAGCTCCGAGTAGAGCCCGCCGCGGGGCCGGTCGCGCTCAGGCCGCTTCCGCTTCCGCCGGCACGCAGAGCACCGAGCAGTTCGCACCGCGTATGAGGCGGCCCGTCACGCCGCCCAGGAGCGGAGGTCCGGGGAAGTCCGGAGCGTGGCTCTGCCCCGCCACGATGAGGTCGGCTGCCTCCGCCTCGGCGGCGGCGAGGATCTGGGTGATCGGTCGACCCCGCGTCACCCTGGCCCGGAGATCGAGCCCGGCCCGAAGCTCTTCCGGAACCCTTCCGAGAGCCGCGACGCGGGCGGCCTCCTCGATGGCGCGCAGCGACTCCGCCGCCTTGGCCGGGGTGCTCACGGCCCGCAGGTAGGCCTGATAGGTGCGCGGCAGGACGTGCAGGAGGAGGAGACGGGTCTTGAAGTACATGGCGTAGCGAGCGGCAGTGGGCGCCACGGGCGCGCTGCCTTCCCGGAGGTCGAGCGCCGCGAGCACCGTCTTGTCCCGGTGGTGCTGGACGGGACGCCACACCATGGCCGGGACTTCGGACGCCTTGACGATGCCCTCCGCCGTGGCTCCAGGCTCGTCCCACGGTGACACCCGCTTCCGGTGCGCCCCCACCACGATCAGCTCTGCCTCCGCCTCGGTCGCGGCAGCCCGGGCCTCGGCGGGCGGCCACCCTTCCCGGATCACCAGGCTCGCGGTGACCCCGAGGTTCTCGGCCACCTGCTCGAGGTTGGAGCGCGCGTCGAGCTCCCTCTCCGGAGCGAGGTCCAGCCGCTCGCCGAAGGCCCTCAGGAGATACTTGGGGGGCGGCCCCGGGTCGAGCGCATGGAAGAGGGTGATCTCGGCCGAAGGGAAGCGGGACACGGCCCACCGCGCGGCCTCGATCGACGGCTCCGAGAAGTCGATCGCTACGAGGATTCGCTGATACATGTGCGGCATGGCTATGGGGAGCGCGGCGAGTCGGAGGGACCGGCCGCGATGAGGAAAGGCCCGGCGCGCCGGCGCGGGCCGCGGAGCGTCGAAAGCTAGCGCCCGCCGGCGCGATCCGCACGGACCGGATCGCCGTCGGACGCGGCCCGTGGATGCGCGGGTCCGTCCGTCTCGGCGCGACCGGGCGCCGCGGAAGCGATCAGCGCGTCGAGCGTCTTCCACGGGTCGTCGTCGCCGGCCCGAACGACGGCCTGGACCGTCTCCTTCAGGTCGCCGAACCGCCGGTAGATGGTCTCGAAGTCCTCGAGGCGGGTGTAGTAGAGGATACGAGACAGCAGCCACGCGTTGTTGAGCCGGTTCGGATCCAGCGTCCCGTACACGTCGGACCGGAGCGCCGGACGGACCTCGTCATGGAAGCGCTGGCTGGCCTCACGGAGGATCGCGCGCTTTCCCCGCTCGAGCGAGTCCTCGGGCGCCGGCTCTGCATACAGCCCCTCGAGCGCCTCCACCATCGAGTTGAAGAACCGCCCGAAGGCTCGGGTATCCTCCCACCGATGCCGGGCCGCCACGCACAGAGCCTGGTCGCCGAGCGCCTTGCAGAAGAAGTCGATCGCCCCGCGATGACCGACGAAGTTGGCAAAGCTCTCGTTGAAGCGCGCCCGCCCGGGGGGAAAGAAGGCGGTGTGGGTGATCTCGTGGATCACCGTCTCCACCAGGACGACGCTGTCGGCTCTCAGCGTGGTCGACAGCAGGGGATCGGGGAGCCAGCCGAGGGTGCTGAATGCCGAGCTCGGCCGGACGTACGTGTCGAACCCCTCCTCGCTGAGCTCGGCCGCCTCGCGGAGAGCTGCCTCGAAGTCGAAGTAGCCCTTGTACGGCACGCGTCCCACGATCGGGAACCACCAGGTCTTCCACGAGAGGCGGTAGGCGGGCGCCGCCGACAGGACGAGGATCAGCGTGTCCCGTTCGACGTCGGCGTAGCTGGTGAAGCTCTTTCCCGGGTCGAGGTTCAGCGCGAGCCGGGCGAAATCCCGCGCGTCCTGCACGAGCCGGAGCTTCGCCCGCACCTCGGGTGGAGTCGTGGTGTCGTGGACGACCTCGTGGATCGGCCGGCGAGTGCGCAGGATCTTCGCCTCCTCCCAGCCGGCGCGCAGCACGTAGGTCGGGGAGCACGCCGACAGGAACGCGGCGAGGAGCAGCGAGGAAGCGGGAGGGATGGCTGGTCGTGTCATACCGCTCTTCTAGTACCAGGAGAGCGGGGTGCCGGGTCCCTGTACCGAACGATGCCGGCCTGGCAGGGTATGGGTGGTTCCGCCCGCCCGCGGGAGCGCCGGGCCGCCGAACCGAGCAAAGCGCGGAACCGAGCGAGGTGCCGACCCGCGCCGCGGGCGTCCGGTCGGCCGATCCATACACCAGGAGGGTCGATGGCGACGGAACCTGAGCGTGGCCCGGCCCCGAGCGGTGAGCAGGTGCGGGCCCAGCTCCTGCGCTTCGCCCAGCTGATCCAGCGGCTCGATCGCGACGGGCAGCTACTCAAGGGGACCCCTGTCATCCTCGGCCGGCTAGGCGACCTCCGCCAGATGCTGTTCGACTACGAGGTCCGGGTCACGGAGCGGCTCCTCCCGATCGAGGATCCGGCGGAGCGGCGGTCGCGGGACGTGGTCCGGCAGGCGCGGGAGGCGGAGGAGGATCTCCTCGAGGAGTGGAAGCGCGGCTGGCAGCCGGAGGAGCCCGGCGAGCCGGAGTGATCCTGGAGCCGGCGGTGGCGGAGGCGCGCCGCGTTCGTGAACCAGCTGTCCCGGGCGATCGACGCCTCCCGCCTGCCGGTTGCAGCCTCGACGGAGACGTCCCCAAGTATACGCGATGTCGCTGCTGGAGTCGGCCTACGGCCTCGGGATGACTGCCGCCCGTCCGCTGCTTCCCGCGCTGGGAGCGCTCTCACCCTCGCTCGCGCGAGCGGCGGCCGGCCACCGCGTGGCCCTCGCCGAGCTCCGCCGGTGGTGCGCGGCCGAGCGGCGTGAGGGTTGGCCGCTCGTGTGGTTGCACGGCGCTTCCGTCGGGGAGCTCATCGGGGCGGTCCCCATCGTGGAGCTGCTCCGGAGGGAGTCGGAGCCGCCCGACGCGCCTGCGGCGCGGGAGGGCGCTGCGGCGGCCCGGCCCGCCACCTCCGGGCGTCCGGGGCGACGGGGCGGGCGGCTGTTTCAGCTCGTGGTGACCTACTTCTCGCCGTCCGGGGAAGGGGGCGCCGCGGCTCTGCTGCCCGATCACGCCGGCTATCTTCCGCTCGACACCCTGCGAGAGACGGGAGCGTCCATCGACGCGCTCCGACCGGCCGTGATCGTGTTCGCGAAGCTGGACGTGTGGCCCAATCTGACCCGAGCGGCCGCTCGTAGAGGCGTCCCGCTCGCCCTGGTGAACGCGACTGTGCGCCCGGGGAGCTCGCGCCTCTCGCCGCTGGCCCGGCGCTTCCTGCAGCCTGCGTATGGCCGGCTGACCCGCGTCGGGGCGGTCTCCTCCGAGGATGCGGAGCGCCTCGTGTCGCTCGGAGTGCGACGCGACGCGATCCGGGTGACCGGTGACGCGGCGTTCGATCGGGCCCTCGCAAGGGCCGAGCGCGCGCCGGCCAGTTCAGCGGCCCTCCGGATGCCTCCGCGTGAGCCGGACGTGCCGCGTCTGGTCGCCGGCTCCACGTGGCCGGCGGACGAGGAGGTGCTCCTTGACGCCGTCGCCGCCCTGAAAGCGTCGGGTCGACCGGTCGAGCTTGTCCTCGTGCCGCACCGACCCGAAGCCGCCGCGATCGCTCGCCTTGCCGGACGCTGCCGGAGGGCTCTCGGCGCCGCCCCCCGGCTTTGGACGGCCCCGCCCGGCCCGGCACCGGGCGGATCGCCAGTCGCGGAGGACCCTCCCGGAGAGCGTCCGGCCGACGGCGCGGCCCCTCCCGCGGGCGGCGCGCCGGCCCCGCCGCCGCTCATCGTCGACGTGGTCGGCGTCCTCGCCGATCTGTACGCCGTAGCCGACATCGCATACGTGGGCGGGGGGTTCGGACACGCGGGACTCCATTCGGTCATCGAGCCCGCCGCCGCCGGCCTGCCGGTGCTGGTGGGTCCCCGGCATGACCGGCGCGAGGCCGCCGCCCTCCTCGCGTGCGGTGGTGCAGTCGAGATCACGGCCGAGAACGCGCGCTCCGTCCTCGAGCACTTCGTGGAGGATGCGGCGGCGCGCCGCGCCGCCGGGAGAGAAGCGCGGGACTACGTGCTGGCGGGGGTGGGAGCCGCCTGGGCCGGGGCCGAGATCATCACGGAAATTCTGACGTGGGCGGACGACCGGTGAGGCGCGGTCTGGGGCCGAGATTGTACCAGAGGAGGATGCCGATGATCGGGCAAAGGATGACGATGACGCTCCACCACGCTTTCTCCCGCTTCGCTGCGCGGGAAGAGAGGATCATCCCGATGGCCCAGACATCCAGGAGGAGGAGGAAGACGACGAGGGCCACGCGCATGTCGATCCCGGCCGCCGCTCGGAAGAGCCGGCTCATGCGGCGGTCGCCTGGAACTGGAGCCGATACAGGCGGGCGTACAGGCCGCCCATCTCCAACAGCTCGGTGTGCGTTCCCGTCTCACGGATCTCCCCGCGATGCAGCACGAGGATCCGGTGGGCGTTCTGGATCGTCGACAGGCGGTGCGCGACGACGAGGCTCGTGCGACCCTTCATCAGCTCGTCCAGCGCCCGCTCGATCTGTCCCTCGATCTCCGAGTCCACGGAGCTGGTCGCCTCGTCGAGGAGGAGAATCCTCGGGTCGCCCGCCAGAGCGCGCGCGAAGCTGACCAGCTGCCGCTCCCCGACGCTGAGGCTGCTTCCCCTCTCACCCAAGGCTTGGGAGAAGCCCTCGGGCAGCCGCTCGATGTACCGCTCCACCCCGACGCGGCGGGCCGCCCGGCGGACCCGCTCGTCGGTGACGTGCGGCCGATCCATCGAGATGTTCTGCCCCGCGCTGCCCGAGAAGAGGTAGATGTCCTGCAGGACGAGGCCCATCACGGAACGGAGCTCGGGCACCGGGAGCGAGCGGATGTCGATCCCGTCGAGGAGGATCCGTCCGCGCTGTGGCTCGTAGAAGCGCATCAGCAGGTTGATGATCGTGGTCTTGCCGGCACCGGTGGCCCCGACGATGGCCACGCGCCGGCCCGGCTCGACCGTGAAGCTCACGCCGCGCAGCACCCACTCGGGCTGCTCGGCGGAGTCGTCGCTCGCCCTGGAGCCATCCCGCTTCGGTACGTCGTAGTGGAACCACACGTCCTCGAAATCGATCCGTCCCCGGACGTCTGGACCCACGTGGACCGGGGTGGCCGGATCGCTAATCGACGGCTCTTCGTCGAGGAGGCGGAAGATTCGCTCCGAGCTCGCCATCGCGCCCTGCAGGATGTTGTACTTCTCGGAGAGGTCCTGGATGGGCCGGAAGAACCGTCTGGCGTACTGCAGAAAGGCGGCGATCACGCCGATGGTCAGCGTGCCGCGCAACGCCGCGTTGCCACCGTACCAGATGATGAGCGCCAGCGCGATGGCGGCCAGGAGCTCGATGACCGGGAAGAAGAGGGCGTAGTACGTGATGGACCGCAGGTGCGCCCGCAGATGGTCGTCGTTGATGTCACGGAAGCGCCGGTCAGTCGCGGCTTCCTGCCCGAAGAGATGCACCACGGACATGCCGCTGATTCGCTCCTGCAGGAAGGCGTTGATCCGGGCGAGGCGTACCCGGATGTCGCGATACGCTCGGCGCACGCGGGAACGGAACATCCACGCGGCGAGGAAGACGAGCGGCAGGACCGTGAAGGTGACGAGCGCCAGCCGCCAATCCAGGGCGAGCATGGCGGCCACGATGAAGATGACGGTGAAGATGTCCCCGAACACCGACACCACCCCCGCCGTGAACATCTCGTTCAGGACCTCCACGTCGCTGGTCACCCGCGTCATCAGTCGCCCGACGGGATTGCGATCGAAGAACGCAAGGCTGAGCTGCTGCAGATGCGAGAAGATCCGATTTCGCAGGTCGAGCATCACCTTCTGCCCGATCCACGTCGTGAGGAGGGTACGCGCGTATTCGAGCCCGGCCGCCAGGACCATCGAGCCGGCGTAGGCGAGCCCCAGGACACCCAGAAACGAGAGGTCAGCGGCCGGGATCGCCCGGTCGATGGCGATCTTCGTGAGCCATGGGCCGACCAGCTCCACGGCGGATGCCGCGATGAGCATCACGATCGCGGCGACGACGTGCCAGCGGTACGGCCGGAGGTACGCGAGGAGGCGGCGCATCAGTCGTGCGTCGTACGCCTTCCCCAGCGCCTCCTCCTCGTGGATCGGCCCTTCGGGCGCGATGTTCAGTGGTCCGTGCCTCCTTCGAGCGTATGCATCCTCTCCCCCTGCGGACCCGGCCGCCGCCGACCAGAGCGATCGATCCGGTGGCTCGGATCGGTTGGACCGCAACCGGGCGGGATCCCCCGACGGCAGCTCGCATCAATCGAACCGCGCGCGGACAGATGGCGGCCCCCGCCGGGCGAGTGACGCCAAAAGATACCGGGGCTCCGGGGTCCGTTCCACTCCATGCACGGCGGATCGACGCCGGGACCGCGGCGCGATCCTCCGCGCCCGGCCGCGCTTCGTCCCGACTCGTCATCCACCGCGCGCTCGGGTAGACTGAGGGCATGAAGGCGGTGATCCGCGTCCGAGGCGCCCGACAGAACAACCTGAAAGGGATCGACCTCTCGATCCCCCGGCGGGCGCTCACCGTTCTCACCGGCCCTTCCGGCTCCGGGAAGTCGAGCCTAGCGTTCGACACCATCTACGCGGAGGGCCAACGCCGCTACATCGAGTCCCTCTCGACCTACGCGAAGCAATTCCTGGAGCGGATGCGGAAGCCGGCCGTGGAGTGGATCGACGGCGTGAGCCCATCCGTTGCCATCGACCAGCGGAACACGATCCATTCGAGCCGTTCCACCGTCGGCACGGTGACCGAGGCGTACGACTACATGCGCGTGCTGTGGGCACGCGTCGGGCACACGATCTGCCCCGAATGCGGCGTGCGCGTCCTTCCCGACACCGTTCAGTCCGCCGCAGACCGGCTGCTCGAGCTGGAGCGGGGCACCCGGCTGTACGTGACCTTCCCCCTTCGATTGAGCGCCGAGATCACACACGCGGTGACCGTGGCGAACCTGCGCTCGCAGGGATACCTGCGGGTGCTCGCCGACGGACGGGAGTGGCACCTCGACGACCTGGAGAAGGCCGCCGGGGCGTCCGTGCCGACCGAAGATCCGCAGGCGCGGGTCACCGCGCTCTCCGCCGGTCGGGCAACGGGCGGCGGGCGCGGCGCCGCGGCCGGGGGGAGAAGGCGCCGGGAGAGCCGAGCCCGGCCGGCACCGGACCTCACGCGGGCGAAGGAGCTGCTCGTCGTCAGCGACCGACTCGCGGTGGACGCGGACGACCGGGAGCGGCTGACCGACTCCCTGGCGGCGGCCTTCGCTGAGGGGGAGGGTCACGCCGTAGTCGTCCGCGCGGAGCTGGACGAGAACGGCGAGGCGCGGATCACCGAGCGCTTCTCCTTCACCGAGTCGTTCCGCTGCTCCGGATGCGGCCGGGACTTTCCGGAGCCGAGGCCCGTGCTGTTCAGCTTCAACCATCCCACCGGGGCGTGCCCCCGGTGCAACGGCTTCGGCGCCACGCTGGAGTACGACGTCGATCTGATCGTCCCCGATCAGGGAAGGTCCCTCGCCGATGGGGCCCTCGATCCGTTGGAGAAGCCTCGCTACCATCGGGAGCGGGCCGCGCTTCGCCGCTTCGCGGTTGCGCGCGGCATCGATGTCGAGGCGCCGTGGCGGGAGCTTCCCGAGGCGGTTCGGGAGGAGCTGCTCCACGGGAGCGACGACTTCCTCGGCGTCCTTCCCTTCCTGCGCTCCCGGGAGCGCAAACGTTACAAGCGGTACATCCGTGTCTTCCTACGCCAGTATCAACGACCGCGCACGTGTCCCCGCTGCGGCGGCGCCCGGCTGCGCCGCGAGGCGCTCGACGTCCGGGTCGGAGGACTCACCATCTCGGAGGCGACGGCCCTCACGGTCGACGCTTTCGGTCCCTGGCTGGCCTCGCTCGAGCTGGCTCCGTTCGAGGAGAAGGTGGCCGCTACGGTCCTGCGCGAGCTTCGCGACCGGATCTCTTTTCTCGAGCGGGTCGGGCTCGGCTACCTGACGCTCGACCGCGTGGCCCGCACCCTCTCCGGCGGCGAGATGCAGCGGATCCGCCTCGCGAGCAGCCTGGGCAGTCACCTCGTCGACACCCTGTACGTGCTGGACGAGCCGACGATCGGCCTCCACGCGCGCGATGTCGACCGGTTCCTGAACGTGCTGGAGGAGCTGCGGGACCGGGGAAACACGGTTCTGGTGGTGGAGCACGAGACGGCGGTCCTGCGTCGGGCCGACCGGATCGTGGAACTCGGCCCCGGCTCCGGGGAGAAGGGTGGGGAGGTGGTGTTCGAGGGCAGGTGGGAGGAGCTGGTTCGTTCCGACACGGCGACCGGGCGGGCGCTGGCCTCCGTGGGCGCGGCCGCCCCACCGGGGCCCGCCCGGCGACGGCGAGGATCCGGTGACAACCGCCGCAGGGCCGGTGGCGGCGCCTCGGTGCCGCGCGGGTTGACGGGCGCCTGGCAGGGGGGGGCGGTGCTTCGCCTGCGCGGGGCACGTCTCCACAACCTGCGCGGGGTGGACGTCGAGATCCCGCTTCGGACCCTCACCGCGGTCACCGGCGTCTCGGGATCCGGGAAGTCGACGCTGGTGCACGACGTCCTCTATCGCGGGCTCGAGCGGGCGCTCCGGGGGGAGACCACGGCGAAGGAGCACCTCGGCGAGCAGACGGGGAGGTACGACGCGATCGACGGACTGGGCGCGCTCGACGACGTGGTGTTGGTGGACCAGAGTCCGATCGGCCGAACTCCGCGCTCGAACCCGGTCACCTACATCAAGGCGTTCGACGAGATCCGCCGGCTGTTCGCCGAGCAGCCGCTCGCCCGACGCCGCCGGTACGAGCCACGCCACTTCAGCTTCAACGTCGAGGGGGGCCGCTGCGAGGAGTGCAAGGGAGCGGGAATCGAGCTGATCGAGATGGTGTTCATGGCCGACATCTCGGTCCCCTGCGACGCGTGCGGTGGGAAGCGCTTCCGGCCGGAAATACTCGAGGTGCGCTACCGAGGGCTGAACATCGACGAGGTGCTGCAGCTCACCGTGGACGAGGCGATCCGCTTCTTCATACGCCGGGACCGCCTCGGCGAAGCGCTGTGGCAGCTCCAGCGGGTGGGGCTCGGCTATCTCCGGCTCGGGCAGCCCGCCACCACCCTCTCCGGGGGCGAGGCTCAGCGGCTCAAGATCGCCCGCGAGCTCTCCCGGATGGTCGGTGCCGGGCGTCGCCTCTACATGCTGGACGAGCCCACGGTGGGGCTCGGGCTCGGGGAGATCGGCAGGCTGGTCGATGTGCTCCGGCAGCTCGTGACGGCGGGGAACACGGTTGTGGTGATCGAGCACAACCTGGAGGTGATTCGGCGCGCCGACTGGGTGATCGACCTCGGTCCGGAGGCGGCGGAGCGGGGGGGCAGGGTGGTCGCCGTCGGGACCCCCGCTGACATCATGGCGGCGACGGGATCGCACACCGGAGCGTACCTCCGGCGGTATCTCGAAGGTCACGAGACCAGCGCCGCGGCCGGAGCGGCGCCAGCGGGTTGAACGGAGCCGATCCCGGCGTCTCCGTCCTCCTGCCGTGCCGCGACGCGGCCGTGACCCTACCCGACTGCATCGCCAGTTTGCGGGCGCAGACCTTCAGCAACTTCGAGGTGGTGGCCGTGGATGACGGCTCCACCGATGCGACGCCCGCCCTCCTCGCCGAGTGGGCGGAGCGAGACGGGCGCGTGCGGGTGATGGACGGGGCCGGCCGGGGGCTGGTGCCCGCCCTCCGCCTGGCCGCTGCGAATGCGCTGGCCCCCCTGCTGGCCCGCATGGACGCGGACGACATCGCGCACCCGGAGCGGTTGGACCGACAGAAGGAGCTCCTCACGCGGAGATCGGAGCTGGCGGCATGCGGCACGGGCGTCGCCCTGTTCCCCCGGGAAGCGCTCCGCTCGGGCTACCGAAGGTACGAGGAGTGGCTCAATTCCCTCCGCACCCCCGGCGAGCTGCTGCGCGACCTCTTCGTGGAGTGCCCGATCGCGCACCCGACGCTGATGATCCGGGCCTCCGCGCTCCGGGGTCTCGGTGGGTACCGAGACATGGGCTGGCCGGAGGACTATGATCTGATTCTCCGGCTGCACCTGGCGGGGATGCGGGCCGCCAACGTCGAGGGCTGCCTGGTCCGCTGGCGCGTCACTCCCGGTCGGGCTTCGACCAGCTCTCCATCGTACGGGCCGGCGGCGTTCCGCCGGTGCAAGGTCCATTTCCTCCGCCATGGCGTGCTGCCGACCCGACGTCCCCTGGTGGTGTGGGGTGCCGGCAGAGTAGGGAAGGCTTTCGCCCGCGAGCTTCTCCGACAGGGCCTCCCGGTGTCGGCGTTCGTGGACCTCGATCGGCGGAAGATCGGGCAGATGATCCATGGCGCCCCGGTGCTCGACCCGGCGGGCTTCGCTCCGCGGCGGGAGGCGTTCGTGCTCGTCGCCGTCGGCTCCCCGGGAGCGCGCGACGAGATCCGGCTCGCTCTCAACGCGCTCGGACGCCGGGAGCTTGAGGACTTTCGAGTCGTCGCTTGACCGCTCGAGATCTGCAACCGGACCGGGGCGGGCCCAAGCGCTGTGCACGGCGCGTCGGCGTCCCGGTGGGCTCCTCTCGCCGTCATCTCCGGCGGTGGGGCGAGCGAGCGCGCCCTCGGCGGGGCGGGAGCGCGTCTCCGCAGTTGGGCGGGCGAGCGCCCCAACGGCTCTGCCGAAGGGGTGCATGGGCCGTCGCGCCGGGGCTTTTTTCAGGCTAAATTTATTCGGTGGGCTGAGGTCCGACGTGACCCCATCCAGCCAGTCCCGCCGGCCCGCGAAGAACCTGTCCGCGAGGCGCTGAAGCCGTCGGATCCCCGGCGGTCACCCGTGCCCCGGTTGGCGGCCGCGAGTCACCGCCGTACTGGCGTAACGGTTGCGGAAGAGCATGGAGACGATCGACAGAAACGAGCGCGTACAGCCGCGCCTGCTGGAAGACGAGATGCGCGAGTCGTTCATCGACTACTCGATGAGCGTGATCGTGCAGCGCGCCCTCCCGGATGTCCGGGATGGGCTCAAACCGGTGCACCGGCGGATCCTGTATGCGATGCAGGAGGCCGGGCTCCTCCCCAACCGACCGTACAAGAAGAGCGCCACCGTCGTGGGCGACGTGCTCGGGAAGTACCACCCGCACGGCGATGCCGCCGTGTACGACTCGCTGGTCCGCATGGTACAGGGCTTCTCGCTCCGCTATCCGCTGATCGACGGGCAGGGGAACTTCGGCTCCGTCGACGGGGACAGCGCGGCCGCGTACCGGTACACCGAGACGCGCCTGGCCCCCGTGGCAACGGAGATGCTGGCGGACATCGACAAGGAGACGGTCGACTTCGTACCCAACTTCGACGACCGGCTGCAAGAGCCGACGGTGCTCCCGGCGCGGCTCCCCAACCTGCTGGTCAACGGGTCCTCCGGAATCGCCGTCGGGATGGCGACGAACATCCCCCCGCACAACCTGCCCGAGGTGGTGGCCGCCTGTCAGCGACTCATCGACGACCCGGACGTGACTCTGGATGACCTGCTGCAGGAGGTCCGGGGTCCCGATTTTCCCACCGGAGGTCTCGTGTACGGGGAGGGCGGGATCACGGAAGCCTACCGGAGTGGGCGCGGGCGCGTCGTCATGCGGGCGAGGGCGCACATCGAGGAGCGTGAGCGCGGCGGCGAGCGGATCGTCGTCACGGAGATCCCGTTCATGGTCAACAAGTCGCGGCTGATCGAGCAGATCGCTCAACTCGTACGCGATCGCAGAATCGATGGCATCTCGGATCTGCGCGATGAGTCGGACCGTGACGGGATCCGCCTCGTGATCGAGCTGAAGCGGGATGCCATCCCAAACATCGTGCTCAACCAGCTGTACCGGCACACCCAGATGCAGTCGACGTTCGGGGTGATCATGCTCGCCCTCGTCGGCGGCGTGCCGCAGGTGATGGATCTGAAGGCTGTCCTGCGGCACTTCCTGGACCATCGTCACGACGTGGTGGTCCGCCGGAGCGAGTTCGACCTGCGGGTCGCCCGCGACCGCGAGCACGTCCTGGAGGGACTCAAAGTCGCCGTCGACAACATCGACGAAGTGATCGCGATCATCCGCGGCTCGAAGGACACGGAGCAGGCCGGGGCGCGGCTGCGCGATCGCTTCGAGCTCACGGAGCGGCAGGCCGAGGCGATCCTGAACATGCGCCTCGCCCGCCTCACCGGCCTCGAGGTCGAGAAGCTGGAGGAGGAGCTGGCCGGGGTACGGGCGGAGGTGAAGCGGCTCGGCGAGATCCTCGGTTCGCGAGAGCTGCGGATGCGGATCATCCGAAACGAGCTGGGCGAGCTCGCCGAAAAATACGGCGACAAGCGCCGGACCGAGATCATACCCGACGTGGCCGACTTCAGATATGAGGACCTGATCGCCGAGCAACGAATGGTGATCACGGTCAGCCACGAGGGCTACGTGAAGCGCATCGCCCCCAACGTGTATCGGCAGCAGCGCCGGGGCGGGCGCGGCGTGGCGGGGATGGACACGAAGGAGGAGGACTGGGTCCAGCACCTCTTCCTCGCCTCCACCCACGACTACCTGATGGTGTTCACGGCGGCCGGGCAGTGCTACTGGCTGAAGGTGCACGAGATCCCGCCCGGTGGCCGGACGGCTCGAGGCAAGCCGGTGGTGAACCTGCTCAACATCGGGTCGGCGGAGAAGATCGCGTCGATCGTCCCTGTGCGTGAGTTCGCCAGCGACAGCTACCTGGTCTTCGCCACGCGGGGCGGACTCGTGAAGAAGACGAGCCTCGCCGCCTATTCCAACATCCGGTCGTCCGGGATCAACGCGATCAGGGTCTTGGAAGGAGACAGGCTCATCGACGTCCGGCTTACCGACGGTGACAACGACATCATCTTGGCCACCCGCCGGGGGATGGCGATCCACTTCTCGGAGCGCGACGTGCGCGAGATGGGCCGGACGACGCAGGGAGTGCGGGGCATCAGCCTCGAGGCGGACGACGAGGTCGTTGGCATGGTCGCGCTGAAACGGAGTGGGAGCCTCCTCACCGCCACGGCGCGCGGGATGGGGAAGCGAAGCGCGGTGGAGGATTACCGCGTGCAGCGACGCGGCGGAAAGGGCCTCATCAACCTCAAAGTGACGGCGAGGACCGGTGAGGTCGTGGCCGTGAAGGAAGTGACTGACGAAGACGAGCTCATGCTTGTCACGCGTCAGGGGGTGGTAAACCGCCAGCACGCCCGCGAGATTCGGGTGATCGGCCGCAACACTCAGGGCGTGCGGCTGGTGGCCCTCGACGAGGGCGATGAGCTCGTCGATGTGGCCCGGGTGATTCTCGACGCGCCGGAGGAGGAGCCTGAGGCGGCCGGCGTCGCCTCAGCCTGCGGCTCGCCGGAGGAGGAACACGGCGGGAGCGAGGTCCCGGAGTGAGGCGGCACGGGCCCGTGCCCGCCGGCGAGCCGGCCGGATCGGCGGGGCCCCGGGAGCCGGCCCGATTCACGGCCCCTCGGAACGCGGCAGTGTCGGCGAGCCGCGGGGAGCCGGCGCGGCCCCGAGACGTCCGCCGGGCTGCACAGCTGGTAGGGCTCGAGGCGATCCGGGAGGCTGCCGAGCGCATTCGCGGGGTGGCGCTGCGTACGCCCCTGCTTCCCGCGCCCGTCCCGACGGCGGGGGAGCCGGCGGCCATCTCCGCGGGGCGCGGGCCGCGCCGCCCCACCGCTGAGGCAGCGCGGCTGTGGCTGAAGTGCGAGAGCTTCCAGCCCGTCGGGGCGTTCAAGCTGCGGGGCGCGTACAACTTCATCGCTTCGCTCGACGCCGACACGCGGGAGAGCGGGGTCCTCACCTTCTCCTCCGGCAACCACGCCCGGGCCGTGGCGTACGCCGCCCGTCGCCTGGGAATCCCTGCCAGCGTGGTGATGCCGGTCGACGCGCCACGGGTGAAGCTGGAGGCGACCCGGGCGCTCGGAGCGCACGTGGAGCAGGTGGGTACCACGACCGTGGAGCGGCAGCGGCGGGCGGAGGAGCTGCAGCGCGAGCGCGGCGGCACAATGGTCCCGCCCTTCGATCATCCGGCGATCATTGCCGGTCAGGGAACGGTGGGGCTGGAGATCGTGCGGCAGATGGCCGCACCGGAGGGCGATCCCGCCCTCGTGCTCGTGCCGGTCGGTGGCGGGGGGCTGATCTCCGGTGTGGCGGCCGCTCTCCGTGCCCTCGTGCCCGGGGTTCGGATCGTGGGCGTGGAGCCCGTGGGGGCGGCCAAGATGAGCCGGTCGCTCGCCGAAGGCCGCCCGGTGAGCCTGGAGCAGATCGACACGATCGCGGATGGCCTGAAGCCCGCCCGCCCGGGCGATCTGACCTTCGCCCACTGCCGCGCTCTGGTGGATGAGGTGGTCACCGTGTCCGATGACGCCCTCCGGGCCGGGGTGCTCTGGTGCTTCCGGCAGCGCCTGGTGGTCGAGCCGAGCGGGGCGGCGGGGGTCGCGGCGCTCCTGACCGGTCGCGTCCGGCCCGCCCCCTCCCGGGAGGGGGCGACCGTCGTCGTCCTGTCCGGCGGCAACATCGATCCGGGGCTCCTGTGCGGGTGGCTTACCTCGTGAGGCCACGCATCTTCATCGCTGTCACCGCACCGGTTCGGGAGAGCGACATCGGCCTCCCGCGCGTGGTTCTCGAGGAGGGGTACCAGCGGGCCGTGAGGGTGGCGGGCGCCCTCCCCCTCATCCTCTCCCCCCTTCTGGACGAGGAGGCGCTGGGTCGACTCTTCGACGCGGCGGGCGGACTGATGCTCACGGGCGGGGAGGACGTGGACCCATCCCGCTACGGCGAGAAGATGAACGGATCGCGCCGCGTCTCCTCCCAACGGGACGCGATGGAGATCTCCCTCGCCGAGGCGGCCATCGAGCGGGGGATGCCGATCCTGGCAATCTGCCGCGGGATGCAGCTCCTCAACGTGGTTCTCGGGGGGACCCTGTACCAGGACCTCGAGACGTATTGGGGAACGGAGATCGATCACGACCGGTACCGGGAGTTCGATGCCCCGATACACACGATCCGTGCCGAGCGCACGAGGCGGCTCGACGGTGTGGTCTCCGCGCGCGTGTTCGAGCAGAACTCTGCCCACCACCAGGGGATACGCGACCTGGCAGCCGGCCTCACGGCGGTCGCCTGGGCACCCGACGGACTCGTGGAGGGCGTCGAATACCACCAGAGCGCGGGCTGGACCGTGGGCGTGCAGTGGCACCCCGAGCGCCGGCTGGCGGATGGGACGAACCGCCGGCTTCTCGAGCGGTTCGGAGAGGAGGTGCGCCGGTCGGCCGGCGGGCGTGTCGGGTAGCGGAGCGGTAGGAGTGGGCGGGGGATGGCGTTGGCCGTCACGCGCGATCGCGCGGACCGTGCGGTGAACCGCACCCTCACCGCGATCCCGGGAATCGCCGTCGGACACGCGCACGACACCGCAGCGGCCACCGGGTGCACTGCCGTGCTCGGACCCTTCGTCGCGGCGGCGGACGTTCGCGGCCTGGCAACCGGGACGCGGGAGATGGATGCGCTGTCGCCCCTCCACATCACGACGCGGTGCGACGCGATCCTCCTCGGCGGCGGGTCGGCGTTCGGGCTGGCGGCGGCCGACGGGGTGAGCCGGTGGCTGGAGGAGCGGGGCCGGGGCTTCCCTACCCGCGGCGGCGTCGTCCCGATCGTGCCCGCCGCCGTGATCTACGATCTCGGGACCGGGCGGGCGGATGTCCGGCCGGATTCCGGCATGGGGCGTGCAGCGGCGGCAACCGCCTCCACCGATCCGGTTGCGGAGGGGCGCGTGGGGGCCGGGGCGGGAGCCACGGTCGGGAAGCTGCACGGCGGCGAGGCGTCGGAGCCGGCAGGTCTGGGTGGTTGGGCGGAGCGCTTCGCGGAGGGGACGGTCGCCGCGCTCGTGGTGGTCAACGCATTCGGAGACGTGCTCGATGCAGAGGGACGGATCATCGCCGGTACACGCGGCGCGGACGGTGGCTTCCTCGACACGGCGCGCGCGATCCGCAGCTCGGCTCCCCGCGAAGGCTTCGGAGCGCCGGGTGAAAGCACGACCCTGGCCGTGGTGGCCACGGACGCGCCGCTCGGCAAGCGGGAGCTCCAGATCATCGCTCGCCTGGCAATGAACGGGATCGTGCGACGGATCTCGCCGTCCAACACGCCATTCGACGGCGACGTGGTGTTCGCGGTCTCGCCGAATGGTCCCCCCGGCGCGGAGCCGGAACCGGGAGAGGTGATGGCCATCGGGCTTCGAGCGCAGGCCGTGCTGGAGCACGCGATCGAGCGGGCGGCCCTGCTGGGCGGCGGCGAGCCCCCGGGAGAGGGGTAGGCGTGCGGCGGCTCCTCCTCTTCGATATAGACGGCACACTGCTGGACACAAGCGGGGCGGGCCGGTCGGCCCTTCGCACGGCAATGCTCACCGTGTACGGTGAGACGGGTCCCATCGACGGGTTCGACTTCCATGGACAGACGGACCCCGCCATCGTGCGAGGTCTGCTACGCTCGGCCGGCCGCGACGCATGGATCGAAGCGCGGTTCGACGTCCTGTGGGAGGAATACTACGCGAGGCTGGCTGAAGAGCTGGCACGGCGCTCGGGCCGGATCTCCGCCCATCCGGGGGTCGTCACACTGCTCGAGCAACTCGGGGCCGACGGTCGATTCGCCGTCGGTCTGGTCACCGGCAACATGGAGCGGGGAGCGTGCCAGAAGCTACGCTCGTGCGGCCTGGGCGGGCGCTTCGCCTTCGGGGCTTTCGGGTCGGACTCCGAGCGCCGGGAGGAGCTTCCGCCTGTGGCCCGCCGCCGGGCGGAGGCGGCGCTCGGCCGGCCGTTTCGCCTTGAACAGGCGGTCCTCATCGGCGACACCCCGGAGGACGTGCGGTGTGCCCGCGCGTGCGGCGCTCGTGCGGTGGCGGTGGCGACCGGACGCCACGCGGCCGGAGATTTGCAGGCGTACGCTCCAGACCACGTGCTACCGGATCTCACGGACACCGAGGCCGTCGTTCGAGCGTTGGCATGACAGACGGGAAGGCCACCCGGTTCGAGCTGGACGTGTTCGTCCAGGGCAGCGGCGTGCGGCGGGGAGTCGGCGTCGAAGTGGGGGATGGGCGGCTCGTCTCCGGCGACATCAACGTCCCGTTCTCGTCCGTCTTCTGGATGGGCCGAAGGGCTGGACTCCTCCTCCTGTTCGCCCGCCACACCAGCGTGGCCCTGAAGGGAGACGGCCGCCAACTGGACGCGGTGGCACGGACGATCGTGGAAGCGGTGGATGCGACGGAGTGGCGTCGACAGCTCTTTCGCTACCTGGGATCGGAGGTCGTGCTGTTCGCGGCCGAGTGCGCGGTGGCCGGCACCGTCGTCGGGGAGCCGGTCCGGGGGCTCTGCGTGGCCGCCTTCACGAAGCGGGGCGCCCATCTCTTCTCGGGTGAGCGCCAGTGGTCGATCGGCTGGCCGGCCGAGGTCGCCGAGACCCGGACCGGCCGCGCCAATGGTGGGGGAGAGGCGCTCTTCCTGAAGCGGGGAGACGTTTCGTTGAGCCTCCTCTACCTGCATCCGGAGGAGATCGAGTCCGTGCTGAAGGTGGCCCTTGCCCCGCCGGAGGAGGAGCCCGAGGAGTTCCTGGAGCTGTTCACCCGCGGACAGGTGGCGCCGCCTCCCCCGCCGCGGCTGCCCGAGTTCTCACTCGCCGCCGGGTCGTTACAAGCGATCGCCGAGGAGGCGGCCGCACGCGTGCCGAGGGATCTGCAGACCCGGGCCGAGCTGGGAGCGTATTTCTTCGAGACCCATTTCCTCGAGCTCGGCGAGATCGCCCTCGGTCCTCTGCTGTTGCGGAAGTCCGCCGCCTCGAGCGCCCGTGGGCTCGGGCGCGCCGTACGGGCCATGAGCGCGGATGACATGCAGCGCGATACGCAGGCGGCCGTCGCGACGGCGGCGGATCGGTTGGCCGCAGTGTATGACCACGAGCTGGAGAGGTTGCTGAGGGAGCGGAAGGTGCCGTTCCGACTCGAGCGAGAGCTCGTTCTCTCGCAGTCGGAGTTCGACGACATCGGCACCCGGATGCAGCTTCCCTTCGACCGCCTCTCCGAGCTGTTCGGCGAGCTGGCCGGTCAGGAGGCGGAGCTCGTGGACCGCCTCGCGGCGCTCGATGAGGGACCACCCGGGGCGGCGGAGGAGGTGGTGGAGGAGACGGCCACGGAGTGGCGTGCCACGCTGGAGCGGCTGGACCGGGCTTACGAACTCGCCTGGCGGGAGCTCGTGACGGAGATCGAGGGCACCTGGTCCGGCCTTCTCCTGCCGCGGCTGGCGCGGGTCGGGGCGCTGAGGACGAGACGGTTTCCGGAGTGGGTACAGCTGGCGATCATCGCGGCCATCACCGTACTCGTGGTCGCTGCGCTCGGCATCGTGCTGTTCGCGTGAAACGCCGACGGACGGTGCGTGTAGTCTCGTAGTCCCCACACTGGGAGGAGTGAAGACTTGGCGAGGAAGAGAGCGCAGGTGAAGGGGCGTGGCGCCGCCGGGAGCGGCCCCGGCAAGGCGTTCTACCTCGGGCTTGGATTGGTCGCGCTCGTCGGAGTCGGTGCGCTCGTGCTGGCTCGCTCGTCGGGGTCGGAGCCGATCACCCGTCCTCTCTCGGTGGCCGAGCTGAGCGCTGGGGCGGACCCTTCGGTGGGCGTGACGATGGGACCGGAGGAGGCTCCGCTGACGATCATGGAGTTCACCGACTTCCAGTGCCCGGTGTGCAAACAGTTCAACGCGCTCACCGGTAGGCTGCTCAGACAGAACTACGCCGGGCCGTCGGGGCCGGTTCGCTGGATCGCGTACGACTTCCCGCTGGACCAGCACGCGAACGCGGTGCCCGCCGCCCTGGCCGCGCGGTGCGGCGAGGCGCAGGGCCGGTTCTGGCAGATGCACGATCTGCTGCTCGCCCGGCAGGAGAACTGGGCGACCGACCGGTCGCCGGCGGGCCGGTTCTCCGACTACGCGAAGGAGCTCGGCCTCGATGTCGGCGAATTCGACCGCTGTCTCACCGAGCGCCAGCACATCTCCGAGGTCGTCGCCTCCATGCGGTACGGCGAGCAGCTCGGGGTCCGCGGCACGCCGACCGTCTTCCTCAACGGCGAGCCGCTGGAGAACCGCTCGTACCGCTACATAGAGCAGCGGATCCAGGAAGCCGTCGGGGGTGGTGCGGGACGGGGCGAATAGGGTCGCCCGAAGCCGGACCCGGGGTGGTGGGGAGGGATGGTGGACCCGCCCGGGCGGGCCGGAAGGAGCGGCGTGAACGACGGACGACGGAAGCTGGTGGCCGTCCTGGCGCTGGCCGGCTTCTTCCTCTCGAGCTATCTGCTTCTCTACGCACTAGGCTTCTACGGCGATGTGGTGTGCGGGCAGAGCGGCTCCTGCGAGGCCGTGCAGACCTCCAGATACGCCCGTTTCCTGGGCGTTCCGGTGGCGGGCTGGGGCACTGCGTGGTACCTGGCCGTGTTCGCCGTGGCGATCGCCGCCCTGCAGCCGGGAGCGGCGGGAAAGAGATGGCCGGACCGCGGGCTCGCCGTTTTGGCGGCCGGTGGCCTGGCCTTCTCGCTCTGGCTGACCTACGCGGAACTCTTCCTCATCCGGGCGATCTGCCGCTTGTGCGTGGCGAGCGCGGCTCTCACCGTGCTGATCTTCGCCGCGACGCTTCCCTTGGGGCGCGCCTCAAGCGGTGGCGGTCCAGAAGCCCTCGAGGGACGATCCGTGAGGTGACTGGCGCAGCTTGTCGAAGGCGCGGTTGCGGATCTGGCGGATCCGCTCGCGCGTGACGCCGAGCAGCTCGCCTATCTGCTCCAGCGTCATCTCCTCCCCGTCGTCGAGCCCGTAGTACAGGACGAGGATCTTGCGCTCACGCTCGGTCAGGTACGTCTCGAACATCTTCTCGAGGAACTCACGCCGCGCCTGCGCCTCCACGTCCACCTCGATATCGGCCTCATCCATTCCGGAGAAACGCTCCCCGAAGGAGGCGCTGTCGCGGTCCGACTTGTCGAGCGGGGCATCCAGGCTCAGCTCCGCGGAGGCGACTCGGCGCAGGGCCCGAACCGTCTCTACCGGCTCCTTCATCTCCTCGGCGATCTCGCGGTCCGTCGGCGAGCGACCGAGCTTCTGGGTGAGCGCGGTCTCCGTCCGCGACAGCTTCACCAGGTTGGAGTTCTGGTTCAGCGGGATGCGGACCGATCTTGTCTGCTCGGCCAGGGCCTGAAGAACCGTCTGGCGGATCCACCACACGGCGTACGAGATGAACTTCACGCCCTTGTCGGGATCGAACTTCTTGACAGCCTTGAGCAGGCCCTCGTTCCCGATGCACACGAGCTCGGCCAGGTTCAGCCCCCGGCCTTGATATTTCTTCACGTACGAGATCACGAAGCGTAGGTTCGCCGTGACCAGACGCTCGGCCGCCTCTCGGTCGCCCAGACGGGCGCGTCGGGCGATCTCTCGCTCCTCGGCGGGATCCTCGATGAGCGGGTAGCGCTCCACGTCCTGCAGGTACTGGTCGAACGAATCCAGCGCACGCGAGTCGAAGAACATTTGCCTCCGATCCATTCGGCTCCCAGTGTGGCCGACAACAGAATAAAGAGCGAGCCGGCAGCCCCACCCGCGCCGCCGACCCGTTCTCCGAATAACTTACCTCATACCTGGCTTCTCTTCCACTTGTTCCCAGGCCCCCTCCCCCGCACGGCCTCCTCCAGCCAGCGTCGGTCCTCCGGCGTCAGCCGGTCGTACGTCGTCGTCCCGCCGCCGGCCACCGGAGCGCCGCTCCCCGGCGGTGCGATGCTCTCCCCTCTCTTCGGACCGGCGGGCCGAGCGGCCCAGCGGCGCAGGCGCCGGTAGAGGAAGATCGCCCCGCCGAAAGTGGCCACCGCCGGAAGCAGGTACACGAGCAGATTCAAGCCCCGGGCCTCCGGCTTGAGGAGGATCCACTCGCCGTATCGGCTGACGAAGTAGGCCCTTACTTGCTCCGGTGTTTCCCCGGCCGCCAGCCGTTCCCGGATCACCGACTGCATCTCTCGAGCGAGCTCGGCCGAGGACTCGAGCACCGACTGGTTGCGGCACACCGGGCAGCGAAGCTGCGCGGCGACCCGGGCCGTGAGGGCGTCCAGCTCCGCCGGCTCGAGCGCTGCCCCGGCTCCTCCGCTCCCCGGCTGCCGCTCGGGGCTCGCCTCCCTCTCTCCGGGTCCCCCTGCCGGCTCCGCGCTCCGCGCCTCCTCCGCCACCCCGGCCTCTTGAGTCGCGGCTCCGGGCACCATGCGTCCCCCGGCTCCGGGCCGCTCCTCCTCCGTGACCCCCCCCGCCGGCGTCTCGGCCACACCCACGCCTCCGGCCACGGCTGCCAGCGCGACCACGAGCCACACGAGCCGCACGGGGCCGCCCGCCCCCGCTTGCCGGCGCGCGCCGAGGGTCATCCGCCAGCCGCCTCGCGCCCGCCCCACCCCGCGAGAAGCGAGTCCACCCTGGCGCTCACGATCTCCCACGTCAGCGGTCCCACCTGCTTGTATGCCACCCGTCCCTCCCGGTCGAGGAAGAACGTCTCGGGCACACCGTACACCCCGTAGTCGATGGCCGTGCGTGTTGCCGGGTCGAGGACGCTGGTCCACCCTCCGCCGAGCTGCTCGAGGAACCGGCGCGCGTTCACACGGCTGTCCTGATAAACCACCCCGACGATCCGCACGTCCCGCCCGGCGTACTCCTCCTCGGCCCGGCGAAGGACATCGTGCTCGCCCCGGCAGGGAAGGCACCAGGAGGCCCAGAAGTTGAGCACCACCACCTGGCCGCGCAGCTCCTCGAGGGCGAGCGAGTCGCCGTCCAGCGTCTCGAGGTGAAACGCCGGCGCAGCCTCGCCGATGAGGGGCGTGGGCAGCACGAAGGTGTCCCGCGTGAGCCCGAACGCGAGCAGCGCCAGGAAGGGGAGCGCCAGGAGAGGCAGCAGCCAGCGAACACCCCTCCTCATACGGCCACCGGCTCCGGCTCCTCTCGCTCCGCCTCCTCCCTTCCCCGTACGGGCGGTGTGGCCTGGACGGGCGGACGACGAGCGCCGCGCAGCGGAAGGATGGCGAGAAGTGCCCCGATCGCCACGATCATCCCCCCGATCCACAACCATGGCACGGCCGGGTTCACGATCGCCCGCACGGTGGCATGCCGGCCCTCCTCCGCGTCGAAGGCCATGAGGGTGAGGTAGAGATCCTCCCGCAGGGAGGAGCGCACCGCCGGCGTGGCGATCGGCTGCTCCGAGTTCGGGTAGAAGTTCATCCGCGGCTCGAGCCTCCGGATCGGCTCGCCGCGGCGGAAGATCGAGAACGCGGCCGCGACGACGAACCGCTGCGGTTCCTGCCGTCCCCACACCTCCTCAAGACGTATCGCGTAATCGCCGATCACCATCTCCTCTCCCGTTGCGAGCGTGACCTCCCGCTCGAAGCGCCACGAGCCCGAGATGGCGAGCGCCACGATGATCACCACGATCCCGGCGTGCACGATGTAGCCGCCGTACCTCCGGTTGTTGCGGACGAGCAGCTGCGCGAGGGCGCGTGGCACGGAGGCGTCCGAGAGCCGCCGGCGCGCCCAGACCCCCTTCCGGAACTCTTCGAAGATCGTGGTCATCACGAAGCCGGCAAAGGCGAAGGTCAGCAGCGGGTATAGGGAGCGCACGCCGAGGGCGAGGAAGATCACCAGCGCCCCCCCCCCGACCGCCGCCGGCAGCCAGAAGGCCCGCCGCAGCCTCTCGCGCGTGGATCGGCGCCACGGGAGAGCGGGGCCGACGCCCATGAGAAAGAGCAGAGCCAGACCGATCGGCACGGTGACAATGTCGAAGTAAGGCGGCCCGACGCTCACCCGCTGCCCGTTCATCGCCTCCACGAGGAGGGGAAAGGTCGTGCCGAGCAGCACCGTAAAGGTGAACGCCACGAAGAGCAGGTTGTTGACGATGAAGGCGCTCTCCCGCGAAGCGACCGCGTCCAGGCTGCCCTCCGCGTGCAACCGGTCGCTCCGCCACGCGATGAGCGCCAGGGAGGCGAGGACGATGAAGGCGATGAACGCCAGGAAGAGCGGCCCGATCACCCCCTCGGTGAACGCATGCACGGAGTCGAGGATCCCGGATCGGGTGAGGAAAGTGCCGAACAGGGTGAGGAGAAACGTGCCGATGATGAGGCTGAGGTTCCAGGTCTTCAGCATCCCGCGACGTTCCTGGACCATCACGGAGTGCAGGAAGGCCGTCGCGCAGAGCCACGGGAGGAAGGAGGCGTTCTCCACCGGGTCCCACGCCCAGTAGCCGCCCCAACCGAGCACCTCGTAGGACCACCACGCCCCCGCCACGATGCCGACCGAGAGGAAGGCCCACGGCGCGATCGTCCAGCGCCGCGTGGCCCGGATCCACTCTTCGTCGAGCTTCCCGCTCAACAGCGCCGCCCCCGCGAAAGCGAACGGGACGGTGAGCCCGACGTAGCCGAAGTACAGCATCGGCGGATGGAGCCCCATGAGGGGGTGGTTCTGCAGCAGCGGGTTCGGGCCGGGCCCGTTCGCCGGCGCCGGATGGAGGGTCCCGAACGGGCTGGCCGGACCGACGAGGAGGGCGAAGAAGAAGGCCCCCACCAGCATGACGACCCCGCTGACGAAGGGCATCAACCGCGGGTAGGTCCGGCGGCCCGTGAACGCCACCAGCGCCCCGTACCCCGCCAGGATCCACCCCCAGAAGAGGATCGATCCGTCGAGGCTGCTCCACAGGGAGATCGCAGTGTAATACGCCGGCGTTTCCCTACTCCCCACCCGCGCCACGTACTCCACGCTGAAGTCGTGGGTGAGCAGAGCCACCTCCATCGTGACGACGGCCGCGGTGATACAGGCGAACACGAAGTAGCTGCCGAGTCGCGCCGCGGTCACCAGGTCTGGACGCCGCCGGAAGCCGCCGAGCAGGCCACAGGCCGCGACCACGATCGAGCCGAAGAGAGCGGCGAGGACGGCCGCCGAGCCGATCGTGCTCAGCACGCGGCCTCCCCGCTCCCCCCGACGCCCCCGTCTGCCGTGCCGCGGCCGCCCGCGCCGCGCTGCCAGATCGCACGTCGGCCCGGAGGTCCGGGATCTCCGCGGCGCGCTCTCAACGCCCCTCCGGGCGGATGAGGCTGCGGTACATCTCCTTCGGCGTCTCGTTCCCGTGTGGGGGCTTGTACTCGTTCGAGTGTTTCACCATGAGATTGGTAGACTCGAACACGCCGTGTGGCCGATAGCGACCCTCCACCACCACGCCCATCCCCTCCCGGAACATGGCCGGCGGCGCTCCCGCGCTGTGTACGACGACCTCCGCCGCGCTGTCGGCGATCACGAAGCGAAGGTCCCGGGACTCGGCATCCCACAGGACCGACTTCGGCTTCACCTGGCCGCCCAGCCGGAGCGGAGCGTCATAGATCTCCGGGCCGCGAGCATGAAGCTCGCTCGGCGTAAGGAAGAAGACGACGTTCTCCCGCAGGCTCCCGACTACCAGAAGTCCCACGGCGCCGGCGATCGCCGCCAGCCCGAGGCCGACCCACAGGCGTCTGCTGCCCCTACTCCCGCTCGTCCTCATTCCCGTGGCGCTTGCATGATTCCGTCACCCCCGCGCTTCGCCCGCCGTCCCGGCTGCGGCCTCCGGCTCCTCGCGGAGCTCTTCGAGGGCGCGCGTCGCGGCCTTCACCCGCCGGCTCAGCCGCAAGGCGTACCACCCCAACACCACCCAGGTGAGCGCGTATCCCGCGGCCAGAAACCCGATGTCATCGCCCATAATACGCCACGCTCTTCTCCAGTTTCCGTTCCAGGTGGGCGAGCCGGTATCGCCGGACCATGAAGTAAACATACAGCAAGGTGAAGGCGCCGACGTTCAGCACGAGGGCGGCCAGCAGCTGTGGGGCGATCGAGCGCGGGCTGGACGGGGGCTGGTGCAGCGTGCGCCACCACACGACGGAGAGGTACACGATGGGCACGTTGATGAAGCCGACGATTCCGACGATGGCGGACCAACGCGCTCGCTTCTCCGGGTCGTCGGCGAACGAGCGCACGGCCAGGTAGCCCACGTAGATGGCCAGCATGATCGCCGTGGTGGTGAGGCGGGGCTCCCAGGTCCACCACACGCCCCAGGTAGGCTTCCCCCACAAAGATCCGAGCGCCAGGGTGAGGGCGGTGAACACGACGCCGATCTCCGCCGAGCTCGCCGCCACCAGATCCCACCGAGCGTCCCGTTGCACGACGTAAAGCACGCTCATCACGAACACGACGAAGAACGCGAGCATCGCCAGCCACGCCGATGGCACATGCACATACATGAGGCGTTGCACCTCTCCCTGCACCGCGTCCGCCGGCACGACGAACAGCCCGACGACGCTCCCGCCCAACAGTACGGTGAGCGCCAGGAGGCCCAGCAGGCGAGGGCTTCGCGCCAGGCGGCGGTCGGCCTCCGTCACTCCTCCAGGGCGATCGGAAAGATCCACGTGCACACCACGAAGAATATGATGTCGAACGAGACGAGGAGGCGAATCCACACTCCCAGCTCTCTCAGCGGGTCGCCCTGCAGGGTCAGCGTGGTGGCCTTCACCGAGCCGAGCAGCACCGGGACGAGCACGGGGAAGAGCAGCAGGGGGAGCATGATCTCGCGCGCACGAAGGTGTACCGTCAGTGCGGCGTAGAAGGTCCCGACCACCGAGAACCCGAAGGTGCCGAGCAGCGCGATCCCGACCAGGGCAACAGCATGTCGCCACAGGTCGATCTGGAAGAGGATTCCCGCGGCGGGGATGAGGATCGCCTCCACCAGCAGGAGCACTGCCAGGTTCCCGAGCAACTTGCCCAGGTACACGGCACGTACATTGCCGGGATAGAGCCGAAGTCCCTCCAGGCCCCCGCTCGTCTCCTCGCTCTGGTAGGTTCGGCTCAGGGACAGCATGCCGGTGAACGCGATCCCCACCCACAACAGACCGCCCGCCACCTGCCGGAGCAGAGCGGTATCCGGGCCGATCGCGAAGCTGAAGATGAAGAGGACGAGCGCGGCGAAGAAGACCATCGCGTTGAAGCTCTGCTTGGTGCGGGCCTCGATGAGGAGGTCCTTCCACACGATAGCCCATGCGCGGACCGCCATGGCTCTCATGCTCCCGCCCCTCCCGAGGTGGCGGGCGGACCTGCCGTGCGGTGGTGGCCGGCCGCCTCCCCCCCGCGCTCCTGGTCGACGATCTTCCCCTGCGCGAGCGCTACGCGACACTCGGCGGTGCGCATCGCCTCGCCCTCCTGGTGGGAAGCGATGACGACCGTCGCCCCACCGTCGCGGAACTCGCGCACCATCTCATCGACTAGGCAGACTCCCTCCGAGTCGAGACCGGCGTACGGCTCATCGAGAAGGACGAGGTCCAGCGGGCGAAGCAGGAGCTGAGCCAGCGCCAGCCGCTTCCGCATGCCCGTCGAGAAGGCGCGCACGCGGCGGTCCGCCACCCCGCCGAGGCCGACGCGCTCCAGCACGGCATCGGCGGAGCGTGCGTCCGGCGATCCTCCCGCCATGCGGGCGGCGAAGCGCAGGTTCTCAGCCGCTGTCAGGTCGCCGTACAGGTACCCGAAGCCGGTGAGCAGACCCGTCCGGGCGCGGATCTCATCGCCGCCGCCGCGGAGCGGAAAGCCCAGAACCTCTCCCTCTCCCTCCGTCGGCCTGAGAAGGGTGGCGAGCACCTTGAGCAGGGTGGTCTTGCCGGCGCCGTTCGGACCGACGAGCGCCAACGTTACGCCGCGGTTGACCGCGAGGTCCACGCGGCGCAGTGCCCAGGTCCAGCCGAAGCGTCGGGAGATCCCTCGCAGGGAGACGGCGGGGCGGGACGCGCCGCTCACCGCGCGGCACTCCCGTCGCTCAGACGGGACGGTCGGCCTACCCGCCGAGCCTCCGTTCGATCCCCGCGACCACCGTCTCGACGTATCCCCACGCGGGGTGCGCGGAGGGAACGGGTCGGAGACGGGACCACATCACCGGCTCGGAGGGGTGGTCCGAGGGGTTGAAGAGCACCTCCATGAAGAGTGCCGTCCCGCCGCGGTTCGGCTTGGCCCAGAAGAGTATCTTGACCCACCTCTCGGCCTCCCGCAGCGAGCCGAACACGGCGGTGGGAAAGACCCTCGGGACGTAGATCCAATCGGACTCCATGTAGGCCACATTCGTCGTGTCGCTCGGCTCGCGCTGGAAAGAGCGCGCCAGGACGCCGTCATTGCGCAGCGTCACCCAGGCCAGCTGGATGACCGTATCGGGCGGGGCGGCGTAGCGGCTGACCACGGCCGAGCTGGACGGGCCGCGGGCGATCCCCTGGCTGCCCGTAGCGGGACCGCCGCACCCCGCCAGCCCGGAGGCCACCACCGAGCATACGAGAGCGCCCGGCTTCCAACCCTTGCGCATCGGTAACTCCTGGCATACGGGATAGCCGCCGCGGCGGGACCCGGACATCCCCACCGTCGCTCCCCGGGGCCGGAGATGCCCATGGTCGTGCGACGGGTTCCGTTCCGGTACGCCCACCGTCGCGTGCGCCGTCCTCGGCAACGGGGGAGATGTCATCCCGGCGGGCTTTCCGCAAGCGGCGCGTGGGTGCCTCCCCGCGTCTTTCGCCTGGAAAGGGCTACCCCTCCGGGGTACCTTCAGGCCCGCTGAGGCGGCCCGCGCTCCCCAGGCGGATTGCCAAACGGAGGAGCTCCTTGAAACTGACCGATCTCGCGGCCCTGGCGCAGCCCTCAGGCGAGAAGATCGTCCTGCTCGTCCTGGACGGCCTTGGCGGGCTTCCGATGAAGCCGGGGGGACGAACCGAGCTGGAGGCGGCCCGCACTCCGAATCTGGACGAGCTGGCCCGCGAGGGCGGCTGCGGGCTCCACGAGCCCGTCGCACCGGGCGTCACCCCGGGGAGCGGGCCCGGGCACCTCTCGCTCTTCGGCTTCGACCCTCTCCACTACCGCATCGGCCGCGGAGTTCTCGAGGCGCTTGGAATCGAGTTCAACCTCGAACCGGGGGACATCGCGGCTCGCGGCAACTTCTGCACCGTGGACGGGAACGGGGCCGTCACGGATCGCCGGGCCGGGCGCCTCCCTACCGAGGAGTCGGCCCGCCTGTGTGATCTCCTCACCGCGATCCGGCTGCCCGGTGCCGAGCTGTTCGTGCGGCCGGTCAAGGAACACCGGTTCCTCTTCGTCATCCGCTCCGACGAGCCGTCCGCATCCGCGATCGCCGACACCGATCCGGAGAGGGAAGGGACCGCGCCGCTCGACGTTCGAGCCGCGACACCGGAGTCCGAGCCGGCGGCCCGCATCGCGCGTGCCTGGGTCGAAGGAGCCAGGGAGGCCCTCGCCGGGGAGCCGCGCGCCAACATGGTGCTGCTGCGCGGCTTCGCGTCGCTTCCCGATTGGCCGCGGTTCCCCGAGGTGTTCCGCCTACGGCCGCTCGCCGCGGCCGCCTATCCGATGTACCGCGGCGTGGCCCGACTGGTGGGGATGGAGGCCGTGTCGGTGGATGACACGCCCGAAGCGCTGGTGACCGAGCTGCAGCAGCGCTACGACGACTTCGACTTCTTCTTTCTTCACATCAAGGGGACGGACAAGGCCGGCGAGGATGGAGATTTCGAACACAAGGTTCGGGTGATCGAATCCGTCGACGCCGTGATCCCGCGTCTGCGCGAAGCCGGTGCCGGCGTTCTCCTGGTGACCGGGGACCACTCCACTCCGGCCCGCCTGCGCAGCCACAGCTGGCACCCGGTTCCCTTCCTGGTCCATGGGGGAGCCGGTCGGACGGAGTGCGCGGCCGGCTTCGGGGAGTCGGAGTGCGCCAGGGGCACCCTCGGGCTGCGCCGCGGGTGTGACCTCATGCCCCTGGCCATGGCGAGGGCCGGCCGCCTCGGGAGGTTCGGGGCGTGAGCGCACCTCGGCACTGTCCCGGCTGCGGACGGCCGGCGTCCGGCAACTTCTGCTCGCAGTGCGGCACGCCCCTGGCCAACGGGTCCCGGTGTCGGAACTGCACCGCCGCCCTGCACGCGGGAGCGCTCTTCTGCCCCGAATGCGGCGCACCCACCGGGGCGCGTCCCGGGAAACCGGTGGCCGCCTACCTGCCCTGGATCCTCTCCGGACTCGCCCTGGTCGCCTTCTCCGTCGCGATCACCCTCTTCATCCGCGGGCAAGTCTCGGTGCGGGAGCCGGGGATGCCGCCGACGGGAGGGATCCTCTCCCCGCAGGGAAACGCCTCCACCGGGGGAGCAGGCGTGGATACGTCCCCCTCGGGTGGGATGCCCACCGCGGCGGAGCTGGCCGCCATGCCGCCGCGCGAGGCGGCGGACCGCCTCTTCGATCGGGCGATGAGCACACGAGAAGCCGGTGACACGGAGCGCGCCGCCTTCTTCGCCCGCATGGCGGTCGAGGCCTACCGTCGCGTTCCGCCCGCCGAGCTCGATGAGGATGCCCACTTCCACATCGGGCTCCTCCACCTGGCAGTCGACGACCCGGTGGCGGCCAGGAGCGAGGCGGAGGCCATCCTGAAGGCCGCACCGGACCATCTCCTCGGCCTCATCCTGTCGGCACGCGCCGCGAGCGCGGCGGGCGACCCGACCGCGGCCCAGGAGAGCTACGCCCACTTTCTTCGCGTCCTGGCGGCCGAGCAAGAGTCGGGTCGGGTGGAGTACGGGGCGCACGAAGAGCTGATCGCGCGGGAGGCCGAAGCGGCCCGAGCCTCCACCGGCTGATTCCTGCGGCCGGCGAGCCGGCCGCGGTCGAGGCGGACCGGGCTTCGGTCCCGGGTCTAGTGGGAGCGGGGCTCGAGCGGCTCGATGCGAGCCTGCCGCAGCCGGTTGGCGTTCAGCACGACGGTGACCGAGCTTCCGGCCATCGCCGCCTCCGCCATCACCGGGTGCAGCAGGCCGAGGATGGCGATCGGGATCGCTACGGTGTTGTAAAAGTAGGCCCAGAAGAGGTTCTGCCGGATCTTCCGGAAGGTGGCGCGAGCCAGTCGGACGGCTCGCACGACTGCCGATAGCTCGCCCGCAACCAGGGTCAGGTCTCCTGCCTCGATCGCGATGTCGGTCCCGGTGCCGATGGCGATTCCGACATCCGCCTGGGTGAGGGATGGCGCATCGTTGATGCCGTCCCCCACCATGGCTACGACTTTTCCGTCGTCCTGGAGCTCCCGGATGAGGGCGAGCTTCTGATCGGGCAGCAGCCCCGCGTGCACGGTCTCGATGCCGACGCTCCGCGCGACCGCGGCCGCCGTACGGCGGTTGTCCCCCGTGAGCATCACGGGGTCCAGCCCGAGCCGCCGGAGCTCCCCGATCGCTTCGCGGGCCCCCTTCTTCACCCGGTCGGCGATCGCGATCACCCCTGCACTGCGACCGTCCACGGCCACGAGGATCACCGTGCGCGCCTCCGCTTCGAGCCGGTCAGCAGCGTCGCGGAGCTCCCCGGCGTCGATCCCCAGCTCGGCGAGCAGCTTCTCGCTTCCGGCCACGACTCGACGTCCGGAGACGCGGCCGCTCACGCCCCTCCCGGTGTGCGATTCGAAATCCGAAACGACGTGCGGAGCCAGGCCTCGCTCGTCGGCCGCTTTCGCCACGGCCTCTCCCAGCGGGTGCTCGGATTCCCGCTCCACCGAAGCGGCGAGCCGCAGGAGATCGTCCGCCGACCAGCCATCGGCGGGGACCACATCGGTCACCGACGGCTCACCGGCGGTCAGGGTGCCGGTCTTGTCGAAGGCGATGACGTCGGCCTCGTCCAGGGTCTGGATCGCCGCGCCGTCCCGGATGAGAATCCCGTGCTCGGCTCCCATCCCCGTGCCGACCATGAGCGCGGTCGGCGTCGCGAGCCCCAGCGCGCACGGGCATGCGATGACGAGGACCGCCAGCGTGGCGAACACGGCCAGCGACACCCGTCCGACTTCGGGCATGAGCCACGGGAGCGCCGCCGAGGCGCGCTCCACGACGCCCCCGAAGAAGGAGGGGAAGATGAGCCAGGCCAGAAGCGTCACCAGCGCGACGGCAAGGACGGTCGGAACGAAGATCGCCGTCACGCGGTCGGCGAACTCCTGGATCGGGACCTTGCTTCCCTGAGCCTCCTCTACCATGCGGACCACGCCCGCGAGGAAGGTGTCCTCCCCCACGCCGGTCGCGCGCACGCGCAGCACTCCCTGTCGGTTGATGGTGGCGCCGATCACCCTGGCTCCCGGCCCCTTCTCCACCGGCATCGACTCCCCCGTGGCAAGGGACTCGTCGACGGCGCTACTTCCCGATTCGACTATGCCGTCGGTAGGGATCTTCTCGCCCGGCCGAACGACCATGAGGTCCCCCACCACGACCTCGGAGATCGGCACCTCCACCTCCTGACCGTCCCGGACGACCCGGGCGACCCGCGCCTCGAGCGAGAGCAGCTTCTGGATCGCCGCCGAGGTGCGTCCGCGCGCCTTGGTCTCCACGTACCGGCCCGTCAGGTGAATGGCCATGATCATCGCGCCGATCCCTGCGTAGTTCATGAGCACCGGAAGGACATAGAGGTGCCCCAGGACCGCGACGGCGCCCGTGACGAGGGCGGCCCCGCTGCCGAGGGCGATCAGCGCGTCCATGTTGGGGCGGCGTCGGAGCGAAGACCGGAGACCGCTCGACAGCGTCTCACGCCCCGGCCCGAAGAGGACGGGGGCCGCGAGCGCGAGGAGCCCGAGGTCGAAGGCGAGCGGCCCGGGCCACTTCACGCCCCAGAACATCTCGGGGAGCATCCAGGCCATGCTGGGGGCCGTGAGGAACCACGCCGCCTGCATCCGGCGTCGGGCGGTCGCCACCCGCCGGGCATCCCGATCGAGCCGATCGCGCTCTCGGCTCGCCCGATCTTCTGCACGCTCGGGAGGCTCGATAAGGGCATAGCCGGCGGCGGCCACGGCATCCCGCAGGAGCTCGAAGCCGACACGCTCCGCCGGATAGCTCACCGTGGCGGTCTCGGCGGGAAGGCTGACGGACGCCTCGACGCCTTCGATTTCGTTGAGGGCTCGCTCCACCGACGCGCTGCACCCGGCGCAGTGCATCCCTTCGACGCGGAAGACCCGACGCCTCGCGGCCGTGGCGGTTACCGAGTGCGAGGCGACGCTCGCCGGCGTCCCGGCGCCGCGTTCCTCTCGCGACTCCGTCGTGGTGTCCTTCGTCATGCGCTTCAACTCCGCTGGACGTGCCCGGCCGCCCGCCCCGCCCGGCCCCTCCCGGCCGAATAGACGGGCGGCGGGGCGACGTGCCACGAAACGCTTCTTCCGCCGCCTTAGATCATAATACCCCGGCGGTTCCGGCGGCCCCCCTCCGGGGAGTCGGCCCCCTCGCCGCGGGTGGACGCGGTCCGCCGCCTCCCGTTAAACTGGCCGCATGCTGGATCGTCTGAAGCGGGCGCTGGACGCGGCGCTCACGGCGCTGGAAGCGCGGTCGGGTCACGGACCTGAAGAGGAGATCGACGAGCTCCTGCGGGCGATGCGGGAGGAGCTCATCGCGGCGCGGGCGCGGCTCCCCGAGCTCGAGGGCGTGATCCGGAAGCATGAAAGGGCCGTGGAGCTGGAGACGCGAAAAGCGGAGGAGTGCGCTCGCCGGGCCCGACAGGCGGCGGCGATCGACGACGGAGAGACGGCTGAGGTGGCGCTCCGCTTCGAAGAGCGGCACCGCTCCCGGGCCGGGGTGCTGGAACAGAAGCTCAAGGCCGCGCGCGCCGAGTTCGAGCTCCAGAAGCGCACCGTCTCGGAGATGACCGAGCAGCTCAAGGGAGCGATCGCGCGGCGGGATGCCGTGGCGGCGCGGGCACGTCGCGCGCGGGCGACCGGGAAAGTGCGGGGAGGCCGCCCCGGAGTGCTCGACGAGTTCGATCGCCTCGTGGAGCGCGTGGAACGGGCCGGGGATGTCGGCGCGGCGTCGCGGGAGCTGGACGAGGAACTCGGCCCGGGGAGTGGTGGGGGGGACGCGGATGTCTCGCCCGTGGATCGGGAGGAGCTGGCGGAGCTCCAGCTCGAGGAGCTCAAGCGCCGAATGGCCGCCGAGGAAGGGAAGCGGGGGGAAAGCTAGGCCTACGCGTCCGCCGTGTCGGACGCCGCGAAGGCGCGTTCGTACACGAGGCGGGTCCGCCACCGGAACCTGCGGGTATCCGTGGCAGGGTTGTCTCGGCGCGGTGCCGGGATCGAGGCGGCAAGCATGGCTGCCTGCCGCTCCGAAACGTCGGAGACGGGGATCCCGAAGTAATGGCGGGATGCCGCTTCGACACCGAACAATCCCGGGCCGAGCTCGATCACGTTGAGGTAGAGCTCCAGGATCCTCCTCTTCTCGAGCTGCCTTTCCAGTCGCCGCGCGATTAAAGCCTCCCGCAGCTTGCGCAGGTAGCTCCGGTCGGAGGAGAGGTACAGGTTTCGGGCGAGCTGTTGGGTGATCGTGCTGGCTCCACGTGGGGCCTCCTTCCGCTCCCATGCCCGCCGGATCGCGTCCCGCAGCTCGTACCAATCGAACCCGTGGTGGTCGTAGAAGGCGGCGTCCTCCGCGACACGAACCGCCCGCTGCACGCTCTTCGGGATGGCGGAGAGCCGCACCGGCCGGTAGCCGAGGCGAAGCGTCTCGCCCCCCTCCTTCGCCTCCTGGATCCGCTGCTTCATGTACGAGGTCTGAGCGGGCCAGCCGCTGCGAAGCGTCCGCACGTCGGGGAGGCTGATCCACACGAAGAAGCCGATGAGCAACCCGGCGCTCAGCAGCGCGCCGAGCGCCAGGCTCCACATCGGGTGCCCGGCGACGCGGCGCAGATCGGATCCCGCACCGCGCCGGCCGACCCGCCGACTCACCGGATCGTCACGCGCTCACCGTGCGCCGCAGCGCGTCGACCTGATCGGGCCGGCCGAGGACGATGAGCACATCCTCGCCCAGGATACGCTCCTGCGGGCCGGGGCTGTACACGAGCTTGCCGTCGCCCCTGTGGCCGGCGCGGCGAACCGCGATCACGATCAGTCCCGTCTTCTGCGGTATGCGGCAGTCCGCCAGACTGAGGTCCGCGAGCGGGGAGCCGACGGGCACGGTGACCTCCTCGAGGTAGCGCCAGGCCCTCCCCGCGCGTCACCACATCCAGGAAGCTCATAACCTCCGGACGGAGCAGCACGGACGCCATGCGGATCCCGCCCGTGATGTTCGGCTCACCACGTGGTCGGCGCCCGCCTTGTAGAGCTTCTGCATCGGGTCCTCGTCGTGCGCCCGCGCCACGATGGTGAGGTTCGGCTGCAGGTCCCGTGCGCTCAGACACACGAAGAGGTTGTCCGTGTCCGCGCTCAGTGATGCCACGAGTCCCCGGGCGAGGCCGATGCGCGCCTGCACGAGCGTCTCATCCCTGGTGGCATCGGCCTCGAGAATGGGGGCCTCGGGGAAGAGCTGACGGATGGCCTCGGCATCGGCGTCGCGGGCCCTTTTCATCTTGACGCTTCCGGACCGGAAAGGTACTCTTGGGCAGGCCTCAAGCCGCCTCTCGCCTGCGTTTTCTCAACTTACCGAAGGAGCCAACGTGAACAAGACCGAACTCATCGAAGGGCTCGCCGACGCGACGGGGATGACCAAGGCGGACTCGCAGCGCGCCGTCGACGCGCTGTTTGACGCCGAGAGTGGCCTGATAGCCGCGGCGATGAAGCGGAACCAGAAGGTTCAGATCACGGGTTTCGGCACGTTCGAGCCGCGTCAGCGGAAGGAGCGAATGGGGCGGAACCCCCGCACCGGTGAGCAGATTCGGATCGCGGCCAGCACTTCTGTCAGCTTTCGGGCCGGCAAGAGCCTGAAGGACGCGGTCAGCTAGCTTCGTCGCGAAAGGAACTGCGCCTTCCTCCCGGTGGCGAGACGGCTGCTCCATCGGTTCCGGGAGGGATCGGCCAACAAGTCGAAGCGCTTGCTCTCCGACGCCCTCGGGTCCGGGGATGCGACACCGGCTCTCTTCTGCGCCGGCGGCAGACGGGAGCGTCGCCGGATCCCGTCCTTTCAGGCTCCGCGCTCCAGCCGCACGGCTACCTCGCGCCCTCGGATCATCGCGCCGTTCAGCTTCCGAATCACCTCGTCGACGACCTGAGAGTCGATGTCGACCAGAGAGAAGCTTCCGCGTATCTCGATCTTGCCGATCTGAGCCCCGACGAGACCCGCCTCCCCGGTGATCGCTCCCACCAGATCCGCGGGCCGCACGGAGTCTCTCTTGCCGGAGGCGATGTGTATCCGGGTCCAGGCCGGACGCACCCCTCGCTCCGGCCGGCGGGCCGGCGAGGGGGCAACACCAAGGCCTGAGGCGGCCTCGACGTCGGCCCACGGGCGCACGGGACTCGCGGCTTCCTCGCGCCGGCGAAGAAGAGCCGACAGCGCCGCGGCCACCCGATCGGAGCCGAACTCCGATAGGAGCGGCTCGAGCACGAGCAGCTCGGCCGATGCGCTCTCGCGCTCGATCTGGCCACGAACGCGGCGGCGAAAGTGGAGGATCGCCTCGAACGCGTCGTCGGGAGCGAAACCGGAGCAGGGCTGAAGGGTCCAGCCGGCCCGTCGCGCCATTAGCTCAAGCTGTCGGACGTGTAGGGACGGGAGGATCACGCACAGCCTCTTCGCTCCCTCCCAGGCGCGGCGCACTTCCTCGAGGCTGAGCGGGAGCCCGTACAGGATGGTCGCCTCGGCTCGATCTCCGACCCCCGCCGTCACGGTACGCTCGCCCGTCAGGCTGGCGGAACTCCCCCGGGTCTCGAGAGCGACCGCCACCCGCCTCGCAGTCTTCCCGTCCATGCAGTGCACGAGGACAGCGTCCGCATCACCGGGGGCCATCTCGTGCACCATGCCGTCCAGGAGGTCGAGGCGGCCGGCCTCGCTCACCGCACTGCCATACAAGACGGTGGGCGGCTCGGTTCGGGTCGAGCCCGCCCCGCTCCCCCCCTCGTCCTCCCGGTCGTGCTTGAAAAGCTCCGTGGGCCAGCGGCGCGCCCGGTGGAGCCGTCGCACGAGGAGCTCTTCCAGTCGTTCGTCGACGCGGTCCGACACGACGATCTTCTGCGCGTCCGCCGGGAGCGTGTCGAGGAGCGCCTCGACGGAGGCCCACTGCTCCAGAGCCGCGATGTCCGCGACGCCGTCCACGATGAGGAGCCTGAGGCTTGCCAGGCCGAGTCGCCCGGCCCGGACCTCGGATAGGATGACCACCGGTCGGCCGGCGATGCAGTGCGGGGGTTTTCCGCCCGCCGCCGTCTCGACACTCCGCTCCGCTCCTTCCGACTGGGCGAGGGCGCGGAGGTCACGCGGCAAGCCCAACTCCCGCGCGGCCACGGCAGCGCGACACGCCGTCTCCCGGGTGGGCGCGAGCACCAGCGCCTGCACGGCATCGATCGCGGGGTCACACCGCTCCCCGATCGCGATGCCGTACAGCGTCTCCTTGCCCGAGCCTTCAGCCGCGATCGCCGCCACGTGATGGCCTCTGCGGACGGCCGTCAGGAGGGCCTCGACGATCTCGGGCGTGTGGGGAAAGCCGAGACGTCGGAGCGCGCTTGCCTGCTCCTCCGAAAGGGCCTGCTGTTCCGCGGTCTGCATGCTCGAGTCCTCGTCCATTCGGGATCCGGCCATCGAGTTGACGCCCTCGCCTCCCAGCGTCTAACCTGTGCGCTTCACTGCCTTCCAGAACCCCCTCACCGGGCGGACGATCATGACGCTGATTCACGCTGCGCTGGCGCTCGCCCAGGAAACCGGTTCGAGAGGAGCCATGGAGCTCCTCGCGAGAGTCCAGTCCGCAGTGTGGGGCACTCCGCTGATCGTCCTGCTCGTCGGCACCGGGCTATATCTAACCCTCCTGCTTCGGGGGCTGCAATTCCGGCGTCTCGGCCGCTCCCTGGTTCTGGCGTTCATCAAGCGGCGGGAGGAAAGCGCCGAGGGAGACATCTCCCACTTCCAGGCGCTGATGACCGCCCTCGCCGCGACGGTGGGGACGGGCAACATCGTGGGCGTGGCCACGGCGATCGCATCGGGCGGGCCGGGGGCGCTCTTCTGGATGTGGGTCACCGGCCTGGTCGGGATGGCCACCAAGTACTCCGAGGCGGTGCTCGGCGTCCGCTTCCGCGAGACGGATGCTCGGGGGGAGAAGTCAGGTGGCCCGATGTACTACCTCGAGAACGGGATTCGGTGGGGCCGACTCGGCCGGGCGCTCGCTCTCGCCTTCGCTCTCTTCGCCGCTCTGGCCGCCTTCGGGATCGGCAACGGGGTCCAGTCCCAGGCCGTGGCCTCCGCCATCCACCGCTCGTTCGGCGTGCCGCAGGGGATCGTGGGGTTGGTGACGGCGTCGCTCGCCGCTTTCGTGATCCTGGGCGGCATCAGGTCGATCGGCCGCTTCACGGCCATCTTCGTCCCGCTCATGATCGCGCTGTACATGGGTGGGGCCGGTCTCATCATCCTCCTCAACCTGGACGGCGTCCCGGAGGCGTTCCGGCTGGTGTTCAAAGGCGCGTTCACAAGCTCCGCGGTCGGTGGCGGCGCGCTCGGCTACACGGTCGCACAGGCGATCCGATTCGGGGTGGCGCGCGGCGTCTTCTCGAACGAGTCGGGGCTCGGGACGGGCGGCATCGCCGCGGCGGCCGCCCAGACGAAGGAGCCCGTCCGCCAGGCGCTCATCTCGATGACCCAGACCTTCATCGACACCATCGTGGTGTGCAGCTTCACCGGGATCGCGATCCTCAGCACGGGCGCGTGGGAGAGCGGCCTGGATGGGGCGAACCTCACCCAGCTCGCGTTTCACACCGGTCTCCCCGGCGAATACGGCGGGTGGATCGTGGCGATCAGCCTCTCCTTCTTCGCGTTCAGCACGATGCTGGGGTGGTCGTACTACGGGGAGCGCAACCTCGAGTACCTGGTGGGCGTGCGCGCGATCCTCCCCTACCGCCTCCTCTTCGTCGCCGTCATCGCGGTCGCCGCCGTGGCCAGGCTCGACGTGGTGTGGCTCGTCTCCGACACGATGAACGGCCTTATGGCGTTCCCCAACCTGGTCGGGCTGCTGCTACTGTCGGGAATCGTGCTCCGCGAGACGCGAGCCTACTTCGCCAAGTACGTGACGGAGAGCTCGGCCGAAGAGCAGCGGCTCCCGATGCGCCGGCTCTGAGCACCCGGCACGCGGCGCGCCTCGGTTACGCGGGCCGAGAAGGCGGGTCCCGGCCGGATCGAACGCCGTCAGCCCCGGAAGCGACGATAGTGGCCGAGGTCGTACGCGCGGATCGAGAGGATCTCTCGCGGCCGCATCCCCAGCTCCTCGAGGGTGATGGACTCGTCCGGTATTCGCTGCTCCGCGTACTCGACATAGAAGTCGTCCGGATCGTCGGTCGTTCGCAGCAGCATCGCGCGCAGCCCTCTGCGCTTCGCCTCTTCGACCGTGATCCGGAGTGGGAGTTCCTCCACCTGCTCGAGCCACCGGTCCGGCATCGCCAGCCGGACCGTGACGGTCCCGCCAATCGCGGCGTCGGGGCCGATCTCGGAGGACGCGCCGCCCTCGGCGAAACCCATGCCCGCACGCCGCTCATGCGCGCCCGAGGTCGCGGTTACGTGTCCCAGGGTGTAGAGGAACCGCTTGGTGAGATCGGTGACGTCGAGGCCGACGACCCGGTCCGTCACCGCGTGCACGTTCGTATGGCCGCCCTCCCGGTCGACACGGAGCCTGGCGCTGCCCATCTCGCCGGAGAAGACGATCGAGCACGCTGTCTCTTCCTGTACCGTCAGGTGGGAGTGCTCGGAGAAAAACCTCTTGGCCCGTTCGAGGACCTCCTCCGGCGACAGCTCGGTGAACACCACGTAGCGCATGGGGCGACGGACGCTCCCGCAGTCGTTGTGGGGCCGACCCCGGTCGGGGTCGGCGCGCGAGCCCGTGCCGCCCGCGCTCCACGTGGCGCGCCGGGCAGGGCGGACGTCAACTTCGACGCCGGCCCCCGGATCGTCAACCGGCTCGCCCGCCGGCCGCGGGTGAGAAGGGGGACCGTCCCATCGTCGGTGGGCGACCTCGGCGCACGGAGTGCTCGCCGGGCGGTGGATTTGGCCAGCGGAAGACACACCCTCCGGCTCGCCCCGGAATGAGCGCGGGCCGGGGCGCCGGACAGCTGATCGTTGCCGGGGCTGCCCTAGCGGTCGCCACCGGCCTGGCGTGGAGCCGGGTGGAGCCGTTCCGCGGATGGTATTACCAGCTCGCCTGGTATCCGACCCTGTTGGCCGTGGACGGGGCTCTCGCCCGTCGGGAAGGAAAGCCCCCACTCCTCGGACAGCCGCGCTTCGCGGTCTCCCTCTTTCTGTGGTCGATCCCCGCTTGGCTTCTCTTCGAGCTCATCAACTTCCGGCTCGCGAACTGGTATTACGTCCTCCTCCCGGACCATCGACTTCTCCGCTGGGGTGGGGCGGCGGCGGCGTTCGCCACCGTGCTTCCCGCCCTGTATCTGGCCTATCTGTGGATGGAGCGCCTGGATCTGGCCGAGGGTTGGCGGCGCCCGTGTTTCGAGGTGCGGCCGGTCCATCGCCGCCTCCTCTTCGCGCTCGGATGCCTCTTCGTTCTGCTGGCCGGGTGGAAGCCCGACGCCTTCTTCCCCCTTCTGTGGGGGTCGATGACGCTCCTCCTCGAGCCGTTCAACCACCGGTGGGCTCCGGAGCGTTCCCTGCTCGGCGATCTCGCCCGGGGGAGCTACACGCGTCCGGTGCGTCTGCTGGCGGCCGGCGCTGCGGTCGGCCTCGTGTGGGAGCTCTTCAACTCGCTGGCCGGGTCGCGGTGGATTTACACGGTCCCGGGGCTCGAGGATTGGAAGCTGTTCGAGATGCCGCTTCCCGGATTCCTGGGGTTCCCGGTCTTCGCCCTCGACTGCTTCGTCTTCTACCAGTCGCTGGTGCGCCTTGGAGTGGCGCAGCCCGGCTGGCACCGACCGACCGAGCCGCTTGAAGGGGCGCTCCCGCGTCCGGTTCGCCGGCGGGCGTCCCCTTCGGGCAGGCGGCGACTCGCTTCTCCGGCCCACCGTTCGCTCGCTGCCACGACCGCAGCCGCGGCCGCCAGCCTGCTCGTGCTGGCGGGCATCGATCGCTGGACGGTGGACTCCGTGCGCGCTCCGCTCGAAGCGGTGTCGGGTGTGGATGCCGCGGCAGGCAAGGCGCTGAAGGCTGCCGGGATCCGGAGGCTCGAGCAACTGGCCGAGGCGGACTCCGCCGGACTGGTGGACCGTGTCGGTCTGGAGGCGGGCGCGGTGGGGGAGATGCTGGAGGAAGCCCGGCTGGCCGCCCTCCGAGGGATCGGAGCGCTCAACGCGTCGGCCCTGCGGCGCGCGGGGATCCGCTCCGTATGCGAGCTGGCGAGAGCGGATCCGCAGGAGATCTCCCGCGCCATCCGAAGGGTGCGGGCGGATCCTCATGCGGGTCGGTCGGCCCGGGTGCGCGTGTGGCTGCGGGCCGCGCGGCGCAGCTGCGGCAAGGAGGCTCACGCACCGGGGAGTCCTGCCCGCGGCGGGGCGGGGACGCGCGGGCGACGCGCCTCGACGCGCCTCGCGCCGCCCGGTTGCCGTGTCGGGTCGAAGGACGGATCTTCCCGCTGCACCGAACGCTCGCAGGAGACGATCGCGTGAGTCCCACCGGCTCCGCAGGCGCCACAAGGGAGGAGGACCGCGCCGCCGCGGACGAGACAGGGCCGACGGCGTTCGGCCGCTTCTTCCTCCCCGGCCCGACCGAGGTTCGGCCGGAGGTGCTCGAGGCGATGCGGCGGCCGATCATCGGTCACCGGGGCCCGGAGATGCAGGAGCTGCTGGGCGGCATAGATCCGGCCCTCCGCTCCCTCTTCCGCACCGAGCGGCCCGTGTACATCTCCACCTCATCCGCCTCCGGCCTCATGGAGGCCGCGATCACCAACCTCACCCGGCGTCGGGTCCTGTGTCTGGTGTGCGGGGCGTTCGGAGAGCGGTTCTTCGAGATCGCGCGTGCGTGCGGCCGCCCCGCCGATGCCCTTCGCGTCGAGTGGGGCGATCCCAACCTCCCGGATGCGTTGCACGAGACGCTGAGCCGCGAGCCCGCCCGATACGACCTGGTGACGGTCGTTCACTCGGAGACCTCCACCGGCGTGCTCAATCCGGTTCGGGAGATCGCCGGAGTCGTACGTCGGTACGACGACCTCCTCCTCGCGGTCGATGGGGTCTCCTCGGTGGGCGGGGCGCCGCTGGAGTTCGACGGGTGGGGGCTCGGCTTCCTCCTCACGGGGTCGCAGAAGGCGCTCGCCCTCCCGCCGGGTCTGGCGCTGGCGGCCGCGTCGGAGCGTGCCTTGCAACGGGCCGAGGAGGTGCCGGCGCGCGGCTACTACTTCGATCTCCTGGAGTTCGAGCGGCGGGCAAGCGAGCACCAGCCGACCAATACGCCGGCCGTCTCCCTGCTCTTCGCCCTCCGCCATCAGCTGGACCGGATCGAAGGAGAGGGGCTGGAGGCGCGCTGGGATCGGCACCGCGCGATGGCGGAACGGACGCACGCGTGGGTCGAGGAGATGGGCCGACGGACCGGCCTCCCGTATCGAGTCCTGCCTCCGGTCGGCTACCGCTCGCCGACGGTGACGACGATCTGCTTGCCCGAGACGGTGAGCGGCCGAGCGGTCGTGCGGGAGGTCCGAGCGCGCGGCTTCACCATCGCGGCCGGGTACGGGAGGCTGAAGGACGAGACGATCCGCATCGGGCACATGGGCGACCACACGCCGGAGGAGCTCGAGGCGCTGCTGGCCGCTCTCACACAGGTGTTGGAGGGAGCGTATGCCCACTGAGGTGGTGGAGACGCGGCTACCGGGAGCACGAGGACGGCTTCGCGCCGGGGAGCGAAAGAGGCTCGTGATCGCCGATGCCCTCTCCCCCGAGGGAGTACAGATCCTGGCCGGAGCGGACGGCCTCGAGGTCGATGACCGGTCGGGACGCTCTCGGGAGGAGGTGCGGGACGCCCTGGCCGGGGCGGCGGCCCTCATCGTGCGAAGCGCGACCCAGGTCGATGAGGATCTCCTCGCGCGCGCCGATACCCTCGAGGTGATCGGTCGGGCCGGCGTCGGGGTGGACAACATCGACGTGGAGGCGGCGACCCGGCGCGGCATCGCCGTGCTGAATGCGCCAGGGGGCAACACGGTCTCCACCGCCGAGCTGACCTTCGGTCTCATGCTGGCGGTGGCGCGGCGGATCGTGGAGGCGGACCGCGCGGTGCGGGCAGGCTCCTGGCCCCGCACCGAGCTGCATGGCTCTCAGCTCCGGGGCAAGGTGCTCGGAGTGATCGGCGCGGGTAGGATCGGGTCGGAGGTGGTGCGACGTGGCCGGGCGTTCGGCATGCACGTGCTGGTGACCGATCCCTACCTCACGACGGAGCGAGCCCGCGACCTCTCGGCCGAGTCTGTGGAGCTCGAGGAGCTCCTTGCCCGCGCGGACTTCGTGTCGATCCACGCGCCGCTCACCGAGAGCAGCCGGGGGATGGTCGGCGAGGCCGAGTTCCGGCTCATGAAGCCCGAGGCGGTCCTCGTCAACGCGGCGCGGGGAGGAATCGTGGACGAGGATGCGCTCGCCGCGGCGCTCCGAGAGGGACAGCTTGGCGGTGCCGCCCTGGATGTGTTCGAGGTCGAGCCACTCCCGGCGGATCACCCGCTGCGGTCCGCACCCCGCCTGGTGATCACTCCCCACCTCGGCGCGGCCACGGCGGAAGCGCAGCGGGAGGTGGCGATGGAGATCGCGGCCGCCGTCCGCGATGCGCTCCTGGCCGGCGACCTTCGGGCCGCCGTCAACGCCCCACGCGTGGATCCGGATCTGCGCGCAGAGTTCGAACCGCTGCTGGAGCTCGCCCGCCGGCTCGGCGTCCTCGCCTACGAGCTCACCGGGGGACGTTGCGAGCGGGTGGATCTCCGATACGCAGGGCCGTTCGAGGATGTGCTCCGCGCCCTGGCGGCCGGAGCGATGGAGGGGTACCTGCGGCGCACGGTCGACCGGCCTCTCAACCTGGTCAACTCTCTCGTGCTGGCGGCGGAGCGGGGAATCCGGGTCGGCCGCGTGCGGACCGGAGATTCCGCGGCCTACCTGCACTACGTGGAGCTGTCGGTGAGAGATGGGAACGATCTGGTGGCGGGCGGCGCGTTCCTCGGCGAAGGACATGCCCGGCTGGTGCGCATCGGGAGGTACCGCATCAGCACGGTCCCGAGCGGCACGCTGGTCATCCTCCGGAATCGTGACGTGCCCGGCGTGATCGGGGAGGTGGGCACGCGCCTCGGAGCGGCCGGGATAAACATCGCCGAGTACCATCAGAGCCGCCAGGAGGTCGGAGGCGAAGCGCTGGCCATGATCACCGTAGACGATCCGCTCGGTCCCGGCCTTCTGGCCGAGCTCCGCTCCCTGCCCAGCGTCTCCGAGGTGCGGCAGGTCTCCTTCGACTAACGAGGAAACCGGCCGAAGACCGCGCCTACGTGGCTGTGGTCGCCTCACGCCGCTCCGCCGGCGACCACGGCTCGGCGGTGCCGGGAGGGGGAGGGGGCGCGAGGGCCGGGTGAAGGAGGCCGGCCAGGATCTCCACGCCGGTGACGACGCGCGGCCCGGAGCGGTTGAAGTAGGAGGAGCCATCGACGACGAACGCGCGTCCGTCCTCGATGGCGCGCGGCGCGATCCCGAGTAACTCCCGCCCGAACCGATCCGCATCCCGTCGCGAGGCCTCGAGGCCGTATCCACACGGCATGACGATGAGCACGTCGGGGTCGAGCTCGGCGAGATCGCCCCACCTCGCCTCGCGCGATGGAGCACCGGCCTCTCCGGCCAGGCACACGCCGGCCGCGAGCTCGATCATCTGCGGCACCCAGTGTCCGGGCGTGAACGGCGGATCGAGCCACTCGATCGACAGGACACGGGGCCGCGGAGCCTCGCCGACGACGCGCGCCACGGCCTCCAGGCGTGCCTCCCAGGCGGCCCGCAGCTCGGCCGCCCGCCGGCCCGCGCCCGCCGCCGTCCCGATGGCCTCGATCGATTCCACGATCTCCTCGAGCGTGTGCGCGTCCAACGAGAGGATGCGGGTCGCGAGCCCGGCGTCTCGCACGATCTCCCGCACCCCGGCGGTCGGCACGGCGCACACCTCGCACGCCGCCTGGGTGAGGATGAGGTCGGGCGCCAGTCGGGCCAGCGCATCCGCGTCGATCTCGTACACGCTCCGGTGCTCGGCCATCGCATCCCGCACGGCGCGGTCGAGCTCGCCGCTGGTGAGCCGGGCCGGGTCGAAACGCGGCCGGCTGAGCCGGGGGCGGTCCAGGATGCGGGCGGGGTGGTCGCACTCGTGCGAGATTCCCACCAGCCGGTCTTCAAGCCCGAGGTCGCACACGATCTCGGTCGCGCTCGCCAGGAGGGATACGATGCGCCCGCCCGCCTCCGGCTCCCGGATGTGCCTCGCGTCGGCCGGGGTGATGTCCGCCCTCACGGCGCCGGAGCGATCGCCGTGAGGACGATGAGGCGCTCCTTCCGACCGTTCACGATGCCGTGCGGAACGCCGGCCGGCGCGAAGATCACCCATCCCCGTCCCACCTCGCGCGTCTCGTCGCCGACGGTGAAGGCGCCCTGTCCGTCCAGCACGATGTAGCACTTGTCGCGCCCCGGGTGGTCGTGCAGGTCCTGAACCTGCCCGGGCTGGAAGCAGTTCAGGCCGACGAAGAGGTACTCGCCCGCCGCCACATCGATCTTCGTGTACCGCTCGTCCGAGAAGCGAACCCGGTCCTCGGCGGGGATGAAGTAGCTCAATACGTCGTCATCCCCGGGTCGTGCGCGCCCGCCCGCCCGCGGTGCCGCGTCGCAGGTCCCTCACACCTCAGCCATGATCGATCGTCGGATCGCCTTGTAGTTCTCGGCGATCGTGCCGGGACCCCGGAACACGGAGGAGCCGGCCACCAGCACGTTGGCGCCCGAGCGCACGGCCACCGGCGCCGTCTCGGCATCGACCCCACCGTCGACCTCGACCTTGAGGGCGGAGAGCCCGAGCTCCGCGGCCATGGTCCGCACCCGATCCACCTTGCGGAGCGCCGCATGGATGAAGGACTGTCCGGCGAAGCCCGGATTGACCGTCATCACCAGAACCAGGTCGACGAAGGGGAGGGTCTCGTGCAGCGTCGCCACCGGGGTGGCCGGGTTGATCGCCACCCCGACCCGCGCGCCGAGCCGCCGGATCTCGTGCACGTCGCGGTGGAGGTGCGTGGACGCCTCCTGGTGGATCGTGATGAGGTCGGCCCCCGCCCGCGCGAACGGCTCCAGCATGACGGCCGGGTTGTCGATCATGAGGTGCACGTCGAGGAAGGAGTCCGTCACCTTGCGCAGGGCCTCCAGGACGGGGATGCCGATCGAGATGTTCGGCACGAAGTGCCCGTCCATCACGTCGAAGTGGAGCCACTCGGCGCCAGCCTCCTCCGCTTCCCGGACCTCCTCCGCGAGCCGCGCGAAGTCGGCCGAGAGGAGGGAAGGGGCGAGGACGATCCCTTCGTCCCTCACGCCCCGTAGCGGGCGAGGATCTCACGCACCCGACCGGTGATCGCCAGCGCGTCCTCCATCGGGCGCTGCCACATGTTCCGCCCGAAGATGAGGCCCGTCGCCCCGGCCTCCATGGCCAGCTTCGCCTTGTCGAGCAGGTCCTCGTCGCTGATCTTGCTGCCGCCCGAAAAGAGAACCATCGTGTTCTGCGCCGACCTCACCACCCGCTCCGCCCCCTCGAGGTAGTCCCACTCCATCTCCCGGTACGCCTTCGGCTGGTCGGCGTCCTTGTCGCTATGCTTGGGGACATTGAGCTTCACCACGTCCGCTCCCATCTCCATCGCCACGCGCGCCGCGTAGTCCACCGCATACAGCGAGTCGCGGCCGCCCTTCTTCTCCACCGCCGCGCCGCGCGGATAGGACCACACGATCAGCGGGAGCCCGTAGCGTATGCAGTCGTTTCGCACGCGGTTCAGCTCCGCGTGATGCAGCGACTGGGCGGGCGAGCCCACGTAGAGCGTGTACCCGATCGCGCTCGCCCCGAGCCGCACGCCATCCTCGACCGTCGCGTTGAGGGGCGAGTGCGCCTCCTCGTCCGAGGGGACGTTCGTCTTCCCGTTCACCTTCAGGATGAGCGGGATCTGGCCCGCGAATTTCGGGAAGTACTTCTCGGCAAACCCGATCTGGCAGGCGATCCCGTTGAACTCGCCGCGGATCCCCAACTCGAACTGGTACTCCGGGTCGGCGGAGGCGGGGTTGGGGAGGAAGTCGACCGGTCCGTGCTCGAGCCCCTGGTCGATTGGCAGAAAGAGCGCCGTGCCGTTCTTCAGCCCGTGCCTGAAGAGCATGTCGTAGAGCCGGGCCTTCTTGCCCGGCGACAGGCCGAGGTCGTGGATCGTGGGACGCTTGACCGCGGCCGGGGCCGGTGTCGTAGCCATCTTCGGAACCTCCTGTGGAAGCGAGTTTTCAAGCCGCACAATACGGGCCTGATCGGCCGGAGGACAGACGCCGCCGCCCCGCAACTCCGCCTCCGACGGGCTCCTCCGGCGGTTACCGCGCGTCCGTCTTCGGGATCCGCCCGCCCCCGCCCTGGCGAACCGGCGGCATACCGCGCCGGGTCGATCGGGCTCCCCCCCTCCCCCTCCATGATCTGCGAGGGACGCCGGCGAGAGTGGCCCGTCTACCCGGCCGCCCGCATCAGATCACGCCCAGCCGGCGTCCGACCTTCTCCAGGGCTCCCAGCGCCCGGTCCAGGTGCTCCCGCCGGTGGGCTGCCGAGATCTGACACCGGACACGGGCCACCCCGTGCGGGACCACGGGGTAGCCGAAGCCGATGACGAACGCTCCCTCGTCGAGGAGCTGGGTGCTCATGGCGATCGCATCCGACGTGTCGCCGATGATGACCGGGACGATCGGCGTCTCCCCCTCGATCGGGCGGAAGCCGAGCCCCATCAGCTCCTGGCGGAAGTAGGACGTGTTGTCCCGGAGCCGCGTCACCAGCTCCGGGTGCTCCTCGAGGTGGCCGATCGCCGCCAGGGCGCCGCACGCGGAGTGCGGGGGTACGGCGTTGGTGAACAGCTGGGTGCGGGAGCGCTGCACCAGGTACTCCACCACCGGCCGGCTGCTCGCCACGAAGCCGCCGGCCATGCCACCGAGCGCTTTCCCGAGGGTCGAGGTCACGATGTCCACTTCGCCGTGCATCCCGTAGTGCTCCGGGGTCCCGCGCCCCGTGTCCCCGAGGACTCCGGTCGCATGGGAGTCGTCGATCGCCATGATGGCATCGTACCGGTCGCACAGCTCTCGAATCTCCGGGAGCGGCGCGATCTCCCCCTCCATGCTGAACACGCCGTCCGTGATGACCAGCCGGTGCCGGGCGTCCGCCGTCTCCTTCAGCGCGTCCTCGAGGGCGTTCATGTCCCTGTGCCTGAAAATCTTCCGGCGCGCCTTGCACAGCCGGATGCCGTCGATGATCGAGGCGTGGTTCAGCTCGTCGCTGATGAGCGCGTCCTCCTCTCCCAGGAGGGGTGCGAACAATCCCTCGTTGGCGTTCCAGCACGAGGTGTAGGTGAGGGCGGCCTCGGTCCCCATGAAGTCGGCGATCCGCTCCTCGAGCTCGCGGTGGATGTCGAAGGTGCCGCAGATGAACCGGACCGAGGAGGTGCCGGCCCCGTAACGATCCGTCCCTTCCTTCACAGCGGCAGCCACCGCCGGCTCGTCGCACAGGCCGAGGTAGTTGTTGGAGCACAGGTTCACCACCTCGCCGTATCCCTCGAGCTCCACGACCGCGCCCTGCGGGCCCGTGATGTGCTGAAGCACCTTGAAGACACCCTGTTTGTGCATCTCCTCGAGCTCGGCGGCGAGTCGTCGATTCAGTCCAGCGTTCACGTTGCCCTCCATCACGTCGCTCTCCGCGTACAGTACCATGTCCGCTCCCTCGGGCCGCGAACTCTCGCCTGGTTTCGGCGGCCGCGCGCTCCGCCGCCGCCGCGGCTTCGCGCTCAGTAGTAGTCCGCGACCGAGCGGTCCGTTACCCACGCCGTGTCGACCCGGATGAGCGGCCGCGAGCCGAAGGAGCCGCACAGGGTGAAGCCGGCGAGCCGTCCTTCCACCCGGACAACTCGATCCGTCCCGGATGCCGCGGCCACCTCCCCCGGCACGCCCCGCAGCGCGAAGGGACGCTGGTTGCCGAGCCAGCCCGGCCCGAAGAGTCGACAGCCACCGGCCTCACCGATCGTCCCCTCCCCGACCGCCGACATGCCGGAGAAGACGCCGGACTCGAGCGCCACGAGCTCACCGAGGCGCAGGCCCTCTCGGGTCCGCACCGAATACCGGCCCGGGCGTTCGATGCGGAGCGAGCGTGCCTCGTAAAAACTGACCCGCTCCTTCGAGCACAGCGCGTCATACACGCTCCGCCTCCCCGAGAGCTCGATCACCGAGTTTCGGATCTCCACCACGGCCGTGTCGAGGCGCCCGCACGTGTTCGCATTGACCGGCCCCGCGAACTCGAAGGAGAAGACCTCGCCGACGAGGACGGTCTCCGGGTACGCCGCCCACGTCACGCGCGCGCTGCTCTCGGTCGGCTCTCCGATCCGCCAGCACGCGGTCGGGAGGAGCGCGAGCCCCGCCAGGGCGAGGCTGACGCGGCGCGATCGCGGAAGCCCCCCATCGCGCGTCGCGCGAGGTGGCCTGGTACGAATGCCGAGAGCGGAGCCGGGCCACCGTGGAGACTTCATGCGCGCCTGGGTGGCGTGGACACCAGCGCCCGCGAGGGCTTCACGCGAGTGCCAGCACCACCTTCGCCGCCTCGCCATCCGCCATCGCCTGGATCCCGTCCTCGAACCTCGCGAGCGGCAGTCGATGGGTGATCACCGGCTCGATGTCGAGAAGTCCCGCGGAAAGGAAGTTCCGCATCTGGATCCACGTATCGTACATGCGCCGACCGATAACGCCGTATACGTGCAATCCTTTGAAGATCACATCCTTCGCCAGGTCGATCGGGACCTGATCCCTCGGCAGGCCGAGGAGCTGCACATGTCCGGCGTTCCGGCAGATGCGAAAGGCCGCTCGGATCCCGTCGGAGTGACCGCTCATCTCACAAACCACATCGGCTCCGTAGCCGCGTGTACGCTCGCGGAGGACGTCCTCGTACCCTTCCTCCTCCGGGCTCAGCAGCACGTCGGCACCCATCCGACGCGCGATCTCCAGTCGGTCACGTGCCGGCTCGATGGCCATCACCGTGGCCGCGCCGGCCGCCCGGGCGATGCCCACCCCGAACAGCCCGATCGGCCCGCAACCGATGATCGCAACGACCTTCCCAGCGACGTCCGTGTGCAGCACGGTGTGGAAGGCGTTGCCGAGAGGATCGAACACCGCTGCATGGTCGTCACAGATCGAGTCGGGGATAGGGATGAGGTTGGTGGCCGGGAGGGCGACGTACTCGGCGAAGGCGCCGTCGCGATCGATGCCGATGATGGAAGTCGCGCGACACACGTGGGCGTTGCCTGTACGGCACAGCTCGCAGTGCCCGCAGACGATGTGGCCTTCCGCCGAGACGCGCTGCCCGACCCGGACGTTCTCGACCAGGCGCCCGAGTTCCGCCACCTCTCCCATGAACTCGTGGCCCAGCACGACAGGTGGACGGATGCGCTCCTGCGACCACCGGTCCCAGTTGTAGATGTGCAGGTCCGTCCCACAGATGCCCGCTCTGCGAACGCGAACGAGTACCTCGTTGGGCTGGATCTCGGGCTCCGGGACCTCGCCCAGCTCGAGACCCCGGGCAGGCCTCGTCTTCAGGATGGCCTTCATGAGTCGTGCGCTGGCTCCGCGTGGCTGACCGGATGGTCGCCCGCCCGGCGGGGCGGGGGCAATCTGTCGGCGCTCACACGGCCCCGGCAAGCGGCACGGAGCTCCGGGAACCTACGCCCCTCGCCGGAGATACAACTACGCATTCGAAGGAAGGGGCGGGGAGACGGCGTCGCGCCCGTCGAGGGACACCACAGAGACCCGAGGGGGAAAACCGGCTTGAGAGGCTCGTTCAACGCGTCCTCGGACCGCAGCTCTGGCCGTTACCGCCGAACCCTGGTGGTGGGCATGCTCGCCTCCGTTGGGCTCCACGCGGCGGTCCTGGCGCTGTGGCGAGGCGACCTCTGGCCGTTCCCGTTCACGGTGGCCGCCGGACCGCGCGCAGGGGATGCCGTGGCCGCCCCCGGGGGCGGGATCATGGAAGTGATCCGCTACGCGCCGCTCCGTCAGATAGAGATCCCTCCGCCGCCGGCCACGACGCCGTCGCTCGAGGTGCCGGAGGTGGAGACTCGGATTCCCCAGGATCGCCCCCTCTCCGCCGCGGCGAGGTTCGGCTCGCTCTCGTCCGCGCCCGGTCCCGGTCTGTTCGGCCAACAGGGACTCGGCGACGGCGGAGAGGACGTGGCCGGGAAGTTCCGGGTCACCGCTCCCGAGCCTCGCGTGATCATCCCGGAGTGGAACGCCCCGAAGGAAGTGAAGGGGATGCAGGTGATGGTGCGCGTCCTGGTCGACCGGTGGGGCCGGCCTACCGGGGAGGTGGAGCTCCGTCCGATTACTCCGAACAGGAAGTTCAACGACCGGTTGGTCGAGAAAGTACTCAGGATGGAGTACAAGCCCGCATACCGCTACGGACGTCCGGTGGCCGCGTGGGCGGAGATGACCTTCGTGTTCTGATCCGTCCTGGCCGACGGAACGCCCCGCCCCGAACCCGTCCCGTCCGATTCCGACCCCCTGCGCTTCGAGGCGGCGTGCCCCCCGCGGCTAGTCCGTCTCGTACACGAGCTGCCCGTCCACGATGGTGAGGTCGGGAGAGGCTTCGAGTAGCTCCTCCGGGGAGACCGACATGAGGTCTCGGTCCCACACCACGAGATCGGCGAGCATCCCCGGCTCGAGAGTTCCCTTGCGCTCCTCCTCGAACTCCGCGTACGCCGAGCCCGCCGTGTAGAGCCGGATCGCCTCCGCCACGGAGAGGCGCTGTGCCGGGATCCATCCCCCGGCCGGCGTCCCCGGCTCCTCGCGGGACTGCCGGGTGACGGCCGAGTATATCCCTTCGATGGGCGCAAGCGGCTCGACGGCGAAGTCGGTCCCGAAGGCGATCGCCGCTCCTGCGTCGAGCAGCGATCGCCAGGCGTAGGCACCCTCCTCGGCCCGCTCCCGCCCGATGAGGGTCTCTGCCCACCGCATGTCGCTCGTGGCATGCGTGGGCTGCATGGAGGCGATCACGCCCAGGCGGGCGAAGCGAGGGATGTCCGCCCGGTCGAGGATCTGAGCGTGCTCGATCCTGTGCCGTCGCGTCCGCTCCGCTCCCGCTGCGACCAGCGAAGCGAAGGCATCGAGCACGGCGCGGTTCGCCGCGTCGCCGATGGCGTGCACGGTGACCTGGAGCCCAGCCTCATCCGCTTCTCGGATCAACCCCTCGAGCTCCGAGAGAGGTACCGTGACGATGCCCCGCGTCGAGGGGTCGTCCGTGTAGGGCTCGAGCATCCATGCCGTTCGCGAGCCGAGCGTCCCGTCCGAGTAGCCCTTCAGCATGCCCACACGGAGCCAGGCGTCGCCGAACCCGGCGGTGATCCCGTCCCTCCGGTACGCGGCGATGTTCTCGGCGGTGAGCGGCAGCCAGGCGTACACTCGGGCGGTGAGCTCGCCTTTCCCGAGCAGCTCGCGGTACATCCGGATCTCGCGCCGCGTAGCGCTCGTCTGTACGCTCGTCACACCCGTGCGGCGCGCGAGGTCCAGCACGGCTCGGATCGCTCGCCGAACCGTGGCGTCCGACGGCTCCGGGATCACCCTTGCCACGAGCTCCTCTGCCGTCTCCTTGAGGATCCCGGTCGGTGCGCCGGTCGCCGGATCCAGGATGATCTCTCCGCCGGGCGGGTCGGGCGTGTCAGGCCCGATCCCGGCCAGCCGCAGGGCGGCGCTGTTGACCCACGCCGTGTGCCCGTCGACCCGTCTGAGGTAGACCGGGTTGTCCGGAGCCGCGCGATCGAGCGCCTCCTTCGTCGGCCACCCTCCCGGGCCCAGCTCCTCGGGCGCGAGCCGTGTGTGGTCCCAGCCGCGTCCCTCGATCCACTCGCCCGGGGCAGCCGCCGAGACCGCCTCAGCGACCCGCGCTTCGATCTCGGCGAGGGACGATGTGCCTTGCAGTCGCAGGTTGAGCAGGCTGAGCCCCCCGGAGCCGATGTGCGAGTGAGCGTCGTTCATTCCGGGGGTCACGAGCCGTCCGTTCAGCTCCACCACGCGGGTTCCGGGGCCGATGGTGGCCTCGATCTCCGAGAGAGAGCCCGCGGCCAGCACGGTGTTGTCCCGGAGGGCGATTGCTCGTGCTACGGTCCCGGCCGAGTCCGCGAGAAAGACCGGCCCGCCGCGGAGTACGAGGTCCGCTCGCCGGCCGCCCCTCCCACTCCGGCCGCAGGCGGCGCACGGGAGCGCGAGCCACACGAGGCAGAGGGCGGCGAGCCGCCGCCCCCCCGCCGAACCGGGTCCGGTCATCGGGGGTCTCCTCTCCCTCGGCATCGGCGCGCCGGGCTCACGCGGGACCGGGCGGCGCCAGGCCGGCGATCGCTACACGACCCCGGCCCAGCCAGCGGATCGCTCGCAAGTCACCGTTCTTCACCTCGATCTCCTGGTATCTGGAGAGCGGCTCCGAGAGCGCGGCGAGCCACAGCACACGGATGAGGGCCAGATGCGTGACGACGACGACAGGTCGTTCAGGCTCGGAGAGCTCGGCGTGCGCGATTCGGTCCACCGCATCCAATGCCCTCCGCTGCACGTCCAGCAGGGACTCCCTCCCCTCCAGGGAGAACCGGTGCGCCGCCGCCTTCCACTCCGCGTACTCCGCCGGCCAGCGCGCCTTCACCTCTCCCTCCGTGAGATCCTTCCACGGGCCGACCTCGATCTCGCGCAGGTCGTGAACGGTGCGAACGTCGGCTCCGATCTCCGCGGAGAGGAACTCGGCCGTCTCCACGGCGCGGCGGACGGGGCTGGTGTACACCCGGCGAACCCGGAACGGCCGCAGACGCGCCGCGAGGGAGAACGTCTGCTCCCTTCCGCGGGCATTGAGGCGGTCGTCGTTCCAGCCGGCGTACCGGGCCTCGAGGTTAGAATCCGTCTCCCCGTGCCGGACCAGCAGCAGCTCTGGTCTCTCCACTGGCGATTCATCCGTGGGTGGCCGCGTGACGGCGGCGTGAAGCTCGGTGTTCGGGCCGCATGGGGCTGGGCCCTCGCTCGGCGGCCGGCGCCCGTCCAGCCCCTCGTGCGTCACCTTTGTAGGTGACCGAACGTTCCATATATTGGCTCGGTTCATCCAGGGGGGAAGCCCGTTTCGATTCGCTCATCAGCTGGACCACGTGCGAGGGTATCGTTCGGCGGGGAGATCGGGGCGGCCCGGCGACGTCGAGGGCCGCTAGGCTGACTCGTCTCGCTGCGTCGCAGCGCGGCCGCGGCCCGTCCTCCCCCCTCCGCGTCGACCGGTCGATCCGGCTCCGATTTCCGTTCCAGGCGGCGGTGGCGTTCCTCTCCGTCTTCCTCCCAGCCGCGACCGCCGTGCAGGCACAGGATCCGGCTCCGGTGGCCGACAGCGTCGCGTCTGAAGACGTGGCGAAGGGGCGAACGCCGGCGCTGGAGGCGCCCGCACGAGACGCCGAGGCGGCCGCGGTGGACACGCCCTCACCCCCTCCCGACACGGTCCCCACGGGACTCCGCCTTGGACTGGGTCGGGTTCCCCTCGTCTGGCCTCACGATCTCGGCACGCCCGAGCCGCGGCCCGGGCCCCTCTCGCCCGCTTCCCCGCTCGGCGCCACGGAATGGCTTGAGCGGGCCCTCGCGCGGCGGGACACGCTGTTGGCGGCCCACCGGGATACGCTGTGGCTCGCCAGCCTCTTCCTCGACAAGCTGTCCGGCACGCCCCTGCGACGTATGGGCCCGGTCGGGCCCGACACGACAGGTGAACTGGTCGGGGCCCGCCGGGATGCCGCCCGAGCGCCGCAGATCCTGCCCGATGCCCTGAGCCGCTACGCGGACCTCGACCTACAGGTGGGAGGGTCCGGTCAGCTGAGGGCGCGGTGGGAGACCTTCTCGCCCTGTGTCGTGGGTTTCGGGGTGAACTGCAACGCGGGGGCCGTCCCGGACATCTCTCCCGAGTTCCAGCTGCAGGCCGTAGCCCGGGGCACGATCTCGGAGCGCGTCCACGTGGACGTCGACTTCGATCAAACCCGTGAGTTCAACGCCGTCAACAACATCAGCGTGTTCTACCTCGGGCGGCCGGACGAGATCGTGCGAAAGATCGAGCTGGGCGAGGTCACCATGCCTCTGCCGCGGTCCCGATTCATCTCCCGCGGAATTCCGGCGGGCAACTTCGGTGTCCGCGGCGAGCTACGGCTCGGGGCTCTCGAGCTGCAGGCCGTGGTCGCCGAGCAGGGAGGGAACATTCAGGACCGCGAGATCACCCTGGACGTGAGCGGTGGCGAGCAGGGGGTCCTGCAGGACCTTGAGGTTGTCCTGGACGACGCGGGATACCAGGGCGGGCAGTTCTACTTCACAGTCGATCCGCGGCGCATCGCCGGCTATCCGCTGATCGACGTGCTCAACCTCCAGGGAACCGAGGTCCCGGACAGCCTGCGCCCCTTCTCCAGCGTCAAGCTGTACCGCCGCGAATCGTCGATCGGGACGCAGGTGCAGAACACCGAATCGGGCGTGATCCAGGCCCGTGCCGTCGCCGTGCGGCCGCCGGGGGCGGATCCGACCCTCCCCGACAGCACGGAGTTCCGAGGCTTCTTCCGGCCGCTGGTCGAGGGGGAGGACTTCATCGTGCACCGCAGCGGCCTGTGGGTGGTGGTGCGCTCCCGCATACTCCGCGACGAGGCGCTCGCGGCCGCGTACATCTCGGTGACGGGTGGGTCGATCGGCGACTTCGATGCCGAGGAGAAGTTCCGTCAGCTCTCCAACACCGGCCAGGGGGAGCTGCCGCGTCTCGTCCTCCTCAACGACCCGGAGACGCATCGCCCGGGCGGGCTCACCTGGGAGCGGGAGATGCACCACATCTACCGCATCTCGGGCTCGGAGGATGTGGAGCCCGGCAGCGTCCAGCTGACCATCTCGCAGGGCGCGATCGAGTCCGGGCCGATCATACGCTCGTTCGAGGGGATCGACTTCACCTTCCTCGAGATCTTCGGGCTCGATGATCAGCCGCGGGACGACCGTCTGGACGAAGGCCGCATCTGGCGACCGCGCAACGCCGGCGATTTCAGCGGCAACACGGTGATCGCAGGGAGCTACCTTGTCTTCCCCGCCCTGGAGCCGTTCCAGGATCCTCCTGTGCTTCGTGCGTCGCGCGTCCCCTCGCTGCAGGGGCAACCGTTCCCGCTCACCGAAGGCGACCGCAACCGCACCATCTACGAGGATCCGATCGACCAGACGCGGAACAGCAGTTCCCTGTATCGACTCAACTTCCGCTACCGGTCGCGCAGCACGGGTCGAGCCAGCTCCTTCTCGCTCGGTGCCATCGGCATACGTGACGGCAGCGAGCGCGTCACCCTGAACGGTCGAGACCTCGTCCGCGGAGAGGACTACACGATCGACTACGAAATCGGGCGGCTGACCCTGATTCGTTCCGACGAGCTTTTCAGCGGGGTGGCGAAGCCGGCGCTGTCGGTGCGGTTCGAGCAGAAGCCCCTCTTCGAGGTGGCACGGAAATCGATCATCGGCCTCACCGGGACCTATCGTCTCGGCGAGTGGGGCCGGTTGGGTTTCGTCGGACTGTCCCAGAGCGAGAGCACGGTGCTCACGCGTCCCGAGCTGGGGCTCGAGCCCGGCGGCATGAAGCTCGGAGGCGTCACGGCCGACGTGAATCTGAACGCCCCGTTCCTCACCCGCGCCATGAACGCCCTGCCCGGGGTCAGCACCGACCGCGCGAGCTGGATACAGCTGGACGGCGAGCTGGCAGGCTCGGTGCCCACCACGAATCGCTTCGGCACCACCTTCGTGGACGACTTCGAGGGCGCCACCGGATTGGCGGTCCCGCTGGTGACCCGGGCGTGGCGGCACGGCTCGCTCCTCTCCCGTCCCGAGGAGGACGGCCTTCAGAACTTTCTCCCGGATCCTCCCGACGGGACGAACCAGCTGCAGGCGACATGGCAGTCGCAGTGGCTGGATCAAACCCTGGTTCGGGGCCCGCTCCTCACCCTACAGGTCGATCCGGCTCTGCGGGTCCTGAACCCGACTGCGCAGGAGACCGTGCTGTGGATCAGCCTGGCGGATGCGCCGCCGGGGGGCGGCAAGGGGTGGGCGGCCATCACGCACGTTCTCTCCCAGACCGGGCTCGACCTGACGACCTCGGAGTTTCTTGAGTTCTACGCCAGCACGCTCGGGAACGAGTCGCCGGAACTGGCGCTGATCATCGATGTGGGCGTCGTTTCCGAGGATGCATTTGTGCGGGACTCGCTCGGCTTGGTGTCCGGCCGGGGGTTGCTCGATCAGGAGGCCGACCCGGCCGTCGGCGTGTGGGGCATCCGGGATGACACGGGGCTGTGGGGCCAGGGGTGCCGCTCCCAGCCCAACACGACAGCCTTCCCTCTCGGGGATGAGCGGGCGAACTGCACCGACAACAATGGGTTCGAGGACACGGAAGACCTAAACCGGGACAACTTCCTCAACACGGATGAGCGATTCTTTCGCTACATCGTCCCGCTGAATCTGCCTTCCCGCTACCTCAACCGTGCCACCGGGGGCGAGTTCCGCTTCAGCCTGTACAAGATCCCGCTCCGCGATCCGGACCTCAGAGAGGGCCTCACGGATCAGGGGCTGCAGAGCATCCGACACATACGGATCACGCTCACGGCCGACGCACCTGCACGGGTGCTCCTCAGCCGGATGGACTTCACGGGATCGCCGTGGCTGAAACGGGCGGGCACGGGGAGCGCGGGCGGCCTTGCCGGCTCCGTCCCGGGCTCGGCCGGGACCGTCACGGTCGGCTCGATATCAACGCGGGAAGCCAGCTACGTCTCGCCACCGGGCGTAGTGGAGCAACAGGCGGATCGAACGGACGAGATCGCCCTTACCGCCACACAGTTCAACGAGCAGTCGCTGCGCGTCACGTTCTCCGACATCCCGCCCGGTGAGCGGATCGAGGTGTTTCGCCGCTTCGCCGAGACGACCCGCAACTTCCTCCGGTACCGACGGATGCGCGCATGGGTGCTTCCGGTTCGGGGCGAGTGGGGACAGATGTCGCCCCTCCGCTTCTCCGTTCGCGTCGGTTTCGATGAGAACAACTTCTATCTGTACCGCACGCCCCGTCCGGCCGTGCCGGAAACCCCCACCTCCCAGGATTGGCGCCCGGAGATTCGCATAGAGATGGAGCGGTGGGTTCGGCTGCGAGCCGCAGCGGAACAGCGCATCCTGGCGAGCCGGGGAGGGCTCCCCGGCGACAGCGCGCTCGTGGTGTGGGATGTGGATGTGCTGCCGGATGGGGACAGCACGTACGCGGTGGTGATCAACGATCGCTCTCGTGCCCCGAACCTCGCGGCGATCCGGGAGATGGCCATCGGGATCGAGAACATCGGCACGGAGGCGTTAGGGGGAGGAGAGATCTGGGTCAACGATCTCCGCCTCGACCAGGCGGCCGACGACACCGGCGTCGCGGCACGGGGAGCGCTGGATCTCCGCGCGGCGGACATCCTCTCCCTGCAGGCAGACTACGACAGGCAGAATCCGTTCTTCCGGCAGCTCGGGCAGGGGCCGAGCTTCGAGTCGAGCTGGGGGTTCAACTCGCGCGCCCGCCTGCAATTCGGCCGGTTCCTTCCGGCTCGATGGGGCCTGGCCGTCCCCCTCGAGCTTCAGCACGCTCGCTCGAGCAACGACCCCTTCTTCCTTCCCTCGACGGATGTTCGGGCGAGCGAGATCGCGGGGCTGCGGACCGGTGAGAGCGAGCTGACGCGGTTCAACGTGTCCCTGTCGAGGCAGGGCCGCTCGGCCAGCCCGATTCTCCGATCGACGATCGATGGGCTGCGCATCGGCTACTCGCGCGGCTGGTCCAGCCGGGTCACCACTCAGAGCGCAACGTCGGGGTGGAGCTGGAACCTGGGGGTCGACTGGGGCCGCAACGTGACCGACCAGTCGATCCGCGTCCTGCCCGGCTTCCTGCGGGGCTTCATCGATCTTCTTCCGGACTTCATCAGCGAGTCCCAGCTTCTGAAGAACCTCAAGGATCTGCGTTTCCGCTGGACCCCACGGGCGCTGAGGCTCGGCGCCACTCTGGCGCAATCGGAAGACCGGATCCGCCGTTTCCAGAGCACGGTCCGCCGGCCGGCTGACGGCTCGGTCCAGCCGTCTATCAGACGGGACCGTCCCCTTCGCCCCGCCGCCGGGATCGACCTGCAACCATTCCCCTCTCTCACGGCGAGCCTGGATTTCAGCTCTACACGGGACCTCGTTCCGGCCTTGCTGCGAGTCAAGGGCGCCACTTCCCGACAGCTCCTGAGGAACGAGAGACGGGAGCTCCTGGGGATGAACATCGGCTGGGAGACGTCCCGCACGATCACCACGCGCCTCTCCTACCGGCCGAGGCTCGCGAGCTGGTTCGAGCCTGCTCTCACCGTGACCACGGGATTCACCACGAACCGCTCCGAGTCGTATATACAGACGCTCGGCGAAGACACCACCCTGGTGCGTGACATGCGCACCGACCGCCAGACGCGACTCAACCTCAGCGTGCACCCGGACCGGTTCCTAACCGCGTTCGGTGTGCCGGAGCGATCCGAGGCCGGCGGAGCCGTCAGGGCGATCCGGTCCGTGTGGGACCGGATCAAACCGATCCGGTTCGACTGGAACCGACGTGTCAACGCCTCCTTCGACCGGGCGGAAGTCGCCCCGGCGTTCAGCGATCAGTTCGTCACCGCGAGGCTCGACAACCTCAGAATCGCGGGCACGGACACGGCTTCCTCGGCCGGAGCCAGCGAGCGCTGGTCCCTCGAGGGCGGCTACCGCTTTCCGGCCAGCCTGGAGGGAACGCTGCGTTATGCGGTCGTCGAGGGCCGCACGTTCACGCTACTCAGCGAGCGCCGCAGAAGGGAGATCGAATGGCCGAGCCTGACCGTTCGGTGGCGACGAGTCCCGCTCCCGAAGGGGCTGCGGGGGGTCATCAACAACCTGAGCCTCAACAGCGGGTTCGTACAACGTGAGCGCCTGACCAACACGGTGACCGGTCAGGACCTGGGCGACGACCAGACCGGGATCACGGTCGGCGGCATCCTCACGTTCGGCAACGGCTTCAACCTCAGCTACCAATATGAGAAGACCACGACCGAGCGCAGGGACGCCACGGGGTCGAGCGACACCAACCGCGGCTCGCACGACGTGCGGGCGACCGGCACCCTCCAACCGCCGGACTCATGGCGCTTCCTCAGGCGACCCATTCGCCTGTCGCTCGCCTACAGCCGCAACGGAAACTTCGAGTGCCGCGAGATCGGCGGCGCCGGGTTCGCGGGGTTCGGCGGAACCGGGCTGCTGGTGGGGGAGGATTGCGTCTCGCACGTGGACCAGACGACGCAGAACGTCAGCTTCACGCTGGACACCGACTTCACTGGCTACTCCCTGGGGATCCAGCTGACCTGGGTGCAGCGCGCGAGCGAAGTGGGGCGTCAGCTTCGGACCAATCAGTACAACTTGAACATCTTCGGCCGCTTCTTCTTCCGCACCGAAACGGAGGCCGAGGTCCGCCCCTGATGCTCGGGCGGCGCGTTCGCCGAGGTCCCCCGTCCGCCGGCGCGGGGCGGTGGGAGCTGCCCCCGCCCCTCTCGTTGATCCGTCGTTGATTCCCGGTCGGAACGCTCCGATCGGGAGAAGGGGAGGTGCGGGCGTGCTGGATCTGAATCGGACGGAGAGACGGACCCTCCTGCTGGGTACCATGCTGGTCGCGCTCGGTGCGGCCGTGCGACTCGGTGTAGGTCCGGGAGAAGCGGCGTACTCCTGGCGGCCGGTCACGGGAACGGATTCCGTACCGGACGCGGCGGCCGTTCGACGCGCGGTGCGAGCGGGAGTCGCCCGGGCCGCCCATGCCGCCCGGCCGCTCGCGCCGGGGGAACGGGTCGACCCCAACACGGCGCCGGCCGTGGAGCTGGAGCGGCTCCCCGGCGTGGGGCCGGCGCGCGCCCAGGCGATCGTGGACGATCGGGGCCGCTCCGGGCCCTTCGCCAGCCTCGAAGAGCTGGCCCGCGTCCCGGGGATCGGCTCGGCCACGCTCCGCCGGCTGGCTCCGTACGTGACCCTGGCTCCCCGCCCGGCGGAGCGCGCACGCCTCCCCGCCCGCGTCGCCTCCCCTCCGGGCAGGAACCGGCCACCGGGCTCGGCGGGCGAGCGGCGACCCGGGGGGCGCGCGCCGGTGAATCTCAACCGTGCGAGCGCCGAGGAGCTGCAGGCCCTCCCCGGGATCGGTCCCGTTCTCGCGGCACGCATCCTTCATCTGCGGGCCTCCCGAGGTCGCTTGCGCGCCGTGGAGGAACTGCTGGACGTTCCGGGTATAGGCCCGCGCAGGCTGGAGGTCCTTCGCCCGCTGGTCACGGCACCCTGACCGGAGGAGGTGTGGCCGGCGAGGTCCGCACCCCGGCGGCACGTACCTTGCTCCGCCCTTCGCGCGCCGCCGGGCCGCTCGCGCCGGGTCGAACTCTCCTGCGCGATCCGCCCGTCGGCGTCGAGCGTCTAGGCCCGGCCGGTGTAACCCTTGCGTACGGCGGAAGATGGCTTCCACGTCGCTGGCCCAAGATCAGATCGGCGAGCTGCTGCTCCGAGAGCACCTGATCACGCGCGAGCAGCTCGATAAAGCGTTGGCGGAGCAGCGTCAGAACGGAACGCGGCTCGGCTTCAGCCTTGTCTCGATGGGATTCGTTTCCGAGCAGAACCTCACACGCCTCCTCTCCCGACAATACCGTGTCCCTGCGGTCGATCTCTCCGAGGTGGACGTCGATCCGAAAATCCTCAAGCTCGTCCCGGCCGAGTTCGCCACCAAGCATCTCGTCCTCCCGCTCCGCCGGGTGGGCCGCACGCTCACCGTGGCGATGATGAGCCCGACGGACCTCAGCGTCATCGACGACCTCAAGTTCATTACGCGCTTCGACATCGATGCGGTGGTGGCCGGCGAGTACTCGCTGCGCACGGCGATCGAGAAGTACTACGAGGTCATCACCGACCGGCTCGGCGAGCTCCTCGAGGAGCTGGAGGAGCAGGAGGTCCAGGTCGTCGAGGACCGCGACGAGGACTTCTCGGCCTCGCAGCTCGCCGCGCAGGTCGAAGAGGCTCCGGTCGTCAAACTGATCAACGGGATCCTCACCGACGCGGTGCGCCGGGGCGCCTCCGATATTCACATCGAGCCGTACGAGAGGGAGCTCCGAGTTCGCTATCGGATCGACGGCGCCCTGCAGGAGATCATGAAGCCGCCGTATCGCATGAGGGCGGCCCTCATGTCCCGTGTGAAGATCCTCGCCGACCTGAACATCGCCGAAAGGCGCATCCCGCAGGACGGACGCATCAAGCTGAAGATCGGGGATCGGGTGATCGACTTCCGCGTCTCGACGCTGCCGGTGCTGTTCGGCGAGAAGATCGTGCTCCGCATCCTGGACAAGGGGAACCTGACGCTGGACCTCGAGACGTTCGGAATGGAGAAGAAGGCGGAGCAAGATTTCCTCGAGGCGATCGGCAAGCCGTACGGGATGGTGCTGGTGACCGGCCCGACCGGATCCGGGAAGACGACGACGCTGTACGCCGCCCTGAGTCGGATCAACACATCGGAGGTCAACATCATGACCGCCGAGGACCCCGTCGAGTACAACCTGCACGGGATCAACCAGGTACAGGTGCGCACCGAGGTAGGGATGACGTTCGCCACCGCCCTGCGAGCGTTCCTGCGACAGGACCCGAACATCATCATGGTGGGAGAGATCCGTGACCTGGAGACCGGCGGGATCGCCGTGAAGGCCGCCCTCACCGGCCACCTGGTGCTCTCCACTCTTCACACGAACGATGCCGCGTCGACGATGACCCGCATGGTGGACATGGGGATCGAACCGTTCAACGTCGCATCGGCGGTGAACCTGATCACAGCGCAGCGGCTGGTTCGTCGCATCTGCAGCAACTGCCAGGTGGAAGCCCACTACGTTCCGGAGATCCTACGCGCCGCCGGCCTCACGGAAGAGGAGGCGGCGAGCACGACATTCTTCAAGGGCGAGGGGTGCGATGCGTGCGGCGACTCGGGGTACTCGGGGCGCCAGGGGCTGTACGAAGTGATGCCGATGAGCGCGACGCTCCGGCGCATGGTCCTGCAGGGCGCCTCGGCGGCCGAGCTGCAGGAGCAGGCGATCGAGGAGGGGATGATCACGCTCCGCCAGGACGGGCTGATAAAGGTCAAGCGGGGCATCACCAGCCTCGAGGAGGTCCTCAAAGAGACGGCGGCGTAGCGTTCCGCAACGGCGTGTGCGTTTTGCGACTGTGCGGGCGCTCCTCCTCCTCCCCAAGTCGCGGCCCTCATCCCGAGACGGCCGCAGGAAAGGGCGGAAGCGGGGGCTTCTCTCCGTCGGGCCCGGGATGATCCGGGGCACCCGGCTTGCTCCGAGCGGCTCGGAATGTGACCGGCAGGGCCCCATCCGCGAGGCGCACGGGGAGCGGGCCGCGGCCTCCCTGTCGGGCAGATCCGCTTCCGCGAAGGCCGATGAGCCGGTTGGACGAACTCTCAGTGCGGGTAAGGCCATGCGAGCAGGCGACCGATGAGCGAGCGCGCGCCCCCAACTCTCAGGAGCCTCCTCGAGGAGATGATCGAGCGAGGGGCCTCCGACATGCACCTGTCGGCCGGCGAGCGACCCAAGATGCGGATCGACGGCTCGCTGGCGAGCAGCGCGCTCGATCTGGTGCTGACCCCGAAGGACACCCAGGCGCTCGCGTATTCGGTGCTCACGGAGCAGCAAAAGAAGCGCTTCGAGCAGAACGACGAGCTGGACCTGTCCTTCGCCGTGGCCAACCTCTCGCGCTTCCGCGGCAACGTATACCGCCAGCGGGGGACGGTGGCGATGGCGATACGACAGATCCCGTTCGAGATCCTCGGATTCCGCGAGCTGGGTCTGCCTCCGCTCGTGGCACGTCTCGCCGAGCGGCCCCGCGGGCTCGTGCTGGTCACGGGCCCGACCGGGTCGGGGAAGTCGACCACCCTGGCGGCGATGATCGACAAGATCAACCGCGAACGGCGTGGACACATCGTCACGGTCGAGGATCCGATCGAGTTCGTGCACCGGCACAAAGGCTGTCTGGTGAACCAGCGCGAGGTAGGGAGCGACACGGGCTCCTTCGCGGCGGCGCTCAAGTACGTCCTCCGACAGGACCCGGACGTGATCCTCATCGGCGAGATGCGTGATCTGGAGACGATCCAGGCGGCGCTGACGATCGCCGAGACGGGACACCTGGCGCTTGCCACGCTGCACACGAACTCGGCCGCCGAGTCGATCAACCGGATCATCGACGTGTTCCCGGCCCACCAGCAAGAGCAGGTGCGGGCGCAGCTAGCCTTCGTGCTGGAGGGCGTGATCACACAGATGCTGATCCGCCGGGCCGGAGGGACGGGCCGCGTCGTGGCGTGCGAGATCCTGATCGCCACGCAGGCGATCCGATCGATGATTCGCGACGACAAGGTGCACCAGATCTACTCCGCCATGCAGTCGGGCAAGAAGCACGGCATGCAGACGATGAACGACGCGCTGTATTCGCTGTACATGCGCGACGAGGTGAAGCTCAACGAGATCCTGCGACTGAGCAGTGATCCGGTCGAGCTTCGCCGGATGCTGGGAGAGCCGGAGGCCGCCGCCGCGAGCTGAGCAGGGCGCCTGGGCCGAGGGGTCGCACGGCCCGGCGGTCGGTGAGCGATGAGTCGCCGTTGAGCTCGCTGGCCGCGCGTGTCGGGGCAGCGACGCCGGGCGATTCGGACAGGAGAAGAGAGAGAGAGCAGCGTAGGACGAAGAATGCCAGTCTGGGTCTACAGTGCGCGCACGGTCGCCGGGGAGCTGAAGCGGGATCAGATCGAGGTTCCCTCGCGAGAGGACGTCGTCGCCTACCTGCGGCGTCGGAAGCTGATCCCGGTCTCCGTGCGGGAGAAGCCGAGAGAGTTCTATTTCCGGAGCAGGGGGCGGGTCAAGACACGCGACATCGTCATCCTGACCCGGCAGTTCGCCACGATGATCAACGCCGGCCTGCCCCTCGTGCAGGCGCTGGACATCCTGGCGAAGCAGTCGGACAACAAGACGATCAAGAGCACGGTGGAGGCCGTGCTGCACGACGTGGAGTCGGGGAACACCCTGGCCGATGCGCTCCGGGAGCACCCGAAGGTCTTCTCTACCCTGTACGTAAACATGGTCGCCGCCGGCGAGACGGGGGGCATCCTCGACACGATCCTCCTCCGTCTGGCGACCTTCCTGGAGAAGAACGAGGCGCTGTTGAGGAAGGTGAAGGGGGCCCTGATCTACCCGGCCGTCATCACCGTGGTCTCGATGCTGGCGATCGTGATCCTCCTCCTCTTCGTGATCCCGACCTTCCAGGGGATGTTCGAGAGCTTCAACCAGGTGCTGCCCCTCCCGACGCGGATCGTGATCGCGGCGTCGAACTTCCTACAGGGCTACTGGGCGGCCCTCGGGGCCGGCCTGTTCGCGGCCGGGTTCCTGTTCAGGCGATGGGTGGCGACCCCCTCCGGACGCCTGAGGTTCGACCGGTTCCTGTTGCGGGTACCGGTCATCGGGACGCTGGCCCGCAAGAGCGCGGTGGCCCGTTTCACCCGCACGCTCGGCACGCTGCTCGGCTCGGGCGTCACCATCCTGGACGGCCTCGAGATCACCGCCCGCACGGCCGGGAACCGGGTCATCCATGACGCCGTGATGGCCAGCCGAAGCTCCATCGCGGGAGGCGAGTCGATCGCCGAGCCGCTCCGCCACTCGGGGGTGTTTCCTCCGATGGTGACTCAGATGATCGCGGTCGGTGAGGAGACCGGCGACCTGGACGGCATGCTTTCGAAGATCGCGGACTTCTTCGACGACGAGGTGGACGTCGCGGTCGAGGCGCTGCTGAAGGCCATGGAACCGGCCATGATCGTGGTTCTCGGGAGCATCGTGGGCGGCATGATCGTCGCCATGTATCTTCCGATCTTTGGCGTCATCAACGCGATCGGGTAGGCGGAGGCGGCGGCGTTCGATGCAACACATAGGCGCGCAGAACGTCGGGCGCGCGCCTACGACTCAGACGCCGGAAGCATCAATGCAAGCAGGAAGGCCGCGCCGGAGATCGCCGCCCGATGGCTCTCCCGCCCGGTGGCTCTCCCACCCGTTGCTCCTCGCTATCCAGAGGGTTAACTCCACAGCGCGCACAGGGGTGCTCGTCCTCGCGGGCGGGCTGAGATCATACCCTACGAACCTGATCCGGGTAATGCCGGCGAAGGGAGGAGCGAATGAGAGAAGCATTCACGCAGCTCGACCACGCGCTGGCGGGCCGGGTGACCGGCCAGATGAAACGGGTCGCGGAGCGGGAGAGCCTACGCCCGGACACGGTCCGCGATGAGGTGGCCGCCGGCCGCCTCGTGATTCCGGCCAACCTCGCTCACCTGGAGGACCGTCTCGACCCGATGGGCATCGGGGCCGTCGCCCGGGTCAAGGTGAACGCGAACATCGGTAGCTCGCCCACCACCTCGGCGGTCGCCGAAGAAGTCGCGAAGCTCGAGCTGGCGATCCGGTACGGGGCCGACACCGTCATGGATCTCTCCACCGGGAGGCGGATCGACGATACGCGGGAGGCGATACTCGCCGCGAGCACGGTCCCCATCGGAACCGTGCCCATCTATCAGGCCGTGACCGACATCGACGTGGAGGAGCTCACCGCGGACGACCTGCTGGACATGATCGGGCACCAGGCGCAGCAGGGGGTGGATTACATGACGCTCCACTGCGGTGTCCTCCTGGAGCACCTGCCGCTGGTGCGCGACCGGATTACGGGGATCGTGAGTCGGGGCGGCGGGTTGCTCGCTCGGTGGATGCTGCATCACCGCCGCCAGAATCCGCTGTACGAGCGGTTCGATGACATCCTGGAGGTCGCTGCGCGCCATGACGTGACGCTGAGCCTGGGGGACGGGCTGCGGCCCGGCTGTCTCGCGGATGCATCGGACGCGGCGCAATTCGCCGAGCTGGACACCCTTGGGGAGCTGACCCTCCGCGCCTGGGGGCGGGGCGTGCAGGTGATGATCGAGGGTCCCGGCCACGTTCCCATGGATCAGCTCGACATGAACGTGAGTCGCCAGAAGAGCGTCTGTCACGGGGCGCCCTTCTACACGCTCGGCCCCCTCGTCACCGACGTCGCGCCGGGCTACGACCACATCGCCTCGGCGATCGGCGCCGCCATGGTCGGGTGGTACGGGGCCGATATGCTGTGCTACGTCACCCCGAAGGAGCACCTCGGTCTGCCGAACGCCGACGACGTGAAGCAGGGGCTGATCGCCTACCGGATCGCCGCCCACGCCGCCGATGTGGCGCGGGGCCGCCCGGGGGCGAGGGAGTGGGATGACGCGATCTCGAGGGCGCGGTTCGCCTTCGATTGGAACCGCCAGTTCGAGCTCGCCCTCGATCCCGAGACGGCGCGGGCACACCACGACGAGTCCCTCCCGGACGAGTATTTCAAGAGCGCCGAGTTCTGCTCGATGTGTGGACCCAAGTTCTGCCCGATGCACAACTTCCGTGACGTGGACTGGGAGGCCGTGAGCCAGATGGCGACCGAGGCTGGGCCGCCGGCTCCGGTCTGACGGTGCGCCCCTCCGATACGAAGACGCGTGGCGGAGGCGGGAGCGGGCCGGCCCCGCTGGAGGATCCCGAGTCGAAGGGAGGTAGCGCGCCGGACCTGCGCGACCTGGTCGGCTGGATCGGAGCGCCATGCGATGGCCTCCGCGAGGGGCTCGGCGAGCCCCTCGCCGACAGCACGGTCGGA
>JBHIAV010000009.1:0-76561 GCA_046758745.1 Gemmatimonadota bacterium
ACCATGAGCACACTACCACCCTCGTCAGTCGCCATTACGGGGACAGGCTCCTAGAACAACAGCTCTCGGAGCACGGGGATGTGTTTGGTGCGTGAAGCGATGTAACAGCGTCCGGTTTTCCGTGGACCTGACCATCAACGTTCCGTGCCTCCTGACGGGTCGTCGGGCGTGGGCCGCTTCATGGTCGGGTGTCCCCCGGTTCCCCGACTCGGGGGCCTTTCAGGAGAGGAAGTGGGGATGATCGAGGATGACCGCGTTTATGGCACCCGCGCCAATGAGATCCATCCCTTCTTCAGGGCGAAACGCGCCTGGTCCAGCGTCAAGGACAAGATCCTGAAGGACTACATAACGTGCTATCTGAGGACGATTCACCGTCGTGGGCGCCCGATCATCCTCGTCGATGCGTTCGCCGGCCCCGGCCGTTTCGGCGATGGATCGGAAGGCTCACCCTTGATCATCTGCAGCGCGATTGACAAGGCCCCCAAGCGTGGCGTTGGGATCGCCTGCCTCTTCTCTGATTCACACCCTGCGCACCGCGATGCGCTTGGAGCCTGTCTAGCGAAGCATATCGAGAGTGGTGTTGCGGAAAGACCGCTGGCCGATTTCTCGGAGGCCCTCTCACGGGCGTTGGAGGTAGGACAGGGCGCCACCTTGTTCTTCTACTTGGACCCATACGGGATCAAGGACCTCGCGTTCGAGACGGTGAAACAGATCTACGAGAGAGACGCGAGTCAGAGCACTGAGGTCCTGATCAACTTCAACTTCAAGACCTTCATGCGAATGAGCGGCAATTGGTCCTACAGCGATTCGGCCTCGGAGGTTGCCCAGAAAGTGAAGGAAGCGGAGGTCGAAACCGTGAACGCCGTCATGGGTGGGGACTACTGGCTGGACATCGTGACGGACCCGAAGCTGGACAAGATTCAGCGAGAGGATCTCGTCGTCGGCAAATATATGGAACGTGTGCGCGAGTTCTTTGACTACACGTACTCCGTGCCCGTCAAGGAGCTCGATGATCACGGGGGCTCCGTCCCGGTAGACGATCTGGCCAAGTACCATCTCATTTTCGGAACGCGGAGTGCCCGGGCCGTTGTCTACATGAATGACGTCGCCATCAATGCCTTGGAGCCGTACTTCCGGCAGTTCAAGGACGGACTGCTCTTCGACCTGACACCTGGGCGGTACGAACCGTGTCCCGTCGATGAAGTGAAGGGAGCGATCATCACCGCGGTCGACCCGCGTCCGCTGACGCGTCGACAGATTTACGAGGCTGTCATCCCCAGGTTCTTCATGCAGCGACGGCAGCGCGACTACCGTGCAGTAATCGACGACCTGACGTTCAAGGAGACACGACTGTTCCCGGACCGTGGCACAATGAAGCGGAAGAGGCAACTCAACGATGATACGCTGCTTTCAACGAGGCCATGGCCTGGAGGTGAAAGCGAATGAGCGTCAAGTCGACAATTGAGTGGACGGATTCGACCTGGAACCCGGTGACAGGTTGTACGAAAGTCAGCCCCGGCTGTAAGCATTGTTACGCGGAGACCTTCGCGGAACGCTGGCGGAATACTCCTGGGCATCACTTCGAGCAGGGATTCGATCTCCGGCTCTGGCCAGAGCGCCTCGACCTTCCACTGACCTGGAAGAAGTCGCGGACGATCTTCGTGAACAGCATGAGCGACCTCTTTCACGAGAAAGTACCTCTGGCGTTCATCCAGAGAGTCTTCCAGACGATGGAGAAGGCGTATTGGCATACGTTTCAGATCCTCACGAAGCGCTCGGAGATACTGGCCGAACTCGCTCCGGAGCTGTGTTGGCCTCCCAACGTGTGGATGGGCGTGTCGATTGAGACGGCCAAGTACCTGTGGCGGGCAGATCACCTTCGGGACGTACTGGCCGCCGTGCGGTTCCTGTCGCTGGAACCCCTGCTGGGACCGTTGGGCACGATCGACCTTACGGGTATCCACTGGGTTATCGTTGGTGGGGAAAGTGGGCCTGGTGCTAGACCCATTGAAGCGAAGTGGGTCAGGGAGATCCGCAAGCAGTGTCGCGCGCAACGTGTTCCCTTCTTCTTCAAGCAGTGGGGCGGCGTGCAGAAGAAGAAGAATGGCCGCGTTCTCGACGGGCGGACCTGGGACGAGTTGCCCAAAGGTCATCTCCTGGAAGTATGACGCCCGTGAGGTGGCCTTATCGGGCCTTGGTTGATCAGCTCCCCGAACCGGGCCGCGGCCGGGGAAGGGCAGCCGCTAAAGGGGGAGAGGGTGGCGTCAGCTTCCGCGCCGGATGACCCTATCGATCTCCCGCAGGATCGCCGTCTCGCTGCGCTTCTTCGCCACCATCTGCCGGAGCCGCTTCTCGGTGAAGTGGCCGCGGACCCGGGCGTTGGCTGAATGCTCCCGCAGCGCGGCCAGGACGCCCTCGGGCAGGTCGAGCACCTTGAGCACCCTGGCGATCCGCGAGTGGTCGTCACCGGTGACCCTGGCGAGGGCCCGGATGCTGCGGTGGCCGTTTTCCGCCATCATGCGGCGGTAGCGCTCGGCGCGCTCCCAGGGGGGCTCGCCGTTCATCAGGTTCTGGTAGGCCCGCCACTCGCGGGCTTGCATCGGCCGGCCGGCGCCCGCGCCCTGGGGCGCCTCGCCGCTGATCAGGGCCCGGCGGCGGTTCCGGTAGACCGCGAAGTAGTTGTCGATTAAGATCATAGCCGGGGGACGGTCCGGGGCCTCCTCCATTTCGGGGTTCCACGCCAGGGCGGTGTGGTGGTGGAGGCCGAGTCTGGTAAGGGGTGAGCGACGGGATTCGAACCCGCGACCTCCAGGGCCACAACCTGGCGCTCTAACCGACTGAGCTACGCCCACCGCGTATCGAACGCTACCCGAGACAATGTAGGTGTGCGATCGAGAGCGGCAAGAAGCCCCGGCGTCATCGGGTACCGCGCGGCTCCTCCGCCGCGTAGCTTCGGCCCCGCTTGACGCTCCATCGAGCGGGTTCACGGAATCGCGGATCGGTCCCCGCGCAATGCCACGACTATGGCGCAGCTCTCCCTAGGCATTGTCGGCCTGCCGAATGTCGGCAAGTCGACCCTCTTCCAGGCGCTCACGGCCGTATCCGTTCCGGCGGAGAGCTATCCGTTCTGTACGATCGACCCGAACGTCGGTGTGGTGGAAGTCCCGGACGAGCGGTTGCAGCGGTTGGGCGAGATGACGAGCCGGGAGCGAATCGTCCCCACGGTGGTCGAGTTCGTGGATATCGCCGGACTGGTGCGAGGTGCTTCACGGGGCGAGGGCCTCGGTAACAAGTTCCTCCACCATGTCCGGGAGGCCGACGCAGTGGCCCACGTGATACGCTTCTTCGAGGACCCCGCGGTGGCCCGGGTGGACGAGAACGCCGATCCGGACCAAGATCGGGAGACGGTCGAGACGGAGCTCGCCCTGGCGGACCTGGAGAGCGTGACGCGGAGTCTTGAGCGGGCCGAAAGGCGGGCTCGGAGCGGCGACCGGGAGGCAGCGTTCGAGACGCGGGTGCTCCGCCGGATCGAAGCCCGCCTGGCACGGGGAGAGCCGGCCCGGCGCGAACCGCTCGACGGGGAGGAGCGACAGGCGATCCGTTCCCTCAACCTTCTGACCCTCAAACCGACGCTGTACGTGGCGAATGTGGACGAGACGAGTCTCGGGCGCGAGCCTCCGACTGTCACTCGCTTCCGGGAGGCGGCCCGCCGGGCGGATCCGGGGGCGGAGGTGGTGACCGTCGCGGCGCGGCTGGAGTCGGAGCTCGCACAGCTCGATCCGGCCGAGCGCGGCGAGTACCTCGAGGCCCTCGGGCTCGAGGCGAGCGGGCTGGAGAGGTTGATCCGAGCTGGCTACCGGCTACTCGGTCTTCTAACCTTTTTCACTATCGGCGAGGAGGAGGTGCGTGCGTGGACGGTGCGGGAGGGTGCCCGCGCGCCCGAGGCAGCTGGGCGCGTCCACACGGACTTCGAGCACGGCTTCATCCGGGCGGAGACGATTCAATACGATGAGTTCGTCGAGTTCGGATCTCTAAAGGCAGCGCGAGAGGCTGGCAGGATCCGGCTCGAGGGGCGCGACTACGTGGTGCGAGACGGAGATATCCTTACATTTCGCTCGGCGACGTGAGCTGCCGGCGGGGCGCTCCCGACACGGGCGAAACCCGCCGCCGTCTCGAAGCGTATTAGCCGGCGTGACCGGATAGAGCCGGTCTGAGGGATCGGCGTTCGCCAGAGATTCAGTTTCGAGGTATCGGGAGCGATGCAGGACGAGCGTGGGATGTACCGCGACGGCCTCGGGTACGCGTTGTGGTGCCTGTTCTTCGTGGGGCTGGCGGGTATCCACCGGATCTATCTCGGGAAATACGGCACGGGCATCCTGTGGCTCTTCACCATGGGCCTGTTCGGCGTAGGGCAGGTCGTGGACCTTTTCCGGATGAAGCAGCTCGTAAGGGAGGCGAACATCCGCGAGGGCTACCTTCCGCACCCCCGGTACGCCCGGTTGCTTGTCGACCGCGAGGGCGACGCGGCCCCGGTGCCGGCCGCGCCGAAGCCTCCGCCCCCCACTCCGATGCAGCGACTGCTGGATGCCGCAATGGCGAACAACGGGGAGATATCCGTCACCCAGGGGGTCGCTGCGACGGGGATGAGCTTCGAGGACGTGGAGCGAACGCTCAGGGAGATGGTGGAGCGCGGTTACGTCGACGTCGGCAACGCTCCCGACACGGGAGTGGTCGTGTATCGCTTCGTCGAGCTCACCTGAGAGCAGTGCCCGAGGGACTGGACCGGAGCGGGTTTCTCAGCTCTGACGCCTCCCCCCGCAGCTTCCGGCTTCCCTCCGTCTCTCGCGTCTACTAGTGGCGGCGCCGTGCCGCTCTACCGAACCCCGCCCTGGATGTAGCTTCGGAGGTACCGGTTCTCGACCTCGGTCTCCTTGCGAAGGGCGTTCACCACGTCCCCGATGGAGAGAATGCCCTTCAGTGTTTTCCCGTCCACGATCGGCAGGTGGCGGATCCGATTCTCCGTCATGATTCCCATCACCCGATCGATGTCGTCGTCCGCAACGCCGACGAGGAGATCGACCGTCATGGCTTCCCCGACCAGCGTCGTGGCGAGCTTCTCCGGCTTCACCGCGCCGAGACGAAGCACGTCCCGCTCGGTGAGGATGCCTCGGATCTCCGCTCCCTCGACGACCACCACGGCGCCGATGTTGTGCTCGACCAAGACGCGCATCGCCTCGAGAACAGTCAGCCCGGGCGAGACGGTGACGACTTCACGACCCTTGCGTTCCAGAATGTCTCGGGTCCTCATGACACCCTCCCGTCGGCAGTGAGAGGAAGGCTGGGCGAGGCAGATCGGAGCGACGCCGTTGCCGCATCCGAAACCCTAATATGCGGCGGCGGAAATGGCAGGGCCAGCGGGCGGTCGAGCGGCCGTTGACCGCCCGCCCGTCTCGGGGCAGCTTCTCGCCTTCGAGGACGGGACAGGTCCGCCGCCGAGGGAGGACGACGTGACGATTCTGGGGAGTCAGCTTCCGCCGAAGACCCTGGAGGGCTGGTACGTGCTCCATCAGCTGTTTCGCCTGGCGTGGCCGGAGCTCAAGAGGGCCTCGGGCGCGGAACGGAGCCGCATCGCAGAGGAGTTCGCGGCGCTCTTCGAGGGGTGGGCCGACCTCGGGGACGCAGGCTGGAGCGGACTGTACCGGGTGGTGGGAGGGAGCGCGGATGCCTTGGCGGTGCACTTCCGTCCCGATCTGGAGGGGTTGGGTGAGGCGGAGCGGGCGGTGAGTCGAAGCGGGCTCGGCGACTACCTCAGCCTCGCCTATGACTATGTCTCCGTCGTGGAGCTCGGACTGTATCACCTGACCGCCGAGCTGGCCGACCGGCAGGCCGACGGGGTGACCGAGGAAGAGTGGCGACGCATGCTCGACGAAGCGGCCGAGGCACAGAGGAGCACTGGCTTCGTGAAGAGACGCCTCTACCCGCGCCAGCCGGAGGACATGCCGTACGTGTGCTTCTATCCGATGAACAAGCGGCGGAACCCCTCACAGAACTGGTATCGGCTTTCGCTCGAGGATCGGAGCGCCTTGATGCACGACCACGGAAAGGTCGGGCGTCGGTACGCCGGACGGATCTCGCAGATCATCTCCGGCTCGGTGGGGCTGGACGACTGGGAGTGGGGGGTGACGCTGTTCGGCGCAGACCCGCTGGCCTTCAAGGACGTGGTGACGGAGATGCGATACGACGAGGCCAGCGCCGTGTACGCCGAGTTCGGCCGCTTCTACGTCGGGAAGCGGGTACGACCGGAGGAGATCCGCCGCCTCGAGATCTGACCCGAACGCCCTACGGCTCTCGAACCAGCTGCCCGGCTTCCGCGTCACTCCCCCGAAGCCGCGCGAGACGCGCACAGCAGCCTGCACGACCTCCGGCGCGCGTCACCCCGCGGGGTGCCTCACGGGGCAGTCCAGGCCGGGTTTCCGAACTCGTTCAGCATCCGGATGAAGGGTGAGCCATCGGAGTTTACGCCGAGAATGAGCCGGATCCGGCCATCGGCGTCGTGCAGGCTGAGCGCGACCGCGCTGTCGCGCGCCATCGTCAAGGCAGCGCGGATCTCGCCGGATCCGTCCACGAGGAGGTACCGCCCCCGCCTCTCGCCTTCGCTGTCCGACGGAGATGCACGCCCTCCCATCCACCCGGCGAGAAGGGCGCCCGCCACGAGGAGAACGATAAGGAGATGTCGGGCCCGGCCCCGATGTTCGAGGGCCTCGATCCGTCGCGAGGGCTCGTTCGAGCGCTCTTCCGTCATGCTCCTCTCCTTGTCCGAGGGATGGCACTGTCTTCCGTTGCGGCTCGGCTCGCTGACCGCGATTCGACCGGGGCAACCTGCGGTCCCCGGGGGTCGGTCGCCAAGGGGATCGGGAGTTCGGAGAGAACACACCGTTCGGGACCGAAGCGGGACGCCGGATTCCGGCCGACGTGCCGCACGCCTCTCCGAGGCGGGCGGGGGGCGACGATGCCGGGGCTATCGGAAGGGCTCCTCTGATCCCTCCTCGTCCAGGGCACCGAGCTTGATGCGGTGCTTCTCCTCCGCGCTCAGGCCCGAGCGGAAGCCGTACAGCGCGTCCCGCCAGGAGCCGTAGAGCGGGTTCGGGAGCATGAACCACGTCCGCCCCCACCTCTCCTCGTGCCGCCGCATGAGGGCCAGCCGCTCCTCTCGCGAGGTCCGAGCGGGCACGAAATCGTTCAGGTCGTCCCCGATGAGCAGGAGTACCCGAAAGCGCTCGGCGACGAAGGCGCGGCGGGAGGTCTTGTCCCACCCCCACGCCGGCCGCTCCCCCAGCAGGAGGATCGTGTCCACTTCCGGGTCGAGGGGAAGGCCGAGCCGCGCGAAGTTCCGCCGGTAGCTCGCCTCCAGCTCGGCCTGAGTGTTGCTGATGAAGAACGCCGTGACCCCCCTCGCGACGGCGGCCCGAAGGAATGGGACAGCCCCCGGCACGGCTCTCGCGCGCGCCTCCTCGACCCACTCGGCCCAACTCGCCGGGTCGAACTCCGTTCCCGCCCGGACCATGCGGGCGTCGAAGACGGAGTGGTCCAGCACCGTTTCGTCGACATCCAGGATGATAGCGGGCGGGAGCCGCTCATAACCTGGTCGCTGCTCCAGCGCCGCGGTCCACGAGGAGTCGGCCAGGGCTTCGGCCAGAGCGTCGGCGGCGCTCCGGTACGCCTGTTCCGCCACCGCCCGGTACTCCACCGCCGTCTGCATCCACAGAGTGGCGTGAAGCCCGTCGGAGCCTCCGGCCGACGCGCACGCCCCCAGCACGAGGCACGAGGCTGTGCTTCCGATTCTCCTGGCCAGCCTTCCCCGCACTCCCATCCGGCAGATCTCCGTCAACCGCGCTCCCTCACCCTTCGGATTAGTCTCTGCGTCTCCGGCGATGGCTCCGTGCGGTACTCCTCGTGGAGCGTGCGTGCGAACTGCTCGTAGGCGCGAACCGCCCCTGCCCGGTCGCCGAGCCGGTCGAGGAGCTCGATCAGCCGGCGGAGGGCTCCCTCATCGAAGGGAGCGAGTTCGAACGCGCGCCGCGCCCAATGCGCCGCACCGGTCGGATTCCCTTCCTCCTCGCGGATGCGGGCCACGGCCCATGCCCCGTCCGAGGCCAGCTCGCGCAGCCGCTCACGCTCGGATTCCAGCCACCGCTCGAACTCCGGCGCGTCGGCCAGGAAAAAACCCGGGAGGAGGTCGCCCTGGTAGAGATCCAGCGCTTCCTCGACATGGCCCGCGGCGGCCGCCCGCTCGAACGCGATCGCGTCACACCACACCACTTCCCCGCTGAGTCCGATCTCCTCGTCCCCACGAGACACGAGCACATCGGTTCCCAGGGCGCGGCGGAGCACGTACACGGCCTGCCGAAGCGCGTGCCTCGCGTGCTCCTGGTCCAGCTCGGCCCAGAACACCCCGAGCAGCGAGTCGCGGCGCTTGAAACCGAGGTCGCCGCCGACGGCGAGATACGCCATAAGGGCGACGCGCTTCGGCTGCGCGAGGACGGACAGAAGGCGCCTGCCGTCGGGCGCGACAAGCTCGAGCGAGCCGAGGAGAAAGAGGCGTGTCCGTCCCGCCGCCCCAGCGCGACCGGCTCCGGCCGTTCGTTCTGTGACCGGGCCCAGGCGGGCCGTGCCCGACGCGCTCGGCTCCGGGGCACCGCGCGGGGCCACCTGCATGGGCACGCGGGGCGACGCGACGTCCGGCGCGCCGACGTCCGCGAGCGAGCCTTCCGCGGGTGGCGAGCCCCCGTGCTGTGGCTCGAGCGAGTCCGGCGCTTCCACGCTCCGGCCGGCGAGACGACGCACCACGTCCACTGCGCTCGGCCGGTACGCCGGATTCTTGGCGAGGCAGCGGGTGAGAAGATCTTCCAGCTCTGCGTCCGCGTCCTCTCGTATCTCCGAGAGCCGCCGCGGCTGTGAACGCAGATGGGCCGCTGCGAGGTCACGAGCGGCGGACACACCGTAGGGGCTCTCGCTGGTGAGGAGCTCGAAGCCGAGCACGCCGAGGCTGTAGATGTCCGCCCGCTCCGTGAGCTCCTCCCCCTGGAGCTGCTCGGGGCTCACGTACCTCATGTCGGCGATCACGTGGCCCGCCGTCGTCACACGGCGTGGTTCGTCCTCGCCGCTCGCCAGGATCGCCGCTATTCCGAAGTCCGTGAGGTAGACCTGACCGGTCTCCTCCTCGTAAAGGACGTTCGACGGTTTCACATCCCTGTGCACGATCCGTCTTCGGTGGGCGGCGGCGAGCGCGTCGGCCACATCGGCCAGGATGCTCTTGACCTCGCGTTGCTCGAGCCTCCCCTCGGCCCGCAAACGGTCGGCCAGGCTTCGCCCTTTCACGTACTGCATGACGAGGTAGGGGATTCCGTCCGACAGGGTCCCGACCTGGTGGATCGTCACTACGTTCCGGTGCACGATTCCGGCGGCCGCCTGCGCTTCGCGCTCGAAACGGAAGCGAGCCTTCGGGTTCTGGGCGATGAGGGGGGAGAGAACCTTTATCGCGACGAGCCGCTTGAGGGCAGGATCGCGGGCCAGGTACACGAGAGAGGTAGAGCTCCGCCCGAGCCGTCGGAGCAGATGCAGGCCGGGGGCGACCTCTTCTTTCAGCCTGGCATCCAGCTCCGGGCCGACCTTCCCGGTTCCGCTACCGCTCGGCCCTTCCGGCGGATTCGGGTTCTCCATCCGCTGTTCCCCGTGCGTTTCGTGGCCTCGCGACTCCCTTCGACCGGTGTCTCCCCGACACCAGCAACGCCGGGAGGCGAACCGACCCTGCGAACGCTGAGCCTCAGATCTTGCTCACTCTCGCGATGGCCAGGGGAACGTTGGGGCTCAGCCGCGTCGCCGGAGGACCGAGGAGACGGCGGCCGTGCAGCCCAGAAGATACGGGCCAGCGCTCTTGAAAAGAAGGGTCGAGGTCCCACGGAGCGGAAGCGGAAGTGGAGTCCGTCGGCGCGCGCCACGCCGGGAGGCGAGCGCTTTGGCAGGATGCCCGATGGTAGGACGGCCGAGGGCGCCGTGTGGAGCCTCATCGAGCGGGTAGACGTGCCCGGCCGATCGTGTTCGCATCCGTCCCGAACCAGATCACCCGCGAGGGAGGGTGGAAGTACAGCTGCCGCACCGTGCCGCCCCCGCTCGGGATCTCCGTGACGCTGAAGAACTCGCGCGCCCGCGTGTCGAACCCCACCAGCCGGTTCGGCCTCGGGCCCGACTCGACGAACCACACCCGGTCCCGGTCGTCGACCGTCATCCCGTACGGTCCCGCCCCGGCACCTCCGGGCGCGGACCACTCTCGAATCTCTCCCGAAACCGGATCCAGTCGCCCCAGGTAGCCCCCGGCGTAGTCCACATACCACACGCGCCCGTCCGACGTCAGAGCGAGCCGACGGGGACGGCTCTCCCCCCGCGGCAGTTCGACCTCCGTGATCTCCATGGTCACCGGGTCTACCGTACCGAGCTTGTTCGTCCCGAACTCCGTGAACCACGGACGGCCGGTCGCGTCGACCACGATGCCATAGGGGCGCGAGCGCGGCGTCGGCATGGGCACCAGCCGGACCTTCCCCGTCGCCACTTCCAGCTTCCCCACGAAGTTCCCGCCCTGCACGGTGAACCAGATGTCGCCGGCTGCGTCGAAGACGAGCGTGTGCGGGTCGCGCGCCGCCGGGTCCGGCATCTCGTACCGCCGTATCTCACCGCTCTCGGGGTCCAGGCGCCCGATGTGGGCGGCGCGATTCCCCGCGTACCACACGACGCCCTCGCGATCGACGATCAGGTTGTGGGGCCCGGTTCCCGGCGCCAGGTCATAGCGTCGGAAGTCGCCCGTCACCGGGTCCAGGTACGCCGCGTAATCCCCCGTCTGCCCCACGAACCACACGCGGCCGCGGGCGTCTACGTAGGGATCGCGCGGGCGGCTGCGCGGCCACGGTACGGGCCACTCGTCGATCCGGACGGTGTCGGCGAGAGCCTTTGGCCTGCCGGCTTCCCACACGTCGCCGACCGAGGTCGCCGCCGGTCGGACGCCCGGGAAAGTGGGGACGGCGGCCGGGATCCGGCCTCCGGAGAGCGAGGCGGCGGCGAGACCGGCCCACGCGAAGACGCGGCGCGGCTTCACGCACCATCTCCTGGCCACGGGAGAGTCGCGATCACAAGTCGGGGGAACGGCCCGCCGAAGCTGACCCGTGGCGACAACCCGCGCGGGCCAAGGGAGCCCGATGCGCGACGAATCCGTTCGCACCGACGAGTTCGCCCTCGGCCTCTTCCGGGAGACGCGCCCGGCCCTCCCCGCTAGAAGGGTGCGCGCTCCAGGACCTGACGCACCGTTTCCCAGTCCGTCCACCGGGGGGGCTCCGGGTCGTTCGCCACGGCGTGTCCGAGCAGGAACACGAGCCGGGCCACCCGTGCCGCCTTGTCGGCGTCGATCCGCTCGACCTCGTCGGATGGCCTGTGGTAGTCGTCGTGGAGCCAGCTCGTGATGAAGATCGCCGGGATCTCCCTGCGCACGAAGCTCACGTGATCGCTCCGAAAGAACGCGTGCTCCGAGGGATCGGGGTCGGCGGCCACGGCCAGGCCGAGCTCCGGGTGCTCGACCGCGATCCGTCGGGCCAGCGGCCCGAGCGAGCTGTACTCCTCGCCGACTGCGATCACGGTGTCGGGAGCGTTCCGGCCGATCATGTCCACGTTGATGTTCGCGACGACGCGCTCGATCGGCACGGTGGGATTCGACACGAAGTGGCGCGACCCGAGGAGTCCCTTCTCTTCCCCACTCACGGCCAGGAAGAGGATGGAGCGGGCCGGCCTTTCGCGAAGGGAAGCGAACGCCTCGGCCACCTCTAGGAGGAGGGACGTGCCGGAGGCGTCGTCGTCGGCCCCGTTGTAGATGGAGTCTCCGCTCGCATCGGGGCTTCCCACACCGACGTGGTCGAAATGGGCGGAGAAGATCAGGTACGTGTCCCGAAGGTCCGGATCCCGGCCCGGGAGCAGGGCGACGACGTTCGGCGGGGTGTGGGTTTCGCGCGTGAGGCCCATGCGCAAGGTCAGCCCGACGCCCTCGAGCGGCAGCGGAGCCGCTTCGGATCCGGCTTCGCGCTCCTCGCCCTCGAGCTGCCCGAGGTCCAGGCTGGCTGCCTCGAAGAGCTCCCCCGCCTTCTCCCGGCGAAGCCCGAAGACGGGGATCGGCATCCGTGGGAAGCCTTCCAGCTGCCCGGCGATTTGCGCCAGAATCTCCGGAGTGATCGCGGGATGCAGGATGAGGACGAGACCGATCGCTCCGGCCGCGCTGGCGTTGCGGGCGGCGGTCAACAGCTCCAACCCGATATTGGGCGGCGAGGAGACGACGAGGATCCTGCCCGCTGCGTCCTCCGGAACTTCCGCAGCCGCGGCAGAGAGAGGGCCGAGGAAGAGCGCCTCGCCGGAGGCCGACTCCACCTCCGCGGGGAGCACGAAGTAGTCGCTCGCGTACCCCCAGACCGCTCCGCCATCCGGCCCGTCGTACGCCATCCGCATCTCCGACGGTGCGAAGGAGGCCTGCTCGTAGGGGAAGCGCTGCACATAGGACCCTGCGTCTCCGGCCGGCTCCAGATGGATGGCCGCGAACTCGGCTGCCAGGTACTCGGCCGCTGCTTCGAGTCCCGGGCTCGGCGTATCCCGGCCGCGCAGCTCGTCGCTTGCGAGGTAGGCGATATGGTCGCGCATCTCCTCGGCGGTGATCGTCGCTGCGGCGGCTTCCGCGGAGCCGGCGGCCGGGCCCTCGGGGACCGGTGCGCCGGCCTCGGGCGCCGCGCCGGCGGAGGCGCAGCTCCAGAACGCAAGCGAGATGAGCAGGACCGCGAAGGCGCGGATGGCGATCCTGGGTGGAGGAAGCCCGAGCAACTCGGCGAGATCGCGCGGAGGGAAACCGGTCACGCCACGGCCCACTCCCGTCGCGGCGATCGGGGCGTTCTCCTCCGGCCGACCGGCCTTCCCATGCTACCCGCTCGCCGCCTTGCGGGGTCGCGATGCCTTCTTGGGCGATGAGGCGCGCTTGGCGGCTTTTCGCGCCTTCTTCTTGCCGCTCGCGGCTTCCGCTCCCTGTTTGGCGGCGAGGCTGGCCTTGAGGGCTTCCATGAGGTCGATGATCTTCGTCTCGGCCGGGGCCGCGGGTGCGAGCGTGATCTCTTCCCCTTCGACCTTCTTTTCGATCAGGGCGACGACGCGCTTGTACACCTCGTCCTCGTACTTCTCCGGCCGATACCGGTCGGTCGCCGCCTGTTTCACGAGCTGCACGGCGAGCTTGAGCTCCTCCTTGCTCACCTCGCCGTCCCCGACCGGCACCTCGGAAAAGGAGCGCACCTCATCCGGATAATGCAGCTGCTCCATCATGAGACCGTGCTCGATCGGACGGACCAGCACCAGGTACGACTTCCCCCGGGCCGCGTACCGGCCGAGCGCGGCCCGGCTGGTTTCGCGCAGCGCGGCGCTCAGGAGCCGATATGCCCGTTCGCCGCCCTTGTCGGGTCCGAGGTAGTAGGCCCTGTCGAGAAAGATCCGCTCGACCTCGTCCATCGGGACGAATTCGGCGATGTCGATGCTGTTCGTCGCCTGTGCGTCGAGCGCCTTGACCTCGTCCGGTGTGAAGAGGACGTACCGGTCCTTGGCGAACTCGTATCCCTTGACCAGGTCGTCGCGCTCCACCAGCTCGTCGTGCTTCGGGCAGTAGTACTTTTGTCGCACCCGGGAGCCGCACGGCTCGTGAATCCAGTTGAAGCTGATGTGTCGCGAGGTCTCGGCCGTGGCGTACAGTTTGACCGGGACGGAGACGAGGCCGAATGATACGGTGGCCGTTCCGATAGGACGCGCGCTCATCTCGGCTCTCCCTCTGGGATGCAGGCTCCGCCGCAGCCCGAGCGGTGATCGGCCGCCACTCCGTCCGTGCGGGCGTGTGACGCGGGCTGCCGGTGGGCCGCGACGGACGGAAATGTAAGCGAAAGTCGTGCCGAAACGCGATCCCCTCTCCGAGTACCGTGCCAAGCGCTCGGGCGAACGGACTCCCGAGCCGACGCTCGGGGCCCCGCCCGGGGCGCGAACGCCTCGCGCGTCGGGGACCGGCGCAGGCGTGTTCGTGATCCACAAGCACGCGGCCCGCCGGCTCCACTACGACCTGCGGCTCGAGATGCGCGGCGTGCTGGCCTCGTGGGCCGTCCCCAAGGGCCCGGCTCTGGATCCGAAGGAGAAGCGCCTCGCCGTGCACGTAGAAGATCACCCGCTCGAATACGCCGAGTTCGAGGGGGTGATCCCGAAGGGCAGCTACGGGGCGGGTGGAATCATCATATGGGACCGGGGCGTCTGGGTGCCTCTCGTCGACCCCATGGAAGGGATGGAGAAGGGGAAGCTTCTCCTCGAGCTCCGGGGCTTCAAGCTTCGCGGCGTGTGGACCCTGGTGAAGCTGGCGAAGAGCGAGAAGGAGTGGCTGCTCATCCGCGAGAGAAGGCACATGGCGCGCGAGGAGTCGGCGTCGCCCGGTCGACTCGAGGACCTCCCGGAGGAATCCATCCTCTCCGGCCTCACGGTAGAGGAGCTCGCCGCCGGGCACGACCCTGGGCCTCGTCTCCTCGCCCGACTCGAGGAGGTCGGCGCGACTCGGCGGCGCGTGCGCCCGGAGCGGGTGAAGCTCATGTTGGCCGAGTCGCGCGAGCGCCCGTTCTCGAGACCCGGCTGGCTCTTCGAGCTGAAGTTCGACGGCTACCGCATGCTCGGCGCCGCGTCCGACGATGCTGCCTGCCTCATCACCCGGAACGGGAACGATGCGACCCCCACCTTCCCGCGGCTCGCCGCGGCGTTGGCGGCGTTGCCCGTGTCCGACGTGGTGCTGGATGGCGAGGTGGTGATGCATGACGAGGAGGGGCTCCCGAGCTTCCAGCGGCTCCAGCAGCGGGCGCGCCTGAACCGGGCGGTCGAGATCGAGCGCGCGGCGCTCCTACAGCCGGCCGTGTTCTACGCCTTCGACCTCCTGAGCCTCCTCGGCCACGATCTGCGGTCCCTTCCCCTGTCCGAGCGGAAGGCCCTCCTGCGCGAGGTACTCCCCCCGGTGGGTCCGATACGCTACGTGGAACACTTCGCGGAGCGGGGCGAGGAGCTCTTCGCGCGCGTCCGCGCCATGGGGCTGGAGGGAGTGGTGGGGAAGAAGGCCGACAGCCCGTACCGAGGCCGGCGCTCGAGCCACTGGCTCAAGGTTCGCGCGGACCGGACGGACGATTTCGTGGTCGTCGGCTACACCGCCCCGAAGGGCTCGCGGGCGGGTTTCGGCGCCCTGCACCTGGCGGCATACGGGGAAGGCGAGCTGATGTACGCGGGGAGAGCCGGGAGCGGGTTCGCTGCCAGCGAGCTGGGGCCCGTACGCAGCGAGCTCGCTCGTCTCGCCCGCCGGACGCCCCCGTGCACGGGCAATATCCCCGGGGGGAAGGGACACTGCTGGGTGGAGCCCGTGCGTGTGTGCGAGGTGCGATACCTCGAGTGGACGGAGGAGGGGCTCCTTCGACAGCCCGTGTTCGTGCGCTTCCGCGACGACAAGCGTCCCGAGGAGTGTGCCTTCCCGGCCGGGGCGGGTCGGTCGGCTGCCGAGACGGAGCTCGAGGAGGCCCTCGACCCCGAGCTAGGCTCTCGCCGGCCCGGCCGGCGGCGCGACGGCGACGCCCATGCGCCTATCGCGCTCACCAATCCGGACAAGGTCTTCTGGCCGGCGACGGGATACACGAAGCGGGACCTCTTCGACTACTACCGCTCCATCGCTCCCTACCTGCTCCCCTATCTGCACGACCGGCCCCTGGTCCTGACCCGCTACCCGGACGGGATCGAGGGCAAGTCCTTCTATCAGAAGAACGCACCCCCCTTCACCCGCGATTGGGTGCGCACCGTTCGGATCGAGAGCCGGAGCTCCGAGAAGGAGATCGAGTACTTCGTGTGCGACGACGAGACGTCCCTGCTCTACCTGGTGAACCTCGGCACCATCCCCCTGCATATATGGGCGAGCCGCATCGGGACGGTCGATCGGCCCGACTGGTGCGTCCTCGACCTGGATCCCAAGGGAGCGCCTTTCGCGAATGTGGTGGAGATTGCGAAGTACATCCGTCTGCTATGTAACGGCATAAGGCTACCGGCATTCGTCAAGACGAGCGGCTCGTCCGGGCTGCACATCCTCATCCCGCTCGGCCGCCAGGTCGACTATGAGCAGTCCCGCGCGCTCGGCGAGCTCCTCGCCCGGGTGACGGTGGCGGACCTTCCGGAGATCGCGACGATCGAGCGGGGGCTCGACGCCCGCGGGGGGAGGGTCTACGTGGACTATCTGCAGAACCGCCGGGGCCAGCTCCTCGTCGCCCCCTTCAGCGTGCGGCCCAACCCCGGGGCACCCGTCTCGATGCCGCTTCGCTGGCGGGAGGTGAACGCGAGGCTCGACAACGCCAACCACACGATCCGCACGGCCCACCGCCGGATGTCGCGGATGAAGGAGGACCCTATGGTCGAGCTCCTCCGAGTGAAGCCCGACCTCCCGGCCGTGCTGGGGCGGCTCCAGGGCCGCCTCCAAGTCTGAGCGCGAAGGCGGCCGCCGGTCCGAGGGCGAAAGCGACCGCCTGCGAGCGGTTGTCCGTTCACGTGACGGTCGCGTGACGGATGGCCGTCTCCTGCACGCAGAGGAACGAATCCAGATCCGACCGGCCCCGCCGAGCGGCCGGCTTTTGCTGCTCCGCCTGGCCCCGGCTAGCTTGTTGCGCCACCTCATCGGAGGGGGGACGGTGGTCGATCTGCTGGATCGCATCAGAACCGGCCTCGCCGAGCGCTACCGGATCGAGCACGAGCTTGGCCGCGGCGGCATGGCCACCGTGTACCGGGCGCTCGACCTCCGGCACGGCCGGCATGTGGCGATCAAGGTGCTGCGGCCGGAACTCGCCGCGACCCTCGGAGGGGAGCGTTTCCTGCGCGAGATCGGGATAGAGTCGCGCCTTCAACATCCTCACATCCTCCCCCTGCACGACTCCGGAGAGGTCGAGGGCACGCTCTTCTGCGTGATGCCGTACGTGGAGGGCGAGTCCCTCAGGGGCCGGCTCGATCGCGATACCCGGCTGCCGATCGAGGAGGCGGTTCGCATCGGCCGGGAGGTGAGCGACGCGCTCCAGTACGCCCACCGACGCGGGGTCATCCACCGGGACATCAAGCCCGGGAACATCATGCTCGCCTCCGGGCACGCGATCGTGACCGACTTCGGGATCGCGAAGGCCGTCGCGGAGGCGGGGGGCGAGCGGCTCACGCAGACGGGGCTGGCGGTCGGGACGCCGGCGTACATGAGCCCCGAGCAGGGGAGCGGCTCGGAGCGAGTGGACGAACGGAGCGACCTCTACTCGCTGGGGTGTGTGCTGTTCGAGATGCTGGCGGGTCGGCCTCCCTTCACGGGCCGCAGCGCGCAGGCCGTGCTCGCGCAGCACATGGTGGAGCCGGTTCCCTCGGTGCAGTTGGCGCGTCCCGAGACTCCGCACCACGTGGCGGAGGCGATCCGGAGGGCTCTCGCCAAGGACCCGGAGGAGCGCTTCGCCACGGCCGCGGAGCTTTCCGCCGCGCTCGAGGGGAGGACGGAGACCGCTGCGCCGGCTGTCCGGGCGACCGCGCGCCTTCGCTGGAAGCGCTGGTTCGTCGGTTGGCACCGCGTCGCCTTGATCACCATCGCACTGGGAGCGCTCGGGACGCTGGCGGCGGTGATCCGGGCCGGCGGGCTGGATCCGGCCAAGGCCTATGCGGTGGCGGAGCCGCGCCTCTCCTACGCGATTCCCTCCTTCGTGGCGGTATCGGGAACGGCCGAGGAGCGGCAGCTGGCCGATAGGGTCGCCTTCGAGATCGGCCACATCCTGCGCGGCTGGGGCCCGATTCGCGTCGTCAACCGGTTCGCGCTCGCGGGGAGCGCCAGCCGCCTCGGGATCGATGTGGAGCGAGCCGTCTCCCTCGACGAGGGCCTCACCCTGGCCCGCGACGTCCTCGTCGGCTCGCTCGTGCTCGGAGAGCTCTCCGCGCGTGGCGATTCCGTTCACCTCTCCGTGTACGTCTACGACGCGGCGAGCGGAGGAGAGATCGAGGCCATCCCGGAGACCGGGGCGCTCGACGACCTGTGGGACCTGGTGTATCGGACGGCGAACCGGATCGCGTTCCTGCTCGATGCAGAGGATCGGTCCCCCTTCGAGTGGCAGGACATGTCACGAAGCCCGCCGGCCATTCAGGAGTACCTGATCGGTCTCGAGGCGCTCGAGCGGTGGCGCCTCCACGAGGCGGAGCGCGCCTTTCTCGCCGCGATCGCTTCGGACACGGCGTTTGCCCTTCCCCACCACTACCTGGCGGTGACTATCGCCTGGCAGGATGCGATCAGGGCCTCACGGCTCGCCACGCGGGAGGATTCCATCCGGAGGCTGACGGCCGAGGCCGTCGCCCTCGCCGAGCGATCCGAGGGCCTGCCGTGGGCGGATGGCCAGCGGGTGGCCGCCTTCCACAGCTTCCAGCACGGCGAGCTCGATGAGGCCCGGCACCTGTACCGGGAGATCCTCGGCCGCGACTCCACCGACGCCTGGGCGTGGCTCCACATGGGAAGCGTGGAGTTCTCGGATCGGTCGATCGTCACGAGGGAGGAGGGAGGGCCGCGCCCCCGGCAGGACCTTAACCTGGCCGTGCGGGCGTTCCGCCGTGCCGTTCAGGTGAAACCCGATTTCCACCTCGGGTACGGGAGCCTCTTCCGCACGTACCGCTCCGTGACTTCGTACGCGCTCGCGGGTGCCTGCCGCCTCTTCGTCGCTTCACCCGAGGAGGCGGCGGAGCTCATGCAGACGGGAGCGGACCGGGCGGACCGTGTCTTCTGCCCGGTGTGGCTGGACACCATCGCCTGGCTGGAGCCGGATTCGCTGGCCAGCGTGGACCGGGAGCGCGTGGCGGCCACGGCCCTCGCGTACCGAGACTCGGCCGAGGCGCAGCTCCGCCGGTGGAGCCTCTCGCCCGGTGCGGCGCGGCCCCACGAGGAGCTGGCCCTGCTGTACGAGATGCGCCGCTACGATCGCGAGCGTGCGACGGGTGCTGCCGAAATCGCCGGCCTCGCGGACTCCGCCCTGCGGCACCGCGAGATCGCCCTCCGCCTGGCGGGCGACACGTTGCCAGAGGATCGCGTCCAATTGGGCGCCCTGCACCTCGCGCTGGAAGAGGTGGCCAGGGCGGTGGCGCTCACCGAGGACGGCCTGTCGCGTCTGGCGGGCGTCTCCATCGTGCTGGATGGAGCCCCGAACGCATTCCTGGCGGCGGGTCGCCCCCGTCGCGCCCTCGAGGCGATGGAGCGGGTCGGCAGCAGCCCGATGATGACGGCCGACGGTCCCGACGGTCGAGCCGTCTCCTTCGGCGGCGCCGAGCGGACGCTGGACCGCATCCAGATCCTCGGAAGCGGCGGTGTGCCCAGCCCCAGGCTGGGGGCCGAGTTCGAGGAACTGTGGCGCATCTGGTCGGGACCGACCTACAGCCGCCCCGAGCTCGCCCTGCTGGCGGGAAACCCGGAGGTGGTGATCCGGATCGCCCCGGCGCTCCTGCTGGATGCAGCGGCTCTGGAGGAATGGACATCGCGGCTCGACACGGTGCCGGTTGCGTGGCAGGCCTACAGGCTGAGCGAGCGCGACCCCCGCTCGGCGAACGCGGCGCTCGACCTGGCCCTCACCGCCCTGGAGGAGGAGGTCGATGGTGACCGCTCGCGGGAGTACTACGTCATCGGTGTAACGGCGCAGCATCTCGACAGGCACCAGGTCGCCATCCGGACCCTGGAGCGGCTCGATGCGTGGCCGATCGCTCTCGAGGTCCTGGACGGTGCGTGGGGCCTCCTCAGCCTCTCCTACCTACAGCGCGCGAGGTCCTACGAGGCGCTCGGCGACACGACAAGCGCCGTCCGGTTCTACGAGAGGTTCGTGGAGGCATGGTCGGAGGCGGAGCCGGCGCAGCGGCCGCTCGTCGGGGAGGCACGGGAGGCACTTCGCCGCCTCAGATAGAGAGGAAGCATGTATCAGTCGGAAACCACGATGACCCGAGGAGACCCTGCCAGGGTGCGGTCCCGGAGAGCCGCGGCGCGACGGGATCACGAGCCCGGCTCCCATCCGTGACGGAGAGGTCACGCGTCGATCCACGATTCGCCCCGATCCGATCCGCAGGACCGGAAGCTGGCCGAACCGACGGAGCAGGCATCAACGAGGTGTACTATGAGCACGGTGACGAAGGAACAGGGGATTAGCGTGACCCTGCGTATAGCATCGACCCAAATCGAGTGGCCCGAAGGACAGGCCTGGCGATACGATGCGCAGCAGGACCCTTACGAGGTGTCCACGGCGGTCCAGCTGGAAGAGCTCAAGCTGCCGGACCTAGAATTCGACAAGGGTCGAATCTGGTTTTCGCCACCGCCGGCCTTCGGGTCCGACAAGGTGGGGCTGGGAACCGATCTGAACGGTGCGCCCTTGAGGCGCATCCGCCTCGTCGTGATCCCGAACCCGAAGAACCCGCCGGGCAGCCTCCAAGTCCTCGGCTTCTACGGGACGGCCGCGGTAGCGGGAGGCGGGGGGGCGGCCTATGCGGCGTCTACCTATTCGTGCGTGCAGTGCGGCGAGACGACCGTATGTGGGAGCAGGCCCTGCGTGCGGTGCAAGGGGACACTGACGTGTAGCTAACTACTAGGAAGCTGCCCGCGTCCCAGCGGACCTCGCGACGGGGGAGCCTCGCGCCACTTGGCCATCGAGCTGATGGGACCCGGCCGGAGCGGCCGGGTCCCCCCGGGGACCAGACCCCGCCCCTGCGGTGGGGCGGAGCCTTCCCGATCGTCGAGGAAGGTCCTATAGGTTACGCTGCGGACAGGTTGTCGTTGATGTCCTGGAAGACGTTGCGGATCGTCGGGCCCAAGAGGCGGACGGCCGCGATCACCACGAGCGCGATCAGGGCGAGCAGGATCGCGTACTCCGCCAGATCCTGGCCGGACTCGTCTCTCCAAAGACGCTCGACGCTTTCCAGCATGCTGCCTCCTCCCGGCCGCACGGCCGATCTGAGTCGCGAACCACCCCCGCGAAGTCACGAGCCGCTCTGCTCGTGCCCGGGCCCGCACCCCGGCCTAAGATAAGGCAACGGGCGGCCTCCGGCACAACCCGAGGAGCGCCGCCTGCGGGCGGGAAGGGCCGACGCCCCCGGCACGCGCGGCGGCGGGCGCCATATCGTAACGCGCTATATGATAGGCAGTTATGTTGCTGGTGGGCATCGAGAGCGGAGCCCGCGGAGCAGCGGGACGCTCCTCGCTTGGTTCCTCTCAGCGCTGGCGATCGGCGCCGCGGCCAAGCCCCTCGGCGCGGACTCCCCGCACCCGGCGGGGCGGCCTCCGGCCCATTCCATCGGAGCGGTTTCCCGCACCGTCCGACCGACACGCGCCGACGCCCGCGCGGGCGCTGGGCAGGACTCGGTGGAGATCGTCCGCCGCGCCCGCTCCCGGCAGGCTCGGTTCGAGTGGCTGCGAACGCGCAGCTTCCCGTGGACGTGGAACCGACGCTTCCGGTGCGACGAGCGGGTCGGGCGATTCTGCCTGACTCATGATGCAGACCACCGGCCGCCCGGGGAGGAGCCCGAGGAGGTACGTCGGGAGCGGGAGGGATTGATCGACGAGCTCGAGCTCGCGTCCGTGTCGCTTCCCGGAGACGGCTGGATCGCCGGACAGAGGGTCCGGTACCTCGTGGAGGCCGGGCGTCACCGGGATGCGCTGTCGGCCGCCGCGTCCTGCCGTGCCCAGCCGCCGTGGTGGTGCCGGGCCCTCTCGGGCTATGCCTTTCTCGCGGCTGGTCTACCCGGCCGGGCCGAATTCGCCTTCGCCGAGGCGCTCCGCCTCATGCCCCCCGACGAACGGTGCAGGTGGCGGGACATCTCCCTCTTTCTCAAGGGCGAGGTCCGCCGGAGCTATCGACGGCTTCGGTGCGGGCGCCGCGGTGGGGTGGAGGCCCGGTTCTGGTGGCTGGCGGATCCCTTGTGGTCGCAGTCGGGGAACGACCGGCGGCTCGAGCACCTGGCTCGTCACGTGATCGATCGGATGCAGACCGACGCGCGCTCGGCGTTCGGCGTCCCGTGGGGCGCCGATCTGCGAGAGCTCCTCCTCCGCTACGGCTGGCCGGGCCGTTGGGAGCGACGGCCGTCGAACCGTGTCGACCTCGCGGCCGACCCGTCCATCGTGAGCCACGACCCTCCGGCGATCCGATGCTTCCTTCCACCCTCCCGCCTTCTCGAGGACCCGGCCTCCATCCGTTCGGATGAGTGGTCGCTCGAGCCGCCGAGGCCCTTCTCGGGGTACGCGCCCCGTCATCTGGCCGGGTTCGACACGCTCGCGCATCAGTTCGCGCGCTTTCGAAGCGGCGACTCGGTCGTTCTGGTCGGCGCGTACGATGTGGGCTCGGACTCCGGATGGGTCGCGGGGCCGGTGAGGGCCGCTCTTATGGCCGCGCGGAGCGAGGAAGCCTCACCGGCCGCGGTGATCGACGATCAGGCCCCGCTGGCCGGCGCGCTGCGCGTCGCGTTCCCCTCCCGGTCCGTGGTGGCCAGCCTGGAGGTTCTCTCCCGGGCTCAACGGCGTGCGGCCCGGGCCCGCTACGGGATTCCGGCTGCACCACGCAACCGATTCGTCGCCGAGATCTCCGACCTCCTGATCACCCGTGCGGTGGATCCCCCGCCGACATCGCTCGACGAGGCGATCCCCCTCGCCCGCGGATCGCTCCGGGCCCCGCCGGGCGAGCGTCTCGGGCTGTATTGGGAAGTGTACGGCCTTTCACCCGCCGGGGAGAAGCTCTCGGTGGCGTTCACCCTGCGCCGGGAGGGACGGAGCTGGCTCCGCGCGCTGGCGGAGACGGTCGGCCTGGCCGGCGGTCGCCCCGCCGTGAGGCTGGAGTGGGAGGAATCGACGGCGGCCGGAGAAGTCACGTGGCGCCGCGGGCTGTCGGTTCAGCTTCCCGAGTTGAAGCGGGGCCCCTACGTTTTGCGGGTCGAGGTGGGCACACGAGGGCGGGAGACGATGGCGGCGGAGCGGCGGCTCATCATCCAGTAGCCGGCAATGGGCCCGCGCCGCACTCGGGCTCGGCGCGGTTCCGCCCCTACACAGGCCCGACAGCCGGCGGGACGCCCCGAGGGACGGCGCGAACCGGCACCCCGCCCGGGCCGGTGGACCCGGCGGTCACTCCACCAGCTCGACCCTCCTGACGAGTGGTCCCGCGCCCACGCCGCCGGTCACCCCCTCGAAGCCGGTGATCCCCATCCACCGGGCGTAGGTGTTCTGCTGGCCGAACGGCACCCCCGGCGGGCCCGGCACGACGAAAACTCCGGCGAACGCCGCGATCTGAAAGTTGCTCGCCGGTCCCTGCTTGACGTACGTGCGAGGGTCGAAGAGCGGGACGGCGCGGATGCGCGGGCTGACCTCGAAGCCCGAGTTCACCACGCACTTGCAGCCCTGATCCCACGCGGCGCTCGGGTCCAGCGCGATCAGATCGTTGAATGCTCTCTGGACGCTCTGGACGTTGCCGTTCTTGTCCGTGATCCAGTCGCCGGGGGCGTAGCTGACCTGAGGATCCGGGCAATCGAGGATCCATTCCCAGATCACCCTGGCGCCGCGGTCGGCCGTCGGATACCACAGGTACCACCAGCCGGGCTCGAAGGCGTCACCTTCCGGCTGCGAGCCGCCTCCGTTGCTCCCCTTCCCTCCCTTTCCGCTGCTCCCCCCCTGCGCCGGCTTGAGGACGATCAGCTGGCCGATGTCGTCCGCCGTATACCCCACATATTTCGGATCACCGGGCGGATAGTAGACGTCGCCCTCATCCGGATCGAACCCGAGGTTGCCGCCCACCTCCACCCAGCGGTCCGCCACGGCCACGGGGAGCAGGCAGTTGACGCGTCCCGCCGGCGACGCGATCGCGGCCGCTCGCGCCGAGATATCCACTTCGTTCACACCGAACACACGGGCGAAGTAGGTGCCGAGGGGATTGCCGCGATCCCGTGTCCTGTGGACCGTCACGCGGACCTTCGACTCCGCGAGGAAGACGTCGACGTCGGCGTCCAGGAGCGACACCGAGCTGCGGCGGACCTCGTTCCGCTGCGCGAAGGCGATCGCCGCGGCGCGCGCCCGGTCTTCCGCATCCGGCGTGTGGATCAGAGTCCCCGCTCCGGCCATCGCCGCCAGGTCCGCCACCCGCTGCGCTTCGGTACGTGCGCTGGTGAGCATTCCGTAGTCGACCGCGAGGGCCATGATGGAGAGGAGGGCCACCAGGCTCCCGGCGATGATCAGCAGCGTGACGCCCCGCTCATCGCGGAGCTCCTCTCGAAGTCGAATCAAGTGCCTCCTCGGTCCGGACGCCCCGCGATGGACGGGTGGGCCGACTGGCGCGGCTTGTGGGTTTGCGCTTGCTCGCAGCCGTACGCGCCGAATGTAGCGAGTCCGCTCCCGCCCGACCACCTTCGCCGCGTGTCGCGAACCCGCCGAGCTCTTACTTCGAAGCGCCGAAAGACCGGGAGCGTGCCGCGTCGGAGGCGGCCGGTTCCTCGGGCTATCCCCGTCCTGCAAGCGCGGCGCGCGGCGCAGCCACGTCCCAGGCGGGCGTCGCGGGAGCAGCCGGGCGCACGCGCGGCGGAACGCCCCGCGGGGCGGCGGGTTACACCGAATCGGAATGAACCGAGGTCCGGCTGCGGCCGAGCGGAACGTCCGGCCGCTGGGCTCGAGCACCCAATCGTGGAGGCGGCGTGCCGGGGAGCGAGCGGCTGAGGCATGGTGTCGTCCTGCTGATCGTCGGCTCGCTCCCCGCCGCTCTTTCGTGTTCCGACGGCCCTGCAGCTCCGCCCCCGTTTCCCGACCTGCGCTTCGAGCCTCCGGTCCTCGCTCTCGAGACGAACCGCACCGGGGTCGCGCGTCTTCGCAACAACACCTCGACCACCTTCGGCCCGATCGCCCTCATCGCCCTGGAGGTCCGGGACGAGTCCGGCGCGCCGGTGGCGGGGGCACAGCTGGAGCCGGATCCGACCCGGATCCCCGCGCTGGCCGGGGAGAGCGAAGAGGTCATCACCCTCAACCTCGCCCTCCCCCCCGGCATTCCGGCTGGCCCCTACCGAGTGGCGCTGGAGGCGAGACTCGGCTCGCGCAGGACGAGTCGCCTCGACATCGACTTCGCGGTGCCCCCCCGGAGTGCCACGGTGGCGGCCGTCACCATCGTCTCCGGACCGGCCTCGCCACGCCAGGGCGACGTCGTCTTGTATGCGGCCGAAGCGCGGGACGCGACCGGCGTCCCGGTCCCATCCCCCGGGTTGAGCTGGAGGCTCCTTCCGGTCTCGGCGGGGCTCATCGATGCGGGAGGCCGCTTCGTCGGCTACGAGCCCGGCCCGGCCCGCATCATCGTCTCCGCGGACGCGGTCGCCGACACCGCCGGCATCCAGATCCGTTCGCGCGGCACGATGCATGGCACCTTCGAGGTGGTGAGCCGGGGCTCGGTCACCAGCCGCTTCACCTCCGACCTGTGGGTGCAGGGCGACGTCGCCTATACCGGGACGTGGGGGTTTCGCGGGACCGGAGAGTCCCTACGCGAAGGGGATCTCCTCTTCGCATGGGACATCGGCGATCCGTCGGCGCCTTTGTTGACCGACTCGGTGCTGGTGGAGGGCGCGGCCGTGGTCAACGATGTCAAGATTCGGTCGGATGGTACGCTGGCGGTGGCGACCGTAGAGTTCTCCGGCGAGAACGGCATCATGCTCCTGGACATCGCCGATCCGCACCACCCGAAGGTCATCCGGCGTTTCTCCCCCCCGGAGCTCGGGTCCGGCTCGGGCGTGCACAATACGTGGATCGAGGGGAACCACCTCTACGCGGTTACGCATCGGCTGGTGGTGCTGGACGTGTCCGAGCCCGACGATCCCGCGGTCGTGACCACCTACTTCGGCGGTTCCAGCTTCTTGCACGACGTCTATGTGCGCGACGGCCTCGCATTCCTCTCTCACTGGGCCGCCGGTCTCATCATCCTCGATGTCGGGGACGGGATCGCCGGCGGTTCGCCGACGAGCCCGATCGAGGTGAGCCGCATCGATCTTCCCAACTATCTGGTGCACAACGCGTGGTACTGGCCCGAGGCGGGCTACACTTTTCTGGGCGACGAAGTGGGGATCCCAGGGGTGATGCGGGTGATCGACGTCCGCGACCCCCGCGATCCGAAAGCGGCAGCCAGCTTCGCCGCCACCGGGGCCGCTCCCCACAACTTCTGGCTCGACGAGGAGCGTGGCATCCTCTACATGGCGTGGTACGAGAACGGGGTTATTGCGCTCGACGTGAGCGGCGAGCTGCTCGGCCAGCTCGAGCTACAGGATCGGGAGATCGCCCGGATTCGTTACGCCGAAGGGGGCTTGTGCCCGTTCAACGCCGACTCGTCGACCCAGACGTGCACCTTCGCCCCACAGCTGGAGAACGGCTTTCTGTATGTGGCGGACATGAATACGGGGCTGTGGGTGCTGCGGCCGGCGTTCTGAGCTCCTGCGGCCGCGCCCGGATCGGTGAGGGCCGACGCCCCTCCCGGCCGAGGGCCGCGTTCGGCTGGCGCGTTCCGCGTTCGCCGGGAACCGCTCCACTCAGAGCGCCGCGAGCCTCCTGACTAGCGTCGGGTGGGGTCGACGCTCGTCGAGGCGCCGGAGGCCGAGGTCGCGGGCCATCGCCTGCGCCTCCCGGAACTCGCCGGAGGTGAGGCTGCGGTTGATCTCGGCGTACCGCTCGGCGCTCACCCTGCCCGCAGGGTAGTACTGGTCCATCAGGTTCACGTAGCTGTCCGGACCGAGCTCGCGGGCGATCCACTCGAGGATCGCCCGCGTTTCCTCGAGACCCCCGGGCATCACGAGATGGCGGATCAGGACCCCCCGACGGGCGAGCCCGTCGGGGCCGATGACGAGCGAGCCGACCTGCTCGTGCATGGCCTGGATCGCCGCCCGGGCCGCGTCCGGGTAGTTCTCCGCCTTCATGTAGGTACGGCTCCGCTCCCTCGACCAGTACTTGAAGTCCGGCATGTAAATGTCGACGACGCCGTCCATCAGCTCGATGCTTTCGAGGGCGTCGTAGGCGCTCGTGTTGTAAACGATCGGGAGCCCGAGTCCGAGGTCGATCGCCACGGCGACCGCCTCCAACAGCTGGGGCACGACGTGCTCCGGGGTCACGAAGTTGATGTTGTGGCAGCCGAGGCGCTGGAGCTCGAGCATCATCCCGGCGATCTCCTCGGGGGGCGAGCCCCGAGCCGCCCTCGGCTTCACGCCCTGGCTGATGTCCCAGTTCTGGCAGAAGACGCAGCGCAGGTTGCAGTGCGAGAAAAAGATCGTGCCGGAGCCGTTCCACCCCCGAAGGCAGTCCTCCTCGCCGAAGTGTGGGAAGTGGCTGCCGACGACGGCGTAGCGACCGGTCTTGCACGCCGCCCATCTCTCCTCGAGGCGGTTGACCCGGCAGTCCCGCGGGCAGGCCCGGCAGTCGCTCAGGCCGGCGAGCGCCCGCTCCACGCGCTCCCCGAGCTCCCGGCGCGACAGGTAGCGGTACGCCGGGCGGAAGGCCCGGGATGTGGTCGGCACGATCATCGAGGCGACCATCCTGCTCGATCGAAGCTCTCTCAGTGGCAAGGTAGCCCTGCGACCGGGCTCCGCCAACATTGAAGGTGGTGACCTCCATCTTCGGGAGGCACCGCACGTCGCGCAACGAGGAGGCAGTACCGATGGACGTGTACCTGGTTCACCACGGTCGGGCCAGGTCCGAGGAGGACGACCCGGCGCGGCCCCTGACGGAAGGGGGACGAACTGACACGGAGAGGGTGTCCGCGGCCATAGGAAGGCACGGCATCCGGCTCGAAGAGATCTGGCACTCTGGTAAGCTGCGCGCCGCGCAGACGGCTGAGATCCTTGGCAGCAGACTGAAACCGAGCGGCGGCATCCACCGGAAGGACGGTCTCGCTCCCTGGGATCCACCCGGCCAAATGGCCGAAGCCGTGGCGGCAGCTCCGGAGCCCGTCATGCTCGTCGGTCACCTCCCGCACCTCGGCCGGCTCGCCTCCCTCCTGCTGGTCGGTGACGAGGAGAGAGAGTTGGTGGCTTTCCGGAACGCCGGCGTGCTCTGCCTGTCGAGGGACGACGGGAGATGGCGCATCCGGTGGTATCTGCCGCCCGAGCTCTCGTGATACGTCTCAACGGGGCGCGCGTCTCCGGGCGATGGATGGACAGGCACCGTCGGGCAGGCGTCGCCCGCTCTCCGATTGCGCGTCCCCACGCGACGGTCCTTCCCTTCGCCGTCGTCTTCCTGCTGGTGCCTCCCCTGCCCGCCCAGACGCCGGATCCGTACCTGGAGGCTCGTCTCCAGATGGTGCGCGAACAGATCGCCTCCCGCCGCTGGGCTGATCCGGTGACCGACACGGCGGTGCTTCGCGCCATGCGCACCGTGCCCCGGCACCGCTTCGTGCCGCCCGAGCTGCTCCGCCTCGCCTATGCCGACCGCCCGCTGCCGATCGGATACGGCCAGACGATCTCGCAGCCGTATATCGTCGCCGCCATGACGCAGCTCCTCGAGCTGGAGCCCGGAGACAACGTCCTCGAGATCGGCACGGGGTCGGGCTACCAGGCGGCCGTGCTGGCCGAGATCACCGACCGAGTGTACACGATCGAGATCGTGGAGCCGCTGGCCCGGAGCGGGCGGGAGCGACTGGAGGCACTCGGCTACGAGAGCGTGACGGTACGCGAAGGGGACGGCTACTACGGTTGGCGGGAGGTCGCCCCCTTCGATGCGATCGTGGTGACGGCCGCGGCGAGCCACATTCCGCCCCCCCTGGTGGAGCAGCTCAAGCCGGACGGGCGCATGGTCATTCCCGTGGGCGCGCCGCTCCAGACGCAGGCCCTGATGTTGGTGAATAAGCGGGCGGACGGCTCGGTCGTGCAGCGCAACATGGGGCCCGTGCGCTTCGTTCCTCTGACGCGAAGGAAATGAGCGGCGTGGGTGTCGCTTCGGCACCACCGCCCGGTCCGCCGGTTCTCGGCACTGTGCCGCCGGCTCTCGGCGCCGCCCCGCCGGCCGGTCCCCGCCGGCGCTCTCCCGGCGCGCCCGGCTTCCTCCTGCTCCGCGCATGAAGCTACGATTCCTGCACCTCTCCATCCTCGTGGTGAGCGGGGTGGGAATCGCGTACGAGCTGGTTCTCGTGCGCGTGTTCTCCGTCGCGCAGTGGTACCACCTGGCCTACATGGTCATCAGCATGGCCATGCTGGGATTCGCGGCGAGCGGCACCGTTCTCGGCCTCATGCGCACACGGCTCGCGGGCCGCGAGGCCTCGCTCTTCCGGCTCGCGTGCGGACTCCTCCCGATCGCCATCGTCGCCTGCTATGCGGGAAGCCAGAGGATCCCGTTCGAAACCTACCAGCTGGTCTCCCGGCCGACCCAGTTCGCCAACCTCCTCGCCCTCTACCTCGTGCTTTCCGTCCCCTTCTTCCTCGTCTCCTCCTGCATCGTCCTCGGCTTCCAGATGGCGCCCCGCCGCGTGGGGCGCGTATACTTCTCCAACCTCCTCGGCTCGGGGCTCGGTGCTGCGCTCGGCGTCGGCTGCCTCTTCCTCCTTCCCGTGTCGAGGATCCCATACGTCCTCGCCCTCATCGCAGTGGTCGCGTTCGCGCTGTCGGGCCTGGACGCCCCCGGCTGGCTGGCACGGGGACTCCCCGTGCTGGCTCTCACCGCCGTATGGGTCGCCGGGCGCGGACCGACGTCGATCCGCGTGTCGGAGTACAAGGGCCTCGCCTATGCCCTCCGCTTCCCGGACGCCGCAATCGTCGGGCGGGCGGTGAGTCCGATCTCGGAGCTTACCGCCGTCTCCTCATCCATGCTGCGGGAGACCCCCGGCCAGATCTCGAACTACCCGATGGCCGAGCTGGGGAACCTCCCGGAGCAGATCGGCCTGTTCTTCGATGCGGGAGCGGTCTCGCCCGTGCACCGCTTCGACGGTTCGCTCGAGCGATTCGTTTTCCTGGATCACGTCACCTCCGCCCTGCCGTACCACATACTCGATCGGCCTCGCGTTCTGGTGCTCGGGGCCGGTGGAGGCGTGGAGGTGCTGAGCGCGCTGGTGCACGGAGCCCGGGAGGTAACGGCCGTCGAGGTGGAGGGAAACGTGTACCGCCTTCTGGAGACGGAGCTGCGCGAGTTCTCGGGGGGTCTGTACGAGCGGCCGGAGGTGCGGCCCGTCGTGGCCGAGGGCCGCGGCTTCCTCGCGGCGAACGAGCGGGAGTACGATCTGATCCAGATCTCCCTGCTCGACTCGTTCAGCGCCTCTTCGGCCGGGGTGCACGCGCTCAACGAGAGCTATCTGTACACGGTCGAGGCGATTGCGCTCTACCTTCGTCGGCTCTCGCCCCGCGGTATTCTGGCGATCACGCGGTGGCTGAGGACCCCGCCGCGCGATGCGGTCAAGCTCTTCGCCACCATGGTGGAAGGGTGTGAGTCGGCCGGGATCGTCGAGCCGGGACGACACCTGGCCTTCATCCGTTCGTGGAACACCGGGACCATACTCGCGTCGCGCTCCCCGCTGTCCGAGTCGCAGGTAGCAGCGATCCGCGACTTCGCCGAGGCGCGTTGGTTCGACCGGAGCTACCACCCCGGCCTCACGCCGGCCGAGGTGAACCGCTACACCGTGCTGGCGGAGCCGGCGTACCATGAGGCGGCGCTCGACCTTCTCTCGGCGGAGCGGGAGCGATTCTACCGCGCCTACCCCTTCTACGTGCGTCCGGCCACCGACGACCGCCCCTACTTCTTCCGCTTCATCCGGCTGCGATCACTCCCTCGCTTCATGCGTCAGTTCGGCCGGGACTGGGTGAGCTTCGTGGAATGGGGATACATCCTGCTGGTGGCCACGGTGGCGCAGGCCGCCGTGGCGGCGATCGGGCTCGTGCTCATCCCCCTTATTCTGTTCGCCCGCGGCTCCGCCGCAACGGGAAGGCCGAGCGTATCCGGGTACTTCGGCGCGCTCGGCCTCGCCTACATGTTTCTGGAGATCGCGTTCATCCAGAAGTTCATGCTCTTCTTGAGCTACCCGGTGTACGCGGTCGCGGTGGTGCTGACCTCGTTCCTTCTCTTCTCGGCGCTCGGGGCGTGGCAGGCGGACCGCCACCGCGCGAGAAGGAGACGCCTCGTGGGAACTACGGTCGTGGCCATCGTGGGGCTGTCGGCGCTCTACCTCCTGCTCCTCCCTCCTCTCTTCACGGCCCTCGCGGGGTGGTCCGATGCAGCGAAGATCCTGGCGAGCCTGGCGCTGCTCTCGCCCCTCGCCTTCCTGATGGGGGTGCCCTTCCCCGCCGGTCTCCAGGTGGTGTCGGACCGCCGCGCCCCCCTCGTGCCATGGGCGTGGGGGATCAACGGAGGAGCTTCGGTGGTGGGGGCGACCCTCGCCACGCTGCTCGCCGTACACGCCGGCTTCCGCGCGGTGGTCGCTGTGGCCGTCCTCCTCTACGGGGTGGCCGTTCTCGCCCTGCAGCGGCTGGACAGGGCGGATCCTCGCACCTCGCTCGAGGTATGAGAGCGCAGCTTCTCAGATGACCCCTGGAGGCCGCACGCACCCGACGGCGATGGTGTCCGGAGCCAAGCACATCGTCCCGACCCGCTGGTGGCACGCGCTGGACGACGGGCGGGTGCAGTGTGACCTGTGTCCTCGCGCCTGTCGGCTCCGGGAGGGCCAGCGGGGGCTCTGCTTCGTGCGGGCCAACTCCGGCGGGGAGATCGTTCTAACCACGTACGGCCGCTCGAGCGGCTACTGCGTGGACCCGATAGAGAAGAAGCCGTTGAACCACTTTCTCCCCGGCACACCCGTACTCTCCTTCGGGACAGCCGGATGCAACCTGGCGTGCAAGTTCTGTCAGAACTGGGACATCAGCAAATCCCGGGAGGTGGACACCCTCTCGGACGGGGCAGCGCCTGAGGAGATCGCCCGGGCGGCGGAGGCGCTCGGGTGTCGCAGCGTCGCCTTCACGTACAATGACCCCGTCATCTTCCACGAATACGCGATCGATGTCGCGCTCGCCTGCCGGGAGCGAGGCGTCCGGTCGGTGGCGGTCACCGCCGGCTACGTGACCCCCGCGCCGCGTGCCGAGTTCTACCGCCACATGGACGCGGCCAACGTCGACCTCAAGGGGTTCACGGAGCGCTTTTATCAAAGGGTGTGCGCCGGACATCTCGAGCCGGTGCTCGACACCCTGCGCTACCTGCGGCACGAAACCGATGTGTGGTTCGAGATCACCAACCTGCTGATCCCCGGGGAGAACGATTCCGAGGAGGAAATCGACGCGATGACGGGGTGGGTTGTGGAGAATCTCGGACCCGACGTCCCGGTGCACTTCACCGCCTTCCATCCCGATTGGAAGATGCTCGACCGGCCGCCTACTCCCCTCGACACCCTGGAGCGGGCGCGGAGCATGGCCCGGCGGAACGGGGTGCGCTACGCCTACACGGGCAACGTGCGTGACCCCGCCGGGCAGAGCACGTACTGTCACGAGTGCGGCCGGCTGCTGATCGGTCGGGACTGGTACGCGCTCATCGGGTGGAATCTCGAGGTGGATGGGAGGTGCGCGAGCTGCGGTGAGGTGTGCGCGGGCGTGTTCGAGGCCGCACCCGGCCGTTGGGGTCCGAGGCGGCTTCCCGTGCGGCTGGCCGATTTCGCCGCGTGAGCCGGGAGACCGGCGGGGCGGGCGCGTGGCGAGGTCGCTGGGGGACGGAAGAGGAATGGGACGTGCGCCGGGGCCTGGAGCGAGGAGAGGCCGGCCCGCGCCGGGGGCCTGGGCGGAGGTGAGCGGCCGGGCGCCGATCAGCCGGCCCGCGTGGCCTTCAGGGCCTCCAACACATCCAGCAGGATCATTTTCCTCTCCTTGAGCTTCTCGCGGAAGCTCATGCGATCCGTGTCGGCGATCTCCATCCGCAGATCGGAGAGGTAGCTCTCCAGCACCTCCTGCAGGACGACGGCTTCCCGCTCCGTGAGCTCGATGCTTGGCATTTCGCGGCGGGGGCTACTCGTCGTGAATCGCGGCCTTGACCTGTTCGAGAAGCTCCGGGGTGATCTCTTCGATCCCGTGCACGTCGCGCGCGTGCTCGGCGACCACCTGCAGCAGCTCGTCTTCTGTGTCGGCCGTGACAGTGAAGTCGCACTCCAGTCCGACATCCGCGCAGCTGATCCGCTTGGCCATCTTGCCCTCCTTGCTCTCTCTGCTGCCGGCCGGTCGCCGGAGCGGCCGTCTGGCGTTCAGTGACGGACCGCCTCTCCCTTTCGAATGCGAGTACCGAAGAGCCCGAAGCCGAGTCGCGAGCACACGGGCAGCGACAGGATGGCTAGCGCCGTGGGGAGGAGCACACCACCGACTACCGCACCGATGCCACCGAGCACGACCCGCAGCCCAGACCACACGAGGAGGAACACGACGAAGGTGACGAGCAGCCCCAGGACCTGGCGAGCGCCGCCGCCCCCCTCGAACTCGATGTTCAGCCCTCCCAGATACAGAGCGGCAAAAGTCCAAAAGACACTGATCGGAATCAGCCACACCATCATCCTCGCCTCCTTCCCCAGGGTTCATCGTACCGAGAGCGTCCGCCACACCTCAAGCATGGCGCAGCGGGAGCGGTTCGGGCAAGGACCGGCTCGGGACGGGCCCCGTACCTGGCCCGCTTCCTGCGCACATGGCGCTCAGCGTCGGTACGCTCGCGACATCGATTGCCCGCCGCCTACAGCCGGAGCGACCGGCAGCCAGCTGCGCGATCCCGTCACACGCGGGTGGTCGAGGACGGAGACGCTCGTGAACCGCAAGCCGCGGCCGCCGCTTCCCAGGATGTCGGAGCAGACCGAGACGACGTCTCGCGCCGTGCGTCCGGCGACGCGCGACCTCGCCCTGGTTCTGCTCGGCCCTATCTACCTGGCTGCTCGCATGGCGGACTCCCGTGTGGCGAAACTTCTTCAAGACCGGCGCGTTGACCCTCCTGATCTCGACCAAGCTCTACGCGGTCCTCGTTCTGTGGATCTTCCTCGCGGTGGTTCTGTTTCGGGCTCGTCGGTCGGCCGATTGCCCGGCGCGGGAAGTCTGAGCCGACCCGGGTGGGGGACCGCGGAGCGCGTCGGTGTTGGCGGCGCTCGTCGGACGGACGTTAGATTCAGCGGTGCTTGTACGGAGACACCGGTCGTGTGACACAAGGCGGAGGTCCGCAGCAAGGGAGGCGCGGCGATGCCCCCAAGGTTCGAGGAGCTGAGGAGAAAGAAGGTGGCCGAGCTGCGACAGATCGCGGAGGGGCTCGATCACGACGCGCTGCACGGCTACCGGACGATGCACAAGGAGCAGCTCATCCCGGCGCTGTGCGCGGCCCTCGGGATCGAGGCCCACGAGCACCACGAGGTCATCGGGATCAACAAGCGCGAGCTCAAGGCGCAGATTCGGGAGCTCAAGCTGCAGCGCGCCGCAGCCCTTCAGGCCGGCGACAAGGAGGAGTTCCGGGCGACGCTCAAGAGGATCCACCGACTAAAGCGGAAGCTCCGCCGGGCCTGGGTGTAGGAAGCTTCCGCGCCAGCCTCCCTGCGCGCGGAGCGTCCCCCGCGGCGCGGCCGCAGTCTGCCGCAGCGGGCCTAGCTCTCCGCTGGCGGGGCCTCAGTCTCCCTGCGTGGGGAAGGTCAGCCTGGCGACGGCCTCGACGGCCTCATCGCGCAGGGGCGCGAGTTCTTTGTCGCACCCCGCCCACGACTCCGCGAACCGGGCGTAGTGCGATCGGGCCTCGTCGGGATCACCGCGGGCCTCCAGAATCCTCCCCAGGTAGAGATCGCTCTGCGCCACGACGGGCCAGTCGTACGCGTACAGGCTGCCGAAGTATCGCTCGGCCTCGTCGAGTCGGTTCGCACCGAACAGGACCCCTCCGAGCTCGAGGCGGAGGAGGGCGCCAGCGAACCTGCCGGACCCGAAGCCCGGCAGCCGTGGCAGGACGGCGGCCAGGGCGATCGTCGCTACTTCGCCCTCGCCGCGGCGGAGCGCCGCGTAGCCATCCAGCGCATCGGCCAGGGCGAGCGTCGTGGCACGAGGCAATCCCGGTTCTCCCTCGACCTCCTCTGGTGCGGAGCGAATCGCCCGTATCTCTTTTTCGACCTTTTCCCACCGGCCATCATGCGCCGCGAGGGCCCCCAGCCAGAATCGCTCCTCCGGAGCGGGATCGGATTCCAGGACCTTCAGTGCCGGCTCGACGGAGGCCCGGTCCTCGTACGTAGTGAGCTGCAGGAGAACGAGGCTCACCGCGTTGCTGCGCGAGCCATCCTGCAGCCCTTCGAGCAGGGCCTGCCGCGCGACCCGCATGTGGCCCGACCGAACCGCTGCCACGGCGAGGAGCCGTGGGTTCTGCCGGTCGTCTCCGGCCCTCCTCAGACGCCCGTACGCCTCTTCGAGGCCGCTCCACAGGTCGGGCGCAAAGGGAATCGAGGCGATGAGACAGGCGGGCCGGGTGAGTCCCTCGGCGCGCAGCGTTTCCCGCGCTTCTTCTCGCGCCGCCCCGTCTCCCCACAGGAAGGCGTAGCCCCACTCGAAGTCCCCGCACACCGGCGTCTCGGCATCGATCTGGCGAAAACGATCGAGAAGACGTCGCACGCCGGCGCTGTCGTGCCAGAAGAACCTGTCCTCGATCAGGTGGACGTAGGCCGGACCGAAGTGGGGGTCGAGCTCGATCGCCCTGCGCAGGGCGCTCCGGTACCGATCGGGCGGGGCAAGGGCGAGGCCACCCAGGTGGACGTACGCGTCGCCGAGGAGTGCCCAGCCGTCCACGTCGTCGGGATACCTGGCGGTCAGCCCCTCCAGCGTTCGAACGGCCCGGAGCTCACCCCGGAGGAGCTCGTCGCTCCCCCGCAGGAGCAGTCTCTCACGCTCGGGCAGCCGATCGGCGAAGCGCGCTGCCTTCGCAGAGTATTCTTCGAGCACCTCCTCCGGCGCCCCCGTCCACGAATGCGCGAGCGCCAGCCGGTACCAGCCGAGGGCGAAGGACGAGTCGATCTCGACCGCCCGCTCGAAGCTTTCGATCGCCTCGTCCCAGCGAGACCGGCGGTACTTCTGCTCCCCCTCGAGGTAGGCCTTCAGGGCGGCGAGCGAAGGGGTGGTGACCCGGCTGAGGTCGAGCTCCGGAAGCTCGGCGTCCGCCGGGAGCAGGCCGGCCCGCAGGAGCTCCACGCTGAGCCGGTCCACCAGGGCGAGCACGCTGTCGGTGGATCCGTCGATCTGCGCCGTGCCCCGCCGGTCCCCCGTCTCCAGGTCGTATACCTCCGCGGCCACCCGGACTTCCCGTTCGCGTCCCACCATGCTTCCGGTGAGCGCGTACCGGGCGCCCAGCTCGCGCGCGACGGCAAGAACCACCTCTGAATCCGGGGCATCCTCGCCGTCCCCGACCGTCCTCGCCCACATGCCGAGGATTCGGCGGGGGTCGATCTTTCTCAGCCCCGCCACCCCCTCCAGGTTTGTGGAGAGCAGGTCCACCATCCCCTCGCGCCACAGCTCGAGGTCGGTCCCGACCACGCGGAAGGGAAGAACCGCGATGGCCGCGCCACTGGCGGTGGAAACACCGACGTCGACCGGTCCCCGGTCGGTTCGTGATCCGAGCACCAGCCAGCCTGTAACGGCGATGCCCCAGGCTGCCGTGGCCACGACCCCTGCCCCAATCGCGTTCCTCCAGGTGAAGAGCCCACCGAGCCTGCCGCTTCGCGCCTCGCGCGGCAGCGGGCTCTGGCCAGCGCCCATTGCGCCCGCTTCAGTGAATGGGGGTGATGGAAGCCGCTCGTGACGGGCATCCCGGGCCGCTCGCTCCTCCGCCTTCCACGCGCCGGGGACGCCTTCCTGCACGAGCGCCGTGGCCACCACGATCGGAAGACCGACCAGCAGCAGGATGAGGGTTAGACCGTACACCCACTCGGGTAGGTCGAGCCTCTCGATCAGCTGATCGGCCACCTGGAGGACGACCCAGGAGAGACCGACGTACACCAGGATGACCTGCCAGAGCGAACGGCGGTGAGCCTCTACGATGAGCCGTTTGATGCGAGACATTTGGCCCCCCCGACCGTCAGTGAGCGGATCACCCGACCCGCTGTGGCTGAAGGCGAGCGAAAGCTAGGGGAGGCCCGCGGCGAGTAGCAAGCGGCATGGAAGACCGTTTCGGCGACGGCGGGCGAAAGGAGGTCCGTGCCGGCATCTTTGTGAGAGCCCTCCGCCGGTCGCCTCGTCAGCGATCCGGCGGAGCATCCCCAGCCGCCAAGCCGAGGAGAGCGCTGCGATGCCCAACCATATCTGCGTGACCTGCGGAGTCCAGTACACGGAGGGGAAAGCGCCGCCCGCCCGTTGCCTGATTTGCGAGGACGAGCGGCAGTTCGTCGGCTGGGAGGGCCAGCGGTGGACGACGATGGAGGAGTTGCGCCCCGCCTACCGAAATCGGTTCGTCGACACGGAGCCGAACCTCACGCGGATCGGCACCGAGCCGGCCTTCGGCATCGCCCAGCACGCCTTTCTGATCCGCTCGTCCGCCGGGAACGTCCTGTGGGATTGCATCACGCTGATCGATGACGAGACGGTGGAGACCGTGGGGAAGCTGGGTGGGATCGCGGCGATCGCCATCTCGCACCCCCATTTCTATTCCGCCATGGTGGAGTGGAGCCGCGCTTTCGGAGATGCGCCGGTCTACCTCCATGCGGCCGATCGCCGATGGGTCACGCGGCGCGATCCCGCCATCGTCTTCTGGGAGGGCGAGACCCGGGTGCTCGGCGACGGCCTGACCCTCATCCACGCGGACGGCCACTTCGACGGCAGCGCCGTGCTGCACTGGGCGGACGGGGCGAAGGGACGGGGAGTCCTCCTGTCGAGCGACACGATCCACGTCGTGCCCGACCGGCGCTGGGTCGCCTTCATGTACAGCTACCCCAACTACATTCCCCTCCCGGCCGTGAAGGTGCGGCGGGTCGTCGACTCCGTGGAGCCTTTCTCCTTCGAGCGCATCTACGGTCCGTGGCCGGGCCGTGTGGTCATGGAGGGCGGGAAGGCCGCGGTGCGACGCTCGGCGGAGCGCTACCTCCGCGCCATCTCCGGGTAAACCCGGCCGAGCCCCCGGGCCGACCTGCGGCGCGCGACAGGCCTCGTCGCCACCTCTCCGGTCCTCGCCCGGCTGAGCTCCGCAAAGGGGCCTTCGCGACGAGCTACCGTCCGGGGAAGGCGGCGCTACGCCAGGCTCCCAACGAGGAAGAGGGCGAGCGCACCCAGCCCGAACAGCCACCCGATCCCCCGCGCGACGTCGCTCTCCGCTCCGGTCAGCGGCTCCTCCAGCATCAGCCTCCGTAGCTGCTCGGCGTCCCCCAGGGGCTCGTAGCGTCCCTCCAGCCAGTCGGCCAGCGACCGGAGGTTCCCCTCGTTGAGCCGCGAGGTGATGCACTCCCCGGACTCGTCGCGCAGGCAGTCCCGCAGCGGGGCGCGGCGGAACTCCGGCACGGTGGAGCTGCGTGTCTGCCCGACCCCCACGAACGTCACCCGCGCGTTGTCGAGCAGCCAGGCCGTGGCGTCCCCCAGCACCTGGGGCCTCGCGTCAGCCCCCCCGCCGTCCGTGAAGAAAAAGATGTTGAGCGGCGCGGGCAGGATGCGCTGCCGCCCCGCGACGGAGAAGACGCTGCTCCTCTGAGCCTGGACGACGATGTCCCGGAGACCCTGATCGATACGGCTCCCCACGTCCCACACATTGTCCCACTCGAGCACGGAGAGGGCCGCCTCGATGGCGCCCAGGTCCCGCGCGGGGTGGGAGAGCAGGAAGACCTGGACCGTCCCGCCCGCGAAGCCGGCCACCGTGAGGCGGGCCTGCGGAGGAAGGTCGGGGAGCGCCTGCCGGAAGACGTCTCTGGCGAGGTCCAAACGGCTCCTCGGGAACCCGCCCTCCGCATAGTCCTCCGTGGCCATGCTCAGGCTCGCATCGAAGACGATCAGGTACTCGATCCCGGCGGCGCGCCGCTTCACCACCGGCTCCAGTGCGGCCGTCAGCGCGAGCCCCAGGCACGCGAGGTAGGCGGCCCGTCCGAGGGTGGTCCAGGCGCCGGGAGCAAGCCGCACGGAGCCGCCTAGATGTCGGTGGGCTGGAGGGGCATCTGGCTCGGAGCGAACCTGTCCGGCGGCCGCGGCTCGCGCGGCTCGCGCGGCGGCACCAAGTCGTTCAGCAGTCGCCGGGCGACCTCGTAGTTCTTCTTCGCGTCCAGCAGCTCCGGATTCAGGCGGAGCGCCTCCCGATAGTAGGCGAGCGCCGTTCGCACCGCGGCCGGCCATCTGCGACGGGCGCCCTGCTCGAAGTACAGGTTTCCCAGGTTGACGAGAAGGTGGTCGCGGATCCGGCCGGCCCGCGGCACGGCCTCGGCGTAGGCCTCCGGCGTGCGCTCCCGAAGCGTCCGGTAAAGCGCGCGCTCCACCGTGAACTCCCGAACCGCATACGCCAGGAGCAGCGCGTTGGCGGCGATGAGCACCAGGAGCGCCTTCCTCCACGACGGCATGCCCGGAAAGGTTCTCTTCATGCGTGCGTTTCGCTCCTCCGGGCGCGCTCGCTGAGGGCGAAGAAACCGAGCGCGATGAGGCATCCCAGGGCCGCCGTCCGGCTCAACCGGCTCCAGCTCCGGCCTTCCTGGCGCTGCTCGACCTTCATGAGACGGTTCTCCAGCCTGCCGATCTCCTCGAGCGCCCGGGGAAGCTCGTTCTCCTTCCCCACCACGAAGGTTTCGCCGAGGGAGCCGAGGGTCTCCATGAGGAGGTGCATCGACGCCTCGGGCGCGCGTCCCCCTTCGATGAGCAGCCAGTACAGGGTCACATCCGCCGCCCGCAGCCGCGCGGCGATTCGCTCCGGCTCCCGAAGGCGACCGGCCCCATCCGAAAGGAGGATCACCACCTGGCTCGCCGCCCGGCTCTCCTGCCCTTCCAGCAACCGGAGCGCCCGAAGGAGCGCCGCGTCGATGACCGTGTCACCGAGATCGGTGTTCAGAAGCGAGAGGGTCTGCTGGAAACGCCCCGGGTCGGAGATCGGCGGGGTGTAGACGATGCTGGATTTGCCGAACCCGATCAGGGCCATCTGATCGCCGGCTCGTCGGTCCACGAACCCCGAGATCGCCGCCTTCGCGACCGTGAGCTTCTTCGCGCCCTCTCCGCCCCCTCCGCTCCACGGCGAGAGCATGCTCGCGCTCTGGTCCAACACGAAGACAAGACGTGCGCCCTCGGTCCATCGAACCGTCGTCTTCGGCGGGGTCCGCGGCTCGCTGAGGCCGAGCACGGTCGCCGCCACGAAGCCTGCGCCGAGGAACCGCTCGGCAAGCCCCAGGGAACGCGAGATGCGATCCGGCGGGAGCACCAGGAAGCTGGAGAAGCGGAGCGCCGCTCGCCGCCGACGCCACAGGAGCGGAACCAGACAGAGCGGAAGGAGGATCAGCGCCCAGGGTCTGGCGAACTCCAACTCCGCCTCCAGGCAGCGGGTCGTTCACCGCCGCGTCGAAGCTCCAGTTCGGCGAGGCGCGCGGAGAGCTCCACCGCCCGCCGTCGGCTCTCGGGAGAAGGGGCCGCCGGCGTGCCGTCGCCCTCCTCCCTCGGCGTCCCATCCCCGAAGAAGAGCGACTCCGAGAGAGCGAAGAAGCGCTCGAGGTCATCGCGCACGGCACCGGCAGGAGGCCACCGTTCGACCAGGGCCTCGAAGTCGTGTGAGAAGAGGGCCTTCCCTGCCCGCTCCTCGAGAGCGCGATGGAGTACGAGCATCGCGCCGGCAGAGTCCGGTGCGCGGCGGACCTCGCGGTGGGCCCTCGAGAAGACGCCTCTTGGCCTCCGGCGACGCGCTCCGACGGCCGAAGCTCCCCACAACAGGAGGAGAGCCGCGAGAGAGGTGCCGGAGAGTCGAATCCCACGGGAGGAGGGGGGGCGCACGGGCCAGTCCGGTTCCAGAGCGCTGATCGAGTCCGTGACAGGCGACACGGTGAAGCCGAACCCGGGGATCGAGACCCGGAGCTCCTCCGCGTCCCGTCCGGACCGGAAGAGCAGGGCCACGTCCGGAATGTCGAGGCGTGTCACCTCCTGGGGCGCGTGGAAGATCTGGTAGAGGAAGCGAAACCGGTACGACGCCCATGCCTCCTCCTCCCGCAGCTGCCAGGAGGTCTCTCGGGTCTCGAGCCAGTCCGGCAGGGAACGATCGCGCAGGACGCGCTCGTCGAGCGCGAAGCCGGGCGGCACTCGAACCGACGCCCGCAGCTCGAGCAGGTCCCCGACCCGATACCCGAAGTCCCGTGGTCGCTCGATGCGGACCTGCGCGGAGCTGCTCGTCTGTCCGGATGCGGGGAGCGCGGCGAGCAGCAGGAGCAGCGCGCTCAGGCCGGCCGCCCGCGGGGCCCCTCCTCCCCGCGAGCTCGAAGGGTGGCCGGGGAGCCGCCGGGCACCCGCGCGTCCGACCGCACCGGTCACGGTCCCCGCAACACCATCACGCCCTTGCCTGCCCCCTCCGGCGGAGAAAGAAGCGAACGAGCTCCGCGGGATCGAACGGGCAGTGGAGAAAAAGCGAATGGCTCCCGTAGCGGCGGCACTTCTCCAGCAGGAGGGCGCGCCGCGCCTCGAAGGTCCGCTGAAAGCGCGGGACCAGACCACGCCGGAGCCACCGACGCGTGCGAGCGCCGGTCTCCGGGTCGTACAGCTCCGTCCATCCCGTGCGGGGGAGCTCTCTCTGCTCGGCCGGGTCCCACAGGACCGCCAGGATCCCGTCGTGACGCTGCAGGTGGGCGAGCGCGCGCTCGACTGTCCCGCCGCCGAAGTGGAAATCGGAGACCAGGAGCACAAGGGATCTTCGGCGCGGCAGGAGCGCGCACGCACGGTCCAGCCCACCCACGCCTTTGGCGCTCGCCCGGTGGCGCCACAGCGCCTCCCCGATCTCCCACGGGTAGTCGGCAGAGCGCTTGGGTGGGAAATACAGCTCCACGTCATCCCCGAACCCTGTCAGGGTGAACCGGTCTCCGAGCCGGTAGGCGGAGTGGCTCAGGCAGGCGGCCAGCTTGGCCGCTTCAGCGAGCTTGCGTCCCCGTCCCACGAAGCCCATCGAGGCGCTCAGGTCTACCAGGACGGCTACGTCGATCGCGACCTTGGCTTGGTACAGGCGAACGAGGGGAACGGGCGACATGGCGCGGCGTGTCGCCACCATGTCGATGTTTTTCGGGTCCATGCGGTGCAGTAGGGAGGCGAAGCCCGCCAGCTTACCGGCGGTTCCATGGAAAGCCCCGATGTGGTAGCCGGGAAGATACCCGGGAGCGACGGATTCGAGAGTGTAGTCCACGAGCCGGAGGGTGGCCGCGATCTCCCTCCGCTTCATGGAGCGGGAACCTGCGCGAGGATGCGCTTGAGGAGCGCTTGCCTGAAATCCGGCCTCTGGATGAGGATCATGGGCTTCACGAAGAGACGGTGCTCGAAGACCTCGAAAAACACTTCGTGAATGTCCTCGGGCGTCACGTAGTCCCGGCCGTGATACGCGGCTGCGACCTGTGCGGCGGTCGCGAGGTGGGTCATGCCCCGAGTGGAGGCGCCCGCCACGATGTGCTCGTTGAGATCCGCGAGCCCGTCCAGGCGGATTCCGAAATCCGAGGGCTTTCGCGTCGCCATTCCCAGACGGTGGATGTAGCTCACCGCCGCCTCGCTGACCCGGACACCGGAGCGGATTCGCTCCGCGTACCGATCCAGTTCGGCCAGCTCGACGACGGGCTCGATCGAAGCGACCGCCTCGTCCATGTGTCGGTATAGAGGATCGGCGATGATGCGCAGCTCCGCTTCCGGATCCGGGTATTCCACCCGTATGAGCATGAGGAACCGATCGAGCAGCGCCTCGGGGAGCGGGTACGTCTCGGCCGCCTCGAGCGGGTTCTTGGTCGCAATGCCGAGGAAGTGAGGGAGCGGGTATGTCCGAACCGCCGTGGTGACCTTGCGCTCCTGCATGACCTCGAGAAACCCGGCCTGCGTGTTGGGAAGAAAACGGTTGATCTCGTCCAGCAGGACGATCCCGAGCTTCTCCCCGTGCCGCAGCAGCCGGCCGGCGTAATAGCGTAGCTCCCCCTCCTCATCCGGGAAGGCCGAGATGAGCGCCTCGGAGAAGAGGAAATCCGGCGACCCCTGAAAGCGCTCGCTCACGCCCCCGATCGCCCGGGCGAAGCAATTGGCCATCAGGGTCTTCCCCTGTCCGGGAAAGCCCTGGTAGAGGATGTGGCCACGCGCGAACAGAGCGAAGGTGGTGAGCCTCACGGGCCGATCGGCCCCCAGGATGACGCCCTTTACGGCCTCCTCTACGGCGTTCATGCGAAGCCGGACCTCGGGCAACTCCGGCTCCACTCTTTCTTGTCGGCTCACGGCTCCCTCCGGCGGGCGGAGCTTCCGGCTCCCGGTCCCGATCGGACGCGTAGCGGATTGTAAGGCCAAGGGAGGAGATTAGGGAGGGCGGTTCTCGAAGTACACCAGCCCTCCCCCGATCCCGCCGCTGAGCAGGTCGGCGTCTCCGTCTCCGTCGATGTCGGCGAAGATAGGCGTGGCGAGAGGGGGCAGGGGTACCGAAAGCGTGCTGTCGGGCACGAATGCGGCCCCCTCGCGCGTGCCGTCGTTGCGATAGTACGTCAGACCCGGGTCCTCCGAACCGAGCACGAGGTCCGGATCGCCATCGAGGTCCAGATCCACGAAGGACGGGAAGCTCCGCCGTCCGATGTCGATCTCACCGAACTCATCCGTCTCCATGGTGAAGGCGGAGCGCAGCGGGGTTCCCTCGTTTCGATAGAAGTTGAGCGTGCCCGAGGCCTCGCCGACGAAGAGGTCGAGGTCCCCGTCGGCGTCGATATCGACGAGAGCCGGCGTGCCGTTGCTCCCCCGGGTGAGCGTGACGAGCTGGGCATCCTCCAGAACGAATCGCGGCTCGACGGTGCTCCCCTCGTTGCGATAGAAGGCCACATCCGCCTTCCACGACCCGAGCAGGAGGTCAAGATCTCCATCGGCGTCGAGGTCGGCCAGCGCCGGTGAGTAGTGGTACAGGCCGCCGAGGTCGAGCGAGCCCGCAAGCCGGAAACGGGGTCGCTCCACCGTTCCTACATTGTCGAAACGGTAAACCCGGGAAGTGTGCGGGTCGTCGGGATCGATCTTGTTGGCAAGCAGCAGGTCGAGGTCCCCATCCCCATCGAGGTCGCCCACGGCCGGGATGCTCTCGCTCCCCACGTCCACTCCATTCAGGAAGCGCCGGGTCCGCAGGCCGAACTCCGCCTCCCCGTCGAGAAGATACAGATTGTCCGCCGCGGTGAGGATCGGGTTGTATGCCCCGCCGAGGACGCCGACGAGCAGGTCCACGGTCCCATTCCCGTCGACATCTCCGAAGGTCGGGGCGTTGTAACCGCTCGTTCGGAGGGGACGCGCCGGCGGAAAGGGGACGGGCTCGCCCCGCAGCACCGGGACCTCGCACGATCCTGTGTTCTCGATGAACAGGAGGCCGGGCTCGAAGAAGTCGCCCCAGAAGAGGTCCTCGTCGCCATCGTGGTCGATGTCGACCAGCTCCATCGTGTTCGCTCCGTGCCGGCTCCCGATTCGCGCGACGATCTCGATGTCCTGGAATCGATCGGTCACCAGACGGAAGCGCGGCACCCCATGTGCCCCCTCCTCCTCCGCCTCGTATCGGGTGACCGTGCCTACCAGGCGGCCGAGCAGGAGGTCCGGCCGGCCGTCGCAGTCGACATCCGCCACGTTCGGAATGTTCTGGCGATCCGAAAAGATCGGCACACCCTCCACGTCACGGAGGGTATCGGCCGCGAGGACGAAGAAGGGGCTCTGCGGCCCGCCGTCGTTTCGGTAGTAGCGGATGTGGCTGAACCGCTCTTCGGCGAGGAGGTCGAAGTCTCCGTCGTCGTCCATGTCAACAAAGCGGTACCACTCTCCCACATCGAGCCCCAGGTACCGATCCGTCCGCCACAGGAAGCGGCCCTCTCCCGGGGGGCCGACCTGCTCGAAGAACATGAGCTGACCGGAGAGCTCCTGTACGAAGAGATCCAGGTCCCCGTCGCCGTCGATATCGAGGAGCTGCGGTCGCGGAACGTTCAGTCCTCCGAGGAGCGGGTGCTCGTACCGGATCCCATCGGTGTCGCTGATCTCGAACGCGCCGACCGCGCGCACGAAGCGCACACCGGACCCGGGGTGCGCCGCCTGTGGCCAGGAGTCCGGCGCGGGATGCGAGGTGCAAGCGGCCAGAAGGGAAGCGCACGCCAGGCAGGCCGCCGTGGGAAAACCGAGCTGTCCGAGGCGGCTTCGCGCGTCCGTCCCATCGATGGCCGACCGAGCGGACGCGAGCGCTGGAGGCACGGCGGGGGTCAGGGAGGGGGCGGGGTGGCCAGCCCCGTCGGATTCGGCTGTCGGTCGATCACCAGCGCACGATTCAGGGGGCGCCGGCTACGGCACCAGCTCGGGGCGCTTCTTCACGATGAACACGCCTTCGGAGCCGCTCGTAACGACGAGCGTACCGCTCTCGAAGAAGGGATAGTTGCTCCAGGACCCACCCATCCCCGGTGTGTTCTCCCCGTACGGGACCGTGTCGAAGAACGCGATCTCTACAGGATGCTCCACATCCCGAATGTCGACCACGCGGAGACCGGCCCGGTAGTTCGACTGATACATGTAGTGCCCGCGGATGTACAGGTTGTGGTCCGTCGCCTTCGTCTCCCCGAAGTATTCCTTGAGGAGGACCGGGTCGTCGAGGTCCGTCACGTCCCAGATCAACGTCCGGGTCCGCGACAAGTCGCCCGAAAGCTCATCCAGCTCGTCGTCCATGAAAAAGTACCGGTGGTCCTCGGTGAGCCAGCCCTGGTGAGCGTAGCCCACGTTCGGGTACTCCGCTCGGGAGACGGCGACCGGGTGCTCCTTCTCCGTCACATCGGAGATACTCAGTGCCGTTTCGTTGGCACCGAAGCAGATTTCCCTTCCCCGATGCTCCGCGTCAGGACCGTGGTACACGACGCACTGGGCGTCGTGTGTGTACCCGGTCTTCCGCCGGCCGGTCGATGAGTCGGCGAAGCAGCCCGCGAAGGTCGGCTTCTCGGGGTCCCGGATGTCGATCATGTGCAGGCCGCCCCCACACGTCTCTCCGCCGCTGCTGGTCCCCACCGCGAAGGCGAATCCCGTCTCTTCGTTGATCACGATGTTGTGGGCGCTGTGGATCCCGTCATAGTGTGCCGTCTCCTCAAAGGTGACCGGCGGGTTCGAGACGGAGCGGAGCCGGGTCAGATCGAATACCTGCATGCCGTGCTCACCCGCCCCGTCCGAGACGATGAAGGCGTGGTTCTCGTACACCTTGATGTCCCGCCACACGCTTCCCGGCGATCCTTCCGTCTTTGGCAAGTCACCGAGATACACGGGGTTGTACGGATCGCTGATATCGATGAACGAGGTGCCGTCGACACGTCCGACGAGGGCGTACTCCCTGCCGGTCTGCGGATCGGTCCAACCCCACACATCGTTCACTCGAGCGCCGCGTCCCCCCCCGATCGCCGAGACCGGCAGGAAGGAGAGGAGATCGAGCTCGCTGCAGTCGAAGAGCGAGGCTGAACCGCCGGTGCACTCCACCTCTCCGCCGATGATCGGGTCGAGGCTCTCGGCCTCACTGAGCACGGTAGCGCTCTCCTTCCACACCCCACCGCTGCCGCTCCGCTCGAAGATGACCGCCGCGCCGGCCCCGTAGTCATCTCCGAGCACGCCGGCCACGCCGACGCCGCCCCGGGCCGCCAGGGACCCGGCGAAGAAATCTCCTCTTTCAAGTCCATCGTGCGCCAGCTTGGCTGCCGCGGCCCAGCCGCCGGTGGCCGCGTCGCGGCGGATGCGGTAGACGGTGCCGGCGAAGCGCGATGCGCCGGGCGCGCCGACGAACACATCCGCTCCCGCGAAGGCAAGCGTGCTGCCGAATCGGCTCTGGCGCTCTCCGTCGAACGGAACCAGGCGGGACCGCTCCGTCCACTCTCCGGTGTCGCGGTCGTACCGGAACTCGAACACGGCGCCCCTGTAGCCATCGTGTCCCGGTGCGCCGATGAAGGCGACGTCTTCGGCCAGCATGAGCGAAGACCCGAAGCCGCCCTCCTTCTCGATCCCTGTCCCCCGCAGCTTGGCTTCCTCTGTCCAGCCGCCGGTGGCGGCATCGTGGCGGAAGACATACGCGCTGCCGGCCGCACTGTCCTGCCGGGAAGCACCGATGATCGCTACATCGCCATGCAGGGACACGGCCGCGCCGAAGCGATCTCCGGGCTCGAGGTCGGCCGGCACCACCCGCGCCTGTCGTGACCAGTCTCCCGACGTCGGGTCATGCCGGTACACGTACGCCGCGCCGGTACTGTCGTCCTCCGCGAACGAGCCGATGAGGGCGACATCCCCGATCAGGGCGAGAGCCGTGCCGAAGGAGCCCCGACCCTTACCCTCGTCCGGGACGATGCGGACCTCCGGTACCCACTTTCCCACGGCGACCCGGCGAAAAACGTGCACCACGCCGGCGGCGTGGCCCTCGGCTCCCGAACCGACCAGGAGAGTGTTGCCGTCCACGGCGAGAGAGCGACCGAAGCCGTCACCCGTGGCCGCCTCAGGGGCTACGAGACGCGCGGCTTCCTTCCAGGCACCGGTCGGGGCGTCGCGGCGGTACAGGTAAACGATGCCGGAACGGAAGTGGTTCTCCGGTTCACCGACGAAGATCTCGCCGTCTCCCACCGCGACGGCGCGGCCGAAGCCGGTGAAGGTGCTGACCTCGTGGCCGGGGTCCGATCGGAAGGACTGGGCCTTCACGGGCGTCGCCGCGCCCGCAATCACCAGAAGAGCCAGCAGTTGGCAGCCAGACAGCTTCAAGGATCACCTCGCTGAAAAAGAGCCGCACGCATGCCCTTGTGGAGAGGCTCTCGGTCCCGCCGGCAGGCTTCTCCTCCTTGGATGTCCGGCGGGCGCGCTCCTGTTCCCGGAGCCCTGCGGGTAGCTCCGGTCGGGAGGCGACGCGAGCGCCTCCCGATCGCGCCTTAGACACTTTCGCACCCCATCCCGTTTACCGACCCGGCAAAAACTCTAAGCTCGAGGAGGCTCGAACGGGAGAGGATGCGGCCTCAGCCAGCCGGCCCGAGTGCTCGAAATCATCTCATGTGTGTAGATGTAATCCCATATATTGTACTTAATTATGAGAATCAGAACCGGTGCATTACGACGACGGCGTCTGCCTCCGGTAGACCCGGACCTGCGGCTCCTCCGAGGGTCGGGAGGTTACGATCACGAGATCCGGGCCGCTACGCACCCCCACGACGAGCCTGTCCGGCTCCGGAGGATCGTCCTCTACGAAGGAGATCTGGATTCCCTCGACGCTGTAGCTGCCCTCCTCGGTCTCCGTCCAAGGCCGAATCGTGGAGGACTCTCCCGTCTTCTCATCCACGCAGTCTCCGCCTCGCGTCTCCATCCGAGCATACCGGCCGTCGGCGCTGAGTTGCAGGGAGCCGGAAAGAACCTTCTCCTCGCACGTCAGGTTCTCGAGGGTCGTCTTTCGCAGCAGCGCAGGCAGGCTCTGGCCGTTCAGGGAAGACAGCCGGTGGATTCCGAGGAGCTCCGGCGGCCGGGGTGGCTGCGAAGCGGCGGTCGGAGACTCGCCCGAACCACAGGCGGCCAGCGGAAGAAGAAGCAGCAACCGAGTGACCGGCGTCGGGGACACTATCCGCAACCGCGGCACGACCGACTCTAAGGCCCGACCACAACGACTATGGTGGAGTCAACCTGAGGGCTCTCGACTCAGTTCTCCAGCGTGAAGCCGAGCTTCGTCGTCACCTGCCAGTGCGCGATCGCACCATTATCTATGTGGCCGCGGATCTCCGTCACCTCGAACCACCGCAGGTTGTGGAGAGTCTTCGCGGCCCGCAAGACGGCGTTGGTGATGGCGTCTTCGATCGAGGATGAGGAAGAGCCCGTGAGCTCGATAGACTTGTAGACGTGATCCGTCATAGGGGCCTCCCGGATCGGGTGTCGTCGTGCCTGGCTGATTGTAGCCTGGGCCAGGGTCCGAGCCCAGACCCCACCCCCCGGCACCCACTCACGACACCGCTATGCGTCGTGGGCCTGGCCAGGCGCTCCGATCAGAAGTTGGTAGCGGGCCGCGTGACTGCTCCGTGCGCTGCGCTGTAGCATCCGGAAAGAGCAGTGGATGCAGCTTCGACGCGATCGCCGGCGCCCGACCCCGCACACCCGACGCGTCGCCTGACAGCTCTAGCCGACGAGGAGTGATCCCCCTCGCGCCGCCGGTCGCTCTACGCCTGCACGGAGCCTATGATCGGCCTCAGGAAACACCTGGGAGCGAATTGTCGCTGTTCCACATGTTGCGCGCCGCCTTCCAGGATCCGTCGGGCTGACGCTGAAAAATCGCCACCCACTTGCCGGAGTCGGTGAGCGGCTGGCCAGCTCCCGGAGTGACGGTCAGGCCATACGTGCCCCAGCCGTACGCCAGATCGCCCGCTACCTGAATCTCGTCCGTCCACAGGTCGGCCTCGAGGACCCCTTGCTCGAAGAAGGCCTGAAGCCAACTGCGGATCGCCTCCGCGCCGATCAAGGCCGGCTCGTTCGGCGGCATGGCCACCGGGTCGCCGGCGTAGAGCGAGAGCAGACCCTCCACATCCCGATCGTCGAGAGCGCCGTCCCATCGCTCGAGCAGAGCGCTTATCGCTTCGACATCCGCTTCGGAAGCGGCCACTCCGGCTCGTTCTCCGCGGTCCGCGCTCGGTGCGCAGGCGGTAGACAGGAGAATGAATACGAGCACGGAGGCCACGTGTCCCCTATCTCTCATCGGACCAACCTCCTTCAAGATCGAGTTGAGAAGAGCGGAGGGCTCCAGGTCCTCCGCAAACCGCACCGGTACTCATGGGGAAGGCGTGCTGTGTCGCTTGCCGTCGGATATGAGGTGACTGAGGTGATATCCAAGCTAACTGATCCGCCCCGGGATGGATAGCCGGGCCCCGGTCTCCGGCCACGGCCGGGCCTCGTCGAGCCCTATCGACGCTTCTTTCGCTTTCGGCGCTTGCTCATCTCCTTCCGCTTCCGTCGGCCGATCTTCCGTCGGCCCGATTTCTTCAGCTTGGGTCTCTTCCGCGCCATGCCTTCACTCTCTGACGGGCTGAATCCGATTGGCCGCTTCCGGCTGCGTTCGTTCCCAGGCCTGTCCCATTGTCTCGGAGGGCGAGGAATAACTGCACCGCGGTGCGGTTCGCAACCGGAGTGCTACCCTGCTCTTTCCCAATGGTCCGTGAAGAGACCCGACACGGCCGCCGTGAGCCGGTAACCCTCGACCACCACCGCCGGAGACCCGAACCTCCTGGTATCCAGCCGGAGCCAGCCGGCCGAGGCTACCGCGCTGGCGGTCCCTCCAGGTATCTTCCGCAAGCCAAGGCCGCTGGCAACCCGGGGTGGTCTGCCTTCACGGAGCTCGGCCAGACGGGCATTGCGGCTGTCGCGTGGACCGGGCCCACCCGGCTTCCGTATGTGACGTGTGTGACGTGCCGGTGGAGGACGGTGGCCTTCCCAATCTCTCATCTCGAGGCCGGCCATGCTAGGTCATCTGCTCGAGACCACCGCCAGAAGCTTGCTGGAACGTGCCGGAGTGCACATCAACGGAGCTCGTCCGTGGGATGTCCGCGTCCACAATGAACGGTTTTACAGGAGCGTACTCTTTCGGGGCTCTCTCGGTCTCGGCGAGTCCTACATGAATGGCGATTGGGATTGCGAAAACGTCGATGAGCTCGTTCACAGAATCCTCAGCACGGATCTGGACGTCCCATCATGGTGCGCCCTCCCCGCACGTGTGAGAGCGGTGTCGAGAAGGGCGAAGGCGAGTCTTCGCAATCTGCAGTCCCGGCGTGGCTCGACATTTCTCGCCGAATACCACTACGAGCGAGATCCGGCACTTTTCGAGGCGTTTCTGGATCCGTACAACCAGTATACATGCGGCTATTTCGATGAGACGGATGATCTGAACCGGGCCCAGAGAAAGAAGCTCGAACTCATCTGCAGGAAACTACAGCTGCAACCCTCTGATCGAGTGCTGGACATCGGCTGTGGCTGGGGCGGATTCGCCAGATACGCGGCGGAGAACTACGGCGTCCACGTTACCGGCGTGACCATCTCGCGAGCGCAGGCACGGTATGCCAGGAAGTTCACGGAGGGTCTGCCCGTCGAGATCATCGAGAGAGACTACAGAGACCTCGGCGGGGACAGCGCCCTGGAAGGGTTCGACAGGGTTCTCGTGTGCGGGATGATCGAGCATGTGGGACGGAAGAACTACAGAAGATTGATGAGGGTGGTTCACGACAGCCTGTCCGACGATGGTCTCTTCCTGCTGCACACGATAGGGCGAAACACCCCGGCGAGAGTCACGGATCCCTGGATCGCCAAGTACATCTTCCCCAACTCGATGATCCCCTCGCTCAGCCAACTTGCTGCGGCGCATGAAGGGCTGCTCATCCTCCATGATCTGCATGATTTCGCGCACTGTTATGACAACACCCTGTTGGCGTGGCATCGCAGGTTCAACGACAACTGGGACAGCATCAGATCGACTCGAGAGCGCCCCACACCCTATGATGGACGTTTTCGACGAATGTGGAACTACTACCTACTCGCTTCGGCGGGCGCGTTCCGAGCGCGGAAGCTTCAGCTGTGGCAGTTCGTCTTTTCCAAGCATGGGATTGCAGGCGCGTATGTGCCGGTCCGCACGGTGAGGGAACCGGAAGCCGAGGAGAGCGCCGTCGGCTAGCTCTCGCGCACGGGTAGGAGACGGCGAGGGTGTTCCGGAGGCGACGCTACTAACGGAGACAACGGCCGTGGCCGTAAGCCGGGGGGATCGGCTCGAGAAGGAGCTGACCCTATTCGACGTGTACGTCCTGGCGCTGGGACCGATGCTGAGCTCCGGCTTCTTCCTGCTGCCGGGTCTCGCGGCCGCCAAGACCGGGCCCTCGGTCCCTCTTGCCTACCTTCTGGCGAGCCTTCTCATCTTCCCCGCCATGCTCAGCAAGGCCGAGCTCTCGACCGCGATGCCGCGCGCGGGAGGCACCTACTACTTTCTGGACCGGAGCCTCGGCCCGATGATGGGGACCGTCGGGGGACTCGGGACGTGGCTCGTTCTCGTGCTGAAGAGCGCGTTCGCGCTCATCGGGATGGGGGCGTATCTGGTCCTGTTCGTTCACCTGGAGATCAGGCCGGTGGCGATCGCCCTGACGGTCGTCTTCGCGCTGGTCGCCTACATGGGATCCAGAGAGTCGAGCGGCCTGCAGCGGCTGCTGGTCGTGACCGTGCTCGGCTTCCTGGCCGCCTACTTCGTCTTCGGGATCCTCCATGTCGCCGGGCGCGGGGTCACGGCGGTGGCGGAGAACCGTTTCACCCCATTCCTCCCCTTCGGCCTCGAGGGCCTGGTCGCCACCATCGGTCTGGTCTTCATCTCGTACGCGGGGCTCACCAAAGTGGCGAGCGTGTCCGAGGAGGTCCGGGACCCGGACCGAAACATCCCATTGGGTATGTTCCTGGCCCTGGTCACGGCCACCGTCATATACGTCGCCGGCGTGTCGCTCATGGTGGCGGCGATCGATCCCGACGTCTTCCATGGCGACCTGACGCCCGTGGCGACGGCGGGAGTGGCCTTCGTCGAACGGGTGCCGCGGGCCGTGGCGCTCCCCCTGGTCGCCCTGCCCGCGATCGCCGGCCTGGCGGCCGCCGGAAACGCCGGGATGCTCGCCGCGTCCCGGTATCCGCTGGCCATGGGGCGAGACCGGCTGATATCGACACGGTTCGCCGAGTTCAGCCGATACCGGACGCCGACTCTGGCGATCCTGGCCACGGCGGTTCTCATGGCCTTCTTCATCGCGGTGCTCGATGTGGTCAGCGTGGCCAAGCTGGCGAGCACCTTCCAGCTCCTGATCTTCGCGCTGGTGAACCTGGCGGTGATCGTGATGCGGGAGAGCGGCCTCGTCTCCTACGATCCCGGTTACCGCTCCCCACTCTACCCGTGGCTCCAGATCTTCGGGTTGCTGGCCCCCTTTCTGCTGATCGCGGTGATGGGACTGATGCCCATCCTGTTCACCCTCGGGCTCATCGCCGGCAGTCTGGCCTGGTACTTCTACTACGCGCGCGCTCGCGTTGCGCGAGATGGCGCCCTCTTCCACTGGTTCGAACGTCTCGGTCAGCGGCGTTTCGAGGGACTGGACACCGAGCTCAGGGGGATCCTGAAGGAAAAGGGGCTCCGCGCCGAGGATCCGTTCGACGAGGTTGTCGGTCGCGCGTTCGTGATTGACCTCCCCGACGCGGCCACCTTCGAGGATGCCACTCGCAGGGCGTCGGCACTCCTCGCCCAGCGGCTGGCGGCCAGCGCCGATCGGCTCGCCGAGGGCTTCCTGCACGGGACCCGCACGGGCGCGACGCCGGTGTCGCATGGGGCGGCGCTCCCGCACCTCCGCCTCGGCGACGCGGCCTCTCCGGAACTCGTCCTCGTGCGCTCGCGGGCGGGCATTGAGGTCACGGTGGGCGATCCGTTCGTCGAGGGCCGCCCGCGCGGAGCCTGCATCCACGCCCTCTTTTTCCTGGTCAGTCCGGAGGAGAAGCCAGGCCAGCACCTCCGGCTGCTGGCCGGAATCGCCGAGCGCGTGGACGATGAGGACTTCATGGAGACGTGGCTCTCCATGCGCCAGGAGTACGAGCTCAAGGAAGCGATCCTCCGCGACGAGCGATTCCTCTCTCTCAGGTTGCTGGAGGATACCTCGTCGGCCGCCCTGATCGGCCGCACCGTGCGCGATATCGATTGGCCCAGGAACAGCCTGGTGGCCTTGATCCGACGCGACCAGGAGATCCTGGTTCCGGGAGGCGAGACCGTGCTGCGGAGGGGCGACCGTCTCAGCATCGTAGGAGATCCAGTCGGCATCCGGGAGATTCGGGAGCGGTACGGAAGCGGCTCGAGCGCCGTCGGTCGCTAAAGCGACGGAGTCCGACATCGGGCAGGCGACCCTCAGCGCTTCTCGAGGCGTTCCCTGACCCGCGCCAGCAGCGCATCGAGCTCTCGATAACTCTCATCCATTCGGGGCAGGAGCTCGTCCGGGCGTACCCCGGAAAGTCGCTCCGCTTGCTCTTCAATGCTCCGGCAGCTCGTACGCTGCGACAGCAGAGGGCGGAATCCAGACCGGGTGTCGCCCTCTCCCCGGACTCCGTGTAGAGGCGGTGCGGGCTGGGCATACCGCACGGCCGTGGCGAACAGCTGCTCCGCTTCCCCAAGCCTGTCCTCCTTCCATGCCAGGTAGCCCTTCAGGTAGTGGGCCGTCACGCTCCGGAAGTTGGAACGGGTGACCGCATCCAGCTGCTCGCGGGCGCTCGAAAGATCGCCACGAATCGCGGCGAGCTGCCCGAGGTGGAGGAGCGGACCCGTCTCCTCCCTGTTGATCTCCAGGGCCCGTCTGAACTCGGCTTCCGCCCGCTCGATGTCGGCGTACCTCTCCTCTTCGAAACAGGAATAAAGCACTCCGAGCTGAGAGTGCCCCCGAGAGCTGTTCGGGTCGACCTCGACCAGTCGCAGCCAGGACTGTTCGGCCTTGGCGAACTCGCCAAGCTCGAAGTACATGTTGCCCAGGTAGTAAAGGGCGTCCTGGTGCGTCTCGTTCAGCTCCAGGGCGCGCGCGTAGTTCGCCGCTGCTGCTCGTGTCTCTCCGGCCACCCGGTGCCGGGTGGCCTGGCGATACAGCTCCCAGAACCGGTGAACCCGCTCCCGCGCGTCGGTCGTCGCCGAACGATGTGCACCTGCGGGGACCCCGTCCGCCCGCTCTCTTTCCTCTGCCACCAGGACGGTCTGGTTGGCTGCGAGCGCGATCAGCAGCTGTTTCGAGCCGCTCGGCCACGCGATGGCGAGCGTGTCCACTTCCCGAAGCGACCCCAGGCCGAAATGCTCGATCGGGCTGTTCTGCGAGAGATACGAGCTCTGGGCACCCACTTCTCGAATCTGTGCTCTGCCACCGGCGACGAGGCGCAACTTGGCGCCGAGCGCCGAGCGGTTGCTGCGTGTTCCGTGGAGCAGGACTTTCAGCCACGCGTTTCTGTTGCCGCCGTCGTTCCGCAACAGCACACCTGGACCGCCATTGTTCACGACGAAGACATCCACGTCCCCATCGTTGTCGTAATCCCCGAACGCGGCACCGCGACCCACGTACTCCTGGCCGAAATACGGACCGCTCACGGACGAGACGTCGTAGAAGCCCTCGGTTGGCCCCCGATTCCAGAAGAGCTGATCGGGCATGGGAATCAGGAGCTGAGGTCGAGCCGGGTCCTGGAAAGTGCTGCCGTTGACCACAAACAGATCCAGTCGACCGTCGTTGTCGTAGTCGATGAAGGACGTTCCCCATCCGATGAAGTCGAGCGCGATCTGCCCCAACCCGTAGCGATCCGCCTCATCCATGAAGCGCAGCCCGCTCACCGGTGGATTATCGAGGCCGGAAAACCGGGAAAGCAGGCTGTTGAAGAGAGCATTCTCCTGCGCGATCCAGTGGGTGACGAAGATGTCTCGATCGAGATCCCCGTCCCAATCACCCACGGCGAGACCCATTGCTCCCCTATAATCCGCTACGAGGGCCGCATGGCTGACGTCCTCGAAGTATCCGTTGCCCAGATTTCGAAAGAGCGCATTGTCCGAGACATCGTTGGCGACGTACAGGTCCGGCCAACCATCCTCGTTCAGATCCGACCACACGGCCGCCAGGCTCCTGCCCCGCCGGCCGCCCACGCCGACCCTGTCGGCCACCTCGGTGAAGGTTCCGTCAGCGTTGTTGTGAAACAGGAGGTTTCGCTCCGGCTCGAATGCCGAGGGGTTGATGCTCGCCGGAACCTCCACGTCATACTGCAGGGACGCTTGCCCCGTCGGTCCGGGAGAGAACCGCACGTAGCCGGCGACATAGAGATCCAGGAAACCATCACGATCGTAATCACCCCAAGACGCTCCCGCCCAGAAGCCCGCCCGCCCTCCAAGGCCCGATTCCCGCGTCACGTCCGTGAAGGTGCCGTCTCCATCGTTTCGGTACAGCACGTTGTTTCCGTAGGCCGAAACGAATAGATCCGGCCAACCATCGTTGTCGTAATCGCCCCACGCCGCCGCCATTCCCAGACCACGGAAGTCCACCCCGGCCGCGGCGCTGACTTCGGTGAAGGATCCATCGCCATGGTTGTGGTACAGGACCGAGTGCGCGGGAGAGGACGCCGTTTCGTCGTCGGACAGGGTGAGAGGACCCGTCTCGTTTACGACGAACAGGTCGAGCCAGCCGTCATTGTCGTAGTCGCCCCAGGCCGCGCCGGAGCCCATGTCCTCCGGGAGCTGGCTGGATCTGTCGCCGAAGAAGTGCCGGAAACGAATCCCGGCTTCCGCCGAGACATCCGTGAACGTCACCCGCGGGTAGTCGTCGGGAAGGGACCGCGCGAGCTCGGCACTGAGTCCCTCGACCTCTTCCCCGGGCCGATGCGTCGGCTGCCGGCGGAGCACGCTCCACACGATCGCCCCCGCCGAGCCGACGACGAAGAGCACACCCAGAGCCGCCGTGATCGCCACGGAACGTCTGCGACGAGGCAAAGAGCGGAACATGAGGGCTGTTACTGCGAGGCGGAGACTACACGAACGGTCGTCTCGTCCTGCGAGAGGACGGTGACGGGAGCCGTGAGCCCGGAGTCCGCACCGAAGAGGAAGTCGATGAGAAACTGGTCGAGCTTCCGATATAGAAGCTTCGCAGAGACACGGAGTTCCGATACATCTGATCCGCCGGGCACCTCGAGGCTGAAGTCTTCCTTCGTCGGATTCCCGCCCACCCCCTCCCCGTCGACCGAGAGGGTGGCCGGACAGGTGAAGGCGAACTCGGCCCGATCGGAGAAACCCGGGAACAGGGCTCGCCGATATCGCACGCCGACCATCTCCCAGAGATTGTGGCGGTCGATGAGGTTACCGTACTGGTCGACCGGCTCGGCCTTGAAGATGAACGACCCCGGCTCGATGAACTGCCTTTCGTCCCTGCTGCCGGACTCGAAGATCACCTGGCCCTGCTGGTCGGTCACCACCAGCTGCACCCACGCCTGTATGATGTCCAGGGGGCCGGTGGGGAAGTCGTGGCCCACTTTGTTGTTGGTGATGGCGACCTGGATCTCTACCTTCTGCCCGGGTTTCACCTGACGCGGCACGATCAGCTCGATGGGCACGGCCGGTCCGGATCGCCACTTGTCCGCGATCTCCGGGATATCGATTTCCCCTCTCAACCACTTCTCCGTCAGGGCAACGTGCTCCTCCCCGCCGGGTAACTCTAGGATGAGGGGCGCGAACTGGTTGGCCGCCAGGAATCGGTGGCTCCGGTGCATCCCGTCATCGGCGGAGCGATTGTAGTCGGACTCGTCTCCGCTCGCGGGATCCGCCGACTCGGCCAGCGGCATGTGGCACTCGCGACACTCGATCGTGCGCGTGGGATCACCCGGCTCGTTCCAGCGGCTCTTTCGCCAGTTGTCGAATTGATTCTGTAGCTGGACCCACCCGACCTGGTTGATCTCCTCGTCGATGAACTGCTTGTGGCATGCGGCGCAGAATTCCGGGCTCTTGAACAGCCGGTGCTGGAGGGTTTCAACGTGGAAGCGCGGATACGCACGGATCAGGAAATGGCTCACCAGCTCCGCCGCCTCTCCCTCACGCAGCTCGAACATGTAGCGTCCGGGCCGCGTGATGACATAGTTGGCGTTCCCTTTGATGTCGGTTTCCTTGATGGCGTGACAGACGATGCAGGAGACCCCCTCCTGATATCCGGTGAGATTGGTGAGCTTGTCCGTGAAGACGTTCTTCGTTCCCGAGAACAAGGAAATCGGATCGTGACAACCGCCACAGTAGCGGGTCGATTCGGGGCCGTTCTGCTCGGCCATCACCTTCTGCACGGCCTGGAACGCCGGATCCATGGCCGAGTAGCGATGTGCGCTGACCTTCCACTCCCGGGCGATCTCTTCGTGACAACCCGAGCTTCCGCATGCCGTGGAGCCACCCAGCGACCGGGCATCGAGAGCGCCGCCGCTGCTCGTCGTCGCCAGGCTGGGCGCGAAGGGCCGGTCGGGACCGTAGAGATAACTGTAGCCCTCGGGGAACTCATTGATCAGGGGGACGGGGTCGTATGTGTGCACGAGCAAGGCGACGGCGGCGAAGCCGGCACCCGGTACCAGAGCGGTCCGGACGCCAAACTTCCTCTGCGCCTGCAAGACAGCCTGGACCTTCTCCATCCGGCGTGCCTTGTAGGCGCGCAGCGCCAGCGTGTATAGGTGCGGCAGGACGGAGGCGACCACGCCGAAGGTGGCGATGATGTGGATGAGGTCCCAGCCGTAGCTGATCCGGATGCCGAAGAGTGCCTGAAAGGTGAGCACCAGGCCGGAGACGATCGCCGCGACCGTAGCCGACGCGGCGAAGTAGCCGGTGAGCTTGACGTGAGACATCCTCATCGGGCGGTAGGCAAGCCAGTGGCGGAGCTGATACCAGGCGAACGGGACGAGGAAGACGAACCCGATTGCGGTGTGCAGAAGGACTATCACCTGGTTCGGGACGCTGAACGGGAGCAGATAGATGGAGAGCCCGGTCAGCGTTTGGAACAGCAGGAGCCCTGCGACGAGGATCAACAGGGGGTGCCGCCATTCGTCGGCTTTCCCGCGATACCCAGACATCGACCTGTATGCTATATGCAGCTGTGGGACAGTGCGGAGCGAGCGCTTCGCCACTGCGCGGCGTACGGACTCGCCGGGGAAAGCGAACCAGGCGGTCGCCTCGTACACTGGAGGAGGCATACGGTGAGCAGGAGCAACAGATCAGGTGGCTCCGCCGAGAGAAAGTGGAAGCGGTTCGGGTGGTTCCTGGCCGCGGGTGCGGCGCTCGTATTCCTGAACGAGCTGGTGCACCTGATCGGCTCGCTGAGCGGCCTCCACGAGCGACGGGAACAGGGAGCCGTGTGGGCCATCCTCCTCATGATTCTCGCGATCGTGGTCACCGTCGGCGTGATCGGGGGCGGGCTGGCCTGGAGTATCCGACGCTCCCTGCGGGATGCCCCGGAGGAACCCCCGGGCCCGGAGGGGGAGGAAGATCCGGAATGACGGGCGTGATTTGGGCCACGTCACAGCCTGCCGCCGATGTTGACCACGACAGGTATCCATGAAAGCGAGCTTGCTTCAGTGGCGCGACCGACGCACCGCGCCCGATAGAAGAATAGGCACCGGGTGCATCCGTTGCTGTGGCGGATTCCCCGCTACGTCCTGTGGGGAGACTCCCCACAGCCCTGCCGGCTCCGTCATCGGGACTCAGCCGTTCCGGCCGTTCTTTCCGCCGGTTCCTCTTCGACTAGGACGGTCGAGTTCGACCGAGAGGACGGGGTGGCGGTGGGCGTCCGACCAAGACACCCCGCTCTGAGCGGACGGCGGTCGCGCCTCGCCAGGCCGGGCCCCGGCGGCATCAGGGCTACCGGTGCGGCTGACGAAACTCCTCGAGCCGCCTGCGGGCCTCCCGCATCTCCTCATCGGTGAAGAGCCCCTCCTGCTGCGCCAAAAGAAGCTCTTCGAGCTGCGACTCGGTGAGCAAACCAAGCTGGACGGCCAGCTTCCCGAAACGCTCGTCGGGCCGTTTCTTCTGTTCGAGCAGTACTCGGGCCACGTCGGCCGGCCCGAGCATGTTGCGGACGAGCGCTACCGTACCGAGGGCGAAGTGGCGCGGAATCGGCACGTCGCGGGGCGGATGCGGGCTGGGGGCCTCCGCCGGTGCAGCCGTACCCACGTCCGGGTCAAACCAGTGCTGCGACCTGTGAAACCAGGACCGGCGGCCTACGGGTAGAATCCTGAAGAACGCTCTGAGGCGCTTTTCCACGATGTGATGGTCTTCCTCGCGCCACCGGGCATCCCGCTGCCTGCGCCGAGCCGAAGCATCCATCAGCACCCGGTTGATGTCCGCGATCCGCTTCTGTTCCGCCAGGATGTCAGTCGGAACGCGGGCTAGGCTTTCGGCGAACTCTCCTTCATCGACGACGAAGTCCCCGGCTCGCACGGCATCAGGCCGACTCGAACCCCTGGGCTCCTCGAAGAACACCCAAAGGTTGCGGAGGTGTAGCAGCCACGACTCCACAAGGGCACGTTTCGCAAGCGCGTCCGCCGGCTTGAGCCTCTTGTGTCGATAGCGCTCCCCTATCGCCATGAACATCCAGATCTCATAGTCGACGTCTTCCGCAACCGTATGGAGCGTCTCGGTCGCAACCACGCTTTTCACCCTGCTGCTCCGTGTGCGGGTTGGCGCAATGCGTGGAATCGGCCCTTCTACCTCTTTGGATGCCGCTCAGCTCCCGAACCCTTCAAGGCAGCTCCCCGCCCCTCCTCCCTCCACATCTTCACGAGACTGCGAATCGTCCTCTACGGCTCAGAGACAGGGCGCAGCGGCCGGAATACGGAGGCAGACCTTCCGCGCCTCCCTCTCCAGGAAATCCACCAGTCGCTCGAAGGGATCGAACCCCACCACGCGCCGTGCATCGGTCACGAAGTTGGAAAGGGCGTTGATGTCGTAATAGCTGACCCCGCCGTCCCGATCGTCCACCAGGAACTCGACGCCGCCCACCTCGATGTTCGCGGCCGCAGCGATTCGCTTCACGGCTGAGATCACCGCCTCCGGGGGGCGGCACGCCTCCACACGCGCAGCAAAGCCCGGCGGGACGGAGGAGGCCTCTCCCTTTGCGCGATCGGTCTCGGCGACAGCTCCCGGGCCACTCTCGACCACGGTCACCGAGCCGGCCCCGGCGACGGCTTCCGGGCCGGCGTCCGGGACCGGATGGCAGATGTCCGCCGGGCAGAGGTTGAAGCCCTCTTCGGGGGGATAGACCCTGATGGCGTAGAGAAACTCCCCGTCGAGAAGCTCGACCCGGGTGATGTAGCCTCCTCGGGCCGGAAGGAACTCCTGCACCAGCCCCGTGCGGTCCGGCCCGAGGTCCAGGCCTCCGTCGCCCGCGGCTTCCCGGAGGGACTCCACATCCTCGAAGCGGGCGATGCGGGCCCCGCTTCCACCGATGTTCGGCTTCACCACCACCGGAAAACGCAGCCCCGACGCGGCAACGGGAGCCTCGTAGGGCGAGTTGATCACCCGGGTGCGCGGATACGGCAGGCCGAGCGAGTCGAGGAGAGCGACTTGCCTGGCCTTCGAAATCTCCACCCGGAATGCCTCGAGGCCGTTTATCACACGGACCCCCCGTCGCTCGAGATGCTCCAGATAGGCGAGCGTGTAGAAGATCGCGTGACCGCTCCCCCTGAGATACGCGGACGGGCTCATCCGATTGAGGAGAACGGAGTAGTCGGCGTCGCCTTCCGCCGGATCGAAGCGGTGGCTCCTCGCATCGATCGGCACGTACGGCGTGCCGCGTCGATCGAGTGCCGTGAAGAGCGGCCGAAACCACTCGGAATGCTCGTAATAGATCGCGATCGGTAGCATCTGCCTCACCTTCGAAAGCGCTTGGGAGGACGGCGCACTCGGTCCGTCATCCTCGGCACAACCCCCAACAAAAAACCGCTCATTCGAGCGGTTTCGGGTCGGTGCGATCGGAACGTGTAACTTCTACGTGACTCCTTCGGGCCGGCTCGAAGCCGCACAGGCGCTGGGGCGACAGCAACACCAGCCACAGCAGTGGCCGCCCCGGCACCCGTCGACGGCCAGGCACAGCTGTCCCGGCCACGTCATTGCGAGCCCGTGACGGCCCATCATCAGCGGCCTCCGCAGCGGATCAGAAACCATGTCGGTACCACCCCCTGCAGGGGAAGACGCAAAGCCCGCCAAACAATCTAGTACGGGGGCAGCCGGGTCGCACCCCGCTGTGGCTGCGGGCCGTCTGGCCGGCCTCCCGGTTCCGCCCCAGCGGTTGACAGGCTCCTGCGGGTGCGCCCGGTGCATGGCTGTCTCCGGGACACGACCCGCCGCCCTGCTTCTTGAATTCGCGCTGTTTTTTCGCTGCGCACGACATTTTCTAGCGACGAGAGTCGGGCGCGCTGCGACGATTCCCTTCCGCAACGCGAATTAACGCGGCTTATCGCCAGCACTTACGAGATCGGCGTTTCTCCAGAAAGTCAGGCACTCCAGTTGCGGCCAAAGCCGGACGCCAGCAGTCGCACGCACACCAGCCCTGCGGGGGCCCACCTGGCTGGAGGCCGCAAACGGCGCACGATGGCGGGATGCAGGGCGTTCTCTCCCGGAGGCAGATCGATGATCAGGAACCTGAAGAGGCTGGTCTCCGACGAACGAGGAGCCGTCCTCCTGCTGGTGGCCGGCAGCATGATGGCGCTGCTCTCCGTGGTGGCCTTGGCAGTGGATTTCGGCATGCTGACCGTCGCTCGAACCGAAGCGCAGCGCGTGGCCGACCTGTCGGCCCTCGCCGGGGCGGGGGGACTGCTTCAGTCACCGGGAAACGAGCCCCTGGCTCGCGCACTTGCCGTCGACTACGCCTTGCGCAATGACATCCGACACAACGAGGCGATCGTGCAGCCGACCGACGTCGAGGTCGACCTGGTCAATGATCGGGTGACGGTCACAGTGTATCGCACGATCGAGCGGGGCAACCCCGTCAACACCTTCTTCGCACGCGTGTTCGGGGTGAACGGCGTGAGCATCGCCGCGCGAGCCACCGCCGAAGCGAGCCCGGCCGGGGGAGTGAACTGTCTCCTGCCGCTCGCCCTCCCGGATCGCTGGTTCGAGGCGGGGGGACCGGGCAACGACCCCGACGACTATAACGCCGACCACGGCGACTACTACGTCCCGTGGGATCCGGCCGCGCCGAGCGCGCCGTACACCGGATACAGCGAAGCCGATGTCGGGGTGCGGATCATGATCAAGGCCAATACGGGGCCCGGCAGCATGAACCCGAGCTGGTACTTTCCGTGGGCTCCCCCCGATCCGGACTCGACGGATCCCGCCGGCGTGAGGGGCGCGGAGCTCTACTCGCTGCGGATCAGCGGATGCATCGCGACCGACAAGGGCTACGTGTTCGGGCCGGGCTCCGTCGTCGACACGGAGCCCGGCAGCATGACGGGACCGACCAAGGCGGGCTTCCAGAGGCTCATCGCGAAAGATCCGAACGCGGCGTGGAACACGGGCATGAATTGCGTCACGGACGCGCTGTACCAGTTGAGCAACGATCCGACCTACTGCCGCGGGAGCGCCCGGGTCCGCGCGATGCCCATGTTCAACCCTACCGAGGAGCCGGATCCCGGTAGAAAGCCCTTCACCTTCACGAACTTCGTCGGCGTGTTCGTCGAGGAGATCGAGGGGAACAAGATCTACGCGCGGTTCACCGGCTACACGGGCGTCACGTTCGGTGGAACGGGTTCGCCCTCCGCCGCGCTGTTCAAGAAGCTGCAGCTCATCGACTAGCCGCGGAAAGCCCGAGCGGCGCATAGGACGCCGGAGCCTCAGCGGGAAGCTGAAGGGGAGTCGGCCCTAACTCGCCGCTCGGCCGCCGGCCCACCCCCACCGCAGGCCGCTGTAGAGGAAGGGAACGCCGCCCGCTGCGCATGTGTTTATCCTCAGGGAGGGACAGGTATCACGCCGGCGGAGGCGAGACTCCAGGTGGACCGCCAGCGGTCATCACCCCCAGGCAGCGGAAGAGGCGGGAGCTGCCGGGCCTCTCTCCAGGCCGCCGTGCCCAACAGCTCACAAACACCTCGAGTGACCAGCAGAAACCACACCCCTGCCGCTCAGCCGCTACGAAGGCGCCGGGACGCAGAACCCTGCGGATTCTCGTGACACTCTGGGATGCTCTGACTCCCTGCTTCATGCCAGAAGACGGCTGCGACGATCGGAAGGACCCGAACCAAGGAGGGAGAGTTCCATGACGCTGCGGCAGAACGTGGACATCGAGAGGCTAGAAGGTTTTCGGACGTTTCTGCGGGACAACCCCGAGAAAGGGAAGCTGAGCCTGGAGGCCAGAGCGATCTACGAAGGACAAGCCGGCCGGAGCACGGTTCACGTCGGCCCCTTCGCGATCGATGACAACCGGGTGGATCGGGAGACCCGGCATTATACCTTCCCCTTCGGCGCTTGGCGGGAAGTCGAGGAGCTGACCGGTATGGCCGGACCCACCGACCGAATGGAGCCCGTCGAGATGGCGCTGGCTGCCACGGCCGCCTGTCTTGTCAACGCCATAAGCTACAACGCGGCCCGACTGGGCATCGCCGCCGACGGTCTGGAAGTTACGGTGAAGTCCACCGTTGATCCGCGAGTCCTCTTCGCCATAAAGGGACCGGAAGCGCACAAGGCCTGCCTGGGAGGCCTGCAGTACGAGGTCAAGGTCACCGGAGACGTTAGCGACGAGGAGATCGAGACCATCCGACGGCTCTGCGAACACTCCCCGGTCCACGGCATGATCGCGGAGGCGATCAGTATCTCCGGGAAGGTGACGAGGGCCGAGTCGGCACTCGCGTCCTCCACTGTCGGAGCTGCGGTCGAGTAAGCCTGGTCGAGGGTGGGAGGCACGGCTGGTTTCGAGCGGTCCGAGCCATGTACGAGCGTGAGCGCCGCCTAGGAGCGTGTCCCCGTAATGGCGACTGACGAGGGTCCTAGCGATGCTCGGGATTCGGATAATCGAAGCGACAGCCCGCCTCCCACTTCGACCGCTGGTTTCCGTGCGGCGGGATCCCCCCCGCATCCTGGATCATTCGAGCGAGGTGCATGAGATTCCAGGTCATGAAGGTGGTGTTCCGGTTCGTGAACTCGTTCTCCGGCCCGCCAGATCCCGGATCCAGATACGAAGGTCCGGGCCCCGCCTCTCCAATCCAACCGGCATCGGCTTGAGGCGGGATGACGTAGCCCAGGTGCTGGAGTGAGTAGAGGATGTTCATGGAGCAGTGCTTCACGCCGTCCTCGTTCCCCGTTATCAGGCATCCGCCCACCTTGCCGTAGTAGGCGTACTGGCCGTTCTCGTTCAGATCCGCTGAGGTCGAATACAGTCGCTCGACCACCTTCGTGCACACCGAGGACTTCTCCCCGAGCCAGATGGGCGACGTGATGACAAGGATCTGGGCCGCCTTGACCTTCTCGTAGATCCAAGGCCACTCGTCTCGCTCCCAACCATGCTCGCTCATGTCGGGATACACTCCGAATGCAATGTCATAGTCGACGGGTCGCAGCACCTCCACGGAGATGCCGTTCTTTTCCATGATGGCCTTGGAGATGTCTATCAGCCCCTGCGTATGCGAAAGCTGTGGTGTTCTCTTCAGGGTACAGTTGAGGAACAGGGCTCGCAGATCAGAAAAGTCCCAAATGCTGGTAGCGCACAGCCCAAGCTGCCTTTCATTTAGTTGCGGCATGGCTCCTCATCTTCGCTCGAGTCATCAACCATCACCCCAGGGCCCGCTTCAGCAGCGATCGGACCTTGCCCTCGTACTGCTTGACGACGAGCACTGAGCTCGGCGAATAGCGGGCAACCTTCTCCGGGATCTCGCCGAACAGCACTTTCTTGAACAGCGGCTCCTTGGCAGCGCCCAACACCACCAGGTCGAAGTCTCGGCTGGCCAGCGCGATCCCTCCAGCCACCGACTTGGATTCCATCACCATCTTCTCGACCTCCATCGGCTCACCAAAGCGGGACAGCGTCTCATCCAGCCACCGCTCCCCCTCGGCCCGCTTCTCCGGAGTTGCGTCCGGGCTCACCACATAGAGCCCGGCAACACCCAGGGAACGGTCCCTGGCGATCAGGCCGAGGAATTCCGCTGCGAGCCGCGCGTGCGGCCCTCCCGCGCTGGGGAACAGAACGCGCTCGAAGCGGGGCTTGGGCCCGAGCTTCAGAAGCATGAGATCGCACGGGGCGTGTCGGATCACCTGGTCGGCCACTTCACCGAAGATGCGCTCCCGGGTGTTCGTGTAGCCCTTCCAGCCCATCATCAACAGATCGGCTTGGTGCCGTCGCGCTGCTTCCAGGATCCCATCGTAGACGTGGTGCGCGATGACCAGGTCGGTATCGAGATGTATTCGGTGCGTGGATGCGTATTCCCGGGCCAGCTTGAACAACGGCTCCTTGTGATGGCCGAACCGCAGACCCTCGTGGATGGGGAGCTGTCGTGGCACCTCCACGACGGCCAGGGCGATGATCCGGCCGCCCCGAGCACGGGCGATCGGAGCCACGAAGTCGAGCAGGGAGTGCACGGTATCCGGATTGTACACCGGAACGACGATCCTGTAAGAGCTTGTCGGGGCGACCGCTGGACGCCCGGGGACCAGCACCTGAGGCAGCTCGGCGGCCGCCTGCTTCTCGAAGTGCGCGAAATAGATCAGGAGGCCGAAGACGATCCAGCCCACCGTCACGAACCAGGCGATCGGCTGGAACTTGAACTGGTACACGGCGAGAAAGACGTTGAGCCCGACGCCCAGGACCGGCACGAACGGGTAGAGAGGCACCCGATAACGCCGCTTGATCTCCGGAGCCTTACGCCGAAGCACGATCACCGAGAGGTTCACGAGGGCGAAGGTCAGCAGGAAGATGAGGCTCGCGGCCGAGCCCACCGCCTCGATCGGGAGGGACAGCGCCATGCCCAGCAGGATCACCCCGGTGACGACGATCGCCACGTGCGGGGTCCGGCGGCTGGGATGGATCTTCGACACCGCTTCGGGCAACAGGAGATCACGCCCCATCGAGAAGGCGACCCGGGAGGCGGCCATGACGGTCGCGTTGAGGGCCGACATGGTGGAGAGGAGACCGCCGAACACGATCACCGCCACTCCGAAGGCGGGCATGAAGTCCTCCGCCGCCCGCACGATCGCCGTCTCCTTGTACTTGCCGAGGAACTGCCAGGTGGGCTCCCCTTCCGCGCTCACCGCCCCGAGCGCGACGAAGAGGATGAGCAAGTACATGGTCACGGTGATCGCGAGGGCGATGAAGGTGGCCCGCGGGATGTTCTTCTCGGGATCCTTGATCTCCTCGGCGACGGTGGCGATGAGGTCGTAGCCCTCGAAGGCGATGAAGGTGAGCCCCATGGCCACGAGCACCCCACCTGTCCCAAGCGGGAAGAACGGCGTGAAGTTCTCCGTCGCCTGGGCGGGGTCCGCGAAGACCTTCTTCAGTCCGTAGAAGATGAAGATGGTGAGCACGGCGATCTTGGACAGCGTGAGGACGTTCTCGGTCTGTCCCGTCACCTCGGCGCCCCGGGCGTTCAGCCGGATGAAGACCGAGCCGACGAGAACGGTTACGATCAACACCGCCGCGTGCTCACCCACCAGGCCGAATGCGCCCCCCGCGAACCCCGGCAGGTATTTCAGGAAGAACTCCCAGAAGTACCCCGCGAAACCGAGGGCGTAGAGGCTGCAAGCGACCGTGTACGCGAACCAGAGCATCCAGCCCGCTGTGAAGCCGAGGGCCCCCGGGAAGGCGAGGCGCACGAACGAGTAGCCTCCCCCCGCCCGCGGGATGGCCGAGGCCAGCTCCGCGTAGGCAAACGCGGTGAGGAGCGTGACGGCGCCGTTGAGGGCGAATGCCAGGATCGAGGCGGGGCCCGACTCGCCCGCCGCGATGCCCGTGAGGACGAAGATCCCCGCCCCGATCATCGCACCGACCCCGATCATCGTTGCGTCGAACAGGCCCAGGTCGCGGGCCAGGGTCGCTTCGGACGTGTGGGCGCTATCGGGCATCGGTTTCAGGCCCCGAGGGGTCCGGGGGCTCCCGGCCGTTCCGCTGGTTCGCGCGTGATCGCCGCTAGGGGGGAACGCCTTCCCCGGACGGAGAAGGCCAACAAGCTATGAGGCGTTGCGCTCGGGGCAACACCCGAGACCGATCAAGAAAGCGGTCCGTCAGCATCACCTGGCGTTGGTGAGCGTTGTCACTGTCTCTGGTACTGACTGCGAAGGGCTCCTCGGCCGGCCGCCGGTCGGCGCGGGTGCTGGAGCCCGGGGCCAACGCCGCCTGTACTGCCTGCGCACCGGCTGGCGAGCAGATCCGGCACGAGACCGATGAGCACGAAGGGGGTTGGCGATCTCTTCGCCGCAGCCGATGCAGCCAAGGGTGACGGCCTTACGCGAAGAACTCCATGACTAGGACTAGGACGAGAGCCCCCACCCCCCGCGAACACGACTTCTCCATGGCCCCCGCAGGGAGGTATTTCCCCACTCGGCTTCCGATGGTGCTCCCGATCAAGACGCCTGGGATGCTCCAGCCCACAACATGCCACGCCGGTTGTGCTGAGAGGGCGTGTATCCCAGCCCCCACGGGATAGCCTCGGAAGACGCTACCCCCTACGCGGAGGGGCAGCTCCCGAAGGAACCGTCCCGGTCGACCCTAGTCACCGCCTCAACTCGGCAGGTTCAATCGCCGCAGGAAATCCTGAAACCGCGGGTCGTCCCGCGGAGGCACGAGCACAGGATCGACCGCGAGCCAGGGTACCCAGGCGTGGTGCGGTTCGTAGTCCAGCCAGCGAAACGCCCCATCGTTCTCTCCCAGGGCGGTGTATAGCACCACCCGACCGAGAGCGCTGAACGGGCTCGCTTCCTCCTTTTCCAACTCGTCGCGGATCTTCCGCGCCTCATCCCTCCGGCCCGCCACCGCTTAGCTACGCCCGAGAGCCCACTTCCAGAGGGGGTTGATCGCCACCGCCTTTTCGTGCGCCGCTATGGCCTCCTCGTGCATTCCTTTCAGCGAGTAGGCCACTCCCAGGGTGAGAAACCCCCACGAGTCATTGGGATTCAGTTCGAGCGCCTTCCGCGCTTCGTTCAGCGCCACGTCGTATTGGCCTACATACAGGTACAACCATCCCAAACTCGCCGACAGAGAGGACGTTAGCGGATCCAGCTCCTGAGCTCGCTCGTGCTCGACAATGGCTTCATCCAGACGCCCGACCAGAGCGAGATACCACGCGTAGTGGAAGTGATTCATGGCCAGACTGGGGTTCAGCTCGTTGGCCCACCGGAACGCCTGCTCGGCACCCGCCCAGTCCCACTCGTAGTAGAGCTTGATATCCGCCAGGGCAGCGTGAGCCTCGGCCAGCGTCGAGTCCAGCTTCAGCGCTCTCTCCGCCGCCGCCCGGGCCCTCGCCCAGGTGTCCGGCGTCTGCGCAGGACCGTGCCCTACAGTCACGTAGCCGAGTGCCAGTCCGGCATTCGCCATCGGATCCGCGGCGAGCGTCACCCTCCGTGGGCGGGCCCGGAGCGGGCGCCGCGCGGCGGGGACGTGGCGCCCGCTGGGTCTACGAGGACGAGCCGGGAGATCGGCTCCCCTCGAAGGCCCCCGCGTCGCACCAGAGCCGGCCCGGCGCGAGCCTCAACTCCCCGGCTCCACCGGTCACGATCGTCTCGTTCCCCAGGGCCCGTCGAAGCACGAACACCGCCTGGTTCAGCCCGATCCTCGCCCGGTCCTCGGTCGCCTCCGGCCAGAAGAGGCCCAGCAGCGTGTCCCACCCGGGGCGTGGCAAGGGCCAGGTAGGCGAGGAGCGCCGTGCCTTTGGGCTGGGAGAGCGCCGGCCAACTGGAACGGCCAAGGCGACGGCGACAGTGAGGAATAGCATGCGAAGCATGGAACGCGATAGGAGCGGCCAGCTGAACCTCACCAGGGCGCTCCCGTTGTCACCTCGACCCGACGCAAGCTCGTTACGGATCAGCTTCTGCGCCAGCGTCCTCAGCCCCTCCGCCTCCGGCTCCAGGTCCCTGGCCGACAGTAGCAGCTCCCTGCCAGGCGACCTGTGGATCTACGAGGACGAGTTCAGGAGTGTGGTGTGGGGCGGCAAAGTGGCGTAGGTATGGCTTTGCAGGCGCACTAGGCAGAAGCAGAAACTGCTACGTGATTCGTTGCTGCTTCTTCGCCAGCTCGCGGACAAGCCTCTGGACCTCACGTCGGTAGCCCTCCGCTAGTTGCTCGGCGTCTCGGGCCTCAGCAGAAACTCGCGGATACAGTCGAGGAGCTGTCGTCCATAACGCCCCGGTAGCAGAGCCTCTACGTCTCCACGCCTCTCCACCGCTCGACGCCCTCGCCGCCTGATGGCATAATCCCCGGGAGGCGAACGACACCGAAGCCAGCAACCCACGGCGTGTCAGCTTGCGATATATAGGGAACAAGACGAAGCTGCTGACCTTCATCGGCGAGTTCCTCGACGAGATGAACATCCGCCAGGGCCGCGCCCTTGATGCTTTCGCAGGAACCGCATCGGTCGGTAGCTACCTGAAGTCGCGAGGCTTCGAGGTCAATGCCTGCGACATCCTCTCCACGAGCTACGTCTTTCAGCGGGCCTACATCGTTGCGAACGCCTACCCCCCGTTCATAGGACTGGCGGAGGACGAGGGCTTTCAGGAGGCTCGGGCTCGGGATGAGTTCCGGCGGAGAGTAGAGTCGAGGTTCAAAGGACAGGGCGACCTGTTCGGGGCACGGCCCGCCGAGGCGCGAGCCTTGGAGGAGGTACTCGCCCATCTGGACACGGTGCTCCCGCCCGAGGCTTCCTTCATCACCGAACACTACAGCGCCCCGCGAGAGGCCACCGACGGGGCTCGTATGTACTTCACGGAGGAGAACGGCAAGCGGATCGACGCTGTCCGTGTCCGTCTCCACGAATGGCTTCAACGTGAAGCGATCACCGAAGACGAGTTCTACCTACTACTTGCTTCGCTCCTTGAAGCTGCCGACTCGGTCGCGAACACGACCGGTGTGTACGCGGCCTTCGTGAAGACGTGGCAAGGAAACGCGCTCCGACCCATCACCCTCCCACTGCCCGCTGTGGTCGCCTCGCCCGATCTGAACTGCCGGGCCTACAAGGGCGACATCAACAAGCTCCTGGAGAGCTTGGGCCACTTTGATCTCCTGTACCTCGATCCGCCGTATAACACTCGTCAGTACAGCGCCTACTACCACGTCCCGGAGGTCATTGCAGAAGGGTGGTTCGAGCGCGCTCCCGACCTCCGAGGGAAGACGGGCCTCATTCCTGACGAGCACAAGAAGTCCGAATGGTCGACGCGGGAGGGGTGCGTCCCCGCCCTTGAAGAATTGCTTCAGCATGCGGACGCGACACATGTCCTTTTGAGCTACAACAACGAGGGGATCATCCCCGAGACCGAGATCGAGAGGATCTTCAGATCGGTCGGGGATTCGGACACCTACCGGCGGGTAGGCCGCTCCTACAAACGCTACCGGGCCGACCGCGACAGTGAGGACCGCCAGTACAAGGGTGACGAGACCACCGAGTTCCTGTACTATGTTCGCCTCACCTGAACGCCCATCCGCCTCCCGTGAATCCCGGCGGTGCTAAGGCGTACCGACAGACCCTAACATTCATGACAACCATGACCCCGGTCCCCCCCACTCAACAGGAAGGGCAACCCCCCCGTGATTCTTATCCGATCTTTTCCCGGGCTTCCTTAACCATGCCGACGAGGGCATTGCGGCAGTCCTGAGCCGAGCGGACCTCGAACGGGAAGCCGATGCGGACGCTGCGCACGCGCTTCGGGGTCTTGAGGCGGACATGGAAACCGAGACGATCCACCGCGGTCATCTTGGCCTCCTCGGCCTCGATGCCCTTGATGCTGCGCGCGATGAGGACAAGCGCCTCGGGATGGTCTGCGTTCATGTGCTCCAGTATGCCCGACGCGGCCTCGGCCAACGGATCCGGCTCGGCCTTACCGAACTCATCCTTCTCCACCCAGCCCATCACACCGAAGCCGCCCACGAAATAAAGGTCCACAACTTCCAACCGGTAGAACGCGAAGTCCGTGAAATCCACCCAGTAGCGCGCATTCTCGTGCCGCCTCAGATAGACTTCTCGCACGCCCTTGAGCTCCGCCGCCGGCACCTTGCTCGCCTTGCCGATCACAGTCAGACGCGCGGCCCCCAGGGGATCGGCCTTGGCCTCGGGCGCGGTCACGAACAGGCTGGCGCGCGGGTCACCTACGAGGTTCTGGGTGTGCATGGCCATGCCGCTAATGAGGAACAGTGGACTGCCCGCGGCATCGAGGGCGTAGGGCATAACAGAGCCGAAGGGGAAGCCCTTTTGTTTCTGGGAATGTGTCGATAGCACTCCGACTTTGCCGCGATGCAGCAAGGTGCGCGACCTTTCCGCGTAGGTGGTTTCCGGCGCCGGATTAAGGTCGTGCTCGGTCGTCGTGTAGGAATGCTGTCGGGTTTTGGCCATGTTGGTGTAGGGTTGTCGATGATCGACTCCGCTGAGCAGATCTTGAAGACGCTCGCAAGAGTGGGCACGTAATCCCAGCACCGGCCTGCCGATAGCGTCAGCTTGCGATCCGCGCGTCAGCAAAGTTGCTGTGGGGGAAGCAGGGGGGCAAGCGACGAGCCCTCCCACCAGAGCTCGCTCGTTTGCGTGAATCCGAGGGCTCCAGAATACGTTAGGTGAAGGAACCAGGAGGTGAGACGTGGAAAGATGCCACGGCAAGACCAAGTCCGGGGCTCGCTGCAAGCGGTCGGCACGCGCGGGCTCACGCTTCTGCGCGACCCACGCCGGGCAGGCCGACGGAACGCCGAGAGACGCGCACTCCCCAGGGGAGGCCCCTGAGAAGCGCGATCCGCTGAACTCACTTATCGGATTGGTCGCTGTGGGCGCCGTCGTCTGCGCGGTCCTCACGCTCAGACGCTTGCTCCGGTTCTTGTAGCCGCGAGGGTGTCAGCTTCGTGGCGGATCACGGCTAGACTATGTGACGCGACTGCCCCTACCCCACCCCGCTCCGAGATCTCCTCCGGCCGGCGCCTCGAACAGGATGAAGGCGCAATGTTCCAGCTCGGGGGCCCTCCTTACTCTGCGAGGACGTGATCAGGAGCGTGGCGTGGGATGCGAGGCGCGACGGCTCCAGGTCGATTGGGAAGTCGAGGGACGTGCCGCTGCTGTCCGGACCTGTCGCGGGAGACGGTGCTGTCCTAGCTGACGAGCCGGGGGTGGGTGTACCCTGTGCGCTGGACCGCACAGCCGGCTGAGAACGGTGACAAGGGAAGAGGTGCAGAGCAGCGGCGCCGGTGGTATGAAGAGGTCACCGGTCGTTCAGACTGGTTCTGAGCCAGCGCGGGGAGGGACTGTGAGCGACGACATCATCCACATCGGCAGATGGCGCGCCTTCTGGCACGCTGCTGCCGACCGGGCCGAACGAGACATGCCAGAAGGCGTGGCCGAAGTCTGGCGAGCCATAGCGGAGCTCGAAACCGACGCCGGCATACGCGATCCGCGAGACTCGTCGCGGATTGTGGAGCTACTCCGTGAACTCGAGTTGCAGGCGCTGATCGCTGTAGGCGCAGGCATAGTCGGCGCGTTGGACGGCGCGCTCGAGCGGTGGAAAGACCATCCCGAAGAGAAGAACCCCGAGGCGGGACGGGCGCTGCTCCGAATGGGCACACCGCTACAGATCGAGTTGCAGCAAAGACAATCCTAAACAACGCCAACACGAAGGTGACACGGACTCCCCGTCGATCTGCCGTGATCCAGCTCGGCGACCTGTGGATCTACGAGGACGAGATCCGGAGCGTGGCGTGGGACGGCGAAGTGCGTCTCGCCAAAGATTCGCACCCGAGGTGCAGCGCGATCACCACCCGGCCGAGTCGCCGGCGGTAGTCCCGGAGGAGGGTGGCAGGGTGGCGCGATGCTCTGTTAGGGGGCCGACGTTGATCACAAGGGGCACATCTAGCTGACGCGCGGACCGCGCGAGTAGTACCCGTCCTGGAAGGAGTCGAAGAACGGCTGGAGCAGCGGGTGGGCGATTGGCTCTCCAGAGCGGTCTTCCTCGAGGTTGCGCTCGGCCACGTAGGTGACGTCATACGTTCCGTGAACCAGCACGCGATACCAAGGTTTGTCCTTCGGCGGCCGCGTGCGCGCCACCTTGCGGTACCACTCGTCCGTGTGCTGGAAGGTGGGATGGGCTTCGACGATCACGCCCCGATAATCGAACAATCGGTGGTGGACAACCTGACCAAGCATGAACTTCATCTAAGGCACTCCGAGCGAGGAGCCGACCCCTTCGCGTCCCGTCGCTGAGCGTCAGCTCGCGTCATCGGGCGTTGTCACTATTTCTGGCACTGACTCCTATGAGTGCCCGAGGTGCGGCGCGATTGCCATCTTCACGCTGCCGCCCTCTCCTCCGCCGAGACAATCTACCACGGCCGGTTCCCAGGTCCACACGCCCAACCTGAAGGGGCCCGAAGGCCGCCCCCTGTGTAGATGCGCTATCCCATCAAGCGGAGCACGTTAACGATCGGAGCGACGCCGGCCTGCCGCGAATCGGCGTGAGCGGCACTAGCGCTCTGCGCTCGGGGGCCGGTGCGGCGGCGGCGCCACACATCCCGAGCGCCCCCCGGGGGCGAACCCTCGGCGTGGCCGAGCATCCCATCCACAGAAGGTCCGTGGTGACAGGACGATGCAAGACTCCAGTCGGATGCGGTTCGCCTCCCCCAGCAGGGGGTGTAGTTCTTGCCAACCCAGCGGCCACCGGCCGTGCCCTTTGCCAATATGTACCTATGTGGAGGACCACCTTGAGACGGCTAGGCCTGACCGCCGCGCGTCGTGATCGCCGCTGGTGTACGCTTGACCCGGTGAGTGCCGCGTGATCCCCACCCTGCTGTTCCAGCTCGCCGCCGGCATCTATATGGGCGGCTGGTATTCCGGCGAGCAGTCCGCCCACCCGTTCCTCTACGGCATCTGGGGCGGGACGGTCGAGTACCGCATAGACCCGGTGGGGATACAGGCGGATGTCTCCGTCACCACGATCCAGCCCGGCAACGCCGTGGTGGATGTCACGCAGGTCGGGTTATCACCGATCCTGTACCTCAGCCGCGGTCCCGCCTCGCCGTTCCTGAGGGCAGAGTTCGGCTGGCGCCGGTACCTGCTCTGGCATCGCGACGATTCAAAGACCACCGAAGCCGGCGCCTATCTCGGGGCGGGTACCGGGGTCAGGGTTCCCTCTGGGCGGCTTGCCGTCCGGCCAGAGGTCCGATGGCTCCACAGCAGCTTCGACCACGGCGTACCCACACTCGCCCGGTCGCAGAACGATCTCGTGTTCGACATTGCCCTGGAGTTCGACCTGTGGCGCTAGCGCGTCCGACTGAGCGGCCGGCAGGATACCGGACCTATCCCTTGGGGCGAAGCAGCTCCCTGAAGGGCGGGTAGTCCCACACGGGCTCGAGATAGGGATTCGCGTGGAACTCTCTAAGGGGCCGCTTCAAGCTACGGTCGGCGGCCTCGCGCAGGAGCTCCACCGCCCGGGCCTTCTCGCCCAGCGCGGCGGCGATCTGAGCCAGCCCGTAGCTATAGTGCCACGCAGGTAGACCGAGTCGATCGCGGAACTGATATGCTGCGTACATGGGTGAGGCCGGCCCGTGTTCTTCCAGCCACCGGTAAATCTGGCGCGCTCTCTCCCGATCGCCCCGGCGGGCGGCCACGACCGCGAGGTCCACGCGGACGCTCACATCCCCGGGGTCCTCGGCGGCGAGCTGCTCGAGGATCGGGCGGGACTCGTCCAGGCGCCCGGCCATGGCCAGCGCCCGCGCGAGATGAAACCGGCCGTTCTCCCTACCCCGGTACAGCTGGATCATGCGGCCGAGGAGCTCCGAAGCCGCGCCCCGGTGGCCGTGGGCGTACAGCTCACCGGCGGACACCGCCAGCAGCATATGGGCGCCGGCGGCGAGGGCTCCCTCGGCGCGGGCCAGGATCGGCTCGACACGCCCCAGGGCGGCCAGGGCACGGGTCTCGTAATAGATCGTCGCCCCCTCATCCGGATGCAGCCGACGACCCTCACGCGCCGCCTCCAGCTCTCTGTCGTGCTCGCCCAGCAGGTGATACGCCGCGGTCAAGGTGTTCCAGTAGGGGGTCCAGCCGCGCAGCCATCCGCTTTCGGGGTCGGCCGCGAGCAGGAACTGTATGGCCTCCCGCGGTCGGTTGAGCCTCAGAGCGGTGCCCCCCGCATTCTTCAGGTAGTCGGACCCGGGCGCGATCTCCACCACCCGACGGATAGCCTCGAGCTGTGTGACCCCGTCGGTGGCCGTGAGATAGTCCAGGAAGTGCCGGTCCAGCGGAGCGAGCCGGTCACGGCGCCGATTCAGCGCCTCGGCAATGGAGTCCGCCGCCGGAGCGTGCCCCATGATCGCCCACAGGAGCGGCATGGTGAAGGTGGAATCGAGCGCCGCCGCTCGCAGGAAATACGGGCGCCCCTCCTCGAAATTCACCGTCGTATGAAGCTCCACGCCTGTGACGAACTCCCGGTAGGCCTCGAACGTCGGCGGCTTGCTCGCGTGCTGAATCCACTTGGTCAGACGCGGATCGGTCAGGGTCGCCAGCGCCGTCATCACCCGATCGCGCAGCTGCTCCATCGCCTCGAGCGGCGCGCCGACGGCTCCGCCTATGGGCTCGATGGCCGCCAGCGCCGTGCCGTGGCGGGCGTCCGTCACATGGGCTTGCAAGTAGACGCTGTCGCCCTGCAGATAGTACCGCCCCC
>JBHIAV010000010.1:0-75744 GCA_046758745.1 Gemmatimonadota bacterium
TCCGTCGTGTCGGTGGGCGCCGCGTCCTGGGCGCCGGTCGTGTCGCCGGGCGCCGTGTACACGAATGTGGTGTCTCCTCCCCCCTCAAGCCCCCGCAGGTTCCGGAAGCCTGTGGAGCGGACCCAGTACCGGCTCGGCCGGAGCGCCTCGCCGAGCTCCACCGTCACCCTCTGGGAGGGTAGCGCCGCCTCTCCGCTCGCCAGGGCACCCCGCCGCCCGCGGTCCTCCGTCGGCTCTCCCCCCCTCTCCCGCCGGTCCTCCGCTCGCACCTCACCCTCCACCTCACCCTCCCCATGCACGTCCCCCTCCACCGGCCCTTCCCGACCCGGAGGGGCCTCCTCCGGCTGCTCTTCCCCCTCCTCGCCCTCCGCACCCGGCGGTCGCGTCGGCTCGCCCACGTAGGCGCGCGCCACCGGCCACAGCCGTCCCGAAACGGAGTCCCGCACCTCCACCGTCGCGCCGGGCGGCTGATCCGCGTCCAGATAGTCGTCGAAGCCGAGCCGGAGGGTGAGGCTGTCCGCAGCCGTTACGGAGAGCATCACGGGCGGTGTAGTGTCCGGTTCGGTCAGCCTCAGCTCGAGGGTCGCGACGCTTGATTCGGACTCGAGGCGCAGCTCCGCGCTGTCGTGCGGCTCAAAGACTCGATCGAGGCGCAGGTTCCTGTTGCGATCGACGAAGCCGAACGCCAGGTAGGCGCCGGGGGGCAAAGAGGGCAAGCTGAAACGACCTCCCGTGTCGCTGACTGCCGTATAGGGAACCGAGTCGTCCGTCAGGAAGAGCACCCGTCCCTCTCGCACCCCCCTACCCGTCACCCGATCCGTCAGTCTTCCTTCGGCGCGGGTTGCCGGTACCGGCGGGCCGGTGGAGAAGAGGAGCTCGATCGGGTCCTCCGTCCGGTTCCCGAGCAGATCCCGAACGCCGGCCGGGATCCGCACGAAGTAGACGACGCCATCGCGCCACCCATCGGCCGGCCGGAGTCCGATCTGCGAACGGCCCGGATCGAATCGGTACCTGTACGCGGGCGAGGCGAAGATCTGTCGCTCCAAGCCACGCGCGTTCGAGATCGGCTCGTCGAACCGGACGCGCGCGCGACCGGAGAACCCCGGCACGACCGCTCCGGGCTCTGGTTCGATCTCCACCACGCGCGGAGGGATGAAGTCCGGGCCGCTGCCCGGTGGCGGTTCCTCCCTCGCACACCCGACCGCCAAGAGTGCCGTGGCGACGAGTACCGAGAGAGCGATTCGGCTGCTGGCGCTCGCGGCGCGGCGTCGGGGGAGCGAAGCGCTATCCCACGGGGCCGAAGGCGGCCCTCTTCTCCAGCAGACGCGAATGCCGCTCCTCCAAAGATCTTCGCTTCTCCCGCTCCCGCTCCACGACCTCGGCCGGCGCGCGCTCCAGGAATTGGGAACTCTGCAGCCTGTTGCCGCTCTCAGCCAGCAGCTCCGCGACCCGTCGGAGTTCTTCCTCGAGGCGCTTGCGCTCCCGCTCGACGTCCACGAGATCCCGGAGCGGGATGAAGAGCGTCGTGCCCGACCGCAGCACGCTGTGTGCACCCGGCTCTCCCCGGACACGGGAGCTGTCGCGCGAGACCGACGACACCCGAGCGAGGAGGCGCAAGCCCCTCTCCTCGGCGTCCAGGGCGGCGGCCAGCCCGTCCGAGACGGCCCCGAGGACCACGGGGACCTCACGGCCGGGATCGATGTGGTACTCGGCCCGGACGAGCCGCACCGCCCCGATCAGCTCCTGCAGCTCCTCGAGGGACCGCTCCGCCTCCTCATCGCGCCACTCCGCCCATGGTCTGGGCCACGGTCCGCGGACCAGGGTAAACCCCGCGGGCCGTCCGGGAAGGCTGCACGCCAGCTCCTCGGTGATGAACGGCATCATCGGGTGGAGCAGGCGGAGCCAGCCATCGACCACCCGCGCCAGAGTGGCGCTCGCCGCAGCTCGGCTCTCCTCACCTCGCTCCCCGCGCAGGCGCGGCTTCACCAGCTCCAGGTACCAGTCGCAGAACTCGCTCCACACGAACTGATAGCCCTCGCCCGCCGCCTCGTGCAGGCGGAAACGATCAAGGGCCTCGCTGATCGTGGAGACCGCACGGGCGAAGCGCGACAGGATCCACCGATCCGCCAGCTCCAGTCGGCGGTCGAACGGAGAACCTTCCAGGTCGGCGGCCGACAGGTATGGGAGGGCGAAGCGAACGGCGTTCCACACCTTGTTCGTGAAGTTGCGACCGGCCCGGAAGGTCGCCTCGAGGTCCTCGTGGTCCAGTTGGAGGTCGGTCCCCAGGCTCGCTCCACTCACCAGGGTGAACCGCATCGCGTCGGCCCCGAATCGCTCCACCACCTCCAGCGGATCGATTCCGTTCCCGAGCGACTTGGACATCCGGCGACCGTACTTGTCGCGCACAGTGCCGTTCAGGAGCACGTCCGTGAACGGGAGCTCGCCCATGAACTCAAGCCCCGCCATCACCATCCGCGCGACCCAGAAGAAGAGGATCTCGGGAGCCGTGACGAGGGTGTTCGTGGGATAGAAGACTTTCAGGTCGTTCGTTCCCTCCGGCCACCCGAGGGTGCTGAACGGCCACAGCCAGGCGCTGAACCAGGTGTCCAGTACGTCCGGATCCTGCTCCACCGGGCCTCCACACCGACCGCACTCGGTGGGGTCTTCCCGCGCGACCAGGATCTCGCCGCACCCTTCCTTTCGACAGTACCATACGGGGATCCGGTGTCCCCACCAGATCTGCCGGCTGATGCACCAGTCGCGCACCGTCTCCATCCACTGTCGGTACGTGTGGCCGAACCGCTCGGGATGGAAGCGGAGCCGGCCCGACAGGTATGCCTCGAGGGCGGGCTCGGCCAGCGGCCGCATGCGCACGAACCACTGGAGGCTGAGCCGCGGTTCGACCAACGTGTCGCACCGGTAGCAGTGGCCGACCGCATGTGTGTACGGCTCGACTCCCTCCAGCAGCCCGGCCCGCTCGAGGTCGCGCACCACCCGAGCCCGAGCCTCGAACCGGCCGAGGCCGCGGTAGGGCTCGGGTGCGGCATCGCTCATCGTCGCGTCCGGGTTCATGACGTCGATGCTCGGAAGGCCATGCCGACGCCCGATCTCGAAGTCGTTCGGGTCGTGGGCGGGGGTGACCTTCACCAGACCGCTGCCGAACTCGGGATCGACGACCTCGTCGGCGATAATCGGAATCCGCCTCCCAGTCAGCGGCAGCTCCGCCTCGAGTCCCACCAGCTCTCGATGGCGCGCATCACCCGGGTGTGCCGCCACCGCCGTATCCCCCAGCATCGTTTCCGGCCGGGTCGTCGCGACCACCAGGTGCTGCCCGTTCCGGTCGGCGAGCGGATACCGGATCCTGTACAGCTGGCCGGCCACCTCCCGGTGCACCGCCTCCTCATTCGCGAGCGCCGTGCCGCAGCGAGGGCACCAGTTGATGATGTAGCGGCCCCGGTAAACGAGGCCTTTCTCGTACAGCCGGACGAACACCTCGCGCACGGCGCGCGACAGCCCCTCGTCGAGTGTGAAGCGGGTGCGCGTCCAGTCGCACGAGCATCCGATGACTCTCAGCTGCTCGATGATCCGGCCACCGTACTCGTCCACCCAAGCCCACACGCGCCGCACGAACTCCTCGCGACCCAGATCGTGCCGCGCCATGCCCTCCTCGGCCAGCTTCCGTTCCACGACGTTCTGCGTCGCGATCCCCGCGTGGTCCGTCCCGGGAATCCACAGGGCGTCATCCCCCATCATGCGACGGTGCCGGATGAGCACGTCCTGGATCGTGTTGTTCAGGCCGTGGCCCATGTGAAGCGCGGCGGTCACATTGGGCGGTGGGATCGCTATGACGTAGGGCCTTCCGGCCTCCCTGGCGTCGACGTGGAAGTAGCCGGCCTCCTCCCAGTGGGCATACAGCCGCGGCTCGATCCCCGACGGATCGTATCGGCTGCTCAGCTCGGAGGTTGTCGCTGTATCCCTCATCCCGGAACGAAGCTTCGAGGTTGGCGCCCGGCCGAAGTCGTGCTTGAGCGGAGTGTAACGTAGCGGCGAGCCGAGCGGCAACGGAGCGCGGCGGTCAGCGGTGCCTCCGGGAAAGCGCCCTGTATGGGGTGCGAGCGATCCCTCCAGCCCGCGACGGCGACGCACCGGGCGGCGAGAGCTCGCCCGCTACCCCGGGGGAACGCTACCCCGACCCACGTCAGTCGGGCACCAACGCCGGCGTGGTGTCCGCCCGCTCGGCTTCGGTCTCTTCGCGACGCTGCACCTCCTCGCGGGAGCGGCGCCGCATCTCCTGCACTCGTTCGCGGCGCACCGCTTCGGCGTCCTGGAGCATGTCCTGTTGACGAATCTGCTCCACGTCGCGCTGCTGCTGCCGTGCCTCTCGGCCGCGCGGCCCTTCCTCCGCGAAGAGCTGCCCGAGGCTGATCGGGATCGTGATCCCCCCGAGGCGGATCCCCTCCGGCGTGATCCCCCACTGCTGATCTCCTTCGCCGGCCAGCCACTCCACGGCCGCTCTCCGCTCCTCCGCCGAGAGGCTATCCAGCATCGCCGCCACGATGGCTCTCACGGCGCTGTCCGCCCGACTGAACCCCAGCCGACGCTCGGGAAGGGCCCGCTCGGAGAAATCCTTCCATAGCCGCGGGTCGCCCTCGCGCGGCTGGAGCTTCTCGGCATTCGTCAGCCGGCCGGCCTCGCCGCCCTCCAGCGGAGCCGGCCCTTCCACGACGGGCCGCCGCGGTACGGTAGGAAGCGCGCGGGGCCGCCGCTCCCGCGGCGTCCGCCGCTCGGGCTCCGGCTCGACGGTGACCTCGCGGTACTGGATCACTCGAAGCCCCTGCGGCGGGCGGGGGAGCGGGCGCTCCACCGGCACGTAGGCGGAGCCCGTGATCTCAAACGTGCGAGCGAGGAAGAGCAGCGCCACCAGATGGAAGAGCGCGGAGGCTACCATGCCGAGCCGGACCGCCCCGAGGTAGGCGCGGTTGCGCTTCTCCCGAGCGTCCGTCACCGCGATAACCGGTCGCCGCGGCGACGGCGGCGCGGCACGATCACTCGAGGGCGGGCTGGCGATCACCGGCGGCATGGCATCACACCCCGCGCGCCGCGGCGAAGCGCGGGCAGGTCTTCCTCTGGAGGCCCGGGTTCGGGGCACGGTCGAGGGGCGACCTCATAGGGCGCTCGCGATCCGGTCCGCTGCCTCTTCGTAGCGATCCGGCGGCAGGGTGAGCGCCGCCCGCACGTATCCTTCCCCCCCGCGCCCCATGGCGGACCCCGGCATGAGCACCACCCCCGCCCGCTCCAACACACGCCGGCAAAAGTCCTCCGCCGTGTCGGGCGTTGGGACCAGGATCCACAGGTAGAGCGTGGCGCGCGGCACGTCGACGTCGAGGCCGATCCGGCTCAGTGCCGTCATGGCCGCGTCACGCCGCTCGCGGAGCCGCTCGACATTCCGCGGGATGAAGCGCGCTGCGGCTCTCAGCACCGCCACGCCCGCCGCCTGGATCGGAAGGTACGTGCCCGTGTCGAAGAACGTCTTTATGCGGGTCAACGCGCGAACGATCGCCTCGCTCCCGCACATCCACCCGAGACGCCACCCGGTCATGTTGTACGTCTTGGAGAAGGAGTGGAACTCCACCCCTATCTCTCGCCCGCCCTCGACCTCGAGCAGACCGGGCGGGCGAAAGCCATCGAAGGCGATCTCCGAGTACGCGTTGTCGTACACGAGGATGGCTCCCCGGTCGCGGCACGCTGCGACCACGTCGGCCAGGTAGGGAGCGTCGGCCACCGCGGTCGTCGGGTTGTTCGGATAGTTCAGATAGACGAGTCGAAGCCGCCCGGGCGCCGAGCGGATCACCTCGGGCGGGACGAGGAATCCGTCCTCCCGCCGGAGGGGAACCCGCACCACTTCCGCGCCTGCGAGGAGACTGCCGCCGAAGTAGGCCGCGTAGCACGGATCGGGAACCAGGGCGGTGTCTCCAGGGTCGAGGGCCGCGAAGGCGAGGTGGGCAATTCCCTCCTTGGAGCCGATGAGGGGGAGAAGCTCCCGCTCCGCATCGACCCGCACTCCGAACCGCTCCTCCATCCACTCGCTCACGGCGGTCCGGAAGGCGGGCAGCCCGCGCTGGAATCCGTACCTCTGAAGAGATGGATCGGCAGCCGCGCGCGCCAGTTCCTCCACCGCCACCTCCGGCACCGGCAGACCGGGGTCCCCCACGCCGAGGTCGAGGACGGAGCGGCCCTCCGCGAGCAGGCGTGCCTTGACCCGTGGGATGTGGGCCAGCGGGTAGGAGGGGAAGGCGCGGATCCGCCGGGGTGGCTCGAATCCGACCGTGGTCCGGGCATCAGGGATATCCATGGGCGTGGAATTCATGTTTTCAAGGCCTTCTTCCTCGCCGCGGGATACAGGACGTTGTTCAGTATCAGACGATACCCCGGAGAGTGGCGGTGGAGCGCGAGATCGGTCGGCGGGTCTCCTATGAGGTGCTGCGGATCCTCGGGATCGTGCCCTCCAAGGAACGTGAAGCTTCCTTCGCCGAAGCTGCCGTGCAAGTATTTTACCAGGGGCGTGCCGGGCTCGTCCGCCAGGACGGTCACCCTGCCCTTCAGCCTCTCCCGCACGAAGCTCGTGGTGAGCCCATAGAAGTCAGGAACGACGCGCTCGTGGGACTGAGTCAGCATCGACGGCACGGGATCGATTTTGGCGCTGAAATCGAACAGGGAGAAGCTCCCCAGCGGGCGGCGCCACGGAGTGTTCACTTGGTGACCGTCGATGTCGCTGAACGCGCTCACCGCCGGATCCGCCACCAGGGTGGCGCCGGTAAAGGCGAGGGCCAGAGGCCACTCGAGCCGAGCCGCCGCGTCCGGTGCGGGCGGGCTGCCATCGGCGAAGGAGGCCGCGATGTCCACATCGCGTGCCGCCAGAGCCAGATCGAGAGTCTCCGTCGCCGTGCACATGGAGAAGAGCAGCCCTCCGGCACGCACGTAGTCCCGCAGCCGCCAGGCCACCTCCTTCTTGAGCCCCGGTACGTCCGGGAAACCGAACTCCTCCGCCACCGCGCTGTTTCGGGCAACCTCGTCTTGCAGCCAATCCGAGCCGGCGTAGGCGATGTAGAACTTCGAGTACTGACCCGTGAAGTCCTCGTGGTGCAGGTGCACCCAGTCGTATTCGGCCAGGCGACCGCCCAGCACCTCCGGGTCCCAGATACGATCGTACGGGATCTCCGCGTACTGGAGAGCCAGGGTCACGGCGTCGTCCCACGGGGAGCTGTTCGGCGGCGTGTACACCGCGATGCGCGGCGCCTTCTCGAGCGGCACCGCTTCCATGTTCGAGGCCTCGATCTCGGCGCGGAGCAAGGCAACCTCTTCGCCGCCCAGAGGCTCGATCGTGACCCCCATGAGGGCCGCGCGTTGCCGCACCGATCGGGTGTCCGGGAGGAGGAAAGAGCCGGCCCGGTAGTTCAGCAACCACTCGGCGCGCTCGCCAGCCGCGATCGCGGCGTAGGCGAGCCCGTACGCCTTCAGGTGATTCTCCTGCGCTCCGTCCATCGGGACGAGGAGGTTCTGCGCCCGCGCCGGGCTGGCGGCGGCCAAAACGGCGAGCAGCGCGCTCGTGGCGAGTCCTCGCGTCCCGCTCACCGTCACGAGCCGGGCACCTGTCCGTTCAGCTCGGCCAGCAGCCGGCGAGCCACCGGGGTCAGGGCGCTGGTCGGGTGATCTATGATGAGCCTCTCAAGCCAGCGCCGGGCCTCGCCGGGCCGGGAGGGGACCGCTGACCTCGCCAGAGCCAGGAGTGCAGGCGGAACCTCCGGAGCCTCCGGGAATTCCTCCACCAGCGCCGTAAGAAGGGAGGCGGCCTCCGCGTGGCGGTCGACTCGTTCGAGCTCGCCGGCCGCCAGCGCGAGCAGCGCCGGCCGCGCCTTCGATACCGGGAGCCCTCGCCACCCGGAGAGGAGTTTCTCGACCCGGGGGACGCTTCCCGGATCCACCGCCGTGGCCAGGAGAAGTCGACCGAAGTAGGCGGCCTCGGCCGAGTCCGCCCGCGTCAGCGCGTCCAGAAGGGCGATCGCCTCGGTACGATCCTCCGGCCGCCCGGTCGGGCTGAAGACCGCCGTCTCCAGATGGGAGAGCGCCGCGCCCGGCCGCTCCCGATACAGCATGAGCTTCGCACGCTGCCCTGCCAGGAGTGCCGCCGCGACCGCGTCGGTCGGGGCGGCCGGGCCGAGCCCGAGCGCCCGCTCCGCCGCCGCCAGATCGCCGCGACGCACGTACCCACGGGAGAGCTCGACCGCCATCCGCGCGGCCTCCAGCTCCTCTTCCGGGTACGAGAGGGCGTATTCCTCCAGGATCCGCTCCGCTCGCGCGGGATCCGTCGCCGCCTGGAGGGAGAAGAGATGACGGGCCGCGATCCGGTGGGCTTCCGTGCCGGGATCGGCGCCGGCGATGACCGCTTCGAAGGACGCGCGGGCCGCCGCCGTGTCGCCCACCCGGAGGGTGAGGTCAGCCGCCATCGCCCGCCAGTGCCGCCGTTCCTCCGCCGTCTCGGCCTCTCTGGCAAGACGGGTAGCAGCCCAGCCAGCGATCGCGGTGTAGCCCAGGTTTCTTGCCCTGAGGGCGTAGTCGCGGAGGAGTGGGATCCGAGCGTCCGGCGGCGCTCGGCGAGCGAGCCACGCGAGAAGGGTATGTGCCCGCTCGCCCTCACCGAGCCGAAGAGCGAGGTCGATTCCCGCACGTGCCGCGGTGAACGGCACCCGGGGCTCGAGAAGTCGGAGCCACAGGGCGGTGAGCGCAAGTTCCCGCCCCGGACCCCGCTCCTCCAGCCGCCCGGCTACCGTCGCCACCCCGGACTCTCCCCAACCGAGCACCGTGACCCACTCGCCGGCCGCCGCGTCGTACGCCCCCGCCTCCAAGTACAGCACGGCGAGCTCCTGGGCGAAGACGGTGGGATCGCCGGAACGGGAGCGACCGGCGAGAAGCACATCGATCGCCTCGTCCCGCTTCCCCTGCCGCCACAAGACCGACGCCAGTTCCGGGTACGCGGTCAGCCGGTCGGGAGCTTCCTCGGCCCAGCGCCGCGCCACTGCCTCCGCCGAGTCCGCCCTTCCCGCCTCCGAGAGGGCACGCACCCATAGCTGCCGCACTCCCGGGTCGTTCCCCCGACCCGACCCGACGGCCTGCTCCACAAACGGGAGGACGGCCTCCGGCTCACCCTGCATGGCCGCGATCTGCATCAACATGACGAGGGCGGGAACCGAGGCCGGCTGCGACTTGAGGAGGTCCTCGACGACGCGCCGGGCTTCGGAGAGGCGACCGGCGCGCTCCAGCCGTGTTGCCAGGGCAAGCGCCTGGCTCTCCTGCGACGGGCGTGCCGGGATCTGCGCGACGGCGAGCCGTGCGGATCCTCCCACGACCAGCGTGGCCGCCAGCAGCAGGGCGCGGGGGAGGAAGGAGAGCCGGTGGGCTTGGCACGCTCGCCGTCGGCCCGTGCGGCGCGCCGGATGCCGGACGCCGCCAGACGCGCGCGACGGACCGACCCGAGAGGCTATTACACCCGCCGGCGGCCTACCGTGCACCTCCGCCCCTCTCCGTCCTGGTCGCGTCGCGGTTCAGCCGGTCGAAGTAATCGAGAACCAGGGCCCGGTACGACGCGGGAATGCTCTGCATAGCAGCCGCATCAGGGTGCGGGAAGCGAGGTCCCGCCAGGAGATCCGGATCGATCTCCGGGAGCGTGCCCCGCGTCACCCTTCCCGCCGTCTCCGACTCGCGGCGCTCCGGGTCCTCGTCTTCCTTCTCGAGGGACCGTCCGGCATCGAGGAGCCGATGGAAGAGCCGCTCCTGGCGACGAAGCGTTTCGACGTCCAGCCCTCCCTCGGCCAGGCGCCGTGCGATCGCTTCGGCTTCGTCGGCCAGCTCCGCGGGCCGTCCGAGCAGCTCCGCCTCTCGATGTCTCTCTCCGAGCTCGCGCAGCCGCTGCGCGATGGCTGCCTGTTCCGCCGCCAGACGCTGCAGCTGCCCCGCGATGCGTTGTCCCGCCTGGTGGAGCAACATCAGGCCTCCGGCATCCCGGTTCAGGCTCCCCTGCGCCTCGGCCATGCGGGCGAGCTGCTCGAGCGCCTCCTCCATTCCCGTGGCCGAGCTCGCCTTCTCCACGGCACGGCGGCTGGCCAGGAGGCGCCCCGCCAGCTCGTTGAGCGACTCCACGAGCACGCGCCCTTCGGCGGCGGTGGCGGGGGACCGACCGCGGCCCGGCTCCAGCGATTCCACGATCCGATCCATCTGCCGCACGGCCGCGGCCGCGGCAGGGCCGATGCGCCGGTCCAGTAGAGCCGTCTTCCGCTCCGCCTCCGCCAGCGACTGCAACAGGTTGTCCAGGCCCTGCCGAACCGCCGACTGTCGCCCGCGAAGGGAGGGAGACGCCGGTGCGGCGCTCGCGGACCGCTCTCGCACGAGCTCCATCTGCTCCCGGGCCAGGCCGAGCGCCTCGGTCGCCGCGCGCTCCACCGCGGCCAGCGCATCGGCCCTCCAGTCTCGGGTGAGCTCCGTCAGAGCGGCCTCCAGGCTTCTTGCGGCGCCCTCCATCTCCCCCGCCGCCGACCCTGCGCTTGCGCCAGCCAGCCGGCTGGCCCGGCCGTCCGTCGATGGGCGGTCCCTCACGGAGTCGCTCGTCGCCCGTGGGGCCGTCCCCATTGCCTCGGCCGCCCTTCGCATCGCCTCGGCCGCCCTTGTGGCGCGAAAGGCCGCGGCGCCAACCGAGTCAGCGGCCGCGCCCGCGGCCGCGCCCGCCAGTCGTTCCTCCAAACGTTCGAGCTCGTGTTGCAGCTCCTCGGCCCCACCTGCGAGGCGCTCCTCCGCCCGCACCCAGGAGTCGTCGCCGGTCGGCGCCTCCGCGACCAGCCGCTGCTCCTGAGCGAGCTGCTCCGCCTGCCCCTGGAGCGCCTTGAGTCGCTGCTCGACCGCCGCACGCTCCAGGAGCGCGACGCTCTGATCGATGCGCTTCCGAAGATCCCGCATCTCGCTCGACAGCCGCTCGAGCGCCTGGCGCAGGGAAGGAGCGTCCAGATCCCGCAGGGCCCGGCGGAGCTCCCGGATCTTCTCGCTCAGTCCGGACTCGAGCAGCTCGCGGTACAGCTCCTCGAGTCTGTGGAGCTGCTCGTGAAGAGCGGGATCCGTGAGTGAGGATCGCTCCAAGTCTTCAGCCACGCCGCTCAGCTCTTCCCTCAGTCTCCCGATGCGCGCTTTCAGGCTGTCCGCATCCGCCAGAACGCGACGTCCCTCCTCTGTGGCCGCGAAGCTGGCCCGTTCCGCCCGCTCGGCAGCTCCCGCCATCACCGGCTCCGGCCTGCTATCCGCCTCGGCCCGCGATCTCGCCCGCCGCTCCGCTTCTCGTGCCGCGCGCTCCACGCGTCGGGCGCTCTCCCCGAGCCGGCGGGCGTCCCCGGCGAGGGCGTCCGTCCGCTCGATCGCCCGTTCCCGCAGCTCCGACAGGTTCGGAATCCGGGCGCGGAAGGTATCGGAGGCCACGGCGGCGTGGCCCGGGTTCGCGTCGCTCACTCGCGCGAAGTACACAACCGTGTCCCCGGGAAGCAGTCCCCGCTCGCCGAGGTCGAGCACCGGCCGGAGGATGAGGCGACTCTCCACGCCCACCGAGCCGGCCACCCGATGGACCACCGCCCGCCCGCGGGTACCGAGTGCCGAGGCTCTCCGGCTGACGATCTCAACCGAGCGCACGCCGATGTCGTCCCGCGCGTCGAGCACCAGAGGGAGGACCATGGAGGTGCCGAGCACAGTGTCCACGCCTGGAAAGACGATCGTCACAGAGGGGAGGCTGTCCGGCAGAACGGCGACTCGCAGCGAATCCGCCGGTCGGACGCCACCCTCGCCTCCGGCCACGCGGAGATCCCACCCCCACACGTCGTCCTCCACCGGCCGCAACTCTCCCGAGAACGCATTGCCATCGGTCTCGAGCGGAACCGCGCGGCCCATCCTCACGCTCGCCATCGACGCGCCGGTCAGCCGACGGTTGACCGCCCCCCGGATGCGAAGCACCGTGCCGCTGGGAACCGCCAGGGTGGGGATCGGGCGCGTGTGCTCCTCCGGCGGCCGCCCGAGATAGTTCGGGTAATCGACGTCGATCGAGAGCCGCGTGAGAAGAAGCGGGTCGAGCGGTCTGGCCAGGAAGGTGTCGGAGGCGGCTCCCCGGTCGTCCTCCGCCCAATACCAGGTCGGCGCCTCGATCGGATCCGTGAAGCCGCCCGCCGTATCAGCAGCGGGATCGACCGGAAGAAGCCGCCGGGCGGTGAGCTCGCCCTCCACACGCCAGGCCAGGTGCACCCGCCTCCGGTCCGGTGCCCGGATCCGCACCCTGAGCGGCGACCCGCGGCGCACCTCCACACCTTTCGGCTGGATGGCGAGGGGCGGTGGCGCCGCGGGGAAAGAGACCAGCCACGGTCGCGCGAGAGCACCGGCGGCCGACACCATCAGGCCGGGACGGGCCGCCGCCGCGACACCGAGCGTCCCAAGAGCCCCCGAACAGCCGACCAGTGCCATCCGCAGCCGCCTTCGCCAGACCGCTCCGCTTCGGGGCAGGAGCGCCCCGGGCGACCGGCGCTTGAGAGCGTCCTCCACGCGAGCCCGATGAAGCGCGGCCAGCTCGACGGAGCCGGCGCTGCCCGGTCGGGACAGCTCGAGGGCGGAGCGCAGCTCCCCCTCGCGGAGCCCCACCGCCGATTCGACCTCGCCCGCCAGGCCCGCCAGGGTGAGCCGCCGTCTCAAGGTGCCGATCGCAAGGCCGGTCGCGCCGAGGACGCCGAGCTGGAGCAGGAAGGCGACGACGGGTGCCGGCGAACCGGGCGCGCGCCACATGGCCGCGGGCAGGACAGCAGCGACCAGATAGACGCTGGCGAGGCCTCCGATCCCCGCGGCGCTCACCGCGGCCATCGCGCGCCGACGCAGCCGCGCCGCCGACCGTCTGGCGTCCGCCAGCTCCCCCTGGGAGCCCCCCGCCCCGCGCGTGCGGCCCCGGCCGGCCGCTCCGGAGCTCACCCTTCGTCCTTGCCGACCCGCAGCGCGATCCGGTACGCCCCGTTGCGCGGCAGGCCGTATTGCTCGATCAGGGAACGCACGATCTCCGACGTGGTGCGCCCTCGCTTCGCCATCTCCCTGGCTGCGCGTTCCGCTTCACCACATCGGTCTCCTTCCGTCTCCACATCCGAGCGCGGGCCGGAAAGCCCCTCGAACACGAGCGTCACCTCTCCTCTCGGCTCCGTCTCACTGTAGTATTCCGCCAGACTGGAGACCGTTCCGCGTCTAATCTCTTCATGCACCTTGGTCAGCTCTCGGCAAACGACGCACTGCCGCTCGCCGAGACCCCCTGCGGCCAATGCAGAGAGGAGCGAAGCGAGCCGCCTCGGAGATTCGAACGCCACCACGGTCATGGACGAACGGGCGGCCTGCCCGAGCCATTCCTGGCGTCGTCGCCCGCCGCGCGGTGGGAACCCGAGGAACGCAAAGCGGCTGGCCGGCAGTCCGGAGATCGCCAGGGCCGTGAGGACGGCCGACGGCCCAGGGACCGGAACGACCCGAAAGCCGGCGCGGGCGGCCGCCTCGATGGCCCGACTTCCCGGATCGGAAATCCCGGGCATCCCCGCGTCCGTGACGAGGGCGCAGCTCTCGCCCGCCGCCAGCCGCTCCAGGAGCTCCTCCGTACGTGCCGCCTCGTTGTGGGCGTGCAGGGAACGAAGGGTCGCCTGGGAGTCGACGTGACGGAGGAGGACTCGGGTCCGTCGGGTATCCTCCGCATACACCACTCCTACCCCGCGCAGCGTTTCGGTCGCGCGGGCGGAGAGATCGGAAAGGTTCCCGATCGGCGTCCCGACGACGTACAGCTCTCCGCTGGCCATCACCCGCCGGAAAGAGAAGCGCCTCCTGCCCCGCGAGGGAGCCGGTGGCGCCGCCGGATACCCGGAGCCGGTAGCGGACTAGCCGTGCTCCTCGATCTTCTTCTCGAGATGGGCCTTCGGTACCGCACCGACCACGGTGTCGACCAGCTCCCCGTCCTTGAAGAAGAGGATGCTTGGGATCGACCGGATGTTGAAGCGGGCGGGCGTGGCGCGATTGGCGTCCACGTCGAGTTTCCCCACCTTGACCCGACCTGCATACTCGTTCGCAAGCTCCTGCACCACCGGACCGACGATGCGACACGGGCCGCACCACTCCGCCCAGAAGTCAACCAGCGCCAACCCGGTCGAGGACTCGATCTCTTCCGCGAAGTTGGCGTCGGTAATGGTAACGGGTTCCACGGTAGTCGCCACGCTCACCTCATCTGGCTCGGGTGGAAAAGCGTTCGAGCCCCTCGTACGTTGATGCCTGCCGGGAACATCCGCGACCCTCCGTTCCGCGTCGTACGGTCCCGGAGGCACCCCCAACCCCAACACGAGGGACTCGCTTGGCAATAATCGACCACATCGGTATCGCGGTCAACTCACTGGAAACCGCGAGGCCGCTGTACGCAGCGCTTCTAGGTGAGAATGCCGCAGGAGAGGAGGAAGTTCCCGAGGAGGGCGTGCGCGTCGTCTTCTTCGGGGAGGGGGAGGGGCGTGTCGAGCTGCTCGAAGCCTTGGGGCCGAACTCGTCCATCGCCCGCTTCCTGGAGCGACGCGGCGCGGGCGTACATCACGTCTGTCTGATCGTCCCCGACGTCGGGGCGGCGGTCGAGCGGGCGCGAGCGGCAGGAAGCGAGCCGGTCTCCCCGGCCGTACGGCGAGGAGCCGGCGGAAGCGTGGTCGCCTTCCTCGACCCACGCACGACGGGCGGTGTCCTCATCGAGCTCAAGGAGCGGCGCGATCGCCGCACCGAAAGAGGCTGACAGCGCCCGCCCTGGACCCGGGCGGGCCTTCGCGGAAGGCCTCGATGCTCGCGGCGCGATCACCGTTCACGGAAGGCGTCGCCGCTCCGGGGCGCTCGTCACCGCCCCGGGCTTGCCGTGAGGGCGTCCACGTCCAGGCGCTCCACGTACCAGTGACCGTCGCGGGCCGGCACCGTCACGATCGGGACCAACACGTCGCCGCGTCTCGTTCCTTCCAAACGCGCCACGTACCTAACCCGGTCCGGCCCGAGCTGCGCAAGATTGGCGACCCGCAGATCGTAGGAGCTGTGCCGCAGCAGCCTCGCCAGGAAGATCATCCGCTGCTCCACCTCCGCGATGCCCAGCCGCTTCCGCGCCGGCCCATCGACCGTTCCGAAGTGGGCGCCCATCAGCTGATAATCCCCCCTCCGCACACCTTCGAGGAAGGCGTGCACCGCCTCCTCGGAGGTGGTCGCGCCGCTCAGTCCCTCTCCCGGACGTCCGCCGCCGGAGGCGCAACCGACGAAGGAGACGAGAAGGACGGCGAGCAGAACCGGAAGCCCGGATCGGGACCGTGAGGTCCCGCGGCCGGCACGCGTCGACGCCGTTGGATGCCTGCTCACGATCGCTCCGTGTCGGCAGGTCGATGATCGCTCGGCGGCGCACGGTGTCCTCGCCGCGAGGCTTCCGATGCTAGTAGACTCCGGCCGTTGCGCCGTCAAGCGCCGGAGGGAGCGGCGATCGGCTGGCGTTCCACCCGGACCAGCGTGAGCCCATCACCCCCCGAGTCCACGTCCACACGCACGCGATCCCCATCCTCGAAGCGTCCATCCAAGAAGGCCATGGCCAGCGGGTCGGAGAGTAGCCGCTGGATCGCGCGCTTCAGGGGACGCGCCCCGAATGCGGGATCGTACCCGTCCGCGACGATTCGGGCGCGGGCGGCCGGCGTCACATCGAGCCCGACCTCTCGCTCGGCCAGCATTCGCTGAACGCGCGCCAGCTGGAGCTCCACCACCCGGTCGAGCTCCTCCCGCCCCAGCGGCCGGTAGACGAGGATGTCGTCGATCCTGTTCAGGAACTCCGGTCGAAAATGCTCGTGCAAAGCCTGGCGCACACGGTTCTCGACGCTCTCCCACTCTTCGCCCGACTGGGTGGCGCTGAGGATCCATTGGCTGCCGATGTTGCTCGTCATGATCAGGACGGCGTTTCGGAAATCCACCGTCCTCCCGTGCCCGTCGGTCAACCGACCGTCGTCGAGTATCTGGAGCAGGACGTTGAAGACATCCGGATGCGCCTTCTCGATCTCGTCGAACAGCACGACCGAATAGGGGCGGCGGCGGATCCGCTCCGTGAGCTGCCCTCCCTCCTCGAAGCCGACGTATCCCGGTGGCGCTCCAATGAGGCGAGCGACCGCGTGCCGCTCCATGTATTCCGACATGTCCAGACGCACCATCGCGTCCTCGTCGTCGAACAGAAACTCGGCGAGCGCACGAGCCGTTTCGGTCTTGCCGACCCCGGTCGGGCCGAGGAAGATGAAGCTTCCGATCGGGCGATCCGGGTCCTGCAGCCCTGCGCGGCTCCGCCGTACGGCGTTCGCCACCGTGCGGATCGCCTCCTGCTGGTTCACCACTCTCCGATGCAGGTGCTCCTCGAGGCGGGTGAGCCGCTCCTTCTCGTCCTCCATCATCCGCGACACCGGGATCCCCGTCCAGCTGGCCACCACCTCGGCCACGTCCTCGGGCCGGACCTCCTCGTTGAGGAAGCTACCCTCCGCCTGCATCTCGCCGAGCCTCTTCTCGGCCTCGGTGAGCTCCGCACGCACCTTCGGGACTTGCCCGTACGTGATCTCGGCCGCCCGGGTCAGGTCGCCCGCACGAGTCGCCCGCTCGGCGGCGATTCCCAACTCCTCCGTCTGGCGCTTGAGATCGCGCACCCTCTCGATCGCCTCCTTCTCCGTGAGCCAACGCGCCTTCATACCGGCGAGGCGCTCGCGCTGTGCGGACAGCTCCTCCTCGAGCACCCCTCGCCGCTCCACGCTACGGGGGTCCGTCTCCTCCTTCAACGCCTCGCGCTCGATCTCAAGCTGCGTCAGCCGCCGCTCCACCGCATCGATCTCCTCCGGCATCGAATCGATCTCGATGCGGAGCCGAGAAGCCGCCTCGTCGATGAGGTCGATGGCTTTGTCCGGGAGGAAGCGGTCACCGATGTAGCGGTCGGAGAGGCGAGCCGCGGCGACGAGGGCCGGGTCTGTGATGCGGACGCCGTGATGCACCTCGTACCGCTCCTTGAGCCCACGCAAGATGGCGATCGTTTCGTCCAGGCCCGGCTCGGCCACCAGAACCGGCTGGAAGCGCCGCTCCAGCGCCGGATCCTTCTCGATGTGCATCCGGTACTCGTCGAGAGTCGTCGCCCCGATCATTCGGAGGTCGCCGCGGGCGAGCGCCGGCTTGAGCATGTTCCCGGCGTCGACCGCTCCCTCGGCCGCTCCGGCGCCCACGATCGTATGCAGCTCGTCGAGGAAGACGACGTAACGGCCCTCCGATTCGGTGATCTCCTTGAGGGCCGACTTGAAGCGCTCCTCGAACTCGCCGCGGTACTTGGCGCCCGCGAGCATGGCGGCGATGTCGAGCTGGATGAGCCGCTTCTCTCTCAGCGACTCCGGTACATCGCCATGCACGATGCGCTGCGCGAGCCCTTCCGCGATCGCCGTCTTTCCGACGCCCGGCTCGCCGACCAGCACCGGATTGTTCTTGGTCCGCCGTGAGAGCACCTGCATGACCCGACGTACCTCGGCATCTCGACCTATGACCGGGTCGAGCTTGCCGGCCCTGGCCTTCTCGGTGAGATCGATGCTGTAGCGCTCCAGGGCTCGGTACTTGCCCTCGGCTTCCGGGTCCGTGACGCGGTGCGGCCCGCGGATTTCCTCGAGGGCCGTCCGGATCACCTCCGGTGAGGCGCCCGCGCCCCGAGGAGCTCGCCGGTGCTGCTCGCCCTCTTCCCGGCGAGGGCGAGGAGGAGGTGCTCGGTGGAGACGTACTGGTCGTCCATGGCACGCGCTTCGGCATCGGCTTGGTCGAGAACCCGGCCGAGCTCGCGGCTCGCCACAGGCGTGGCGCCCGTCTGCCGGGGAAGGCGGCCAAGGCTCTCCTCCAGCGCGCCGCGCAGGCCTCGCACATCCACCCCGACTTTGTGGAGGATCGGAAGGATGATGCCGTCCGTCTGATCGAGGAGGGCGGAGAGGAGGTGGACGTCCTCCACGGCGGGATTGCCGGCCTGGCGGGCACGCACGGCGGCTTCCTGCAGGGCCTCTCCGGCCAGTACGGTGAGTCGATCTGCGGGAATCATTCCCTGTTGTCTCCTCGTGAGCCGTGTCTGGAGCGCGTTCCCGGCGGGACGGCCCCTGTCAGGTCTCGATGTCGATCTGCTTCTTCTCGGCTTCGGTCCGTCGCGGCAGCGTGAGGCGAAGCACGCCGTCTTCCAACTTGGCGCGGACCCGCGCCGTGTCGACGTCGGCCGGAGCGTGCAGCGTCCGACGGAAGCGTCCATACTCGCGCTCCGTCCGGATCACCTCGGCCCCCTCGGCCAGCTGCGGCCGACGGCGCTTCCCGCTGATGGTGATCTCGTCGCCCACCGTCGACACCTCCAGGTCGTCCTTCCTTACGCCGGGTAGATCGACGAAGATCCGATACTCCTCGGCGGTCCGAACCATGTCGATGCGTGGGGCCCGGCCTGCCCCCGGAGGGAAGATCCGCACGCCCTCCAAGAAGTCCCCCACCAGATCGTGCAGCTCCGAGAAGGGGGCGGCCCAGCCGCTGCGCCAGCGCTCCGCGGATCGCTCCGCCTCGCCCGCCGGGCTCGAGTCCGCCTCGCCGCCCGTCGCCTCCTCCTCCCGTGCCGGCCCCCCGTTTTTCTCCCTCTCCTCCACGCGTCACCTCCTGCGTGCATGCGTCTCGAACCAGCTCGGTTTCCCGCCATCGCGGGGGCAAGACGTGTGCCCGGCCAAGGTCCTGTTTCGGCCCGCGGTCGCGCCAGCCCGGCGGGGAAAACCGGCATTCACAGGCCGTCTCTGCCGAATCGGCAGGCGCCTCCGCCGGGGCGGCGGGTTGCCGCCGCGCGGCGGGCGACCGCCCTTGACACCCCCGCCGGGCCACCACTAGCCTGCACGCCGCTCTGGGCGGAGGAGGAGACGCGGCCCGCGATCCGGCGCGGAGAGAGGAACTGGCCAAGGGTGCTGTGAATCGAGAGGGAGGACAGGGTCTACGGCCCGGGCACGGCAAGCTCCCGTACCCGGAGGGGATCGCGTGCGCGGAGGTGCAGGTGGCCGGGGAGACGGGCGGGGGCAAGGCCAACGCGGACCTCCCGTGGCTGCTCGTGATCGGCGGAATCCTCACCGCCGCCGTCGTCGAACACGTCTTGCGGCAGCCGTCCCTCCCCTTCGCGGTCGGGTTGTACCTCCCCATCTCGCTCGCCACGCCTCTCCTCATTGTTGGCGCGCTGCGAAAGGCCATCGAGGCCCGAGCCGACGAGGCGGGGAGGAAGGCGAAGCGCGAGAGGGGCGTCCGCGGGTTCCCCCGCACGCTTGTCCCCACTCTCCTCCTCGCCGCTGCGTGCGGCGATGCTCCTCGCTCGCACGCCGGCCTCACCGATTCCGCCTACGTCGAGCTGTTGGCCCGACTCGTGCTCGTGGAGGCGACCACCCCGGCCGTCGGGCCCCCGCTGGCCCGCCGACAGGCGGAGGACTCGGCGCGAGCGGCGATCCTCGAGGAGCACGGGGTGTCGCCCGATTCGCTGATCCGATTCGCTGAGATCGCCGGGCGCGACCCCGCCCGCATGCAGGCCCTGTGGGAGGCGATCGCGGCGAGGGTGGACTCGCTCACGCCGGGCATGCCCGCGTCGCAGGGGGCCGGGGAGCCCGCGCCGGCTTCCGCTGAGGGGATCCCGCGCGACGTCGCCCGCCGGCCGCCGCCGGGGGTCCCGTCACGGGGGAATGCCGCCGCTGGACCGTCCGGCCGTCCCGGCCCTGTGGCCGGTGGCGAGCCGCCCGCTCGAACCACCCCGGCTACGGTGGACGGAGAGGGCGGAGAGGCGCCCGCGAGGCCGGCCGGGGGGACGGCGACCGCCGCGGACACCACCGGGCCGCGCCGTCTCCCGGCGGACTCCGCCCGGTCGGACTACCACCTCCGCCGTCTGCGCCGGCAGCTCCTTCCACGCGACTCCTCGTAGCCCGCGGAGAGCCGGGGAAAGCGTGCCTCGAGGCAGCGGCGCCCGGGACCCTGCGGTTGCGGGACGGTCCCCCGCCCGTAGGTTACGGGCTTTCTCGTTCCGACGAGAGGCCCTCTCGACCCTCCCGATTCTGCACGGGTGACGCTCCGCAGGCGGATCCGAACCGGTGTCTGAAGGACGGAGAATCGCGGGGGCCGGTTTTTCGCGAGCGCATGAGCAGTCACGACTACCCGACCGACAGCTCCTCGGCCACCCGGCGCGGAGAGGCCAATGGACCCATCACGTGGGTCCGCGCCCTCGGCCGGTTTGCCATGGCGGGGAGCCGGCACCTGGGGCGGGCCGGAATCCTGGCGGCTGCCACGACGCTCGCCCTCGCCCGTCCGCACCGCTACTTGAAGGCCGCCATCGTGCAGGCCAAGGTGATCGGCGTGGACAGCCTGGCACTCGTCATAGTCGTCGGCGGCCTGAGCGGCTCCGTGCTCGCGCAGCAGAGCGGCTACCAGATGGAGACACTCCCGCTGTGGATCGTGGGACAGGCTGTCGCAGCCGGCATGCTCACCGAACTCGCCCCCGTGCTCACCGCCGTGGTGCTGGCGGGCCGCATCGGCGCCGGGATCGGTGCAGAGCTGGGGACGATGAAGGTTACGGATCAGATCGACGCCCTACGGACCCTGGGCCGAGACCCCGTGGTGGAGCTCATCGTGCCGCGCGTGGTGGCGGGCGCCGTCGTGCTGATCCCGCTCGTCGTCCTCGCCAACATCGCCGGGATGGCCGCGGGCTGGATCACCGCAGTCAGCCTTCTGCCGATGACCACGCACGAGTACGTGTACGGAGTCCAGACGTACTACCACTCGGCCGCACTCATCTTCTCGCTCGTCAAGGGGTTCGCGTTCGGAATCACCATCACCTTCACGGCCTGCTATGTAGGTCTCCAGGCGGAGGGAGGCGCGGCCGGCGTGGGTCGCACCGCCACCAACGCGGTGGTAGCGATCATCGTCGCGATCATGGTCCTCGACGTGATCCTCGCCCCGGTATACAAGGCGGTGTCGTGAGCTCCCCACGACCTGTCGCGAGGGGGACGTGGGGAGGCGCGGCGCGATGATCGAGATCCGCGGCCTGAAGAAGACGCTCAACGGGAAGATGGTTCTCGACGGCGTCGACCTCGACATCGAGGAGGGCAGGAGCCTGGTGATCATGGGGGCCTCTGGCGTCGGGAAGAGCGTCCTCCTCAAGCACATCGTCGGGCTGTTCGACCCCGATGCGGGAGAGATCTTGGTGGACGGGCTCTCGGTGCCTCGCGCGGGAGGGAGACAGATCTCGGAGATCCGCTCGAAGATCAGCTACGTCTTCCAGAACTCGGCTCTCTTCGATTCGCTCACCGTCGGCCAGAACATCCAGCTCGGCCTTAGCCCCGAGCACTGCCGCCGGGTGGACGCGCACACCGACCCACTGGTGCTCGAGGCGATCACGCACGTGAACCTCGAGCCGGCGGTGCTTCCTCTTCTTCCGGCGGAGCTTTCCGGAGGGATGCAGAAACGGGTAGCACTCGCGCGGGCGATCGTCGGCCGACAGAAGTACATCCTGTACGACGAGCCCACCACCGGGCTCGACCCGGTCAACGCCTCCGTCATCAATCAGCTCATCTCCCGGCTCAAGGCCGAGCTCGGGGCCACGAGCGTGATCGTGACGCACGACGTGGAGTCGGCCTTTTTCCTCGGCGACCGAATCGCCCTCCTTTGCGACGGGAGGATCTGTGCGCTGGGTAGCCCGGCAGAGCTCCGCGCTTCGGAGAATCCCCTCGTCCAGAGCTTCCTCAACCCGAAGTACGAAGAGGGCATCCTCGGATGAGGGACCCCGGACTGCGCGGTCATCACCGGGCCGAACTCCAGGTCGGCCTGTTCGTTCTCTTCTCCATCATCGCCCTGGCGGCCGGGGTGGTGTGGATCAGCGGCGCCGACATCGGCGGCGGCCGTCTGAGGGTCCTCGCGACGGGTCCGGACGCAGCTCGGGTGAGCGACGGTACGCGGGTCTACCTCCGGGGGGTCGACGTAGGCTCCGTGACGGGCGTAGGTCTGAGCGGCGGGCGCGCCGTTCTCGCTCTCGACATCGCCCCCGGCGAGACCCTACCCCGCGACACACGGGCCCTCATCCAGCCCTCCGCCTTCCTCGGTTCGGGCATCATGGAGCTCGAGCCTGGAGAATCCAGCACGCCGCTGGCCGCAGGGGACACGATCGCCGCCGAGACCGTCCCGGACCTGCAGTCGCTCGCTGGTGCCCTGGGCGACCAGGTCGAGCAGGTGCTGACCCAGGCCCAAAAGCTCCTGGCGGACGAGACCGTGGAGCACGTCCGCCTCACCGGCAGCGCGCTCTCCGCCACGATGACGGAGCTGCAAGCGCTGGTGGAGGCCGAGCGGGAGTCGCTCGCCACCCTCATCGAGAGCCTCAGCCAGACCTCGTCCCAGCTCGCCGAGGCGACCTCCGGCGCCGAGCTGGGGCGCACGATCACCAGCCTGGACTCGCTCACCGCACGCCTGCACCACGCGAGCAAGGGCCTCGATTCGACCAGCCTCTCCCTCGCCTCCATCCTCGACAAGGTAGACCGCGGGGATGGATCCCTGGGGCGGCTGGTGAACGACGAAGCGCTGTATGAGCGGGTGAGCGCCGCAGCAGCCAACCTGGAGGCCGCAATGGAGGAGATCGCGCTCCTCACGCGCGATGTCCGCCAGCACCCCGAACGTTATCTTAAAGGGTTGAAGTTCTCGGTTTTCTAAGTTGCTGCGACACGGCCGATCGACAGCTCGCAGGGTCGGATCCGCCTCCGGCGCGAGCGGCCCGGCAAGCCTCTCACAGGCCCGTGGGGTGGTCGAGGAAGGCCCATTCCAGCTCGAAGCGCTCCGCCACGACCCCGGCCAGCGCCTTCACGCCCAGCGTCTCGGTCGCGTAGTGGCCCGCATAGAGCACGTTGACGCCGAGCTCCGTCGCGTCGTGGAAAGTATGGTGGCTCCCCTCCCCCGTGATGAAGGTGTCGAGACCCTCCCGGTGCACGGCCCCGATCAGCGACCCGGCGCCACCGGTCACGATGCCGACTCGCCTCACATGTCCGGGACCTCCCGCGATCAGCCGCGGAGGCGCTCCGCACGCCGCTTCGACCCGACGGGAAAGCTCGGTCAGGGAGAGATCCGTCGCCGCCCACACCCCGATCCCGTCCACCCCCCGGTGCCGGCCGAACGTACCCTCGATCGTCAAGCCGAGGACCGCGGCCAGCCGCACGTTGTTGCCGACCTCCGCGTGAACATCCAGCGGCAGGTGGGCGCTGTATACGGCGAGCTCGGCGTCGAACGCCACCCGCAGCCGCCGGTAGTTCCTTCCGGTGATCGGCAGCGGCTCTGCCCAGAAGAGCCCGTGGTGGACGAGCAGGAGCTGCCCGCCCGCCTCGGCAGCCATCTCGATCGTGGCCTGGCAGGCATCCGTCGCCGCGCACACCTTCTCGACAGGCGCCCGGCTTCCCACCTGTAAGCCGTTCCAAGCTCCCGGGTAATCCTCGATCTCGGCGATCCGCAGATAGCCGTCCAGGAACTCGACGATCTCCTGAAGATCCGCCATGGCTTAGCCGCCCGACCGAGACGGGAGCTTCACTCCCACTCGATGGTGGCCGGAGGCTTGGAGGAGACGTCGTACACCACGCGGTTCACCCCCTCCACCTCGTTGATGATACGGGCGGAGATGCGTGCCATCACATCGTGAGGGAACGGGAACCAATCCGCCGTCATTCCGTCGCGGCTGGTCACGGCGCGAAGCGCGACCACGTTCTCGTAGGTGCGCCCGTCCCCCATCACACCCACAGAGCGCACGGGGAGGTGAACGGCGAACGCCTGCCAGATGTCGTCGTACAATCCGGCGGCCCGGATCTCTTCCAGGAATACGGCATCCGCCTCCCTGAGCACCTCGATTCGCTGGCGATTGATCGGCCCGAGGATGCGCACGGCCAGACCCGGTCCCGGGAACGGGTGCCGGCCCACCATCTCCTCGGGCAGGCCCAGCTCGCGCCCCACGGCCCGCACCTCATCTTTGAACAGCTCCCGAAGCGGCTCGATCAGCTCGAAAGGCAGATCGGGCCGGAGTCCACCCACGTTGTGGTGCGACTTGATCACCGCAGACGGACCCGTCACCGAGGTGGACTCGATGACATCCGGATACGTCGTCCCCTGAACGAGGTAGCGCGCCTCGCCGTGTCGCCGGGCCGCTTCCTCGAAGACATCGATGAAGGTGTGTCCGATGCGCACGCGCTTCTCTTCCGGGTCCTCCACTCCGTCAAGCTTCTCCAGGAAGAGCTCCGACGCGTCCACCACCTCGAGCCGAAAGCCGAGGTGGCTCCCGAACACCCGCTCCACGGACTCCCGTTCCCCTTTCCGGAGAAGCCCCGTGTCCACGAAGATGCACGTCAGCCGCTCTCCCACTGCCCGGTGGACGAGGGCGGCCGCCACCGAGGAGTCCACTCCACCCGACAGGCCACAGATCACTCCGGCCTCCGGAGCCTGTCTGCGGATCGCCTCCACCTCGTCGGCGACGATGTTGCCGGGCGTCCACTCGCCCGCGCAGCCGCACGCCCGGTACAGGAAGTTCTCAAGCATCTCCTCGCCGCGAGGCGTGTGCGCCACCTCCGGGTGGAACTGGACCCCGTAGATCTCCCGATCGGCCGCGCGAAAAGCGGCAACAGGACTCGTGGGGGTCCGCGCGAGCAGCTCGAAGCCGGGGGGCGGCTCTTGGAGCTGGTCGCCGTGGCTCATCCACACGGGCGTGCGGGAACCGGCCTCGAAGCCCCGGAAGAGAGAGTCGGGGTGCACGATCTCGAGCTCGGCGCGGCCGTATTCCCGGCGGCCGGCGCGCCCCACGCGCCCGCCCGCCAACTGACCGATGAGCTGCATTCCGTAGCAGATACCGAGAACCGGCACACCCAGCTCGAGGAGACCGGGGTCCGCGCGCGGCACGCCGTCGTCGTACACGCTCGCGGGCCCCCCGGACAGGATTATGCCCGTCGGCCTCCAGGCCGAGATCCACGACAGGCTGACCGTCGGGGGGTGGATCTCTGAGTACACCCTCGCCTCCCGCACCCGACGCGCTATGAGCCGGGTGTACTGGCCGCCGAAATCCAGGATCAGCACGCGGTCCCTCGCTGACGCCCTCCCACCCACCGGATGCCCGCGAGCGTCCGGCCCCTGGCCGCTCGTCGTCGCGTCGCTCTCCCGCCGCGATGGCGCGCCCTCCCCGCGCGTAGCTCGCTCCCTCAGTACGCTCTCGCCCACACCACCTCCATCTGCGCCGCGCCCCCGCACACCAGGCAGTTGAGGGGCGCCTCGGGCGAGCGAAACTCCGGGTCCGGAATCAAACGGATCGTCGCCTTGGTGTCTTCCTTGGCGCGCGTCTCACACTCCTCGGAGCCGCACCATCCGGCGAATACCAACCCCCCGCGCTCTTCCATGCGTTCCCGCAGGCCTGCGTACTCCTCAAGACCGCGCACCGTCTCCGCCTCGCGTCGGGTCCGAGCGGCCTCCAGCATCTCGCCCTGGATCGCCTCGAGAAGCACCGGGATGCATGCCGTGGCTTCGCTCTCCGCGAGCGTCCGCTTGCGCGGCTCCCCGTCGACGATAAAGCGACGCGCCATGACGACCTCGTCACGCTCCACATCCCGCGGGCCGATCTCCAGGCGCAGGGGGACGCCGCGCCGCTCCCACTCGTAGTACTTCGCTCCAGGGTTGATCCCCTCGCGGTCATCCAGCTTCGTCCGCACATCCGGAGAGAGTCGGTCCCGCACGCGGCCGGATGCCTCGAGCACGGCCGTCCGCTGCTCCTCGCTCTTCCAGATCGGCACGATCACCACCTCGTACGGCGCGAGCCGCGGTGGCAGCACGAGCCCGGCGTCGTCCCCATGCGCCATCACGAGGCCCCCGATGAGTCGGGTGGAAACGCCCCAGGACGTGCTCCACACATAGTCGTGCTCACCCCGCTCGGTCTGAAAGCGGACGCCGAAGGCACGCGCGAAGTTCTGTCCGAGGTCATGGCTCGTACCGGCCTGGAGGGCGCGGTTGTCCTTCATCAGCGCCTCGAGCGCATACGAGTGGATCGCCCCTGCGAACCGCTCGCTCGATGTCTTCTCCCCCGTTATGACGGGGAGCGCCATCCACCCCTCCATGAAGGTCCGGTACACGCCGAGCATGCGGCGTGCTTCTTCCTCCGCCCCTTCGGCTGTGGCGTGCGCCGTGTGACCCTCCTGCCAGAGAAACTCCGTGGTACGGAGGAAGGGACGCGTGCGCAGCTCCCAGCGCACCACGTTCGCCCATTGATTCAGGAGCACCGGGAGGTCCCGGTACGACTGGATCCAATCGGCCAGAATCGGCCAGATGATCGCTTCTGAAGTGGGGCGCACGACGAGTGGCTCCTCGAGCTCCTGACCCCCCGCCCGTGTGACGACCGCGGTCTGCGGGGCGAAGCCCTCGACGTGCTCGGCCTCGCGATCAAGCGCCGATTGGGGAAGGAAGAGTGGGAAGTAGGCGTTTTCGTGACCTGTCTCCTTGAACATCAGGTCCAGCGCGCTCTGCATCAGCTCCCAGATCCGGTAGCCGTACGGCCGGATGACCATGCACCCTCGCACTGGAGAATCGCCGGCCAGCTCCGCCTCCCGAACGACCTCGTTGTACCAGGCGGAGAAATCCTCGGATTGCCTGGTCAGCCCCTTTTCTTCCGCCATATATCGGTTCGCGTGCTCGCGTTGTGGTTTCGGTTCCCGGGAGTGAGGCCGGCCGTGCGGCGCGCCCATCGGTGCCGCGGCGCCGCGTGGACCTGCCGACTGGCGCTTCGCCCGCCCGCCGCGTTCCGGGGCGCGAAGCAGCCGGCGGCCCGCCCGCCAGGTTCTGGGGCGCGAAGCACAGCCGGCCCCCCCACCCTACCGGACCTCGCCGTGGGCATCCCGGCGCCAGCGGCCGTCGCCCAACAGCTCCGAGAGCGGCACCGCACGCTCCTCTCCCGTCGCCATCTCCCGCACCAACGCCACCTGACGGGCCGCCTCGTCCGGGCCGACGATGATGGCACGGCGGGCGCCCGCCTGGTCCGCCGCCCGGAACTGACGGCCGACGGCTCGACCCCGGTAATCGAAGGCCGCACGGCGTCCCTGCTCGCGCAGCGCGTGCACGAGGCGAAGGGCGAGCGGGCGCTCTCCCTCCGACACGGAGATCACGAAGTCGTCTATCGCCGCCTCTCCCCCCGGGATCAGCCCCCGGTCCTTGAGGAGCTCGCCGAGCACCACGTCTCCCATCCCGAAGCCGAGCGCCGGGAGGTCGACGCCGCCGAGCGAGGCCAGCAGGTTGTCGTATCGGCCCCCTCCACAGATCGCCCGGAACTCCCCGCTGCGCTCCCACAGCTCGAACACGCATCCGGTGTAGTAGGCTAGGCCTCGGACGAGCGTGGCATCGAAGGTCACGAAGGCGCGGAGGCCGAAATCGTTCAGCGCACCGAAGAAACCCGCCAGGCGCTCCGCAGCCTCTTCGACCCCGTGGGCCGAGCCGAACTCGTCGGCGATCGCATCGAGCGACATCCCACCCAACGCCAGGATGCGCCGGGCGGCCTCCGGGCTCGCTCCCGCCTCGCCGAGCGCCGCTACCACCCTCTCCTCGCCGTCGCCCTCGGCTCTGTCAAGCGCGGCGAACGCGCTCGGCCGCCTCTCCTGCGGGATGCCGAGGGCGCCCAGCACGGCTCCGATGAGCCGACGATCCGACACGCGCGCCACGAAGTCCTGCGGCCCGAGGCCGAAAGCGCGCAGCACGTCCACCGCGGCGGCCACCAGCTCCGCGTCCACCGCACCGTCCGGCTCGCCGACTACGTCAAGGTTGAGCTGGAAATGCTCGCGCAGCCGGCCTCTCTGCGGACGCTCGTAGCGGAAGAGCTGCGGGATGGAGAACCATTTGATCGGCTTCGGCAGAGCCGCCGCGCGGGCCGACACCATGCGCGCGAAGGTCGGCGTCATCTCCGGTCGCAACGCGACCTCCCGCTCTCCCCGGTCCGTGAACCCGTACAGCTGGCCGACGATCTCCGGGCCTGACTTGCTCGTGTACAGCTCCAGAGGCTCGAGCGGAGGACCGTCGTATTCGACGAAGCCGTACCGACGCGCCACCTCCCGCCACACCTGGAAGATGTAGGAGCGGAGCGCGAGGTCTTCGGGGTAGAACTCCCGGAAGCCGGGGAGCCTTGCGATCTCCATTGGGGCCAGAATGTATCCGGCCGCGAACGGCAGCGGCAAGAAAAGCGCGTGATGACGAGCCTGGCCCGCGCCCTGCGACCCCCCGGCTGCCACCCAAAGCCGGGGCTCGCGGTCCGGCCGGCCGCCGCCCCCCTGCGGGGCGCCTACGCGGCCGGGAGACTCACGGAGAGAGGTGCGTATTCCCCCAACCCCTACACCGGCGCGCGGCAGAAGCGGTCGAACGCATCGGTGAGGTCGCGCGCGATCGCCGCGGCCGGCCGCCCCTCGATCTGGTGGCGCTCCAGGATGAAGACAAGCTCGCCGTCGTTGAGCAGCGCGATCGAAGGCGAGGAGGGGCGATATCCGCTGAAGTAGCCGCGCGCCCGGGCGGTGGCCTCCACGTCCTGTCCGGCGAACACGGTGACCGACCGGTCGGGAAGGACGTGGTGCCGAAGGGCGAGAGCCACCGCCGGTCGGGCGTTGCCAGCGGCGCAGCCGCAGACGGAGTTCACGACCACCAGGGTGGTACCGCTCTCCGTGCCCAGCACCTCGTCCACCTCCTCCGCGGTTCGCAGCTCGCGTACCCCGAGGCTCGTGAGCTCCTCTCGCATCGGCTGCACCAGTCGCGGATCGTACAGCACCCCTGTGCTCCTCTATTATGGTGACGATTCACTCGCCGTGGCGATCGATTTGCTCCGGCCGTGCCGTCGGTATCCACCACCGCCCGCCTTCGGATCAAGTGTAAGGCGCTGCACGTGCCACGTCCACGCCGCCCGCTACCGGTTCGACGCGCTGCGGGCCGAGGCTGGTCAGCGCGTCCCCGACGGTGTGACAGGAACCGGTCACCACCACCGTGCCCGCACCTGCCAGATCCCGCGCCCGGCACAGCGCCGCATCGAAATCCGGCACCAGCTCCACGGCACGATCCGGGACGGCTCTCCGCGCCTCACCCGGATCCCACAGCCGCTCAACGGGCGCCGAAGGAGCCAGGGTGAAGACAGCCGCGTCGACGCGTGAGAGGAGGGGAACGAGCATCTTCTTCCACGCCTTGTCACCCAGTATGGCGAGCAGCGCCACCTTCGGAGCGGGGAGCGCGATGTCGCCCAGCGTCCTCGCCAGGGCCGACGCTCCGGCCACGTTGTGCGCCACGTCGAGCACCCAGGTTCCGTCGGGACGATCGAACACCTCAACGCGGCCGGGCCACCGCACGCTGGCCAGGCCGTTGGCCAGCGCGGCCTCCGGCAGCGCTTCGAATCCCTCGAGCGCAAGCAGGGCGATAGCCGCATTCGTCGCCTGGTGACGGCCGATCAGCGGCGTGCGAAGGAGGAGGCCGCCCGGCCGCGCCGGCGATCGGTAGCGGAAGACGGTGCCGGTGCGGCTCACCTCGACCTTCTCCGAGACCGCCATCTCTCCCAACACGTGGAGGGGAGCCTTCAGCTCGGCGGCGCGTCGACGGAACACGTCGAGGACCTCCCCCGACACCGGCCCGAGGACGGCGGGCACGCCTCCCTTCAGGATGCCCGCCTTCTCGGCAGCGATCTCGCGGAGGGTGAGGCCCAAGTACTCGGCGTGATCGAGCGCTACGTTGGTGATCGCCGAAACTTCCGGGCGAAGGACGTTGGTGGCGTCCAGACGGCCGCCGAGACCGACCTCCACGACCGCCACCTCCACCCCCGCCCTCGCGAATACCAGGAATGCGAGGGCGGTGGCTGCCTCGAAAAAGCTCGCGCCTTCGCGCTCGGCCAGCGGAAGGACCTCGGCCGCGCACGTCTCGAGCCACTCGACCGATACGGGCTCGCCGGCGATGCGGATCCGCTCATCGAAGGAGACGAGGTGGGGAGAGGTGTACAGACCGGTGGCATGCCCCGCTTCCCGAAGGATCGCCTCGATCGACGCCGCCACCGAGCCCTTTCCGTTCGTGCCGCCGATGTGCAGGGAGCGGTACGAGCGGTGCGGATTCCCCAGGCCCGCGAGGATCGACTCGATCCGGTCGAGGCCCCAGCGAATGTGGGCCATGGGCCGACCGGCGAGTAGTGCGGCCAGGCGGCCGTAGCTCGGGATCAGCACATGTGGTTGAAGAGGGTGCTCAGCGTGTCCCTGAGCTCGGCGCGGTGCACGATACGGTCTACCATGCCGTGATCGCGCAGAAACTCCGCGGTCTGGAAGCCATCCGGCAGCTCCTGGCGAATCGTCTCGCGGATCACGCGAGGACCGGCGAAGCCGATGAGCGCGCCCGGCTCCGCGAGGATGACGTCGCCGAGCATGGCGTAGCTGGCTGTTACGCCGCCCGTCGTCGGATGCGTGAGCACGCTGATGTAGGGGACCCTCGTCACGGAGAGTTGCTCAAGCGCCGCGGCCGTCTTGGCGAGCTGCATGAGCGAATAGATCCCCTCCTGCATGCGTGCACCTCCCGAGGCCGACACGATGACCAGTGGACGCCGACCCTCGGAGGCGCGCCCCGCCAGTCGGGCGATCTTCTCCCCCACCACGGAGCCCATCGAACCCCCGATGAAACGGAAGTCCATCACCCCGAGGCAGATCTCGCGTCCGTCGAGCTCCCCGCGACCCGTGATCACGGCGTCGCCTCGCCCCACTTCGCTTTCGGCACGTTGCACGCGCTGCGTGTACGGCTTCGAGTCCACGAAGCCGAGCGGATCGGAGGATCGAAGGTTGAGGTCGAACTCCTCCGTGAAACCGTCATCCAGGAGGATCGAGACGTACTGCGGAGCCGAGATACGAAAGTGGTGGCCGCACTCCGGACACACGTACAGCTTCTCGGCCAGTCGGCCGCTGTACAGGATCTCGCCGCAAGAGTCGCATTTCTCCCACACGTCCGCCGCCAGCTCGCGCTTCTGGGAGACGAGCTTCTGCTTGGGCTTCTTGAACCAGGACATCCTAGCTCTGCCTTCGACAGGAGCGAGAAGGCGGCCAATATAGAGCGCGACGCGGGAGCCCGCGAACAGGGACTTGAGCCGTTGCGGAGCAGCCAGCCGGGGTTCTCCGCCCACTCCACGGAACCGGGGGGTCCTCTCCGCCGGATCGTCTAGCGCTCTGCCCCCACCCGGCTCACCACACCCAGCCCAGCGAAGAGCATGAACAGAAAGCTACCGCCGTAGCTGAGAAACGGGAGCGGAAGCCCAGTAACGGGCATCAAACCCACCGTCATCCCGACGTTGATCGCCACGTGGGCGGTCCACACCCCGAAGAGACAGAAGGCGGCTATGCTGCCGAACTCGTTGGTCGACCGCCGGGCCACCCGAAGCACGCGGCTCAGGAACCAGGCGAAGAGGAGGAGGAAGGCGACGACGCCGACGAACCCCAGCTCCTCCCCGACGACGGAGAAGATGAAATCCGTGTGCTGCTCCGGGAGGAACGCCAGCCGCTTCTGCGGACCGTTCCCGTATCCGTAGCCGAACCATCCGCCGGAGCCGATCGCCACCTTGGACTGGATGAGGTGCCACCCCGCCCCGCGCGGGTCGATGCCGGGGTTCAGGAAGACCAGAAGGCGGTTCTGCTGGTACTCGGCCAGGCTGTTCCACAGGGGCAGAGTGAGGGCTCCCGCGGCCAGGTTGGCCGCCCCGACCGCAACCGCCTCCAGGGCGAAGGTGCGCCGCAAATACAGAAAGGCGACGACCGCGACGAACCACACCCCCCACACCACGGCGGAGAAACCGAGAACGAGGCTCACGGCCGGGCTCAGCAGGAGAAAGATCGACGCCAACGGGACGCCCGCCCACACCAGGGCGCAGATCAGGATCACGCTGAAGATCAGCGCGCTGCCGAGGTCCGGCTGGACGAGGACGAGGCCGAAGGGAGCGAGCACGATGGCGAGAGGACGCCACACGCCGGCCAGTCTCTGACGGGACGACTCATGGCCGGTGAGGTCTCGCGCCAGCATCAAGATGGTGGCGAGCTTCGCCAGCTCCGCCGGCTGCAGGTTGACCGGCCCGAAGCTCAGCCAGCTACGAGTGTTGGGCCCGGTACCGATGACGAGCACGAGGATGAGGAGGCAGATGGAAGCCGCATACAGCCACGGACTCGCCCACTCAAGCCAGCGGAGCGGGACGCGCGAGGCCAGGTAGAACGCTCCGCACGCACCCACCGCCCACACCAGCTGCCGCCGCCACACGCCCGATACCGCGGAGGGCAGCTCCACCTGGCCGGCCGAGTAGATCATCGCGATCCCCAGCACGGTGAGCAGGCCGGCGACGGCGACCAGCGCCGGATCCCCGATCCCGCTCCGACCACCGGCTCGGGCCCGCATCCAATTGGTCGGCCCCGGAATCATCGGGCCGCCTCCTCCGCGAGCGCCTCCGGCCCAGCAGCCGGCGAGGGGAACGCCCTCGGAGAGGGGGGCGGGGGAAGCGCACGCAGGGCGATCGGCTCCGCCGGTCGCGCGACGGGCGGCGCCGTATCGGGGAGGATCGGAGTCGTGGCCACCGCATCGGCGGGTCGCGTCACGCCGAGGTAGCGGGCGGCCAGCCTGGTGGCCACGGGTACGGCGAGGGCCGCCTGGTTGTCCGGGTGCCCGTACTCGACGATTGCCGCCACGACGATTCGCGGGTCGTACGCCGGGGCGAACCCCAAGAACCAGGAGTGCGGGGGACCGTGGGGATTCTGGGCCGTACCGGTCTTTCCGGCGAGAAGGACATCGTTCAGCCTGTGCCGGTAGGCCGTGCCTCCCGGCTCGTTCACTACCCGGGTGAGCGCTTGCACGAGCTCCAGCCGACGCTCCTCCGGCAGCTCGAGCGACCATTCGACGCGGCGTCCCTCCATCGCCTCGTTGCGAAGCAGATGGGGAACGATCGGCGACTCGCCCGTCGCTAGCGCGGTGTAGAACTGCGCCATCTTGATCAGCGTCTGCTGTGTCTCGCCCTGGCCAATGGAGAGGTTGAGGACGACCGACTCGGTCCAGCCGCGGCGTCCGTAGCGGCGGTCGTACCATTCGCGCCCCGGGGGGTAGAACCCGGCCCTTTCCACGGGCAGATCCAGCCCCGACTTCCGGTTGAACCCCAACGCATCGGCGCCCGCGGTCAGCGCGTCCAGCCCGAGGCGGAGGCCGGCCTGGTAGAAGAACACGTTGCAGCTCTGCTTGATCGCCTCGGAGAGATCGAGGCTACCGTGTCCCTCCCGCTTCCAGCACCGGAACGCTCGCGTTCCGTACTGGAGCGCCCCTCGACAGCTGGTCGGCATGTGGGAGTCGATGGTGAAGACGCCGTTGCGCAAGCCGAGCGTCGAGATGACGAGCTTCCAGGTGGAGCCCGCCGCATACGCGGCGTAGCTCACCCGGTTGAGAAGCGGCTGATCGGGATCGGAGCGAAGGGTGTTCCACAGCCGGGCCGAGATACCGCCGACGAACTCGTTCGGGTCGAAGGTCGGGTGGCTGTACAGGACCAGGACCTCACCGGTCCGCGGATCGAGCGCCACCACCCCCCCTCGTTCTCCCTCCGGGAAGATCGAATCGACATACTCCTGGAGTGAGAGATCCAGACCGAGCACAATGTCCTGGCCCGGGACCGGCGACACGTTCGGACGGGGGCCGAACTCGCTGACGATCGATCCCCTGGCGTTCACCTCGACATAACTCACCCCCGGGGTGCCACCGAGCACGTGCTGGTACTGCCGCTCGATCCCCGCCTTGCCGATCACCCGACCCGCCTCGTAGCCTTCGAACTCGGGTCGCTCGAGCTCCGCCTCGCTGATCTCGCTCACGTAGCCGATCACGTGGGCGATGGCCCGCCCGGCGGGGTAGTATCGCCGCGGCTGCATCTCGATGACCGCCCGTCGAAACTCGGGGCGCCTCTCCTCGATCGCGGCCACCTGCTCGAACCCTACGTTGTCCTTCACTGGGAGCGGCAGATGGCGGAAGCGTCGGAACTTCGTGAGAAGCGCCTCGCGTTCCTGTTCGCTGAGGCCGAGATACGGGGCCATCCGGTCGAGCGTCGCCCGCACCGAATCGACCTTCCCCGGAAGGATGGAGATCGAATACCCGGGGATGTTCTCGGCCACCAGTCGGCCGTTCCGGTCGTAGATACCGCCCCGCGGCGCCGGGATCGGGATCGCACGCAGACGGTTCTCCACGGAGCGCAGGGCGAAACCGCTGCTCCTGAGCACCTGGAGGCGGAAGAAGGCCGCGATCAGGATCCCGATGATGGCGAAGAGCACGAGGCTCGCCGCCCTTCCGCGGGTCCGTAGGACCGAGTCCGCCGCATCGCGCGGGGGCGTGTGCGGTGTGTTCACGGCCAGATTTCCGTGAAGACCCGCTCCGCCGTTCCGCACACGGCGGCCGTGAGGATGGCACTTCCCAACGTCCCGAAGAACAAGGCCACGAACCCGGTCGGAGCCCGCCCGACGAGACCGAGAGCGATCAAGGAGACCCAGCTACCGGCGAACAGGTAGACGAAGATGAAAGGCTTCGCGTCCGCGAACAGCAGATCACGCGACCTCGCACCGAGATAGCCGAGCACCGTGAACACGATTGAAAGCACGCCCATCCCTTCCAGCGCCATCGATGCTTCGAGCAGGCCGAGCGCGAACCCGAGCGTCGCAGCGTACCCGGCGCGCATTCGCAGGGAGGCCAGGAGGAAACCGCCGAGCAGAAAGCTCGGGGCTACCAACCACTGCAGCAGCACCGGACGAAAAGTGAAGTGCAGCGTGACGAAGAGGATCGCAAGGGCAGCACGCGCGACGGCCCCCGTCGTCGTCATCCCCCTCCCCCCCACCCCCCGAGGCGGGCAGGTGACACGGCGGCGCGCGTCACGGACCTACCGGCTCCCGGCGCCACACGAGCACCACGCTCACCTCCTCCGGACGCACGGCCGGCTCCACCAGATAGCTCTTCTCCCAGCCCGACTCGCTCTGCGCCGCGAGCTCCCGCACCGTGCCGACAGGAATCCCGGGGGGATAGATGCCACCCACGCCTGCCGTGACGAGGCGGGTCCCGGCCACGATGTCGGCCTGGTAGGGAGCGCCCTCGAGCAGCATTACGCTCCCGCCCGACTCACGGCGGCGCGAGCGCACGATCCCCGTCGCACCGCCGGTCTCGGTGCGGACGCTCACTGCGAACTCCGGGTGGGTCCAGAAGTCCCCGATGGAAAACCCGGCGCCGGTGGAGCGTGCCACGCCCACGAGCCCACCGGTAGTGAACACCCCCACGGGTGGCTCCACGCCCTCCCTGGCGCCCGCGCGAAGCAGGAAGGTGTGCGAGCTGCCGACGATCGGCCGTCCCGGCACGAGCTCGGTGACCAGAAACTCACCGGGCCTACGATCTCGAAGGCTCAGGAGGACCCGCAGACGCTCGTTCTCGTCCACCGCTCCGGAGAGTTCGAGCAGCCGCCGGGAGAGGGAATCCCGCTCGGCCTCCAGTTCCTCCACGCGCCGCGCGAGACCCCGGCGTTCCGCGAGGTTGGCGTGGATGGAAAGGAACGGAGCGAGGACGGTAGCTCGCAGCTGCTGGGTCAGCTCTACCTGTAGCGCCGGGCTCATTCGGGCCAGCAGCCAGGCCCCGAACAGCAGGAGGGTGGTCAGTGCCAGATCGCGTCGCCTCGACTCCGGCCGCCGGACGGATGGATAGCCCACGCTTCGGGATCGGCTCAGGTGGTCAACACGCTCCGGTAGCGTTCAAGGTCGTCGAGGATTCGGCCGCTCCCACGCACCACGCAGGTGAGGGGCTCCTCATCGACATGAATCGGGAGACCCGTCTCCTCGCGGAGAAGGCGGTCCAGACCCCGAATGAGAGAGCCGCCACCCGTCATCACGATCCCCCGGTCCACGATATCGGCCGCGAGCTCCGGGGGTGTGATCTCCAGGGCGCGGCGCACGGCCCCCACGATCGCCTGGACCGGCTCCAGCATACACTCCCGGATCTCCGCCGAGTTGACTCGAACCGTCTTGGGGATTCCGGAGACGAGATCTCGGCCGCGCACCGACATCTCTCGCTCCTCGTCGGTCTTGAACGCGGAGCCGATCTGGATCTTGATCGCCTCGGCCGTCGGGTCGCCGATCAGGAGGTTGTAGTTCTTTCGCAGGAAGGTGACGATCGCCGCGTCCAGCTCATCCCCGGCGACCCGGATGGATGTCTCCGCCACGGAGCCGGACAGCGCGATCACCGCGATCTCCGTCGTTCCCCCTCCGATGTCGATCACCATGTTGCCGGTCGGGGTCTCCACCGGCAGCCCGACCCCGATGGCCGCCGCCATCGGCTCGGAGACCATGTACACTTCCTTGGCTCCCGCCGCGTGCGCGCTCGATCGGACCGCCCGCCTCTCGAGCTCCGTGATCCCGGACGGCACTCCGACCACGACCCGGGGTCGGATCTTGAAGAAGCGGTTCGCCGTCACCGTCTTGAGGAAGTACCGCAGCATGATCTCGGTGACATCCACGTCCGCGATCACACCATCCTTCATGGGTCGCACGGCGTCGATCCCCGAGGGCGTCCGTCCGAGCATGCGCTTCGCTTCGAGGCCGATCCCCTTGATCCGACCCGTGCTCCGTTCCACCGCGACGACGGAGGGCTCGTTGAGCACGATCCCCTCGCCCTTCACATAGATCAGCGTGTTGGCCGTGCCGAGGTCTACTCCGATGTCGTTGATCGGCAGCAGACTCCCCTTCCGAAACCATTTCAGCATGGATGATCCCGAGCTGGATCCCGATTCTGCATCTGCCCGCTTTCCGGACGCGCTCGCTCGGCGAGCGTGGGCAGGCGGCCTCCCCGCGGTCTCGGCCGCCGCAATGTAGACGGGCCCTCCAGAAGGCGAAAGGCGACGTCCGACCGGGCTCGCCGGCCCGCTTTGGAGATCGGGAAGGCGACGAGGAGGACCGCTCGGAGGCTCAGAGAACCTCCTCGAGCGGAGTGTACTCGAGCCCGAACGCCTCGGCGACGGCCGCGTAGGTGCACCTGCCATCCACCGCGTTGACCCCGAGCGACAGGGATTCGTCGGCCCGGCACGCCTGCCGCCAGCCCATGTCCGCGAGCTGGAGAGCGTAGTGGAACGTGGCGTTCGTCAGAGCCAGCGTAGAAGTTCGCGGAACGGCGCCCGGCATGTTGGCTACGCAGTAGTGGATCACTCCCTCCACCACATACGTCGGGTCTGCGTGCGTTGTCGGCCGCACGGTCTCCACGCACCCCCCCTGATCGACCGCGACGTCCACGATCACCGAGCCTTTCTTCATCAGCTTCAAGTCCGTGCGGAGAACGAGGCGCGGGGCTTTGGCGCCGGGAAGGAGCACGGCTCCGATCAGGAGGTCTGCCCGTCGAAGCTGTTCGAGAATGTTGTGTCGGTTCGAATACAGGGTGTCCACGTTGGCCGGCATGACGTCGGCCAGGTAACGGAGACGGTCCAGGTTGACGTCCAGGATGGTGACATGTGCCCCGAAGCCGGCGGCGATCCTGGCTGCGTTGGTTCCCACCACCCCGCCGCCGAGGATCGTCACTTCGGCCGGGAGCACGCCCGGCACGCCGCCCAGAAGGACACCGGACCCGCCCGAGGCCTGCTCGAGGTATTTGGCCCCCTCCTGCACTGCCATCCGGCCGGCCACTTCCGACATCGGGGTGAGGAGCGGGAGCTCCCCGCTGGGTAGCTGCACCGTCTCGTATGCGATGGCTACGCAGCGCCGCTCGAGCATCGTGCGTGTCAGGGTCTCGTCGGCGGCGAAGTGGAAATAGGTGAAGAGGACCTGACCGGCCCGGATGCGGCTGTACTCGGGCTCGATCGGCTCCTTCACCTTCATGATCATCTCCGCCTCCGCCCACACATCGTCCGCGTCCGGCACGATCTCCGCGCCGACCGAGGCGTATGCCTCATCCACGAACCCGCTCCCCACGCCGGCACCCTGCTCGATGAGGACCCGATGCCCGGCACCGACCAACGCTTCAGTCCCCGCGGGAACGAGGGCGATCCGGTTCTCATCCGATTTGGTCTCCTTCGGAACTCCTATGATCATCGCGCGAACTCCTCGATCGGTCGGCCCGTGCTAGACGGCAGGTGCTCGGCGCTTCAGGCTCCGTCCGCTAGGCGGGAGTCAGCTCGAGCACGGCCACGCGATCCGGGTGGAGGAGCGAGGCGGCGGCGTTCGCGTCCTCGAGTGATATGGCCGCGATCCGGCCAGCTGTCTCCTCGATCGACCGGTACGGTTCCCCGTGCAGGGCCCCGGCGGCCAGCCGCTCCATGCGGAACGCCGTCGACTCGACGGAGAGATGGAGCTGACCACGGAGCTGCTCGCGGGTGACCTCGACCTCCGAGGCGGACAGTCCCGTCGTGGCCACGCGCTCCAGCTCGTCGAGAAGCGTCTCCCTCGCTCGCGTCGCCGCTTCGGGCTGCGTACCGACGTAGGCGCCGATGTGCCCGCTTCGACCGTAGAAGGCATGAAACGTATACACCTGGTAGGCCAGACCGAGCTCTTCCCGGATGCGCTGGAAGAGGCGGGAGCTCATCCCGCCTCCGAGCGCCGTGCTGACCAGGATGAGGGCGTGGCGAAGCGGATCCGAATACCGCACGCCGAGCGCGCCCGCCACAATATGCGTCTGGCGGCCGTCCGACCGCGTCACCTCGAGAAGGCCGGTCCCTCCTGCGGTCACCGGCGCGATCCCGGGAGGGGCCACGGCCGGGGCGGGCGGCAGGAGGGGAAGGAGGAGCCCGACGAGCCGCGCGTGCTCCAGGTGCCCCGCCGCTGCGACCACGGCGTTGCCCGGATGATACGCTTCCCGGTGCAGCCTGCGCAGTGCCGCGGCATCGATCGAACCGACCGTGTCGGCCGTGCCCAGGATCGGAACCCCGTACGGGTGCCCGCCGTACAGGAACTCCGCGTGACGCTCGAACACCAGCTCTTCCGGAGTGTCCTCGACGCGGGCGATCTCCTCGAGGACCACGTTTCGTTCCAGCTCGAGATCGGCTTCCCGGAGTGCCGGCTGAAACGACAGGTCGGCGAGCACGTCCAGCGCGTTCTCGAGGTATTCGTCGGGGACTCGTACCTGAAAGGTCGTGTACTCGTGCGTGGTGAACGCGTCGAGTGAGCCCCCCAGCCGCTCGATCTCCAGGGCCAGGCGGCGGGCGGAGCGCGACTCCGTCCCCTTGAACACCATGTGCTCCAGCAGGTGGGAGATCCCTCGCTCCGCCGGGAGCTCATGCGCCGTGCCTTGCCGGAACCAAATCCCGAGCGCCACCGAGCGGACCGAGTCTATCCGCTCCGACAGCACTTCGGTGCCTGCCGGGAGGACGGTTCGCCACACCGTCCGGTCGAGCCGCTCGCTCACCCCTGGGGCGGCAGTCTGAGCGCTCAATCCCGTCATCCCCCGCTTCGCTTTCTGGCTCGGCGGCAAGCGAAAGCGGGAACCCGCTCCTCAGCCGGTCCTCGCCCGAAGCCATCGCTGCACACGCGGCCTATTTGCTGTTCATCGCCGCGCGCCTCGACAGCTTGAGACGGCCGCGCTCGTCGATCGCCAGCAGCTTCACCTTGACGACGTCGCCCGCCTTGACGACGTCCTCCGTTCGCTCGGTGCGACCCTCCTCAAGCTCGGAGATGTGGCACAGGCCCTCGACGCCGGGGATGATCTCGACGAACGCGCCGAAGGAGGTAGTGTTCTTGACGACGCCCTCGTATACGCGCCCCACCTCCGGCTCCGCGACAATCGCCTCGACCATCTGGCGTGCCCTCTCACCCCCCTCTCCGGCGACAGACGAGATGGTAACGACCCCGGTGTCCTCGATGTTGATCTCGGTCCCGGTTTCCTCCTGGATGCCGCGGATCGTCTTCCCCTTCGGCCCGATCACATCGCCAATCTTCTCGGGGTTGATCTGAATCGTGATGATCCGCGGCGCATATCGAGACATCTCCGAGCGCGGCTGCCCCAGAGTCTGCGCCATCAATTCTAGAATGTGCAGGCGAGCGGCCTTCGCCTTCTCGAGCGCATCGCGTATCGTGGCGAGCTCGAGGCCGCCGATCTTGATGTCCATCTGGATGGCGGTGATCCCGCTCGCCGTGCCTGCCACCTTGAAGTCCATGTCGCCCAGGGCATCCTCGATGCCGAGTATGTCGGTGAGCACCGCGACCCGCTCACCCTGCTTGATCAGACCCATCGCGATCCCGGCACACGGAGCGCGGAGCGGCACGCCGGCATCCATCATCGCCAGCGACCCGCCGCACACGGTCGCCATCGAGCTCGAGCCGTTCGACTCGAGGATGTCGGACACAATACGGATCGTGTACGGGAACTCCTCGTACGGCGGCAGAAGCGACTGTAGGGCCCGCTCCGCGAGCATCCCGTGTCCGATCTCACGGCGGCCGGGACCGCGAAACGGACGCACCTCCCCGACGGAGAACGGCGGGAAGTTGTAGTGGAGCATGAACGACTTGGACGTCTCCTGCCGAACGTCGATCGAGTCGATGCGCTGCTCGTCGCTGATCGTCCCGAGCGTGGTCACGCACAGAGCCTGCGTCTGACCGCGGGTGAAGAGCGCCGAGCCATGCGTGCGCGGCAGCACCCCGACCTCGCACGTGATCGGACGGATCTCCTCCGGCGTTCGGCCGTCCACCCGCTCGCCCCTTTCGAGGATCTGCCGACGCATCGTCTTCTTCTCGATCTCTCTCAGCACCGAGGCCGCGTCATCGAGCCGGTCCGCGTACTCCTCACCGAGCTCACCGACCACCGACTCCCTAAGGGCCGAGAGGGCCTGCTTGCGCTCGTCCTTGTTCGGGAGGTTCAGCGCCTCTTCGATCCGATCGGCCGCCACACGGTGCACCGTCTCCCGGAGCTCGTCAGGAATCGGAAGTGCCTCCCACTCGAACTTCTGGGGTGGGCCTCCGACCGCCTCGATGAGTTCCTGCTGGATCGCGATGAGCTCCCGCACCGCAGCGTGCGCGACCTCCAGCGCATCGATCATCTCGTCCTCGGAGATCTCTACCGCCGCGCCCTCCACCATGACTATCGAGTCTTCCGTGCCGGCTACCACGATGTCCATTTCCGAGTATTCGAGCTGCTCGAAGGTCGGGTTGATCACCCACTCACCGTCGATGCGGCCCACGCGCACTGCGGCGATCGGGCCACCCCACGGGACCGGCGAGATGCTCAGAGCCGCCGAAGCGCCGAGCAGGGCCAACACATCGGCGTCGTTCTCCTGATCCGCCGAGATGACAAAACAGGCGACTTGTGTCTCGTTCTGATAGCTGTCGGGGAAGAGGGGGCGAAGAGGACGGTCGATCTGGCGAGCGGAGACGATCTCCTTGTCGCTAGGCCTGCCTTCCCGCTTGATGAAGCCGCCAGGAAACTTCCCGGCGGCGTAGCTCTTCGCCCGGTACTCCACGGTCAGGGGGAAGAAGGGCAGATTGCTGCGTTTCCGCTCGGCGACGGCGCTGACGAGCACCACGGTGTCGCCGAATTGCGCGAGGACCGCTCCGTCGGCCTGTCGGGCCATCCGGCCCGTCTCGAGGATCAGCTTACGGCCGGCGAACTCTTTCTCTAATCTGTGCATGAATCGGATACCTCTGGAAGCGGAGCGACGGCTCTCCGCGTGTCCCTGCCACCGGGCGCGCCGTCGCGCTCCACAACGCTAGAAACAATGGGAAGGCCGCCGGGCGCGATTCGCCCGCGCCCGACGGCCGTGGCTTCGAAAACGGGTCCGGAAAGCCGATGAGCCCGCGCAGCCATGGCGGTGAACCCCGAACCGCTAGTGTCGCAGACCCAGCTCCTCGATCACTTGGCGGTACCGCTTCGGGTCGGTCCGCTTGAGGTACTCGAGCAGGCGGCGACGGCGGCCCACCATCTTGAGGAGGCCCCGCCGGCTGTGGTGATCCTTGGCGTGCGTACGAAAGTGGTCGGTAAGCTGGTCGATCCGGGCGGTGAGAAGGGCGATTTGAACCGCGGCGGAGCCTTGGTCTCCCTCCTGCGTCCCGAAGCGCTCGATGATGTTTGCCTTCTCCGTGGTGTCCAGCGTCATCCGTTCCTCCGGCGGCCCGCGATTCCCGAGTGGGGACGGGTGCGCTTCTTGTAGGGTTGAAATTGTTGAAATTATAGTTCAAGCCTTGAAGAATATCCTTCAATCGCTTCGATTTCAAGCTCCATGCCGCCGGAAAGCTCCATCTTCTGACGACTCCCGCTCGGCGAAGAACGCTCGGGCCCGCTGGCGGTCCTCCTGCATCTGGCGGACAAGCTCCGCCGAGCCGGCGAACGGCAGCACCTCCCGCAGACGAGCCAAGAACTCGACTCGAACCGTCTCGCCGTAGATCTCCCGATCGAACTCCAGTATGTACAGTTCCACCGAGGGCGGCGAGCCGGCGAAGGTCGGACGAGGACCCAGGTGCAGAAGCGCGTCCCGGATCTCGGTACGCAGGGAGGCCCGGACAGCGTAGATGCCGGCCCGGGGGAGGAGCTTGCCCCCCTCCGGCGGCCGCAGGTTGGCGGTCGGGAAACCAAGCCGCCGCCCGCGGCCGAGTCCATGCACGACCGGACTGCGAAAAGAATACGGCCTGCCGAGAGCGCGGCGCGCGCCCTCTACATCGCCCTCCAGCAGCATGCGGCGAATGCCGCTGGACGAGATCGGCTCGCTCTCGGAGTTCGCGCAAACCGCTTCCACGACGTCCACCTCGAATCCGAGGGCGCTGCCCAGTCGGCGAAGAGTGTGAATGTCGCCGGTGCGTCTTCGGCCAAAGCCGTGGTCGTAGCCGATCACGAGCTCCCTGACCCGGAAGCGACGCACCAGAACGAGCCGCACGAACTCCTCTGGCGTGTAAAGCGACAGCGCCCGCGTGAACGGCAGAAACGCAGCGTAGTCGAGCCCGGATTGGCCGAGAATCTCCTTCTTCTCGTCCATCGTGGTGAGGAGCGGCGGCGCCTCTTCCGCACGCAGCACGGTGAGCGGATGCCGATCGAAGGTGACGAGGACGCTGCGCAGCCGACGGCTCTCCGCCCGTCGCGCGATCTCCTGCAGCACGGCCCAGTGTCCGAGGTGGATTCCGTCGAAGGTTCCGACCGTGACGACGGTCCCCGGAACGTCCGGCGGAAGTCCGCTGTCGGCATAGCTCCGGAACTCAGCGTTCATGGAAGATCTTGAGGGGCCGGAGGAGAGAACCATCCCGGCTGGCCACTCCGAGGAGGCGTCCCTCGGAAAGGAGCCGCACCGGGGGAGGATCCGCTCCATCGCCAGCGAGCACCTCGCATCGGATCTCGGGAGGGCGGAGCTCGCCGAGCGAGACACTTCCTCCGTTGGCGGCCCGCTCCGCCTCCTCGCCGGCCAGCTCCCGCGACGGGAGCCAGGACAGCGCCCTCGACGGGGAGAGGCGGGCGCCGGAAGGAATCGTCGCGGCCTCGAGCTCCCCCGCCCGCGCCGCGCTGTCCACCCGAAACGGCCCGATCGACGTCCGGCGTAGCGCGCTCAGGTAAGCTCCGCAGCCGAGGCGCCGGCCGATGTCGCGCGCCAGGGAGCGCACGTACGTGCCGGTGGAAGCAACGATCCGCAACCTCGCTGCCGGCGGCGCGAACTCCAACAGGTCGAGCGATCGAACCAGGACGGCCCGCTCCGCCAGGAAGAGAGGCTCTCCGGCCCGTGCCAGCTCGTGGGCCCGTCTGCCGCCGACCCGCACGGCGGAATAGGCCGGCGGGCGTTGCTGCTGCACACCAGTGTGTTCGGCCAGCACCTCCCGCAGGTGGCTCTCCCCGACCCGACGCCACCCGTTCCCGCTCGCGACGACCTCTCCCATCCGATCGTGCGTCGTCGTCTCCGTGCCGAGCATGAGCTCGGCATCGTAGGCCTTGGGGAGCGGTTGAAAGAACTCGACGAGCCGTGTTGCGCTGCCTACGCACAGGAGGAGCAGACCGCTGGCGAACGGATCGAGCGTGCCCGTGTGTCCGATGCGACGGGTCGCGAGGGCTCGACGCGCCCGCTGCACGACGTCGTGCGACGTAGGCCCCTCCGGCTTGTCCACCAGGAGGACGCAGGGCGCGAGTGGATCAACCGGCGTCCCGCTCATCGGGGTCCGTGGAGCCGAGCGCCTCTCCGAGCAGCGTCTCGATCCGTCGGGCGTGCTCGATGGTGCGATCTTCCTCGAACCTGAGCTCCGGGATGCGTCGGAGACGAAGCTCCCGCCCCAGTCGCCGCCTGATGAATCCCTCTGCGCGCTCCAGCCCCCGCACCGCATCCGCCACGGGCGTCTCGCCGCCGAGGGTGCGCACGTACACGGTCGCGTACATCAGGTCCACGGAGGTACGTACGCCGGTCACGGTAACCGAGCCGACCCGCGGGTCCTTGATCTCCCTCCGAATGAGGCGCGACAACTCCTGCCGGAGGAGCTCGTTCAGTCTCTCGACCCGCCTCCGACCGGCCATCGTGGCTCACTCCCCCCGGCCGCGGCGCAGACCGCCGGCCCGCCGCCGAATCACAGGAAGACCCTCTCTCGCTCGACCACCGTGGCCCGCGGCTCCGAGGCGACGACGCGATCCAGACGGGTGAGGATGGAGTCCGCGAGCGTACGATCGGATGTAACGATCACCGCGCACAGCTCGGCCATCTTGCGGTGGTTCTGGAAGTTCGTCTCGGCCGCCGAGACGCGGAAGCGGGCCTGCAGCCGGTCGCGCAGGCCATGCACCACCTGCCGTTTCGTCTTCAGAGATCGACTGGCCGGCAGGTGCAGGACCCAGCGGGACAGCGCTACGACCGCAGCCATCGACCCGAGACGGCTTCGCTACCGACTCGGGGATAGGGGCCCCACCCCACCGGGCTCACTCCGACGCGCTGCTCTCCGCGAGCGAGCGGGCGACCTCCTCGACACGGTAGCACTCGATCATATCGCCGACCTTGATGTCGTTGTAGCCTTCGATCGAGATCCCGCACTCGTATCCCTCCCTCACCTCGCGCACATCGTCCTTGAAGCGTCGCAGGCTCTCGATCCTCCCGTCGTATACCTGCACATGCTCTCGGAGCAGGCGGACCGGAAGGCTGCGGCGGATCGTCCCGGAGACCACATAGCACCCCGCGACGGTACCCACTTTCGGTACGCGGAAGAGCTGACGCACCTCCGCCGCTCCCTCCGTCACCTCTCGCTCCTCCGGCTCCAGCAGCCCCTCGAGCGCCAGCCGGACGTCTTCCACCGCCTCGTAGATGACGCTGTAAGTCCGGATCTCCACCTCCTCCCGCTCGGCGGCGGATCGAGCCTTGACATCCGGACGCACGTGGAATCCGATGATCGAGGCCGCGCTGGCGCTGGCGAGGAGCACATCGGACTCGTTGACCGCGCCCACTCCCCGATGGACGACCTCCACCCTCACCTCGTCCGTGCTCAGTCGCTCCAGGGCATCGGCCAGGGCCTGAACGGAGCCGTCCGTGTCGCCCTTGATGACGAGGCCCAGGCGCGCCTGCCGGCCCGACCGAATCCGCTCGAAAACGTCCTCCAGTCGCACTCCCTTCGACCGGCGACGGATCTCCTTGGCGCGCTCGAGCTGTTGGCGCCGCAGGGCGACTTCCCTTACACGCGCCGCGTCCATTACCACGAGGGTGTCCCCGGCCTGAGGCACGCCCTCGATGCCGAGGATGCGAACGGGAGTCGACGGACCGGCCGAACCGACGTTCTTCCCACGCTCGTCGAGAAGGGCACGTACCCGACCACCGTACAGACCGCACAGGAAGTCATCTCCGACCCGGAGCGTGCCGTTCTGCACCAGCACGGTGGCCACCGGTCCCATTCCACGGTCCAGCTCCGCCTCGACCACGGTTCCGCGGGCCGGCGTATTCGGGGACGCCTCAAGCTCGAGCAGCTCCGCCTGTAGGAGGACCTTCTCGAGCAGCTCGTCCACCCCCTCCCCCGTCTTCGCCGACACGGGGGCCGAGAGGACTTCTCCCCCGAACTTCTCCAGCACCACATCGTGCGCGAGGAGGTCGCGCTGTACCTTCGGGACATCGGCGCTGGGGAGGTCGATCTTGTTGATCGCCACGACGATCGGTACGCCGGCGTTACGCGCGTGGCTGATCGCCTCGACCGTCTGGGGCATCACCGCGTCATCCGCGGCCACCACCAGAACCACCACGTCCGTGAGCTCGGCGCCCCGAGCCCTCATCGCGGTGAACGCCTCGTGTCCCGGCGTGTCCAGGAAGGTGACCGACCGCCCGTCTCCCAGCTCCACATGGTAGGCACCGATGTGCTGCGTGATGCCGCCCGCTTCCCCGGCGATGACGTTCGTCTTCCGAATGTGATCGAGAAGCGACGTCTTACCGTGGTCGACGTGGCCCATCACGGTGACCACGGGTGCCCGGGGCGCGTGGTCCGCCTCGCTCACCGGTTGCTCGGCGAGCTCGGGGAGGTCCGCCTCGTAGGCATCTTCACGGATCGCCTCGAAACCGAACTCCTCGCAGATGAGCTCGATCTGGTCGAAATCGAGGCGTTGGTTGATGGTGACCATCAGCCCCAGATTCTTGAAGGCCGACGTGATGATCTGCTGCGGCGACAGCTCGATGAGGTCGGCGAGCTCCGCCACGGTGAGGAACTCGTTGACCCGCACCAGGGCCCTTTCCTTCTCGGCCGCCGCCTCACGGAGCTCACGTTCGACCTCCTGCTGGGAGGGACCCGTGTCCCGGCGCCGCTTCTTCCCGCCCCCCTCGATGACGGCGAGGGTCTTCTTCACGCTCTCCTGGACGGACGCTTGGTCCACCCGGCGCTGTCGCTTCTTCTCACGCCGGGCGCGTCGGCGACCGTCGACCGTGTATCCTTCCGCCTGGATCCTGACCGTTCCACCCGGCGCGGCGGACGCGGCGGGAGCGGGAGGGAGGCTACGGCGCACGGGCTTCGGCTTTCGTCGAGCCCGGCGCTCGTCGACCGGAGCGCCCGCCTCCTCCCCTGCAGGGGCCTCGGGAGGCACGGGCTCTGCAGGCTCGTCCACCTCGGCCTGGGGCGCCTGCGCCGCGACTTCCTCCACCGCCGACGCCTCCGGCAAGGCCATCTCCTCCTCGGGCGGGGGCGACGGAGGCACAACCGACTCCTCGGGAGGGGCCTCGGCGACGACGGCCTCGGGGGCAGCAGCGGCGATCTCCGACGCATCGGAGGGAGTCTCGGCCCTCGCCTCCCCCTCAGCCGCTTCCGTCTCGGCTTCCGCGATTACCTGCGGCTTGGCCTGGCGGCGGCGACGCCGGCGTGTGGCGGTGGCCGTGGGCGGCTCAGAGGGCGAATCTCCTCCACCCCGGCGCTCTCTCTCCAGGCGGGCGTGCAGGCGGGCGATCTGTGCGTCGTCCACCGTGGACATGTGGCTCCGCACCCGCACATCCATCTGATGCAGCATCTGGATGAGCTGCTTGGTTTCGATCCCGAGCTCTTCCGCGACCTCGTATACGCGGTATTTCGTCAAGCCTACCCTCCTGACCGCCTGCTCCCCGCCGGTTCACCCGGCGGCTGCTTCGCACCCCAGAGAAGCCAGCGCCTGACCGGCCAGCGCCCGATCGGTGATCCCGACCACCGCGGTCGGGCCGCGGCCGCACGCCCCGCCGAGAGCGTCCTTGGTCCCGCAGAGGACGACCGGAACGCCGCGAGCGTCCAGGAGCGAGCGAACTCGCTCGCCGGCGTTGTCACTCGCGTCCCGCGCGATCAGCGCGGCCGCGAGCCTTCCGCCGCGCGCCGCTCCGCGCACGGAGCGGGTCCCGACCGCCACCCGACCCGCCCGCTGGGCCAGGCCGAGGATCCGGAGGGCGCGCCGCTCACGCTCAGCCAGCCGCCCGCTCGTCGCCGTCCTCCTCGCCGGAGTCTTCCGGGCCCGGGGGCGGTCCGTCCGGCTCCTCCGCCCCTTCGGGCGGGGCGGGATTCGCCCCCACCGCGATGGCTTCGCCGGGCAGCTCCGCCTCCTCGGCGGCCCCGGCCGCCTGCGCCTCGACCGGCTCGCCGGGCTCCGCCGCAGCGACCGTCTCCACGGGCTCGCCCGCGCTCTCCGCCGCGGATGCCTCGGCTACCGTCAGCTCCTCGACGATCGCCACGAGCGAGTTCGCCTCCTCCTCCGCGATGCCCGGCACACCGAGGAAGTCTTCCTTCTCCATGTCGAGCACGTCGAAGAAGGTGGAGATGCCGGCCGCTTCCAGAGCGGCCAGCGTCGCGGGAGCGATCCCGGCGAGCTCGGAGAGCGGGAAGTCAACCACCTCGTACTCCTCGGTCCCTCCGAAGAGCACCGTCTCGGCCCCGCGCGCCATCCAATCCTTGCTGGAGTACAGATCGATCTGCCACCCGATGAGCTGAGACGCGAGCCGCACGTTCTGGCCGTTGCGTCCGATCGCCAGGGAGAGCTGGTCCTCGTCCACGATCGCGGTGATGACATGGCGCTCCGAGTTCGAGATGACCTTCGCCACCTTGGCCGGAGCGAGGGCGCGCCGTGCGAAGATCTCGGGATCCGGGTGCCACGGGACGATGTCGATCCGCTCTCCGCTCAGCTCGGAGACGACCGCCTGCACCCGGGAGCCCTTGAGTCCCACGCAGGCGCCGACCGGATCGACCGAGTCGTCGCGAGACGAGACGGCGATCTTGGTCCGACCTCCGGCCTCGCGCACGATCTCGCGGATCTCCACGATCCCCTGGTAGATCTCCGGCACCTCAAGCGCGAAGAGCGCCTTGACGAACAGCGGGTCTGCACGGGAGAGGATGAGGCGCGGTCCGCGAGGGCTCTCCTCAAGCTTCTTCAGCACCGCGCGGATCGGCTCGCCCTGCCGGAACCGCTCGCGAGGGTTCTGCTCGCGCCACGGGATTACCGCCTCGGCCTCCCGGGAGCGGTTCAGCATCACGACGAGCTTGCCCCGCTCGATCTGCTGCACCTCGCCCGACACCAGCTCGCCGACCCGATCGCTGAACTCCTCGCGGATCCGATCTCGCTCTCCCTCTCGAACCCGCTGGATGATCCGCTGCTTGGCGGCCATGACCGCGTTTCGGCCGAAGTCGGCGAAATCCACCGGGATCTCGATCAGGTCGCCGACCTGGAAGTCGGGATCGTCCCACCGGGCTTCCTCCAGGCTGATCTGCCTGGCCGGGTCCTCCACCGTCTCCACGACCTCCTTGAGGACGACGATCTTGATATCGCCGGCCGGTAGGATTTCGATCTCCGCCTCCACCGGTCCTCCGAACCGCCGAGCGAGAGCCGCGTGGATCCCGTCGCGGATCAGCTCGTGCAACTCCTCGTCCGACAGCGACTTGTTCGCCGTCATGACGCGAAACGCCTCTACGACCGGTATCTGATCGCTCATCTCTGTCGCATCCGCACCTATGACCGGAGCCTTCGCTTCCGACCCCACGGATCGGACTCTACAGGTCGTCCTCGCACCGGTATACGAGTTCCGCCCGGGCGATGGAGGAGAGCGGCACGCCGATTCGCTCTCCTTCCACCTCCAGCTCCACCACCTGTCCCCCGTCGTCCTCGGCTCCGCGCAGCCCGAGAAGCACGGCCTCCAGCTGCCGGCTTCCGCCGGCGAGGGGGCCGTATCCCCTCACGCGCACCCGCTGCCCGGCGAACCGCTCGTAGTCACGGGCCCGAACCAGCGGTCGCTCCACGCCGGGCGAGGAGACCTCGAGGATGTAGTCCGGATCGCCATCCGGGCGGCTATCCAGATACTCTCGCACCGCTCTGCTCACCCGAGCGCAGTCCTCCACGGTCACGGAGGAGCGGCCCGGCCGGCCGCCGGGACGATCCATCCGCAGCCGGAGGAGCGGCCGCCTGCGGCCGCCGCCTCGCTCGAGCGTCACCAGCTCGAATCCCAGGCGGGCCACCAGCTCCTCCAGCTCCGCCTCCAGACCCGACGGCATCGCCGTGATCCGCCTCCGCATCCGATACCCCAAACAAAAAAGTGGGGCCGATCGAGCTTCCCCACTTCAGGTTCGTCTGCTCTGTCGCCCGGTCGGCCAGCACCGGGGCGAAGTGTTCACGCCTTAAACTATACAGCCTTCCGGCCGCTGCTGCAACTCCTTGGGAGCGGCTCGGGACCGCTCGACGCCTGCATACCAGTGCCAGGCGGAGCCCCTATGGAGCGCTCCGCCAGCCGAGGTAGGCCGCCATCCGCCCGGCCGATTCCCCCCTCGCACGGTGCGAGTGGAACAGGCCCGACTCGCATCGGGTGCACCACGGGGATCGGGAGATTCCCTGCCCGTCCATGCCGAGAGAGAGGGCGCGGGACGTCAGCTCGTCGCGCAGGTCCACTCGACCGCGTTCCACTCCCGGCCGCCCCATGGCCGCCAGCACCTCGCCCCCGACCTCATAGCAGCCGCCGCAGATGGCGGGACCGAGATGGAGGAACAATCGTCCCGGTGGGGCCGCGACGCGCGTGGCGAGGAGCCAGGCGCCCGCCTCGAGGACCCCGGACGCGGTGCCTCGCCACCCCGCGTGCAGGAGGACGAGGGCCCGGCTGACCGGATCGAGGAGATAGACGGGAACACAGTCGGCGGCCGTCACTACGAGAAGCACCCCTCGGACCTCGCACGCGAGCCCATCCCCCTCCCCCGGCGAGTGGAACCCCCGGGGCACCGGCGCTTCGACACCCACCACACGGCTCCCGTGGACCTGCCGACACACGACGACCGATTCGAACCCGAGGCCGGCGGCCAGCGCTTCGTACCGCTGCAGGAGAAGGAGGGGTGAGGGCGCCGTTCCGAGACCAAAGTCCGCGCGGGGCGCGGCCGCCGTGATCCCGGCCGAGAGCCCCGGAAACTCTCCTTCCCACTCCGCGTTGGCGAACACCGCGAAAGGACCCACGGTCCGTTTCTCCTCACGCCGCATGCGGATCCGATCCGCCGCGAGGGCGCTCATGCGCCGTCTCCGTGCCGGTCGATCCCTGCGCCCAACGCGTTCAGTCGCTCGTCGATTCGCTCGTATCCGCGCTCGATCTGCTCGATGTTGCGAATCACGCTTTCCCCCTCTGCAGCGAGCGCGGCGATCAGCAACGCCATTCCCGCCCGGATGTCCGGGCTTTCCACCACCGAGCCGCGGAGCCGCGCAGGGCCGACCACGACCGCCCGGTGCGGATCGCACAGCACGATGCGCGCCCCCATCGAGATCACCTTGTCGACGAAGAACATGCGCGACTCGAACATCTTCTCGTGGATCAGGATCGTTCCGCTGCACTGGGTAGCCACGACGAGGGCGATGCTGATGAGATCGGCCGGAAACGCGGGCCACGGACCGTCATCCAGCTTGGCGATCTGCCCCCCGAGGTCGGCCAGGATCTCCAGGGACTGCTCCGCCGGCACTTGCAGGGCTCCCTCCCGCAGCTCGAAGTGGATCCCGAGGCGAGCGAAGCCGAGCCGCAACGGATGGAACGCCTCCGTCGGGATCTCCTCGATCGTGATCTGGGAACCGGTGATGGCGGCCAATCCGATCAGACTCCCGATCTCTATGTGATCGGCCCCGATGCGCCACTCTCCCCCCGACAGCCGCTCGACCCCCTCGATCTCCAGCACCCCGGTTCCGATCCCATCGATCCGTGCACCCAGCGCGCACAGGAAGCGGCAAAGGTCCTGGACGTGCGGCTCGGCGGCGGCGTTCCGCAGCCGCGTGGTGCCGTGTGCCGTCACTGCCGCGAGGATGGCGTTCTCCGTAGCGGTGACCGACGGCTCGTCCAGGAAGATATCGGCCCCGCGCAGCTGTCGGGCCCGGAGGTAGTAGGAGGCCCCCGCCTCCACCTCTGCGCCGAGCCGGCCGAGGGCGAGGAAATGCGTGTCCAGGCGGCGACGCCCGATCACGTCGCCACCGGGGGGGGGAAGCGCGACGTCTCCCCGTCGGGCGAGCAGGGGACCCGCGAGCAGGATGGAGGCGCGAATCCTGGCCGCGAGCGCCGGATCGAGACTCGAGCCCCTCAGTCCGGCCGCGCGCAGGCGCACGGTGTTCGGATCCTCCCATTCGGCCTCGACGCCGAGGTTGCGCATGAGCTCGATGAGCGTCCGCACGTCGAGGATGTCCGGAACATTGGTCAGCCGGACCGCCTCCTCGGCGAGCAGAGCGCCCGCCAATATGGGAAGCGCCGCGTTCTTGTTGCCGGCCGGGCTGAAGCGGCCGCTCAGCCGCGCCGGTCCCCGAATGCGGTACGAACTCATCGCGCGACCTCTCGCCAAACTTCCACCAGTCCGTCCCCTCCCTAAGGGGAGGCGCCCAGCCCGCGGGGGGGAGCGTCGGAGGCCGGAAAGTAGGTCGCCGTACAGGGCGGCGGCAACGCGCGGCGCACCCGTTGGAGACTCGGAACGCACGTCCTTGGCACGATTTCCGCATGGCTCCCAGCGCTGAGGTGACGGGGGGGGCACGGCTCGGGCCAGCGCCCCGACGAGGAGGGGCGAGTTGAGGGTTGGTTGGCGCGCGAATAGCTTTCGGCTTCGGGTCGATCCAACCACGCCGAAGCCGGGAGGGCAGGTGAGCCTGTTCGACATTCTCATCACGGTCTCGCTGATCCTGTGGATCCTGGTGTGTCTCGGGCTCATCGTTGCGCTCGGATCCGGCTTGCGCTTCCTCCAGGAGCTGAGGGCGCGCCGCGAGCGGTACGACCGCTTCTTCGAGGTGCTCGAGCGGCGGGTCGCGCCGCTGCTCGACCGTGCCGAGTATGTGGTCGACAACACCCAGTACCTCTCGTCGGTCCTCCGCGCCGATGTCGAGACGGTGAGCCGATCCGTGTCTCGCGCCGCACGATCCGCGGACCGAATCATGGAGATGGCGGAGGAGCGGGCCGCCGAGCTGAACGGCCTTCTCGAGGTCGTGCAGGAGGAGGCCGAGGAGACGTTTCTTTCCACGGCCTCCCTCCTGCGGGCCATTCGAGGCGCCCGGCGGAGGCGGAAAAGACTCACGCGCGGTGAGCGGGTTCGGAGACGGTTGGGTTGACGCGCCGCGTTCTGCTCACCGGCGTCGTCCTCGCGGCTCTCCTCCTCCTGGTCTCTCCGGAGACGGCGCTGGCCTGGGGTCCGGCCACGCACATGCACATCTCGGTCGAGGTGCTTCGCTCCCTCAACCTCTTCCCGAGACAGATCGCCGGTCTGCTGGCCGCGTACCCGATCGACTTCCTGTACGGGAGTCTGGCGGCCGATATCTCGATGGCGAAGAAGTACGCGCCCGTCGGCCGCCACTGTCACCACTGGCACGTGGCGCGCGAGATCTACGGGGCGGCCGGAGAGGATCCGAAGCTGCGCGCCTCGATGATCGGGTACCTGACTCACCTGGCGGCCGATGTGCTGGCTCACAACTCGTTCGTGCCGCGCCTCCTCCTCCTCACCTCCTCCACACGGGCGCTCGGGCATTCCTACTGGGAGCACCGGATGGACGCGGACGTGGGTTCGCAGTACACGGCGCTGGCTCGCTGGGTCGTCACCGACTTCGATCACTCTCGCACGGATGGGCTTTTCCGAAAGGTTCTCGCCAACACCCTGTTCAGCTTCGGGACGAACCGTCGGATCTTCCGCGGCATGATCCGGATCAGCGACAACGACAGCTGGCAGGCGATCTTCGACACGGTGATCGACAACTCGAGATGGATCCTCGAACGAGCCGAAGTCGATCGCTACCTCCGCTACTCGTTCGAGTCGGTGGCGGATTTCCTCATGCGCGACGAGGAATCCGACGCAGCGGGAGGCGACCCGATCGGTGAAGAGGCGCTCGCCGAAGCGAAGAAGATCCGCCGGCGCGTGCTGCTGGCCGGCGGGTGGCGGAGCGGACGCGCGCTGCACGCCACCGCGGACCACCACTTCCCGTTGCCGACCGGCTCCACCGAGCTGTGGGATCGGAGGGGAGAGACGGCGGGGCTGGCCACGCGGCTGATCGAGCAGGCGGCCCTGGCCGCGCCGGGGACCGCCTCGGCGCCGGCCGTGTAGCGGGTGCGTGCCGCAGGTCAGGAACGTGGCCCTTGCGGCGGCCTCCGCTCGAACACGATCCGTCCGTCCACCATCGTGAGGTCCACGCGCACGGCTTTGATCCGATCGGGCGGTATCGCCAGGAGATCCGCGCTCAGGACCGCGATGTCGGCCCGCTTTCCCACCTCCAGCGTCCCGGTATACCTGTCGGCGAAGCCGGCGTAAGCCGCCGATCGTGTGTAGGCCCTCAGCGCTTCCTCGACGGAGATGCGCTGCTCCGGCACCCACCCGGCCGGGTGAGCGCCGTCCAGGGTGCGGCGGGTGGACGCGGCGTACAGGCCGAGGAGCGGATCGAGGGGAGCCACCGTCCAGTCCGACCCGAACGTCAGGGTCGCTTCCGCATCGAGCAGCGAGCGGAAGGCGTACGTGGTAGCGGCGCGCTCCGGGCCGACCTTCTGCTCGGCCCAGCGACCGTCGTCGATCGCGTGATACGGCTGCATGGACGGGATGACCCCCAGGCGGCGGAAGCGGGCGATGTCCCCGGAGCGAAGGTGTTGGGCGTGCTCTACCCGCCACCGGCGGTCGCGCGGGCTGCCCTCCCGGTGGAGCTCCTCGTACGCATCGAGGAGGAGTCTGTTCGCCCGGTCCCCGATGGCGTGCACGGCGAGGTGCAGCCCCGCAGAGTCCGCTGCGCCGATCCGGCTCCGGAGGGAGTCCAGGGGGGTCACCAGCAGGCCGAGGTTGTCCGGTTCATCCGCGTAGGGTTCCTCGAACGCCGCAGTCGCCGATCCCAGCGAGCCGTCCACGAACCCCTTCACCCCCCCGAAGCGGAGCCACTCGTCGCCGGTCCCACCCCTCTCCGCCACTTCTGCAGCCAGCCGCCTCCAGCTCGCCAGGGGCACGAAAGCGTACACGCGCAGAGTAAGCTCGCCCCGCTCGCGGGCGCGCCGGTAGGTCGCGAGGTCGGCCCACGTCCCCATGTCGTGCACTCCCGTCACCCCGCGCCCCGCCGCGTGGCCCATGGCCGCCCGCAGGGCCTCGTCCTGTTCCTCCTCCGAGGGCGCGGGTATGTGGGCGGAGACGAGGGACATCGCGCCGTCCTTGAAGATGCCGGTGGGCATCCCGGACGCGTCGCGCACCATCTCGCCGCCAGCCGGAGCGCGCGTCTCTTCGTCGACGCCGGCGATCCGCATGGCGAGCGAGTTGGCGAGCGCCATGTGCCCGTCGTGACGCCACACCCACACCGGATTCTCCGCGGCGGCGGAGTCGATCCACGCGTGCTCCGGCAGGGTCCCGCCCCACCGGTGGTGGTCCCAGTAGCCGCCGAGGATCCAGCGTCCCGGCGGCAGAGCGGCGGCGAACTCCCCTAGCCGCCGGGTGAACTCGGCCGGGGTGGCGGCGGCCCTCAGATCGACGGCCGCCAGGCTGAAGCCGCCTTCGATGAAGTGGGTGTGCGTGTCGATGAAGCCCGGGGTGACCATCCGTCCTCCCAGCTCGATCACGCGGGTCCCGCGACCGGCGAGCGCGCGGATCTCTTCCTCCGTCCCGACCGCCATGATCGAGTTGCCTCGCACGGCGATCCCCCGCGCCGCCGGGGCGCCGGGCACCCCTGTCCACACGGGGCCACCCACCAGCAGGAGGTCCGGACCCGGGAGTGAAGCGCAGGCGGCCGACATCAGGACGGCTCCAAAGGCGAGCACCGAGGGGCCGCCGCCCCGCTCATGCACCGTTTCTCCCTTCCTCCAGCCTCCGCTTCAGCATCTGTCGCGCGCGCTCAGGGTCCGCCGCGCCGCGTGCCTCACGCATCACGGCGCCCATGAAGTGCTCGAGGAGCCTCTCCTCACCGGCCCGGTAGCGGGCCGCCTCTCTCGGGTGCGCCCGGATCGCCGCGGCCACCCATTCCTCCAGCCGATGCTCGTCACGGATCTGGGCGAGGCCGTGGTCTCGTACGACGGTGTCCGGGTCCCCGCCTCCCTCGCCGCGGAAGAGGAGCTCCAGCGCCCGGGCCGCAGTGCGGGAGCTCAGGGTGCCGTCGCGCCGCAGCTCCACGATGCGAGCGAGCGCCTCGGGCGCCACGAGATTCGCCTCGCCCGCCTCTCCACCTCTCCGTTTCAGCTCCGCCGCGATCTCTCCCATGATGAAGTTCGCCGCCGCCTTCGCGGACTCCGGGGGAGCTTCCCCCACCGCGCGCTCGAAGAACGCGGCCCGCGCGGGCGTCGCCGCCAGCAGGGCCGCATCGTATTCGGAGAGACCGTACCGCTCCCGCAGCCGGAGCTCGATCCGGTCGGGAAGCTCGGGCAGGCTGTGTCGCTCGCGAACCACCAGGGCCGGATCCAGCTCGAGGAGGGGCAGATCCGGGTCCGGAAAGTAGCGATAGTCGAACGCCTCTTCCTTCCCGCGGAGTGGCCTCGTCTCGCCGGCCGCCTGGTCGAAGAGCCGCGTCTCCCGAAGCACGTGGCCATCCTTCCGGAGGAGGCGGACCTGCCGTGCCTCCTCGAAGAGAAGCGCCTTCTCCACATTGCTGAAGGAGTTCAGATTCTTGACCTCCGTCTTCGTCCCGAGCCGCGACGCTCCGACGCGCCTCACCGAGAGGTTCGCGTCCACCCGGAGGCTTCCCTCCTCCATGTTGCAGTCGCTCACGGCCGCGTAGTGCTCGAGGAGCTGCTTCAGACGGACCAGATACGCCCGGGCCTCCGCCGGTGAGCGCAGGTCCGGCTCGGTGACGATCTCCACGAGAGGCACCCCGGCGCGGTTGAGATCGACCGCGGTCGACCCCTCGAACCGGTCGTGCAGCGACTTTCCCGCATCCTCCTCCAGGTGGAGCCGCCGCACGCGAACCCGGCGGGTTCCGTCCTCCGTGTGTACGGCGACGGCGCCGTCCGAGGCCAGCGGATGCGCGAACTGGGTGATCTGATACCCCTTGGGCAGATCGGGATAGAAGTAGTTCTTGCGCACGAACTCCGAGCGCTGCCGCACCGAGCAGCCGAGGACGAGCGCCGCCCGCACGGCGAGGGTGACGGCCCGCTCGTTCGGCACGGGCAGCGCCCCGGGAAGGCCGAGGCACACGGGACACACGTGCGCATTGGGCGGTGCCCCGTACTCGGCGCGGCACCGACAGAACATCTTCGTCTCGGTGCGGAGCTGCACGTGTACCTCCACCCCGATTACGGTCTCGAAGTCGCTCATACGGTCTCCCGCTCGAGGGGGTGGCGGAACGCCACGAGCTCCTCGAGACGGCTCGCCAGCCCGAGCATGCGCTCCTCCTCCCAGGGGGGGCACATCAGCTGACCACCGACCGGAAGGCCATCCACCAGCCCGATGGGAATCGACACGGCCGGGATCCCTGCCAGGTTCGCCGACACGGTGTAGATGTCGGACAGGTACATCGCGTAAGGCTCATCCGACTTTTCGCCGAGGCGGAACGCCGGCGTGGGCGTGGTCGGGGCGAAGAGCGCGTCGACCCCCCCGACGAAGACCCGCTGCAGGTCCTCGGCAATCGCCGCCCGCACCTGCTGGGCGCGCAGGTAGTAGGCCTCGTAGTAGCCGGCCGACAGGGCGTACGTACCCAGCATGATCCGCCGCTTCACCTCGGCGCCGAACCCGGCGCCGCGCGTGGAGGCGTACAGCGCATCGATGTCCGGGGCGTCCGCGTGCCGGAATCCGTACCGAACGCCGTCGTACCGGGCCAGATTGCTCGACGCCTCCGCGGGCGCCAGGACGTAGTAGCACGGAATGGCGAGCCCGGTGTGCGGGAGCGCCACCTCCCGCACCTCGGCGCCGGCTCCTGCCATGCGACGAAGCGTCTCCTCCGTCCGCTCCCGCACGCCCGGAGCCAGGCCTTCGCCCAAGAACTCGGCCGGCACCCCGATGGTGCGGCCCTCGAGTCCGAAGGTGTCCAGGGCGGCCGCGCGCGGCGGCCGCCTGTCCTGACAGGTCGCGTCGAGTGGATCCGCCCCCGCGATGACCTCGAGCACCTCGGCCGCGTCCCGGACCCGCCGGGCGAGGATCCCGATCACGTCCAGGCTCGAGGCGAAGGCGACGAGCCCGTAGCGGCTCACCCGGCCGTACGTCGGCTTGACGCCCACCACGCCGCAGAAGGAAGCGGGCTGGCGAATCGATCCGCCGGTGGAAGAGCCGAGCGCCACGGGGACGACCCCCGCTGCCACCGCCGCCGCCGAGCCACCGGAGCTCCCCCCCGGCACCCGTGAGCGGTCCACCGGGTTGCGCGTGGGGCCGAAAGCACTGTGCTCGGTCGACGAACCCATGCCGAACTCGTCCAAGTTCGTCTTTCCGAACAGGAGCGCTCCCTCCGCCAGCACACGTCGGACGGCCGTCGCGGCGAAGGGGGATCGATACCCTTCCAGGATTCGGGAGCCGCAGGTGGTGGGAAGGTCCGGCGTGCAGATGTTGTCCTTTACGGCGATCGGGATGCCCACCAGGCGTCCACCGGGCGGCCCCTCCCCCGAGGCGGCGGGGGCCATCCGCGCATGGGCCGCTCCCGTTCGGGCCGGCTCCCTTCCGCCCGCCGGGCCGGCGGCATCGCCTAGCGTGCTCAGGAAGGCGTGCACCGGCTCCGGTGCGGCGTCCAGCTCCTCGTTCCTGCGCGCCGCGAGGCGGAGCATGGCCGTGGGACCGACGCCCTCGGCGTCGCGGAGCCGGCGGACCGTGGCGAGATCGGCCAGAGCCGTCACACACCCTCCGGTCCGCGTCTCCCAGCCCGACACTCGCCGCTCGCCGCGGGGCTCCGGCGGCTCACGACCCCGGCTCCAGGGCCGGAAGCCTGGGGACCACGAAGAAGCCGTCGCGCCAGTCCGGCGCCAGCTCCCCGATGGGCAGGGTGAGGGGATCGGGTCCCGGGACGTCTGGTCGAAGACGCGGCGCCAGCCCTCGTCCGGAAGGTCCCCGTGGAAGCTCCCCCACGTCCTGAAGAGCCGCGAAGTGAGTGAGCAGCGTCTCCATCTCCGCCGCCAGCCGTCGCAGCTCCTCCTCTCCGAGGCGCAGGCGAGCGAGGCGGGCCACGTGCCTCGCGTGCTCCACGTCGATCCGCCTCATCGGGCCCGCACCTCGCTCCGCCACCGGGCGTACGGATTCGCTCCCGCTCAAGCGGGCCGCAGACCGGCATGCGCCACGACCACCTTCTTCCGCCCCCCGCCGTCGAACTCGATCTCCACCTTCGCTCCCCGACCACTGCCGCTCACCGCCAGGATCGTCCCTTCGCCGAAGCGCGGATGGACCACTCGTGCGCCTGGCTCGACCTGCAGCGGAAGCTGCGTATCCCCGTAGTCGTAGCGCAGGCCGGACCCCGTTCCCCGATGCGCCGACCGAACCCACTCGAAGTCCGGCGCGCTCCCTGCGTCCTCCCATGCGCGCCACGGGCGGGCCAAGCGGCGAGCCCGTCGTCCATCGAACGGGTCGCCGATCACCCGCCGTTCCACCGGCCCTTCGGGAAGCTCTTCGAGAAACGAGGATGGCTCGGACCAGCCCTGGCTGCCGGCGCGCCACCGCCGGTCCGCGAAGGTAAGAACGAGCCGATCCATCGCCCGTGTGATGCCGACATAGAAGAGGCGTCGCTCCTCCTCCAGTCCGTCCGGCGAGTCGATCGCCCTCGCCAGGGGGAAGAGTCCCTCCTCGAGACCTCCGATGAACACGACCGGGAACTCGAGTCCCTTCGCGTTGTGAAGCGTCATCAGGGTCACCGAGCCGGTGCCCTCCTCGTACTCGTCCATCTCCGAACGGAGGGCGGCGCATTGGAGGTAGAGCTCGAGCTCGGTGGCCCCGGCCCCTGGATCCTCGACCTCGGCGGGGTCGAAGGCGGAGGCCGCGGCGAGCAGCTCGGTCAGGTTCGCGACCCGCTCCGCTCCTTCCTCCTCCGCCTCGAGCGCCGTCGCGAGGCCGAAGCGGCGCACGCACTCGCGGATCGCCTCCTCTGCCGTGGCCTCGGGCAGCATCTCCCCCAGGGCCAGGAGCTCCGTCGCGAACTCCCGCAGGGCTCGGGCGCCGGCTGGCGGGACTCCGGGAAGCTCCGGCGCCCGCGCCGCCGCCTCCAGCAGCGTGAGCCCGCCCTCCCGCGCCGCCGCTTGCAGACGCTCTGTCGTAACGCTCCCCACCCCCCGACGCGGCCAGCTCACCGCACGCCGGAAGGCAACCTCGTCGGATGGGTTCACCGCGAGCTGCAGGTAGGCCAGCACGTCCTTGATCTCCCGCCGCTCGTAGAAGCGCACGCTCCCTACGATGCTATACGGAAGGCCGGCTCCACGCAGGGCATCCTCGTAGGGACGCGACTGTGCGTTCGTACGATACAGGATCGCGCAGTCGGCCAGGGCGCCTCGGTCGGCCAGCGGACGGATCTCGTTCACCGTCCACTTCGCTTCCGCCCGCTCGTCCGCCGTGCGAACCAGCAGGACAGGGTCTCCTTCCCGCCGCACCGTATGGAGCCGCTTCTCCTTGCGCCGGCGGTTCTGCGCGATCACCCGGTTCGCCACCTCGAGAATCGGCGGAGTGGAGCGGTAGTTCTCTTCGAGGCGTACCACGGCGGCGCCCGGGAAGTCGCGCTCGAAGTCCAGGATGTTCCTGAGGTCCGCCCCCCGCCAGCCATATATCGACTGGTCATCGTCACCGACCACACACACGTTCCCGTGCACACGGCCAAGCGAGCGGATCATCCTGTACTGAGCGCGGTTCGTATCCTGGTACTCGTCGACCAGCACGTGTCGGAAGCGGCGCGCGTACCTCTCGGCGACATCTTCGTGTCGCTCGAGCAACCGCGTCGCGTGGAGGAGGAGATCGTCGAAGTCGAACGCGTTACACCGGGTGAGGATCCGCTCGTACGCCGGATACACGTCGGAAACGGCACGCGACAGCAGGTCGAAGGCAGAGACGGAGTACTCCTCGGGCGACAACAAGGCGTTCTTGGCGTCCGAGATACGCGAGCGGATCGTTGCCGGCGACCAGCCCTGCGGGTCGTATCCGGCATCGTCCATCGCCTGCCGAATCGCCCGGAGCGAGTCCTCCTCATCGTAGATGGTAAAGCCGGAACCCCGGTTCGTCGCGTGGCCCTCGCGGCGGAGCAGGCGCGCCGCGATGGCGTGAAACGTCCCAATCCACAGGCCGGCGGGCTCGCACCCGAGGAGGAGCCCGATACGCTCCCGCATCACGCCCGCCGCCTTGTTCGTGAAGGTGACCGCGAGGATCTCGCTCGGCGAAACGCCCCGATCGAGGATCAGCCGGGCGATGCGCGCCGTGAGCACGCGGGTCTTGCCAGAGCCGGCGCCGGCGAGAATCAGCAGTGGTCCTTCACCGTGATCCACTGCCCGCCTCTGCTCGGGGTTGAGCGGAAGACCCCTCACGCCTCCTCTTCGGCGACCGGAAGCTCGATCCGGAAGCTCGTCCCCGAGTCCGAACTCTCCAGCATGATCGCGCCGTGGTGCATGTTGCGAATGATACGCCGCGTCAGCGAGAGGCCGACACCCCAGCCGCCCTCTTTGGTCGAGACCCCGAGGTCGAAGATGCGGTCTCGGATGGCGGGAGGCACACCGGGCCCGGAATCCGCTACCCGATAAACGGCCCGCTCTCCGATCACGCCCAGCGAGCTGACGCGGATCCATCCCTCCTGACCGGCCAGGGCGTCGATCGCGTTTTTGACCAGGTTTTCGAACGCCCACTCGAGCAGCGTTTCGTTACCCAGGACCCGGATCTCACCGGGCTCGATCGCCAGGTCGAGCCTGGTGCGGCTGCCGAGCGTGGGGAGACGCGTGGCGAAGTATCGCCCGAGGCGCGTGACGATCTCCCCGACATCCACGGGACCCAGCTCCGGGGGACGCCCGATGAGCTCGAAGCGACGTGAGACCTTATGGAGCCGCCCGACGTCGGTCGCCATCTCCTCGAGCACAAGGCTGTCGACGGTCACGCGCGTGCCCCGGCCCGCCGCCCGGGACGTAGCATCGAGCCTCTCCCCGCGCTCCTCCCCCACCGCACCCGTCTCCCCCGACGGCCGGTCCGGACGCGGCTCCGATCGGACCGGCAGCGTCGTGGCTGCGGACACCGCGGCTCCCTCGCCCTCGGCTTCACGGGGCGCGGCGTCCAGGTGCTCCAGCCATCCGACCAGCGAGCTGAGGGGCGTACCCATCTGATGTGCCGACTCGCGTGCCATGGCGGACCAGATGCGTTCCCGCTCCCCGCGAAAACCCGTGCGTATCACCCACACGCCCGTTCCTGCCACCCCGAGCAGGAGGGCCGCCTGCAGCCATGGGATCCACTTGAGCCGGCGGAGGAAGAGCGGCTCACCGTAGTGGATCACCACGTCGGCGTCGGGAACGACGATGGGCGGGTTGCGCAGATCGAGGGTTGCCGCGTACTCGCCGATCCGGCGCGCTCCATCCGGGTCGGCGAAGTCGGCATCGAACGGCAGATTCGCCGGCTGCTGGTTCGGCGTGCCCGCCGTGTCCGTGAGCACCACCGGCACCTGCAGCGCATACAGCTCGCCCAGAAGGGCGAACTCGGCCTCCGCCGTCCAACCCTCGGGCGAAGCTGCGCTGTTCACAACCTGGAAGTAGATGCGGCTGAACGCCGCCGCGTCGCGCCGCAGCTCGCCCGCCAGCTGCGACGTATAGACGAGGAAGGAGATGAGGAGGCCGGCGAAGGCGAAGGCGATCGCGACCGCCACCACCCGGCGCGTCACGGTGCTTCCAACCGCTCCATGCCCATGCGCGAACGCAGGACTTCGGGAACCCACACGCTTCCGTCCGCTTCCTGGTTGTTCTCGAGGATCGCCGCGATGGTGCGCGCGAGAGCGACGCCGGACCCGTTGAGCGTGTGGACAAAGCGGGGCCGCTTTCCATCGGCCGGCCGGTATCGGATCCCCGCTCTGCGCGCCTGATAGTCCATGAACGACGAACAGCTCGATACCTCCAGCCACTTCCCGACGCCGGCCGACCACACCTCCAGGTCGTACTGGATGGCGCTCGAGAATCCGAGCTCTCCCGCCGGAAGCAGGATCCGCCGATACGGGAGCCCGAGGAGCTCGAGCACCCGCTCCGCGTGCCGCGTGAGGCGCTCGAGCTCCGCGTCCGAGTCCTCGGGGGTGGTGAATCGCACGAGCTCCACCTTGTCGAACTGATGAACGCGCAGGAGACCTCGTGTGTCGCGCCCCGCCGCTCCTGCCTCCCGGCGGAAGCACGGCGTGTACGCCACGTAGGCGAGCGGCAGGGTCGATCCGTCGATGATCTCGTCGCGATGGAGGTTCGTGACCGGTACCTCGGCCGTTGGCACGAGGAAGAGGTCGTCAGCCGCCGTGTGGTACACATCCTCCTCGAACTTCGGGAGCTGCCCGGTGCCTATGAGGGAGTTCCTCGTCACGAGGAGGGGTGGGGCAACCTCCACGTAGCCGTGCTCCTCGACGTGCAGCTCCAGCATGAAATCGATGAGCACACGGGTGAGCCGCGCGCCAGCACCCACGAAAAGGGGGAATCCTGAGCCGGCGATGCGGGCCCCTCGCTCCAGGTCCAGGATTCCCAGGGACGCGGCGAGCTCCCAATGGGGGCGTGGCTCGAAGGGAAGATCGGGCGGGTCGCCCCGGCCACCGAGGACCTCGCCCTCGCCCCCGGCCGGCACGCGCGGGCTCGGTCGGTTCGGGATGTTGAGCAGGGCGGAGTCGAGCTCCCCTTCCACCCCCATCAGCTCGCTGTCGAGGGCCCGAATGCGCTCCGCCACCCCCTGCATGGAGGCGATGAGCTCCGACGCATCCGTGCCTTTCCGCTTGAGGTCCCCGATCTTGCGAGAGACCTCGTTGCGTCGCGCCTTGAGCTCTTCCACGCAAGCGATGATCCGACGGCGCTCTTCGTCAAGAGAGAGGGCGTGGTCGAACGCCTCGAGGGCGGCCGAGTTCCCGCGCCGCCCGAGGGCCGCCCGCACCTCCGTCGGGCTCGCGCGCAGCATCTTGATGTCCAACATGGAGAGCTACCCTTCGGCGCCGGGGACGAGCGAGCGCTGCTCGCAGTTCGGGTTGATGAGGTGACGGAAGGTGACGGTGCTCTCGGCCGCGTCGAGCGCCAGGATCTCGAGCTTGGCGAAGTGCCGGCAGCGCAGGCTGCCGAAGGTCGGGTCCCGCCGACTCACGGCGAAGAACACGTCGCCCACCGCGATCGGCACCGTTCGGTCGCGGACGTAGCCGCTGTCGGGCGCTTCCTGGATGGCATCGAACGACCGCGAGGCGCGTCGCAGGCCGGCGTCGGAATCCTCATTCAGGATCTGACCCCGAAGACGGAACTCGGGAACACCTCCGGACGGGAGGAAGAAGACGAAATCCCAACCGAGGACGAGGTCGGTGCGAACCGATTCGCCGATCACGAGATCGAACGCCGCCGGATCCCCCAGATCCCCCGTCAGGAAATCCGTGAGGGTGGCCTCCTCAGGCTCCTCCGGCAACGCGACGAGGACGGGCGAGAAGTCGCGGCCGCACCCAAGCGCCCCGAGCAGCGCCGCGATCGAAATCGCTCTCATGAATCTCAAGGTACCCCTGCCGCTGATGGTTGCCTCGCTCAAGTATGCGAGGCCCCGCGAACGAGTGTCAAAGTGGTCGGCGCCGTGTTACCTTCCGCACCGATGCTAGCTCCGGCTCGCCAGCGACGGGAGCGGACAGGCCGGTCATCCCGGTGGCGGCCGTCGGGCCGCCCCGCCGCCCCACCATGTGCAGGGACACGCGATTGACCTCGACGGGCACGCCGTTCGTCGTGGTATTGGCCGGCGGCATCGGCTCGCGTTTCTGGCCGGCCTCGACGCCCGACCGCCCGAAACAGCTCCTCCCCCTCGCCGGTCCGCGCCCGCTCATCGTCGACACCGTGGAGCGGGCCGTCGCCCTGGCCGGCTGGGAGCGGATCCGGATACTGACCGGCGCACGACTGGCCGAGGCCTTCAGCCGGACGCTGCCCGAGCTGGGGGCCGATCACTTCCTGGTGGAGCCGAGAGCCCGCGGTACCGGCCCCGCCCTGGCGTGGGCAGCCTCGCACTTCGAGGCGATCGAGCCCGGGGCGGTGATGGTCTCGCTGCACGCGGACCATATGATCTCACCCATCGAAGGGTTCCGCGAGACGCTCGACAGGGCGGTGACCGCAGCGGTCGGCGCCGGTCGCCTGTTCTGCATCGGTGTCCCCCCGGTCCGACCGGAGACAGGCTACGGTTACGTCGAGGTCGGGGCAGCGATCGGTCCGGGCACACACGAGGTCGCCCGCTTCGTCGAAAAGCCGGACCGGGCCCGTGCGGAGGGCTTCGTGGCCTCGGGACGCTACCTGTGGAACTCCGGCATCTTCACCTGGCGCGCGGCCGACCTGTTGGATGCGATCCGCCGACACACGCCGGAGGTGAGCCGCGCGCTGGGGCTCCTCGAGGCCGGAGATGTGGCGGGCTTCTTCGGTGCGGTCCAGCCGATCAGCGTCGACGTCGGCGTCATGGAGCGGGCGGAGGCGGTCGGCGTGGTGGAGGCGACCTTCCGCTGGGACGACATCGGCACCTGGACGGGCCTCGCCCGCATCACGCCGCTGGACGCCGCCGGCAACGCCGTGCTCGGGGAGGCGGGCCTGGTGGAGTCCGCGGACAACATCGTGTGGTCCGAGGAGGGTCGGGTGGTCCTGTTCGGGGTGCGCGGCCTCGTGGTGGTGCGCGCGGGATCGGAGACGCTCGTGACCACGCGGGAATCGGCGCCGGATCTCAAGCGACTGCTTCAGGCCCTCGAGGCCGGGGAGGAGGATAGCCGTTGAGGCTCTTCGTGTTCGACGACGCCGCGGCCGACGCTTGGGAGCCTTTCGCGCTCACTCGCCCGTGCGGAGAGCTCCGGTACGGGGCGATGCTGCTGCGCGAACGGCTCGAGCGCTTCGCCGGCCGGCCGGCGGCCGGAAGCTGCTCGCGCCCCTGGCTCGAGGCGTACTGCGAAGAGGGAGCTCCTCCCGTCGTCCCCCGGCCCGAGTCGCCCGAGCCGTTTGCGCGTCTCTTCCTCTCCTCCCGGGCCGTGCCGGACCACGGCGCTCGCCTGACGGCGACGGGCGACCGGGCGCTCACGGTGCGGATCGGAGGCGAGGTGGCCGGGTGCGTGGTTCCGGCGGCGGCGATCCCCCCACCCCCCGAGTGGTTCCAGCGACCGGAGCCGCTTCCCGGGACGGAGGAGCTTGAGTTCGAGGGAGAGGCGCTACCGGCCGGGTGGTCGCTGATCGCTGGAAACTCGAGACGGCTGGCTCGCGACCTCGCCTCACCGGGGGGCGCGGCAGTCGCCCTACCCCGCGGGGTAGAGCGGTTCGGCGACGCACCTCTCCGGCTCGGTCCCGGCGTGACCCTGGAGCCGGGCGTGCTGCTCGACACGCGCGATGGACCGATCCGGCTGGACGAGCGCGTGGAGGTGCGCTCGGGGGCGCGCATCGCCGGCCCGCTCCACGCGGGGCCGGACTGCCGCCTCCTCGGGGGCCCGATCGCGAGGCTGGCCGCCGGCCCGAAGAGCTACCTCCGGGGGGAGATCGAGGACTGCATCGTGATCGGCTATTCGAACAAGGCGCACGACGGGTTCCTCGGCCACTCCTACCTCGGCCGATGGGTGAACCTGGGCGCGTTGACCACGAACAGCGACCTCAAGAACAACTACGGCCCCGTGCGGCTGGGCGCGCCGGGCGGGAGCCTGGAGACGGGGCTCCTCAAGCTCGGGTGCCTCCTGGGGGACCACGTGAAGACGGCGATCGGAACACTTCTCGACACCGGCACGGTGGTCGGAGCGGGGGCCAACCTGTTCGGTGTCCGGACGCTCCCGAAGTGGGTACCGCCGTTCGCCTGGGGCGGAGATCCTTCGGACCCGAGCCTTTACAGGAAGGAGGAGTTCCTGAAGATGGCCGAGGCCGTGCTCGCGCGGCGGGAGGTCCCGTTCGACGCGGGCACGGCCCGCTGGCTGGGCGCGGTGTGGGAGGAGGCGACTCGCCGGTGAGGGTGGCGGCGCTCGGGAGCGGCAGCCGCGGCAACGCGGTGCTGGTGGAATCGGGAGAGAGCCGAATCCTCATAGACGCGGGCTTCAGCGGATCCGACCTCGCGCGTCGCCTCGCCGAGCTGGAGATCGAGCCGGAGGGCGTGGCGGGGGTGGTGGTGACGCACGAGCACCGGGACCACGCCCGCGGCATCGGTGTCGCTGCCCGGCGGTGGGGCTGGTCGCTCTACCTCAACCCGGCCACCGAGCGGGCCTGCCGGGACCTTCTCCGTGGGGAGGAGAGGGTGCGGCATTTCGAGGCGGGGCGGCCCTTCACAGCGGATGCGCTCGAGGTGTATCCGTTCCGCAACTGTCACGATGCGGCCGATCCCGTCGCGGTGACCATCACCGAGCCCGTCTCCGGACTGCGCGTGGGCGTGGCCACCGATCTCGGACGAGCCACCGGGCCGGTCAGGTCGGCCCTCGCCGGCTGTCATATCCTCGTCCTCGAGGCGAACCACGACGAGCTGCGGCTGCGAGACGGGCCATACCCATGGTCGATCAAGCAGCGCATCGGGGGATCCCGGGGCCACCTGTCGAACCGCCTGGCCGGCGAGCTGGCGGCCGACCTCGTCCACCCCGGCCTCGGCGGCATCCTTCTGGCCCACCTGAGCTTTGAGTGCAACGACCCGGCGCTCGCCCGGGCGACGGTGGAGCAGCGGCTCGACGGCTCGGGCTTTCGGGGCGGGCTGTTCGTGGCCGGGCAGGCGACGCCCTCCCCGTTCTACGAGGTGGGGGACCTCGTGCGCCGCGCCCGGCACGGCGCACAGCTCGCGCTCTCTCTGTGATCGCTCTGCGGGAAGGCGCTCCCCGCCCTGTAGGGGATCGTCGTCCCGGCCGATCTCCTCCGTGTCCCGGCACACGGAGGCTGCCGCTTTCGTGGGGGAGCCGCGCTTCTCAGGGGATGCGGCCGCGGCTGCCCCTCTCGCGGGACAGCCGCCCTTCTCAGGGGATGATCCGCAGGATGTCGTTCGCGAAGGCCCACACCATGAGACCCACGATCAACACCAACCCCACCTGCGTGAGCCTCATCCTCTGCTCCACGCTCAGCGCTCTTCCGCGCACGCCTTCCACTGCCAGGAAGAGGAGGTGACCTCCATCGAGCACCGGAATCGGCAGGAGGTTCAGGACGGCCAGGTTGATGCTGATGATGGCCATGAAGTTGAGGAACGGCCAGAGCCCCAGACGCGCGAACTGGCCCGAGAGCTGACCGATCAGGATCGGGCCTCCGAGCTCCCTGGCCGAGGTGTGCCCGGTCACCAGCTGGATGACGAAATCGACGATCGAGCGGGTCCAGTACCCGGTCCGGTGCATCCCCTCGACCAACGCCTGCCCCCACCCGAGGAGCCGGAAGCTGGACGGGTCCCGCGCCACCCCGATCTGACCGATCACGACCGAGTCGCCGAGCACCTCGCTGTAGATCATCGCGCTGTCGGGACGAACGAGCAGCTCGAGAGTGCGTCCTCCCCGCGCCACCGTGAGGGTGAGCTCTTCGCCGGCCCGCGGCTCGATCGACATCGTCACCTCGGAAAAGTCGCGCACCGCCACACCCTCGACGGACAGGATCCGGTCCCCCGGCAGTAGGCCCGCCGCCTCGGCCGGCGAGCCCGGGACGACCTGACCGACGATGGGGACCCTCATCCCCTGGACGCGCGCGTAGGCGGAGAACGCGGCGAAGGCGAAAAGGAGGTTCATCACGACGCCGGCCGACACCACGACGACCCTGGCCCACAACGGCTTGGCGTCGAAGTCCCGGGGTGACGGAGCGCGCTCGACGGGCGCGGCCGGACCCTCGAGCGGCGCCAACGCCTCCTCCTCCCCCATCCCCGCCATCTTCACGTAACCGCCGAACGGGATTGCCGCCACCAGATACTCCGTCTCTCCTCGGGTGAAGCCGAAGAGCTTGGGCCCGAAGCCAATGGCGAAGCGGTGCACCTCGATATCGACCGCCTTGGCGGCCCAGAAGTGTCCCAGCTCGTGCACAAAGATGAGAACGCCGAGGACCAGGGCGGTGGCGAGGATCGTGGTGACCATCTACGGTGCGGTATTCCGGTTCCGGGTCGACGCGTGGACTAGATTCGGTGACATCCGCGGACGCGGGGGTATCGGACATGGCGGCCCGGCAGCGCACGGAGCGAACGTGCCGCTCCACCCCCGGCCGCGCGGTCCAGCTTTCACCCCCCAGCCCGCGGCAGGTTCCGGGCCATGGCCGTCTGCTCGACCGACTGGAGCGCAATCCGGCGAGCCGCCCGGTCGGCCTCCCACACATCCTCCAGCCCGCTCAACGGGCGCGGAGGGAGACGCTCCAGCGCCCGCGCGACGATCCCCGCAATCTCGGGAAAGCTCACTCGGCCGTCCAGGAACGCCCGCACGGCCACCTCGTTCGCCGCGCTGTAGGTCGCGGGATGGGTACCACCGGCACGTCCGGCCGCTATGCCAAGGTTGAACATCGGGAAGTCCTCCGTCCTCAGCCGCTCGAAGGTGAGCGGGCTCACCGCCACCGGGTCGAAAGGCCGGAACTCGTCCGCCAGCCTCTCGGGCTCCGAGAGGGCGTACCGGATGGGAAGCTCCATCGTAGGGTAGCCGAGCTGTGCCAGGGTGGAGCCGTCCCGTAGCTCGACGAAGGAATGCACGATCGACGCCGGGTGCACCACCACCTCGATCCGATCGTACTCCACCCCGAACAGGATGTGGGCCTCGATCACCTCGAGCGCCTTGTTCGCCAGCGTGGCCGAATCGACACTGATCTTGTCCCCCATGCTCCACGTCGGATGTGCCAGTGCGTCGGCAGGGCGGATGCGCGCGAATTCGGCCCCGGGAGTGGTGCGAAAGGGACCGCCCGAAGCCGTGAGGATGAGACGATGCACTTCGCTCGCCGACCGGCCTGCCAGACACTGGTGAATCGCGCTATGCTCGCTGTCCACCGGGATCAGCTCGGCCCCGCCCCGGCGACGGGCCTCCAGCACAAGCTCTCCTCCCGCCACCAGCGACTCCTTGTTCGCCAGGGCAAGGCGCCTCCCCGCCTCGAGCGCACGCAGCGTGGGGGGAAGGCCGGCGATCCCTACCAAGCCGTTCACCACGATCGAGGCGCCCCCTTCCACCGCCGCCTCGGCTACAGCGTCATCCCCACGTCGCCACTCCCCGCGCCAGCGCGGACGGAAGCGCGCCGGGGGGGATTCAGCCAGCACCACGAAGTCGGGCTCGAACTCCATGGCCAGCCCGTCGAGCTCCACGGCACGCCGGCCCGCGGTGAGACCCACGACTCGGAACCGCTCCGGGTGACGCCGGATCACGTTGAGCGTCGACCGTCCGATGGATCCCGTGGCCCCCAGGACCACCACGCCGCTCGCTCCCGTCTCCCGGCCCACCTAGATCACCAAGGCGAGAAAGAGGTAGGCCGCGGGGATCGACCACAGCAGGGAATCCAGGCGATCCAGCAACCCGCCGTGACCGGGAAGGAGATTGGAGGAGTCCTTGACGGCGCACTCGCGCTTCAGCGCCGACTCCACGAGGTCACCGAGAATGGCCGCCCCCGAGACGACGAGACCGAGGGCGACCAAGCCGGCCGGCCCGAGCCTGTCGCCGATCGCCGGGAGGATCCACAGGCCGAAGAGCATCGCCCCCACGGGCCCCGCCACCACGGCCGCCGCCGCCCCTTCTATCGTCTTGTTCGGGCTGATCCGGGGAGCCAGCCTGCGCCGCCCGAACCGGCGCCCGCCGAAATACGCCGCCGTGTCGGCCAGCCAGGTGAGCGCCACCGGCAGGAAGAAGAGCAGAGTCCCCTCCGTCCGCCCGCTCAGCAGGGACTCCCGCAGCGGCACGCCGAAGCTGAGCAAGCCGCCCAGGTAGAGGACCCCGAGCACCGTCACCGCGGCGGTGGTGATCGGCCCCTCCGCCGGAGGGCAACGGAGCATCCCGTATCCGGTCCCCACCAGGAGGAGCAGGGCCACCGCGCTCCACGCACCCCGAGAGCCGAGGTAGAGAACCACCAGCGGCAGGAGAGCTGCTCCGACGGTGCCGATCGACAGGGGCACGCGGAGCCCCCGGTTGGCCATCATGCGGGCGTACTCCCACATGGCGGTGGCGGCGAGGACGCCGAGGCCGAGGGCGAAGGCCAGCCCCCCTGCGTACACGATGATGATGGCCAGCGGGATGCCCGCGACCGCGACGAGCAGCCGGCGGCCGAGGTCGGCGCGCCTGACGCGGGCACCCGCGGCTTCGGCCCGCTCCATCGGCGTCATCGCGGGGCGCCGGCGGCTTCGATCGGGGTCAAGCCTCGACCCTCCCGAAGCGCCGCTCGCGCCCCTGGAAGTCGAGGATCGCCTCGTACAGGTCTTCCCTTCGAAAGTCGGGCCACAGGACCGGTGTCACGTACAGCTCGGCGTATGCGATCTGCCACAGCAGGAAATTCGAGATCCGGTACTCTCCGGACGTGCGAACGAGCAGGTCGGGATCGGGAGAGCCGGCCGTGAGGAGCTCGTCCTCGAAACGCGCCTCCGTGATGGCGTCCGGTCGAAGCTCACCGCGCGCCGCACGTTCCGCCAGGCGGCGCGCCGCCCGCACGATCTCCGCACGTGAGCCGTAGCTGATCGCCAGGCTGAGCTTCAGCAGCGTCTCGTTCGCCGTGGCCTCCTCCAGATCGGCCACCGCTCTCCGGGCACTCTCCGTCAGGCGCTCGAGGTCGCCGAAGACCTTCACCCTGACCCCGTTGCGCTGGAGCTCATCCCGCTCCCGCTCCGCATACTCGCATAGAAGGTTCATGAGAGCGGACACCTCCTCCACGGGACGCTCCCAGTTCTCGCGGGAGAAGGCGTACAGGGTGAGGTGCGCAACGCCGGCGGCGATCGCACCTTCGACGGTCTCGCGAACCGCCTTCATCCCTTCCCGGTGGCCCATCCAGCGCGGGAGACCGCGCTCCCGCGCCCACCGGCCGTTGCCGTCCATGATGAGGGCGACGTGCGTCGGCACCCTCCCCCCGGCGCGTACCCGTTCCAGGAGGGCCATCCCACCGGGGGTTCCCCCTTCCTTCGCGGGGCCGCCGGCCGGTTGCCGGCCCGCGATCACGAGTCCTCGCTCCCCACGTCGACCCTCACGAGGCCTCTCCTCGCGGCCAGGCGGCGGAGTCCCGGCAAGCCGCCGCGGAAACTGTATGCCTCGTAACCGGCAGCCTGCATGCGCTCGGCGAGTTGCCCGCTCCGGAGTCCCTGGGCGCAGTACAGCACGTATTCCTCGTCTCGATCCAGCTCGCCGTATCGCCGGAGCAGCTCATCGAAGTCACGGCGGATCGAGCCCGGCCAGTGCCAGCTGCGGTACTCCGCCTCCTCTCGCGTATCGATCACGATGGCCCCCTCGGGCACGTCCTCGACGAAGAGGGCCGGGGCCACGATGTCCATCGTGTCGAGCGAGCGGAGTGCCAAGACATCACGCCCGGCAAGCACCGTTTCCAAGATGGACGGGTCCAGAGCGGCCTCCTCCCTACCGACCGCCTCGGGCCGAGCCGCTGTCACCGGCCGGCCCGGCGAGATCGCGCAGTACTCCCGCACCCTCGACGAGAGGTCATGCGTGCCGATGTCGCGAGCCCGCTGGATGATCTCCCCTTTGTCGAATCCGACGAGTGGCCGAAGGACCGGCACCTCCGCCGCCTCTTCGATCGCCCGCAGGTTGGTCAGCGTCTGCGAGGAGACCTGTCCCACCGCCTCGCCGGTGACGATCGCATCTGCGCCGCGTTCCGCCGCGATCCGGGAGGCGGCCCGGTACATCCATCGCTTCAGCACCAGCTGCTGGTAGCCCGGTCGAACCTTCGCCCGCAGCTCCCCCGCCACCGGCCCGAAGTCGAGGATGTGCATCTCCGGCTGGGTGCCGAAGCTCCAGCGGTCGGCGAGCGACTTCGCCACCTCGAGGACCAGCCGCCGGTACGCGCCTCCGCCGAGATTGCAGAAGGCGTAATCCAGCGCCACCCCGCGGCGAAGCATCATCCACGCTGCCACCGCCGAGTCGAAGCCCCCGGATAGGAGGGCCACGGCACGCCTCTGCACTCCGAGGGGGAGCCCGCCCGCACCCAGCACGCGCTCGGAGTAGAGGTAGGCTCGTCCGCCGCGCACCTCCACCTGCACCTCGATCTCGGGCTCCTCCAGATCGACGACCGCCTCCCGATTCAGGGCGGCCCCGAGCTCGCGCATCACGTCCTGGGAGTCGAAGGGGTGACGACCGGATCTACGGGCACGTACCGCGAACCGACGCCCGCGCACGCGCTCCCCGTACAGCTCCGCGCCCACCCGCACGATCTCCTCGAGGCGCGCTGCACACTCCGCCTCGACGACGGAGAACGAGCTGATCCCGAACACCCGCGCGATCTGCTCGAGAACTCCGACGTCGGGAGCCTCCAGGAAAAGCCGGCTCCACTCGTCCGACACCCGGCAATCCCACCCTCCGGCGTGGCCGGCTTCCCGAAGGTTGTCGGCGAGCGTGCGCAGAAAGCGCGCCCGTGCCCGTCTGGCCTTGGTGGTGATCTCTCCCGACAGGCGAATCAGCACCCGCACCGGCACATCGCGAGACGACGCGTCATCTGGTCCGGCTTCGACGTCGGCCGGCCGTCGAACCCCTCTCGAATCGGAGATCCTCACCGCCAATCGACCTCCCGCTCCGCGCCCGGCGCCCTCATCTCCTCCTCCACCGGATCAGGCCCCGACAGCTGCTCCGCCACTTCCAGGACGAAGGCGCGGGCCAGCCCATACGCCACGTAGCTCACCGTCACGGGAAACGCCGCTTCGGCCGGCCTCCACACGACGAGGCCGAGGGAGACGAGCATGACCAGGAGGATGGCCCGGCGCCCGGCGTCTCGCGTCCCGGGCCTCAGGACCGGGTACGGTACGTGGCTCAACATGAGAGCGCTCAGCACCACCAGCCCGATCGCCCCGACTCGAGGCCACGGCCATTCGGCGAGATGGGATCCGAAGAATTCCGTACCCGTGAAGGCATAATAGGTGGCCAGTACTCCCCCCGCGGCGGGAGACGGAAGACCCAGGTAGTGTACGAGAGCCCGTCCTCCCTGCTCGACATTGAAGCGGGCCAGCCGAAGCGCCACCGCGGCCACGAAGAGGAAGCACACGATCCACGACCACTCGCCCTCCTCGAACAGCGCCCGGTAAACGATGAGGGAGGGGGCCAGGCCGAAGCTCACCAGGTCGGCCAGAGAGTCGAGCTCTGCACCGAACCGCGTGTGCGTACGCGAGAAGCGGGCGACGCGTCCGTCCATCCAATCCAGAACGGCCGCGTACACGACCAGCCAGCCCGCCAGCGCGAGGGAGCCCCGAAGCGCGAGGATGATCGCCCAAAAGCCGAAGAAAAGGCTCCCCAGGGTGAAGGCGCTCGGCAGGATCAGGACAGCCCGGGTGAGACGCATCGTTCCCGGTCGCCGCAGAGCCTCTTCCCCACGGGCCGGTGGCCCCTCATGCAGGCCCGATGCTTCCCGTATTCGCCCCGTCCTCAACCGACCTTCTCTCCATGCAGCCGCGCGAGAACCGTGACCCCGCCGGTAGACCGGGCTCCCGGCGCCACCAGGACCTCGGCCGAGAGGGGGAGGAAGACCTCGACACGAGAGCCGAACCGGATGAGACCCATGCGCGCGCCCTGCTCGACGGCTTCTCCTTCCGTCGCATAGTTCACGATCCGCCGGGCTATCAGACCCGCGATCTGCCTCACGAGAACCGGGCACCCGGCGGGCGTGCGGATCCCCACGCTCAGCTGGGCGTTTCCCTCGCCAGCGGCCTCGCGGAAAGCCGGATCGTAGCCTCCCGGGCGTTCGCACCGATGCTCCACCACGCCTCCGACCGGGTAGCGATTCACGTGCACGTCGAAAAGCGACAGGAACACGGCGACGCGGCGCGCCGGACCGACCAGGTAGGTCGGCTCTTCGACCGTATCGACGCGAATCACCCGACCATCACCAGCCGCGAGCACCAAATCGGGAGCTCGCGGTCCACCTCGGGGAGGGTCCCGGAAGAAGAAGAGCATGAACCCGGTAAGCAGGAGCGACAGTGCGGCGACCACCCAAGCCGCCCACCCTCCCACGATGGCTGCCAGACCGACGGTAACGAGTGCCAGCACCCCGAAGAGGAGGATGAACGGCCTGCCCTCCCTGGCGATCAGCATGCGGGAAGGAAGGGGCGGGCCGCAGGGCGCGACGGAACCCGTCGGGCCCGACACGATCCCGCCCCCTCGCGCGCTCTCAGCTGTCCGGCTTGCGTAGCGGAAGCCGGCCGGCGATGAGCGACACGACGATCCCGGCGATCGGAACGAGAGAGATCGTGAGGAAGATCTTCCAGCTCATCGGTATGGTCATCGCGTTCGGCCTTTCTTGAGGAACAACTTCATACAGCACGCCGTAATTAGAACTGTTACATATGGATGGCAGGGGTGGGATTTGAACCCACGACCCAGGGCTTATGAGTCCCTTGCTCTACCAGGCTGAGCTACCCTGCCCCGCGGCGCGGGATTCTTCCCCGCCGCCCGGCACCCCCGCCGCAGCCGAGCCGCTTCCCCCGCGACGCATCGGCCATCGCTCCGACGGAGCCGCCAAAAAAGGCGGCCGGGAATCCCCGGCCGCATCGGCTCACCATGCCCAGTAGCGGGGGCAGGATTCGAACCTGCGACCTTCGGGTTATGAGCCCGACGAGCTACCAGACTGCTCCACCCCGCATTGCG
>JBHIAV010000011.1:0-74951 GCA_046758745.1 Gemmatimonadota bacterium
TGCGCGGCCAACCCCTGTGCGGCCGCCCAGGCAACCATCGATCCTGCCAAGGTCATGCAGGGTGACCGTGAGCTGAGCTCGGGCGGGAACTCGCCGGCGCAGCTCATCGCGCTGGGTCGTGACCTGTGGAACGACAAGTCTCTCAGCGGGCCCGGGACGACCGCATGCGCCACCTGCCACGTAAACTATCAGCTCATGAACGCCACCTTCGCCGAGCCGTACCCCCACACGGTGCAGATGGCGAAGGATCGAGCGGGCCTCGAGCAGGTGACCGCCGCCGAGATGGTCCAGCTGTGCATGGTCATCCCGATGATGAACGAACCGCTCGACTGGGGGTCGGTCGAGCTGGCGGCGCTCAGCGCGTACGTGGAAGACATCCAGAAGGACTTCACGCCTCCCGCAGCCGGTGCGGCGAATCCGTGTGCGGCGAATCCATGCGCGGCGAACCCGTGCGCCGCCAATCCGTGCGGGGCGAATCCGTGCGGGGCGAATCCCTGCGCCGGCAGGTGAGGCGCTGAAGTAGCGCAGGGCACAGCTCGCCGCACAGCACAGGGGCGGAGGTACGGCCCGGTCCGGGAGGACCGGGCCGTGCTGCGTCGGGGAGGCCTATCGAACCGAGCGATGGTCTGGCCCTCGGTCGGGCGAGGCGAGCGCCCCGAATGCCCTTCGTGCTCCAGGCCCAGCCAGACGGGACCGAACCTCGACGACCGGCTCCAGCGTACGGGTCACGCGGACGAGTGAAGGCGGGCACTGTTCCCAAGCCTCGGCTCGACCAGCAGACGGGCAAGCAGGGCGGAGCGCTCGACCAAGCTGTCCACCTCGACATGCTCCCGGTCGGCGTGCGCCCCATCTCCCACTGGCCCGAGGCCGTCCAGAGTGGGAGCGTATAGACTGGCGGTGTTCCCGTCTGACCCGCCACCCGCCGTGGCCTCCTCCACCTCGAGGCCGAGCTCGGAGGCGGCTTCGCACGCCGCCTCCCACAGACGGCGGTTCCTCGGCGTCCTCTCGAGCGGCGGGCGATTGATGCCTCCCTCCACCATCAGGCGTGTGCCCGGCGTCCTGGCCCGCAGGTTGCGAATCGCCCTCTCCACCCGGCGCCCGTCCTCCATGCTGAGGATCCTCACATCCACCGTCGCCGTGCTCTCCGGTGCCACGACGTTTGGGCGGACACCGCCGTCGATCATCCCGACGTTCACGGTGATCCCCCTGGCGGGATCGTTGAGCGCATAGAGCTCCTGGATCACGTGGGAGAGCTCGAGGATGGCGCTCGCGCCTTTTTCCGGCTCGAGCCCCGCGTGCGCGGCCTTTCCCATGATGCGCACCAGGAAGTGGCCTCCGCCCTTGCGCGCCGTCTTCAGCTTGCCGGAAGGGCCAAGCGCCGGCTCGAGGACGTAGACGCGGTCCGAGGCTCTGGCCAGCCGACGGATGTGCGGAGTGGACTCGGGGCTGCCGATCTCCTCATCGGAGTTGACGAAGACAACAGGGGAAACGGAAGGTTCGCAGCCGACCGATCGAAGCGCCTCGAGCGCGAAGACCATCACGACCAGGCCACCCTTCATGTCGAACACGCCGGGACCATACAGTCGGCCGCCGCGACAGACCACCGGCATGCGATCCAGGGTCCCGACCGGCCACACGGTGTCGCAGTGGCCGAGAAGGAGTTGGAGCGGCTCGCCTGGCTTTCGCTCCTCCGGCACGGCGAGCAGCGACCCTCCGGTCGACCGACCGCGCACGCGCCGCACACGGAAGCCCATCCGCCGGAACTCCTGCTGCAGGATCGACTGCACTCGCAGCTGCGCGGCCGGGTCCTTGGACGGGGACTCCAGGACCGCCAGGCGCTCGAGCAGGCCGACCATCGCATGTCGACGGCCGCGGAGATGGTCGAGCAGACGGCTTGCCGTACGCGAACGCATCTCCGATCTCTCTAGATCCGGATCCCGGCCGGTAGGGGGAAGGCGAAGCTTCGATCGATGCAGGCGTAACGGCCCGGAGGCAGGTAGGCGAGGAGGGGACATCGGGTAAGGAGGTCCTGGGGATCCTCGTCCTCCAGCCGCAGCGCCTCTTCCGGCACGTGGGCGGCGACGATCCGCCCCGCGATCAGGCCGCTCGAGCCGAAGCCGTCGATCACCCGGTGGAGCTCGCACTCGAGACGCACATAGGCGTCTTCGAGGAATACGCCATCCACCGCGGTGGCGGATACGGTCGGCAGCGCGAGGAGGGTGGGCTTGGTCTCGTCGTCGCACCGGGGCGTCGCCATCAGGGACGCCAGCACCACCTGATCCGGTCGTGGGAAGCTCACGGTGAAGGCCCGCTCCCGCTCCGCGTTGCGATACGTCGCGTGTCGTGGGGTGCATACGAAGCCGAAGTAGTTCTCCCAACCGAGCGGTGTGACCAGGTGCTTCGGGGCCAGATCGTAGCCGCCGCCGGGTTCCCGCGTCCCGATCACAGCGAGCGGCGAGATCAGGAAGAAGCGGTCCCAGATCGGGAGATCGAGATCCAGAGAAACGATTCGCTCGCTTGCCGGCTTGCCCATCGGATCGGATCCTCGTGCTTTGCCACGTGATGGACGGGAACGCATCCGGCGCCCGGCCAGAGCCAGAATATATCAGGCGTGGCAATAGGGAAGGTGGCAACAGGGAAGACGGACCGAGCAGCTACCGCGCCACCAGGCTGCGCACGACGAACCACACGTTCGCCGGCCGCTCGGCCAGCCGCCGCATGTACCACGGGAACCACCCGTCCCCGTAGCTGATCAGCACCCGCATCGGGAACCCCTCCGCTGCCAGCCGCATCTGCTCTTCGCGCCGGATGCCGTACAGCATCTGGAACTCGAACGCGTCGGATCGGATGCCCATCCCCTCGGCTGTGCGGCGAATCTCGTGGATCATGCGTCCGTCGTGCGTGGCGAATGCCGGACGGATCCCCTGCTCCCGGCACGCCTCGAGCAGCAGCTCGGCGAGGCGCACGTAGTTGCGGTCTACCTCGCGCTTGCGCCGTATCGCAATGTTGGATGGCTCCTGGTACGCTCCCTTCACCAGCCGGATCGCTGGCTCGAGAGGAAGGAGGCTCCGCAGGTCGCCCTCCGTGCGATGCAGGTACGCCTGTAGACAGACACCTACCCCAACCTGGGCCGACCGTACCATGCGGTAGATGTCGAGGGTCACGTCGGTATGCTCGCTCCCCTCCATGTCGATCCACAGGAAGCTCCCGAGCTCGGCGGCGCGCTCGGCCAGGCTGTGCACGCTGCTCTCGGCGAGCCGGCGATCCACGTCAAGCCCGAGGTGTGTCAGCTTAACGGAGATGTGCCCCCCGGAGTTCGATGCCGCGAGTCCGGAGAGGGCCTCGTGATAGTGGGCCTGGATGCGCTCCGCCTCGGCCGTGTCAGTCACATTCTCTCCGAGGAGGGTGAGGACGGTCGATAGACCGGCTGCTCTCAGCTCCGCGGCTGCGGCGAGGGCATCCTCGAGCCGCTCCCCGGGCATGAAGCGGCGGACCGCCCGACGGGTGAAACCGCGCCGGCCGAGGCGCTCGGCCAGCCAAGCGCTGCGCGAGGCCTTCAGGAAGACGTGTCGAAGGATCGCCATGGCCCGACTATACGGCACACGATCGGCCCCGGCGAGGCGAGTGTTCCGCACCCGGCTGCTCGGGATAAGTTGTTGCCATGTCCACCCTCTTCTTCACCGGCTTCCCCGGCCTTCTCGGCTCGGAGCTCCTTCCCCGCATCCTCGCGCGAGCCCGGGACGCCACCGCCGTCTGTCTGGTGCAATCGCAGTACGTGGGGGTGGCGCGCCGGCGCGCCGAGGAGCTCGCCCTGGCGGAGCGGTCTCTGCGCGGCCGAATCCGTCTGATCGAAGGTGACATCGCCAGGCCGGACCTCGGGCTCGGTGACGCGGGCGACATCGGGTCGGAGATGGACGAGATCTATCATCTCGCCGCGGCATACGACCTGAGCCTGTCGCTCGAGCTCGGTCAGCGGGTGAACGTGGAGGGAACCCGCAACGTGCTCGACTTCGCGGCCCGCTGCGGGGCCCTCGAGCGCTTCCACCACATGAGCACCTGCTACGTGAGCGGTCGCTACGCCGGCATCTTTACCGAGGAGGATCTCGACAAGGGACAGTCCTTCAACAACTTCTATGAGCAGACGAAGTTCCTCGCCGAGGTCGAGGTGCGGGAGCGAATGGAGCAGGGGCTGCCGGCCACGATCTACCGACCGGCGATCGTGGTCGGAGACAGCCGGACGGGCGAGACGCAGCGGTACAACGGGCCGTATTTCGTGATGCGGTGGCTGCTGCGCCAGCCCAGGATCGCCGTCATGCCGGTCGTCGGCGATGCGACGCGCACGCGACTGAACGTCGTGCCGCGGGACTTCGTCGTCGAGGCGCTGGCCCACCTGAGCCGCATCCCGCAGTCGCGCGGCAAGGTGTATCACCTGGCCGACCCGGAGCCGCTGACGGTCGATGAAACTCTGAAGGAGCTGGCGCGGGCGACGGGACGGCGCCTCGTTCGCCTTCCGCTTCCCCTGCGATTGGCGAAGGGCGCGATAGACCATGTGCCGGGGGTGTACCGGCTCATGGGCATTCCGTCCGCCGCGCTCGACTACGGCGTCCATCCGACCTACTACGCAACGACGAACGCTCAGGCGGATCTCGAGGCGAGCGGGATCCGTGTGCCGCCCCTTCCTTCCTATGTGGACCGCCTGGTGGACTTCGTGCGCAGGCATCCCGAGATCGGCTCGCAGCCGATGCTGTGAGAGGGAGGTTCGAATGCGCATAGCGCTGATCCAGCAGCACGCCGGCCCTGAGCGCGGGGAGAATCTCGAGCGGGCCCTCTCGGCGATGGGGCGGGCGGCGGAGGTGGGGGCCTCGCTGGCGATCTTCCCCGAGCTTGCGATCGACCGCTTCTATCCGCAGTACGAGCGATGCGAGGAGGCGAACGCGCACGCCGAGCCGATCCCGGGGCCGACTACACAGCGCGTCTCGGCCCGGGCGCGCGAGCTGTCCCTCGTCACCGTCTTCAACCTGTACGAAGTGGATGGCCGGGGACGGTGCTTCGATGCATCCCCCGTCTTCGACGCCGACGGGACGCTGCTCGGCGTCACGCGCATGATTCACATCACGGACTTCGCGGGCTTCCATGAGCAGGCCTACTACCATCCCGGAGACCGAGGGGCGCCGGTGTACGAGACCCGGGCCGGGCGCATCGGCGTCGCCATCTGCTACGACCGCCACTACCCGGAGTACATGCGGGCACTCGGCGTCGTGGGCGCCGAGCTCGTGGCGATTCCCCAGGCCGGCACGGTCGGGGAATGGCCCGAGGGGCTGTACGAGGCGGAGGTGCGAACGGCCGCCTTCCAGAACGGGTACTACGCGGCCCTCTGCAACCGCGTGGGAAGCGAAGGACGGCTCACGTTCGCGGGAGAATCCTTCGTCGTCGACCCGGAGGGCCAGGTGATAGCGCGCGGCGGACAAGGGAAGGACGAGATCGTGCTGGCGGACGTGGACCTGGGGCGCTGTGTCGAGTCGACCGCTCGGCGGCTCTTCTGGCGGGACCGTCGTCCCGAGCTCTACGCGACCTGGCTCCAATAGGAGAGAGTCGGGTCACGCTCGAGCGGGCGTCGTCAGCGCCAGGCGGCAGTGCGGGCTCCCTCGCCGGTGAGCTGTCTCACTCCGCTTCCGTCGGCGTTCATGACGAACAGCTGGCTCCCGGTCGCGCCACGCGTGCTGGTGAAGACCAGCTGCGTTCCGTCCGGCGACCAGGCGGGACCGGTGTCACGGGCCAGGTCATCCGTCAGGTTCAGCAGAGTGGCCCCGCCGATGTCCATCACCCAGATGTCCCACACGGCAAGTCCACTGGGAGACCCGCGCAGACCGGCATACGCGATCTGGGTCCCGTCTGGCGACCAGGCGGGCCACATCTTGTCTCCGCCACCGACGGTGACTTGGTGTGCATCGGTACCGCTGGCCCTCATGACGAAGATCTCCACGTTGCGGAAGGGGAGGGCGCTCTCGAACGCGATCTGGGTCCCGTCCGGCGCCCACACCGGATGACGCTCGGCCTCCGGCCTGTCGGTGAGGCGGAGCAGTCCGGTGCCGTCGGAGTTCATCACGAAGATGTCGAGGCTCCCTTCGCGGCTGCTGGCGAACGCGATCCTGTCTCCGTCGGGCGACCATGCCGGCTGGACATCCGGGGCGAGATGGGCAGTGAGCTTGACGATGTCCGGACCCTCGGCGTCGATCACGAAGATGTCGAAGTTTCCATCTCGCTCCGAATCGAAAACGATCCGCCTGCCGTCCGGCGAGAAGTCCGGGAACTCGTCGATCGCCAGGTTCTGGGTCAGACGGCGCGTGTTCGAGCCGTCGGAGTCCATGATGTAGATCTCGGTGTTCCCATCACGCTCGGACTCGAAGACGATCCGGCTCGGCGTCGGAGGCGGCCCGGGACCGTCAGGCGCAACGAGTCCGTCGTCGCCGCACGCGGAGAGGACCGGAATCACGCCGGCCAGCGCGAGGGCTCCCATAGACGGGAACCGGCATCGCGGACGAGGCATGCAGGCAGTCTCCTATCCTGGGGGGATAACCCAGATACCCGCCGGCGGGCGTTTGTTTCCCTCCCCGAGAATGGTGGGGGCACGACGGACTAGGCCGGCAAATACCCCTTGGCCAGCTCCTCGTACTCGGCCACCTGGGCGGCGGCCCAGCCTTCCTCGCGTCCCAGCTCGCTCCCCATGAGACGTGCCACCTCGGGCGCGGCCTCCCGGCTGGCGCGCGCATCGAGGAGGAGCGCCCTCGTTCGCCTAGCGAGCACATCCTCGACCGTTCGTGCCATCTCGCTTCGCACCGCCCACACCACCTCGCACCTCCGGTAGGGGAGGGAAGGGTGGAGCGGCTCGGCCAGCTCCGGCCGCCCGCGGGTCAGCTCCTTCACCGCCGCTGCGTCGGTACCGTACGATGCGAAGGGCCCCGCGGCGTCGATCTCCTCGGCCCAGCCGTGCAGGTGCAGGCTCTCCGTGCGTGACGGACGATCCTCGAGGCCGGCCACGTGGATCGCCTCCCGCACCGTGTCCTCCCCCATCTTTCGGTACGTCGTCCACTTCCCGCCGGTGATCGTCACGAGTCCGGAGGTCGAGATGAGCAGGGTGTGGTCGCGCGAGAGCGAAGCCGTGTCGCCCCCATCGCCCGCGCTGACCAGCGGCCTCAGGCCGGCGAAGGCGCTGAGCACGTCCTCCGGGGCCGGATCCTTCGTGAGGTAGCGGGCGGCGTGCGTGAGGAGGAACTCGATCTCCTCGCCCAGTGGGCGGGGTTCGAGCGAGACCTCCTTCATCGGCGTGTCCGTCGTGCCGACCACGACCCGCTCGTGCCACGGGACGGCGAAAAGGACACGCCCGTCATCGGTGTGGGGGACCATGATCGCGCTGTCGCCGGGCTGGAAGCTCCGGTCGAGGACGAGGTGTATGCCCTGGCTCGGCGAGAGGATCGGCGCCGCGTCCGGCTCGTCCATCCTCCGCATCGCGTCCGCGAAGACGCCGGTGGCGTTGATCACCACCCGCGCGCTCAGCTCGTGTTCGCGTCCCGTCTCCTCGTCGCGCGCCACCACGCCACGCACGATGCCACCCCGCTTCACCAGCGAGACCACCCGCATGTAGTTGAGCGGCACCCCCCCGAGATCGGCCAGCGTGAGGGCCAGCGCCATGGCGAGTCGCGCGTCGTCGAACTGCCCGTCGTAGTAGATCACCCCGCCGCGCAGGCCGCCGGGCTCGAGCGTCGGAATATGCTCCAGCGTCTCCTCGCGTGAGAGCAGCCGGGACGGGCCGAGCCCGAGGTGCCCGGCCAGCTTGTCGTACAGCTTCAGGCCGATCCCGTAGAAGGGGCCTTCCCACCAGTCGTAGGTAGGGACGATGAAGGAGAGGTTGCTCACCAGGTGCGGCGCGTTGCGAATGAGCAGCCCTCGCTCCCGCAGCGCCTCGAGAACAAGCGCGAGGTTCCCCTGGCGCAGGTAGCGGACGCCGCCGTGAACGAGCTTGGTGCTCCGACTGGAGGTTCCCTTGGCGAAGTCACTCTGTTCGAGGAGGAGGGCGCGGTAGCCTCGCGACGCGGCCTCGACCGCCGTACCGAGACCCGTGGCTCCGCCGCCGACGATGATGAAGTCCCACACGGCCCCGGGCTCCGCGGCGGTGGCGAGGAGCTCCTCTCGGTTCACGGATTCCCGCTCCGAGTTCCAAGGGGCGAACACGGCGGATGTATGACGTTCGCCACGCTTCCTACCCGCGGTAGATGACCGCCGCTCGTGTGGGGACCTCTCGTGGGTCCCCCACGCCTCGCGGCCGCCCGTCGCCGTCTCGGCCGCGGCCACGGACCGGTCGCACGATGGGAGTCGAGGCATCCTCCGTGCAACGGGGGAGCTTCTGGCTCCCCCCGAGAGGGGCGCGTACCTTGTGCCGCGCCCGGCCGGGCGAGTCAGCCAAGAGCCGCTGCGCGTCGAGGGGGATGATACAGCTCACCGGAAGCGAGCTATCGATCGATCAGGTGGTGGCCGTGGCGCGCCGGGGGGAGCGAATCGCCCCCCTGTCCGATGCGATCCGCGCCCGCATGCAGAAGAGTCGGGAGTGGGTGGCGGAGACGGTACGGCGCGGCGAACGGGTAATCTACGGGGTAAACACCGGCTTCGGGCCCCTCGCGCGCCGCCGCATCGCCCCCGAGCAGGCGAGCACCCTCTCCCGCAACGTCATCCTGAACTGTTGCTCGGGCGTCGGCCCTCCGCTGCCGGCCGATCTGGTTCGCGCGATGATGGTGATCCGGGCCAACACGTTGGCCCGCGGGTGCTCGGGGGTCCGTCCCGAGCTTGCCGAGAGCTACATCGGCATGCTGAACGCCGGAGTCACTCCGTACGTGCCTGCCAAGGGCTCGCTAGGCGCGAGCGGCGACCTGGCGCCCCTCGCGCACATCGCGGCGGTGCTCACCCGCGACCCGGGCGGCGGCAATGGGGGCTACAGCGGGCGCGCGTGGTGCGGCGACGAGCTGCTGAGCGGCGCGGAAGCGATGAGCCGCGTCGGGCTCCCGCGGCTGGTGCCGGAGGCCAAGGAGGGTCTCGCCCTCACCAACGGCACCACCTTTATGGTGGCGGCTGGCGCGCTCGCCACGCACGATGGGGAACGGTTGCTCGAGCACGCCCTGATCGCGGCTGCTCTCTCGCTGGAGGGATTGCGCGCCCTCTCCGAGGCTTTCCACCCGGCGCTGAACGAGGCGAACGCACAGCCCGGACAGGTGGAAGTGGCGGCGCGCCTTCGGGCCCTGGTGGAGGGAAGCCATCTCATCGACTCCTCTCCCGATCGGGTCCAGGACGCGTACAGCCTTCGTTGCACGCCGCAGGTGCTGGGTCCGATCGGCGACGCCATCGGCTTCACGCGCAGCCGCTTCTCGTCGGTGCTGAACGGGATCGACGACAACCCCATCATCTTTCCGGAGCTCCGGGGCAGCCCGGGCGGGGCCGCCCTCTCCGGAGGCAACTTCCACGGGCAGGGTCCGGCGATGTGGCTCGACTTCCTCGCGATCGCCGTGGCCGAGATCGGGAGCCTCGCCGAGCGACGTGTCTTCCGCCTTCTCACCCCGGAGCTGAACGACGGCCTCCCCTCCATGCTGGCGCCGACGGGGGGGCTGGACAGCGGGCTCATGGTTCCGCAGTACACCGCCGCCGCGCTCGTCTCGGAGAACAAGACCCTCGCCCATCCCGACAGCGTGGACTCGATCCCTTCGAGCGGGAGTCAGGAAGACCACGTGAGCATGGGGGCGAACGCCGCCCGACATGCCCTCGAGATCGTTGACAACGTACGGTACATCCTGGCCATCGAGCTGTTGACGGCAGCGCAGGCGGTGGAGCTCCGGCCGAAGGGGCCGGAGCGGCTGGGGCGCGGAACGACGGCGGCGTGGCAGGCGGTCAGAGAGCGCGTCGCCTTTCTCGAGCACGACCGGGAGCTTGCGCCGGAGATCGAATCGCTGGCCGATCTCATTCGCTCCGGGCAGCTGCTCGAGGCGGTCCGCCGCGCGGTGGGATAGGCTTGGACGCGAACACCGCAGCGTTCCTCCGGGTCCTGGACGCGAAGGACGACTCGACCGGAGGGGGCACCGCCTCGGCGGTGGCCGGGGCGATGGCGGCGGCCCTCGCCGGGATGGTGTCGCGCCTCTCCGTCGGCAAGCAGGGGATGGAGCCCGAGACCTTCTACCGGGAGATCGGGGGCGAGGCGGAGCGTCTGGCCGCCGAGCTGTTCGACGGCGGGCGTCAGGACTCGGAGGCGTTCGACGCGGTGATGTCCGCGTTTCGGCTTCCCAAGGGCACGAACGAGGAGAAGGCGGCGAGATCGAGGGCCATCCAGGAAGCCACCGTGCGCGCCACCCGCGTGCCCCTCGCCAACGCCGAGCGCGTCGGGCGGGCGCTGGAGCTGGCCGCTCGCCTGAAGGGACGCTCCAACCCGAACGCCGCCTCCGATCTCACCTGCGCGCAGGCACTGGGGCGGGCGGCCCTCGCCGGCTGCCTGGCCAACGTCGAGATCAATCTGGCCGGAATCCGGGACGAGAAGGTCCGCAGCGAGCTCGCCGCGCGCGCGGCGGTGCTGCGCGAGGCACACGGGCTCGGCTAGGGAGCGTGCGATGCGAAAGGTGTTGCTGTGCGAGGCCAACGTCAGCGAGGGACGGCGGGTCGCCGTGGTGCAGGATCTCATCGCCGCTGTGCGATCGGTCGAAGGGGTGCGCGTAGCCGACCACTCCTCCGACGCCGACCATAACCGCTGCGTGCTCACCTTCCTCGGCACGCCGGACGACGTCCTCGAGGCCGCGAAGGCGATGGCGGTCGTCGCGCTCGAGCGGATCGACATGAGCGTTCACCGGGGGGAGCATCCACGCATGGGAGCGGTGGACGTGGTGCCGTTCGTCCCGATCCGAAACGTGGAAACGAACGAGGCGGTGGAGGTCGCCCGGCGATTCGGTCGCTTCGTCGGCGAGCGGGGCGTGCCCGTGTACTACTACGAGGATGCGGCCACGCGGCCGGAGCGACGGAGCCTGCCGGCGATCCGCAAGGGACAGTACGAGGGGCTGCCCGAGAAGCTCGCGGATCCCGAGTGGCGGCCGGACGAGGGTCCGGCGGAGTTCAACCCGCGCTCCGGCGCGACGGTGACGGGCGCGCGCTTCCCCCTCATCGCGTTCAACGTCAACCTTCGAACGACGGATCTTTCGATCGCGCGGACCATCGCCCTCGCCGTGCGTCACATCAGCGGGGGGTACCGCTTCGTGCGCGGGATGGGCTTCGCTCTCGAAGAGAAGGAGATGGTCCAGGTCTCGATGAATCTCACCGACTACACGCGGACTCCGATCCATCGGGTGCTCGAGACGGTACGCTCGGAGGCCGCACGCTACGGCGTGCAGGTCGCCGGGACGGAGGTCATCGGCCCGGTGCCGCTCGCCGCGCTGGAGGAGGTGATCAGGCACTATCTACAGGCGCACGACTTCACGATCGAGCAGGTGGTGGAGACGGCGCTCATCGACTGAGAAGGCGGCCGGCGGTCCGAAGGAGGCTCCGCCATTATGCCCGAGGGGCTTCCCGCGGTCTCGTCGCGCGGAGAGGAACGAGCGGACGCCGGGCCTCCATGAAGCCAAAGGCAGAACTCCTGATAGCCGGAGCCGGCGAGCTCCTCACCTGCGTGCCGGCCGCCGGTGATCCAGCGGGCCGGATCCACGGCGGTGCCGTCGCCATCGGCGGCGAGCGGATCCTCGCTGCGGGGCCCGAGCCCGAGGTGCGCGCCGCCGTCGATGCGAGCGGAGCCCGGGTGATCGAGGCGGCGGGCGCGGCGGTCGCCCCCGGCTTCGTAGACAGCCATACGCACCTCGTGTTCGGCGGGTCGCGCTCGGCGGAGTACACGGCCCGGCTGACCCGCTCGCGCCGGGAGGTGGAGGCGCTCGGCATCCCGACCGGCATCGGGGCCACCGTGCGCATGACTCGGGCCGCATCGGGCGATGAGCTCCTCGAGAGCGCGCTCGCGCGGGTAGCCGGAATGCTGCGCTTCGGCACCACCACCGTCGAGAGCAAGAGCGGCTACGGCCTGAGCACGGAGCACGAGCTACGCATGCTCGGGGTGAACGCCCGGCTGGCCGCCGCGCAGCCCGTCGACGTGGTGAGCACCTTCCTCGGTGCGCACGCTTTCCCGGAAGAGATGTCGCGGGGCGCGTACGTGGAGTGCGTGATCGAGGAGATGCTCCCCGAAGTGGCGCAGCGCGGGCTCGCGGAGTTCTGCGACGTCTTTCTCGATGACGGCTACTACACGGTGGCCGAGGCGCGACGCATCCTGGAGGCGGGGCGCGAGGCCGGGTTGCGACTCAAGCTGCACACCGACCAATACGCCGCCCTGGGTGGCGCTGCGTTGGCGGCCGAGCTCGAGGTCGTTTCCGCGGACCACCTCAACTACGCGGACGGGGATTCCCTCCGCCGGCTGGCCGAGGCGAAGGTCACCGCGGTCGGCACTCCTCTTCTCGACTTCGCCGTCCGCCATCCGCGGCCGTTCGACGCGCGCGGCATGCTGGAGGCCGGTCTCACCCTCGCCCTCGCCACGGACCTCTGCCCGGGGTGCTGGGCGGAGTCGATGCAGCTGGCGATCCAATTCGCCTGCCGCGCCTACGCTCTCTCTGCCGAGGAGGCGCTGTATGCGGCCACGGTCGGAGGCGCGCGGGCGCTCGGCCTGGAGGACCGCGGCGCCATCGCACCCGGCCTCCTCGCCGACGTGCAGATGTGGAAGGTCGCGAGCCTCGAGGAGATGGTCTACCGGTTGGGAGACAACGCCGTGGCGCTGGTCATCAAGCGCGGCGAGATTGTGGTGGAGGCACGGTGAGCGTTTCCGGCCGGCGCTGGGAAGCGAGGGCCTCGACATGCCGCAGGTAGACTCGACGTGGCGCGGATAGACGAAAGACGCGCGATCCGCGCTCCCCGAGGGACCGAGCTCTCCTGCAAGGGTTGGCTGCAGGAGGCGGCCCTCCGCATGCTGATGAACAACCTCGACCCGGCGGTCGCCGAACGGCCCGAGGAGCTCGTGGTGTACGGCGGCCGCGGCCGGGCAGCGCGGAGCTGGGAGGCCTACGAGGCGATCGTGCGCTGCCTGCGCGAGCTGGAGAGCGATGAGACGCTGCTCGTCCAGTCGGGCAAGCCGGTCGCCGTCTTCCGCACGCACGCCGACGCCCCGCGGGTGCTCATCGCCAACTCGAACCTCGTGCCGTTCTGGGCCACCCAGGAGCACTTCGACGAACTGGCGGCGAAGGGCCTCATCATGTTCGGCCAGATGACCGCCGGGAGCTGGATCTACATCGGCACCCAGGGGATCCTGCAGGGCACATACGAGACGTTTGCCGCCGCCGCTCGTGAGCGGGGCTGGGAGAGTTTGACCGGAAAGCTCGTCCTCACGGCCGGCCTGGGCGGGATGGGAGGGGCGCAGCCGCTGGCCGTGACGATGAACGGTGGGGTGGCGCTGGTGGTCGAGGTCGATCCGGCACGGGCGGCGCGGCGGCTCGAGGCCGCCTACGTGGATCGCGTGGTGACCGACCTCGACAAGGCGCTCGAGGCATGCGAGCATGCCCGGACGGCCGGAGAGGCGCTGTCGGTGGGGCTGATCGGAAACGCCGCCGAGGTGCTTCCAGAACTCTCCCGCCGCGGCTTCGCGCCCGACCTGGTAACCGATCAGACTCCGGCGCACGACGTCCTGATGTACGTGCCGCTCGGGCTGAGCGTAGGTCAGGCTGAGAGACTCCGCCGGGACGACCCCGGCGAGTACGAAGCGCGCGCCATGGAGTCGATGGCGCGGCACGTGGAGGCAATGCTCGCGTTTCGCCGCGCCGGGGCCGAGGTGTTCGACTACGGGAACAACCTGCGGCAGAGGGCGCTCGACGCCGGGGTGAAGAAGGCCTTCGAGTATCCGGGCTTCGTCCCCGCCTACATCCGTCCGCTGTTCTGTCTCGGGAAGGGGCCCTTCCGGTGGGTGGCGCTCTCCGGCGATCCCGAGGACATCTACCGGACCGACCAGGCGGTCATGCGGCTCTTCCCGGAGGACGCCCACCTCCACCGGTGGCTCCGCATGGCGAGGGAGAAGGTTCGCTTCCAGGGGCTCCCGGCTCGCATCTGCTGGCTGGGCTACGGAGAGCGCGCCCGGGCGGGGCTCCGATTCAACGAGCTGGTGGCGAGCGGGGCGGTGAAGGCGCCGATCGTGATCGGGCGAGACCACCTGGACGCCGGCTCGGTAGCCAGCCCGAACCGGGAGACGGAGGGCATGCGGGACGGCTCCGACGCGATCTCCGACTGGCCGATCCTGAACGCCCTCCTCAACGCGGTGGGCGGTGCCACTTGGGTGAGCTTCCACCACGGCGGCGGCGTCGGAATCGGCTTCGCCCAGCACGCCGGGCAGGTGATCGTGGCGGATGGGACTCCCGAGGCGGCCCGTCGCCTCGAGCGGGTGCTGACGACCGACCCCGGGCTCGGCGTCGCCCGGCACGCCGATGCCGGCTACGAGAGGGCGATCGAGGCGGCGCGCCGGTGGGGGGTGCGGATTCCCATGCTCCCGGAGTCGGACTGAGGTGCCTTCCGCTCGTACCGGCGGGGTCGGGGAGCGGGCGGCGACTACTCCCCGTCGGCGGACTCCCCGTCGGCGGACTCCCCGTCGGTCGAGCCGAGCACCCTGCGCAGCGCCTCGCGGTCCTCCTTCCCGGCGAACAGGGTGGCGCCCGTCTTCATCAGATCCGACACGACCTCCGGAAGCGGCCGGATCGCCCGCTCCCTCCGGTACTCGCTGATGTCGCCGATGAAGGGCCACAGCCGCTGACGGATATCGGGCGGCAGAACCTGCTCCAGGTACTCGAGCGAGTAGCTTTTCAGGTTCTCGTCGTCGAGGATGATGCCGTGATAGGCAGAGCGCACCGCCTCCGGTTCGAGCACGAAGCTGAGGAGGCGGAAGGTGTGTTCGAGGCTTAGCTCGCCGCGCACGCCGGCTCGCCGCGCGACGAAGTCGTCTTCGCTGGATTCCGTCCTGTCGAGCAGCCTCTGCAGCTCCCACACGGGTCGCTCGCGGCTCAGCTCCCGGCGCACCGCCTCCCACACGTGGGCCTTCCAGTCTCCCCTCACCTCCGGCATCCGGTCGCGGCGCCGGCGGGCCAACGCGAGGGCGGCACGGTAGCGGATCTCGAAGCGCGACGCACCGAGGGCGTCGACCAGGGCCGCGTCGGCTTCCTGTGCGCCGATTCTGGCCAGCGCTCCCGGGATGCGGCGTCGGATGACGAAGTCGGCGCTCTCGTCGGCGAGCAGGGTCGCCAGATGCGGGACGGCCGGCTCGCCGATGGCGGCGAGCGCCTCGATGACCCGCTCGGCCAGGGCGTCTCGGGCCAGGACGCGGACGAGAGCGGGAACGTGCTCCTCCCCCCACCGCCGCGGCTCGGAAAGGGCGGCCGCCAGAAGGCCCACGTCGGACGAGGCCAGCACGGCGCTCAGGTCGCGGGGAGCATCCCGCCGTCCCCCCGGTGGCGGGAGCGAGGCGGGCCGCTCCTCAGGCTCCGCAGGGACCGAGGCTCTCCCTTCCAGCCCGAGACCGCGAGCGCGCAGTGCGTCCGTCATGTCCATTCGCGTCACGGTAGCCGTGAGAGCATCCCGACCTGCGAGCCGTCGATCGAGCCCCGGCGATACCGGCCTCTCGCCGCCCTCCGCCAGCCTCTCCTTGAGCGTGACGAAGTACCGGCGGCCCATCGCCCGGCTCAGGAAGAGGAAGAGCACGGCCAGGAGGATGACGAAGATGGAGAGGTAACGTGACGGCAGGCCGGGGAGGGTCACCCACAGGAAGACGATGAGGGCTCCGAGGCCTTCCGCGACGCTGTCCACGGTGAAGTCGATGAGCGTCTTCGTCTTTCGGCGCAGCAGCGGTGGCACCGGCACGTACAGGAACTCGATCACCGAGCGATGCAGCGACTTACGGAGCGAGGTGTCGGCGCCGCGCACGAGCGTCGCGAGGGCGAGTCCGGGCGCGACGAGGAGACCGGTCGACCCGAGAAGCAGAACGGCCGGCAAGATGGAGAGGCTCCACGCGACCCCGGCCGTCGCCATCAGCCGGGAGGTCACGAGGAGCTGCACGGCGAGCGAGATACCGCCGGTCCACCCGTAGAACGCGCCGAAGAAGCTCGCCAGCTGTTCCTTCGTGACCAGGCTGGCGCGGACCTGCTCCTTGAACTGATAGTCGACCAGCGTGCTCGCCATGGTCGCGGTCAGGACGATCAGTGCGATAGTTCGGAGGTGCGGTGTTCTCCAGACGGGCCTCGGACCCTCCCGGAGGGAGGTGATCCTCTCCTCCGGGCTCCTCTTCGAGGCCGGAGCGGCCGACGCCGCGGTGGGGCGGGGGAGCAGGCGCTGGATCCCGATGAGGAGGAGGAGAAACAGCGGGAGGAGGGCGATGAGCCACACCGAGTCGAAACGGGCCGTCAGCCAGCGCACCGAGTTGCCCGTCACCATCGCTCCCAGTGTGCCGCCCGCGCTGATCAGCCCGAACAGCCGTTTGGCCCCACGCACCGGGAACTGCTCCGACGTCGCGACCCAGAAGCCGGAGGTGAGGAGCAGCGTCCCTCCCGCCGTCCACAGGTAGAAGGCGATGACCCCTGCGTCCTGGCGGCCCACGAGCGGCCACACCAGGAGGAGTCCGCCGGCCAGGAAGAGAGCCACCTTCGTCAGGGCCTCCCGCGGATTCTCGTGCGCGAGATAGCGGGAGAAGAGGGCCACGGCCGGCAGGCCGAGCACCGCCACCGCGATCGTGATGTAGGGGAGGGTGGTGACGTCGAACACGTCGAGGTAGAGGGCCTCGCGCAGAGACCGCGCGAGGACGAGGAAGGAGATGACGAGAAAGGCCCCGAGGAAGGAGACGACGACCCTGCGCACCTCGTTCGGCCGAATGTCCAGCCAGCGGGCCAGATTCTCGGAGAGGCTCATTGGGCGGCTGGCCGGAGGGGATCCGGATCGCGAGTCGGCGGAGCCGAATCAGCGAGCCCTTCAGGGACGACGCGCTGGCGGAGCCGGTCGTGACGGACGGACCGCTGACCGGTTTCGAGTCGGCCAAGTCGGCTGAGCCCTACTTGGGAAGGCCATGCCGTATGACGAGGTCCATCACCTCCACGAACCGGTCGAGCTCCTCGAGAGTGGTGTAGACGCTCGGAGAGATCCGAAGCCCCCGGAACTCATCATGCGTGATCGGCGTGGAGAGAATGCGATGCTTCTCCCACAGCCACGCCGCGAGCGCTCCCGGTTCGATCCCCTCGATCTCCACCGTCGCGATCCCGCACGCGAACCCCGGCTTCAGGCTCGTGTGCAGACGGACCCGGTCGCGTTCCAGCAGGCGGCGAGCCCAGTAGTCCCGAAGGTAGATGAGGCGCGCCTCCTTGCGCTTGCCGCCTATGCCCTGATGGAAGGTGAGGGCCTCCGCGATCGCCAGGTAGTTGGCGGCCGGATGGGTCCCGATCTCCTCGAACTTTCGGATGTCTTCATCCATCTCCTCCGAGGCGGCCATGAGCGGCCACAGGTCGACGATCTTGTCGCGCCGCACGTACAGCAGGCCGGTTCCGTGCGGGGCGAAGAGCCATTTGTGCAGGCTCGTCGAGTAGTAGTCGCAGTCGAGATCCGAGATCTTGAAGTCGAAGTGGGCGAGCGCGTGCGCTCCGTCTACGATGACGGGGATGCCGCGCGCTCGGGCCATCCGCACCACGTCCCGAACCGGCAGGATCTGTCCGGTGAGGTTGATCATGTGGCACATCAGGATGAGCCTCGTGCGGCGCGTTACGGCCTCCTCGAAGCGGCGCACGACCTCCGCTGTATCTTCGGCGGGCGTGGGGATGGAGATCTGGCGCAGTACGACGCCCTGGCGGCGCTCGCGCTGCTCGAAGGTGGTGATCATCCGAGGATAGTCCTGGTTGGTCGTCAGGATCTCGTCCCCCGGCTCGAGGTCGAAGCCGAACTGACAGATCTGCAGGCTCTCGGAAGCGTTCCGGGTGAGCGCGATCTCCTCCGCATCAGTGTTCCACTCCCTGGCCAACCGGGCGCGCACCCCTTCACGCTGCGGCTCCAGAACCCGCCACATCGTGTAGACGGGAGCCTGGTTCGAGTAATCGAGGTGGCGTTTCATGGCGTCCTGGACGAAGGCCGGGGAGGGGCTGACGCCGCCGTTGTTCAGGTTGATGAGGCTCCGGTCGACCGTGAAGGCGCGCGCCACCTCGTCCCAGAAGTCCTCGTCCGCGGCGACCTGATCGGGGGCTCCCGGACGCGCCGCCAGCTCGGCGGCGATGCGGCTCGCCCGCCCGGCCGAGAGCCGGGGCGCGGGGAACGGTATGCCGGCGACCGCGGCGAAGGTGGGCAGGCCGATCGCCCCGAGGAAGCGGCGCCGGTCGTACAGCCCTTGGACGCCGTGCCCGCCGGAGCCAGTCCGGATCCTCATGTGGCGGTCTGCGTTCTCATGCGTCGGTCCAGGCTCCGGCGGAGCCGGACGGCCCGTATGGCCCCCTGGGCTCCGCCGCTCGGCGGCCGAATCCCCCTACGGCCGCATCCCCATGCCCGGCATCTCCTGGGGGGTCTCGGTGATCGAGGAAGTAGCGTCGGTGCCGTGCCCGGCGAGCGCCATTCCCGTACCGTCGTCGGACCTCCCCTTCACGAAGCCGAAGGGCACCTCCTTCGTGACCCACGCTTCGCCGTTCGGACTCCGCAGGTGCGTAGCCCGGTACGTGCCGGCCGGCACGGTGACGTCCTCCGTTCCGACGACCTCCGACGCCTCGCACTCCGCGGCGAAGTCCATGATCTTCCCCTGGGAGGCCATGTCTCGCATAAACCCGAGCATGCTCTCCGGCGCCTTCATCGCCGGCTGATCTCCCACCTTCATCACCATCCCCTGGATCTGCTCCGGGCTGAAGCCGATGCGAGGGACGAGCACCTGCGTGATCAGCGGCGTGCTGCCGCCCGTCATCTTCATCTCGATCCACTGCAGCGTCTCACCGTTCTTCTCCTCTTCACCGACGACGGCGATTCGCACCGATTCCGCATCGGTGCTTCCTCCCGACATGCGATACAGAACCCATTGGCCGACTTGCGACTGCCTGAATGGATCACACAGGTCGGTCGTCGGCTGGGCGGCGGCGGGGGCCTGAGCGACAAAGAGCGCCAGGCACGATACAGCCAGGATGCGTCGTAGCATGCCGTAACTCCAGTTGTGGTAGTCGACGCTTCGCGCGTGCGCCGGGCACGCGGCCAGCGGCACACGTCGGGGCGGAGATCGCCTCGCCCCGCTCGATCGGAACCTTACCTCCGAGAGAGGAAAGCGGCCAGCCCGACGACCGGGTGGGGCGGAACCATCCCCCTCCTACCCCATTGTGTAGTATAGAGTGCGGGGGGGGGCGGGACACTCGAAGGGCATCCATGAGGGGCTGCGAGGTGTGAAATGACCGGACGCGGATGGGCTCGCCTTTTTTGCCGCATGATCGTGGGACTGCTCTTCCTGATGGCGGGGTGGTTCAAGGTCTTCGAGATGACGCCCATGGGGCACGCCACCAGGCTCTTCACCGAGCCGTATGCCGACACGTGGATCCCGCACTTCGTGTTGCTCCTTCTCGGCCTGGCGATCCCGATAGTCGAGCTCCTCGCGGGCTTCCTCCTCGTGGTGGGGTGGAGGACCCGCGAGGCCCTGGTGGCGCTCGGCGTGATTCTCGTCATCGTGACCTACGGTCACACGCTCAAGGAGCCGATCTTCAGCATCGCCGAGCACATCCTGCCGCGGGCAGCGCTCATCGTGGCGGCGCTCGTCCTGCCGGCGGAGGAGGACGCGCTGTCTGTGGACGGGTGGCTGGCGCGCCGGGGAGTGCGTGGTGCCGGTCCCTGACGCGCCGGAGACTGCGTGGTGCCGGTCCCCGACGCGCCGGAGACTGCGTGGTGCCGGTCCCCGACGCGCCGGAGAGTGCATGGCGCCGACCTGATGGGCCGGCTCACTCGCCGATGATCTTGATCAAAACCCGCTTGTCGCGTCGGCCATCGAACTCGCCGTAGAAGATCTGCTCCCACGGTCCGAAGTCGAGCCGGCCACCCGTAACCGCCACTACGACCTCGCGCCCCATAATCTGCCTCTTGTGATGGGCGTCCGCGTTGTCCTCGCCCGTCCGGTTGTGATGGTAACGCTCGGGGCTCGGGTCGAAGGGAGCGAGCTCCTCCAGCCAGCGCTTGTAGTCGTGATGCAGGCCGGGCTCGTCGTCGTTGATGAAGACCGAGGCGGTGATGTGCATCGCGTTCACCAGGCAGAGGCCCTCCCGGACCCCGCTCTTTCGCAGCTCCTCCTCGACCTGTGTTGTAATGTTGATGAAATCCATGCGGCGCGGGATGTGGAAGGTGAGATACGACGTGTGCGATTTCATTCGAGCACTCCGAACTGAACGAGGAGAAACAGGCTCGTGGCCGCTGTCATGTATCCGATTCCGAAAATCGCCCGAGCCCGCAGACCCGGACCGGGCCGGAGCGACGCGTCGGGGATCATACGGGTCACACAGTAACAGTTCAGCGTGAAGAGATGTGGCGCGAGGGGAACAAGGCCACGGCGGCCAGCTTTACCAGCACCACCGGATCGGGATGGAGGAAGGTGACACCCGACCGCGTCCAGTCGACGCCAGCCGCGGGGACTTGAGGCCGCTGTGATCCGGTCTCTATGTTCCGGCTGCTTCATGTACCGCAAGATCCCCGGGGAGAGGGCGGAGCAAGGCGGCCCGGCGTGCCTCGCGCGCGCACACGCCGATCTCACAAATTGCTTCCTGTGAAGCGTGTAATATGCGTCCGGACACAACAGTACGCTGGATAGACGATCTGCGCTTCGAGGCGGCGGCCGGAGGTGCCGTGACCCTCATCGACGGCGATGGAAAGACCGGCCCGTCGCCCGTCTCGCTCCTCCTCGAATCCGTCGGAGCCTGCACGGCGGCGGACGTGGTGGACATCCTCAGGAAGGGGAGGGAGGACGTTCAGGGTCTCATCGTCGAGGTGTCGGCCGAGCGACGGGGGCAGCCGCCGCGTTACGTGAAGCGCCTGACTCTGCGCTTCCGGATCCAGGGACCCGTCAGCCGGAAGAAGGCGGAGCGGGCCGTCGACCTCTCGCTCGAGACCTACTGCAGCGTCTTCCACTCGATGCGAAAGGACCTGTCGCTGGACGTGGAGGTGGAGGTCGAGCCGGCCTAGGCCGGGGCGCCGGCGAGCCACATTCCCCGGGGCGCGGGCGAGCCGCATTCCCCCGGCCGCTCCTCGGGGCGAAGACCGCCGCTCCTCCCCATGTGGGGCACCCTTCAGGGGAACGACAGAGAGAGCTTCACCTCGGCCATCAGCTCGTCGATGAGGGATGCGCTGGCGAGTTCCAGGTTGTGGAGCTCGCGCTCCGGCAACCGCTCGCGGAGCTCGGCGCCCAGGATCGGGACGAGGACGGCGCGCACCCGGAGCGTCACGTCGGCGTCCGCCGTCGGCCGGGTCTCATCGGCGAACAGCAGGGGGTGGAGGCCCGCCTTGATCTCCTGCGCCCCGACCTCGAGATGGTGCTCGCTTCCGCCCGCTCGCAGCTCCACCGTGTCGGTCCGCGACCATACCGTTTTCGCATCCATAGAGTGCTGGAGCTGGACGGTTACCGCATACGGGCCGCGTCGGGCGCCTGCGAAGCCGAGGAGGATCGCGACGGACCCCTCGGGGCCGGCCGGCACCGCTTCCAGGGCCGTGATCCGGTGCCGAGTCTCTCTCAGGTCGGCGAGCGCCTGCTCGGCCGTGGCCGCACGATCTCTCCGGGCTCGCTGCTGCCGCTCCGCGCCGATGAATAGGGCCACCGCGGCCAGAGCCGCGATCGCGCCGGCGGTAGCGGCTCGCGTCGCGACCCTGTGTGCGTCGGGGTCCCTCCCATGCCCGTCGGCCTCCTGCCTTCTCCCGTGTCGGAGGCCGACCAGCGTCCCGAGAGCGACCAATCCGACGAAAGTGGCAGCGGCGAGCGTCTGCAGGAGCCTCGCGCCCCACGCCGGCCACGTATCCTCCCCGAAGAGGTAGAGCCAGAAGACGCCGGCACCGCCTCCGACCGACCCGGCGGCCCCGAGCCCGCCGGCCAGTCCCCCCCATATCATGCCGGCGAACGCCCATTTCGTGCGGAGTCTCATGTCGTCAGGCCAGCCGGTCCGGAGCGGGCGCAGCGGAACAGCTGGTTGGGAGCCGCCGCCGGACCGCGGGCAGGCAGGGAGGACGGGGTGGTGGGGCGGGTCTCATCGCAGCATCTCCGGTGGCCGAGGGCCCGGACCCCTCGACCGGGCTTCTCCGCTCCGGCCGCACGGCCGTGACCGAGCGAGCGCCGTCCCGTCTCGCCTTGGAGCGGGAAGCGCGGGGAGAGCTTACGGAACTCGGCTAGCGTACGCTATACCCGGAGCACCTTGCGGAGGGTGCGACGAATGAGCTCGATCGCGACGAGCAGCAAGATCCTGCGCATCTTCTGCACTCCTGTGGCGGGCGACGGCTCCTCGCGTGCAGGCCTCGGCGCTCCCTCGTCACCCGCGACGTAGTCGGATTCCTGCCCATGCGGACGTACGCATGCGGGGAGCCGGGTGTTTCGACGACGGCCGCGAGCTTCGAGATCGGGCGCCTGGGGCTGAACGGCAAGCGAGGGTGCCCGCCCGCGGCGCGCCAGGCTATCTTTTGGTGGTTCGGAGGGGTGGCAGAACGGCTAATGCACCGGTCTTGAAAACCGGCGTCCGAAAGGACGTGCGGGTTCGAATCCCGCCCCCTCCGTTGGCAGGCAACGTGTTGTGGGGCTTCGTCGCCTCCTCCAGCAACCGCTCCCATACGATCGCGTACCTGTCGAAGATCGAGCGGGTCAGGTGGCCCAATAGGTTCATGGCCACAGTTTCGGAGATACCCGACCGCACGAGGTTGACCTGCGCGTGCCCCGGCTTCTCTTTCGTTTCTCGCTGCTCTGCCGGCGGGGAAGGCGAGGAATCGAATGATCCTGCCGCTCTGGGTCCGAAAGCGAACCTCGAGAGTCGTCGGTCGTGTGCCCGTTCGGATCCGCTCTGGTCCAAACCGAGGTCTTCGTTGGACCCTTGCGAGTTCAGGAAGGGGGTACTGGACGGGACAGTTCCAAGAGGAGCAGCTGCAATCACTCCTTGCGCTGGTGCGACCGGGCGATCAGGTGTGGGACATTGGAGCGCACAAGGGATACGTGACTCTGGCCCTGGCGAGGAAAGTCGGATCGGAGGGAGTGGTGACGGCCTTCGAGCCGTCGGAGATGAACCTGTGGTTTCTGCGGCGCCACATTCGATGGAATGAGCTGGGGAACGTGCGCGTGATGCCGGTGGCCGTGAGCGATCAGGTGGGACATGACCGGTTTGGCGGGGAGGGAGGAACGGCCACTTTCCGGCTAGGACGAGGTGACGAGGTGGTGCGGGTGTCGACGATCCGGGGTTTGGTGGAGGAGGAAGGACTGGCGGCGCCCGATGTGCTGAAGATCGATGTTGAAGGCAACGAGGGGCCGGTGCTGCGGGGAGCGGGTGAGTTGCTGTCGGACGACTTGGTGCTGTTCGTCGCGATTCACGGAAGGGAGCAATACGGAGAGTGCCGGGAGTTGCTGTTGGCGTCCGGGTATCGCTTGTACGAGTCTCGCGAACTGGCGGTCCGGACGGCGGATCCGGCGCGGCGTTGGGGTGGGGAGGCTGAGCTGGTAGCGGTGAGTCCGAAGCGAGGAATCCCGGATGAGACGATGAGGAATCTGCCCTTGTTTGCCGGCTAGCGACCCACGGAGCCGTACGGAGGTCTTTGCGTCGTGCGCTTGACCCTCGACTGCAGGACCACAGCCCTCCGTCGAGAGCATGTGCGTGAGAGGAGTTATGACGCGAGCCGAGGCGTGGGAATGGGTTCGCTCACATACCGCCGCCCCCGCCATGGGGGGCCGTCAGGTGGCGGTCGCCGGCTCGGGATGCCATGAACAGGCGCCTTCAGCCGTTCGCGCACGTCTTTCTCCTCCTCATAGCCTTGGCTTTCTTTGCCTGGCTGGCGCGCGAGATCTTGGCTGCGGTGGCGATCGCCGTCCTCTTCGTCATTGTACCAGCCGCGCTCGGCCTTGGCATCGTCTGGGTGGCACGGCACATCATCGAGCGTCGGAAGCGCTGAGCGGAGCGGTGGGCGGTCACAGCAGGCACGATCTCCCGGGCGATGCAGCCATGGAACGGGTACTGGAGCGAGCGGCTGGGAAGGTATAGTCTGTAGGGTCAATCCGAGCGTCCCAGCAGCTACTGCATGGGGAGGAGGGAGCGATGCCGGACACGGTTCGCAAAGTCGATTATTACACCACGACCGTAGCTGATAGGCCCGACGAGGGCGCGCGCCTGCTCGGCGTTTTCAGGGAGGCAGGCGTGAACTTCCTCGCGGTTGACGCATTCCCCAGCGGCGGGGGGGAGTGGCGGGTCGATCTCGTGCCGGAGGACCGGGATGCGTTCCTAGCTGCGGCTGAGAAATCCGGCATCGGGCTGAGCGGTGCCAAGGCCGCTTTCCTCCTCGACGGGGAGGACCGGGTCGGTGCCACGGCAGACACCCTGGGGAGGCTTGGGACGGAGGGGATCAACGTGACGGCGGTGACCTCCATCGTCACGGGCGGCCGTTACGGCACGCTGCTGTGGGTCAAGCCTGCGGACATGGAGAGGGCCGCGACGACCCTGGGGGCGAAGTAACCCCGCTCGAAGTACGTCCCCCCGTCGGCATCCCGGCGAGACCTGAGCTCCGACAGGACATGGTGATCCAGCAGAGCTCTCGTTGAGCCGGTTCCCGGCGCCAACGGCAATGGGTCCCTGCGGGTCGGCGTCACAACCCCCGGCCACCACAGCTGACTTGGCCACACACCGGCTGAGTCCTGACGCGGAGCCACCTGATCGGGCGACCCCCCCGGGTTGGCATTCGATGAGCTTGTGAGGCGACGCTGCCAGACCTTCACGAAGTGATCCACGCCGAGCTGCAGGACCGCTACGCCCTCGAGGGCGAGCTCGGGCGCGGGGGAATGGCCACCGTCTTCCTGGTTCGGGACCGGAAGCACGACCGACAGGTGGCCCTCAAGGTCCTCGATCCGGAACTCACCTCGACCGTGGGTCCGAGGCGGTTCAAGCGCGAGATCCGCTTCACGGCCCGGCTCCAGCACGCACACATCCTTCCTCTTCTCGACTCGGGGGTCGCCGGCCATCTTCTCTACTACGTGACGCCGTACGTGAAGGGAGAGACGCTGCGGGAGCGGATCGCGCGCGGTGGACCGCTTCCGCTCGAAGAGGCGATTCGCATCGCCATGGACGTGGCGGCCGCTCTCGACTATGCGCACCGCCAGGGGATCGTCCACCGCGACATCAAGCCCGAGAACATTCTTCTCTCGGACCAGCAGGCGATGGTCACCGACTTCGGGATCGCCCGGGCCATGAGCCCGGAGGGCGATCCCGGGATCACCGCAACGGGCGGTGTCGTCGGGACGCTCGCCTATATGAGTCCGGAGCAGGCGGTGGGTTCCCGAAAGGTGGATGGGCGCGCGGATGTGTACAGCCTCGCCTGCGTGCTGTACGAGATGCTGGTCGGCCGCCCTCCCTTCGTCGACGCGACCACGGAGGGCGTTCTTCGCAAGCACCTGTATGAGACCCCTCCGCCGATCGAGGGTGCTCGCCCCGACGTGCCGGCGCCGATCCGGCGCGCGCTGGCCGCGGCGCTCGCCAAAGCCCCGGCGTCCCGGACTCGGACGGCGGCGGAGTTCGCTCGCGCGCTCGGGGCGACGGACGCGCCGGCCGGCCGGCTGAGGGCGTCGCTCTCCGGAGGCGGCGTTTGGCGTCTCGCGCCGGTCGCCGCTCTCCTCCTCGCCCTTGCGGCGCTCGCGGCGTGGAGGGCCTGCGCGGCATGAGCTGCGGCACCCCGCCGGGAGCCGCTTTCCAGCGCGGACGCCCGCATCCCGAACTTCGTCGCGGCCGGAGCGACATGGAGGAGTCGAGCAACGTCATCGTGTCCGAGCCATACGCGCGATGCGCAGGTGTGACGGGAATGACCAACGAGCCCCTTTCTCTCTACTCGACGATGGAAATCTACCGTGGATCCGCGACCGGTACGAGCCACCAGGCGGGGCGTTGTAGCGCGCGACGCGTCCCGGTATCGTTGCCCGGCCGAGCGCGGGTCGCCGAGCCCGCCGAGCAGCCCTTCGCAAGGAAGCCAGACGCCATGGAAGCGAACCCGCCGGTCGCGATTCTGGGAGTCGGCAACATAGGTCGGGCGATAGCGGTGGGACTGGTCGGCGCCGGCCGTTACGAGCCCGGGCAACTCATCTTGACCCGCCGGAAGGTCCACCTCCTCCAGGACCTGGCCGAACGAGGTTTCCACACGCAGGCCGACAACCGGGACGCGGTGCGACGTGCCGAGACCGTGATCCTGGCTGTGGAGCCGCAGCAGCTCGATGCTCTGCTGGCCGAGGTCGCTCCCGAGATCGTGGCCGACCGGCACCTGCTGATCTCGGTCGTGTCCGGCGCCGGCATAGAGCAGATCCTCCGCCAGCTGGGAGTCGGAGTGCCGGTGGTGCGAGCGATGCCCAACACCGCCATCGCGATCCGAAGTTCCATGACCTGCCTGGCGGCTCGACCGGGGCAGGAAGCGGCTCTCGAGCGCGCGGCTTCGATCTTCGGAGCGGTCGGGATGACGCTCGTCATCGACGAGGAGCAGATGATCCCCGCCACGGCTCTATGCGCCTGCGGCATTGCGTTCTTCCTGCGGGCCGTCCGGGCGGCCTCGCAGGGCGGCATCGAGATCGGCTTTCATCCGGAGGAGGCGCTGACGATGGCCGCCCAGACGGCGCTCGGCGCAGCCTCGCTCCTCCTGCGGCACGACCGTCATCCGGAGCGCGAGATCGACGCCGTGACGACGCCGCGCGGCTGTACGATCTCGGGACTGAACGAGATGGAGCACCAGGGCTTCAGCTCCGCGATGATCAAGGGGATCGTCATCTCGGCGGAGAAGGCGGCGCACCTGTACGCGGGCCCCTCGCTGGCCTGAGGCGTGCTCCGGCAGGTCGGCGCACGCTTGGAGGAAGAACTTGACTGAAGAAGACAGGGCGACGAGAGAGGAAGAAGCGGCCACGGCGGCCGAGACTTGGCTGCGGCTGGTGGACGCCGGCAGGTACCCGGAGAGCTGGGACGAGGCTGCTCCATACCTTCAGGGGTTCGTGGACCGAGATCGACTTGCACGGCAGCTCCGCGCCGCCAGGGAGCCGCTCGGCGCCCTCCGGGCACGGAAGCTGGCGTCGGCCCTCTACGCCACCTCGCTCCCGGGTGCGCCCGACGGGGAGTACGTGGTGTTGCAGTACGAGACCAGCTTCGAGAACAAACGCTCGGCCGTGGAGACGGTCACCCCGATGCGGGCCGCAGACGGCGGCTGGAAGGTGTCCGGCTACTACATCAAATGACCTCGCATCCGCGACTGGCGCGGCGCCAGCCGCAAGCCTAGCCTTCTGCGCATGACGCCCTGGGTCGGTCAGCTCATATTCGCCAACGTGGTGATGTATGTTTTGAGCATCGCCTTTCCGGCGCTCGTCGGAGACCTGGCCTTCATGCCGGCCCTCGTCCTCTCCCGTCCGTGGACTCCCTTGACCTATATGTTTCTCCACGCCGGGGTGTGGCACCTCTTCTTCAATATGATCGCGCTGTTCTTCTTCGGGCCCCGGCTCGAGGTGCGTTTGGGCGGCCCGCGCTTCCTCCGGCTCTACTTCATAAGCGGGCTGATGGGAGCGGGTCTGTCGGTCCTCACGCCGTTTGCGACGATCGTCGGCGCTTCGGGCGCCGTGTTCGGCGTCCTCCTCGGGTTCGCCCGGTACTGGCCGCACGAGCGGATCTACATCTGGGGGGTGCTGCCGATCGAGGCGCGGGTCCTGGTGATCGCGATGACCGTCCTGGCGTTGTGGGGCGGCTTCGGCGGGTCGAGGGACGGCATCGCCCACTTCGCGCACCTCGGCGGCTTTCTCGGCGGATACCTCTACCTGCGCTACACGGAGGCTACGTCACCGGCCCGGAACTTCCGCCAGCGCGCGACGGTGACCCTGAGCGCGAAGATCAGCGACGGAAGAAACCTGCAGCGCTGGTCGCAGATCGATCGGGACAGCCTGCACGAGGCCAACCGCGACGAGCTGGATCGCATACTGGAGAAGATCCGGGTGAGCGGGACCTCCAGCCTCACGCTGCGCGAGCGGGAGTTCCTCGATCGGTTCAGTGCAGGATAGCCGGAGAGAAAGCGCCCGTCGTCGGGCCTCTGCGCGAGGCTGCCTCAGGCGCGGCGTGCGTTCAGGCAGAGCGTCCCGTGCCCGGCACGGCAGCGGCACGGCCCTAGACCCGCGGCCCCCGGATCCCGACCGTCGAGGAACGGAAGGACGAGCTCGGCCAGCACGGCGGCGAACCGGGGGTCATCGTGTGGCACGGGCACCCGGTGGAACGCCAGGCCGCGCTCCTCCGCCTCGGCCCGCAGCTCGAGATCCAGCTCGGCGAGCGTCTCCGACTGCTCGTGCATGAAGCTGATCGGCACCACCACGATCCTGGCCGCTTCGATGCACGCGATCAGATGTTCGTTGTCGGGCTGCGTCCACGGGATGTTACGGTTGCCGTGGTTCTGGAAGCCGATGACGTAGCGATCCACCCCGAGCGCCTCCGCGACCAGGCGGCAGCTCTCCTCCACGTAGCGATCGTATGGCACGCCGCCCGCCAGGTATCGAAGCGGCGTCCCGTGTGCCGAGAAGTAAAGGAGCGTCTCCTCATCGCGAAGGTCGAGGTCCGACGCCGCCGCGAAGGCACGGATGCCATCGGCCCGGAGGCGCACGTACCCCGGGTGCGTGTGCCAGCCGCTCACCTCGAAAAGCTCGATCCCGGCCGCCACCTCCCGGACGGCGGCGGCGAGCTCGGCCAACGCGGCCACCGTCGTCGAGGCCCCGCACAGCGGGTACACGGGGAGTCCGACCAGCCTCCGGATGCCCTCTGCGTTCGCCCGGCGGACCGCGCTTCGAATGGATGGCTCGGTGAACTGCATCCCCACGTAGGTCGCCACCCGGAACCCGCGGTCGCGGAGCTCGGCCCGCAGCGCATCCGCCTGGGCGGAGGCCTGCCGATTCAGTGGCGAGCCGCCGATCCGTTCGTACTCCGCGATGAGCCCGGGCGCCCTGCGCGCCGCCAGCTCGCGGCCGTGGCGTCGCCGCTCCTCCTCGGAGGTGCCCTCCTCTAGCGACGAGTTGATCCAGAAGATGCGCTCCAGGTAGGGGATGACGGCCGCGGGCGTCGCCACCTCCGGCTCTCCGAAGTTGAGAAGGACAATCCCGGTCCTCATCATTGTTCCGCCGTCGCTGTTCGGGCGGAGCCGAAGCTGTGGACCTCCTCCACCACCCTGCGCACCACGGAGGGGTCCGTGTCCGGAAGGATCCCGTGTCCCAGGTTGAAGACGTGACCGGGCCGCCCGCCGACCCGTTGCAGGATCTCCCGCGTCTCACGCACCGCCGTCTCAGGGCCGGCAAGCAGGGCCGCCGGATCGAGGTTGCCCTGGATCGCCTTCTCCTTTCCGATCGCCTCCCATGCCTCGTCGATGGGAAGTCGCCAATCCACGCCGATGCCGTCTCCTCCGGCCCGGGCAATGAGGGGAAGGAGGGCCGGGTTGCCGGTGAAGAAGTGGATGGTTGGCACTCCTGCCTCCTCGAGACGGCGGAAGAGCGACCGGCTGAACGGCGCCACGTGGGACTCGTAGTCACCGGTTGAGAGGCTTCCGGCCCACGAGTCGAACACCTGGACCGCCGAGGCCCCCGCTTCGTGCTGCGCTACCGCGTACTCCGCCAGATGGTGCGTCCAGAAGGCCAGGAGCCGTTCCCACGCGGCCGGCTCCCGCCACATGAGCCGCTTCGCCGCGTCGATCCTCCGGGCTCGAGGGCCCGGCATCAGGTAGGAAGAGAGGGTGAAAGGAGCCCCGACGAAACCGATCAGCGGAACGTCGAGCCGCTCCACGAGAATGCCGATCGTCTCGAGGGTGAAGTCGAGCGCCTCGCGGGGATCGAACGGCCTCAGCCGAGCGATGTCGTCCGGGGACTCGACCGGGTGCTCCACCACCGGTCCCGCTCCGGGCATCATCTCCACTGCGAGGCCGGCCGCGACGAAAGGGACGGACAGGTCGCTGTACAGAACGGCCGCGTCCACCGAATAGTACTCGAACGGCAGCATGGTCACCTCCGCGGCCGCCTCGGGATCGCGGAGGAGGGTGAACATCTCCTCCCCGCGGCGGAACTCCCTGTAGCGGGGGAGGGAGCGACCCGCCTGTCGCATGAACCATACGGGCGTCCGGTCGACGGGCTCGAGGCGCAGCGCGCGGAGGAGGCGATCGTTCACGGATCGACGCGATCGCGCAGAAAACGTGGCCCCGTAGTCGGCCCGCGGGTGGAGCGGTGGACGCCGTTCGGTGGTTGCATGGCGGTCCGCATGATGTTCGTCCTGCCCCGAGCCGACAAGTCAGGCCGTGGCCCGCGGGCAATGTACGGCTGCTCGCTCCGAGGATCCGGGGGCTCGCCCGAGCGGGGGAGCAGGTGCTGTCGCCGCGGAGGGTCGGGTGGTCCCACCGGCCGTTCCCCAGGAGAGGATCGACGTCGATTATCCCGCCGTAAACAAATAGCCTATGATGAGTTTGCTCGTGTCGATTCTCCCCGTTGGCTTGCGGCCCGCGACGGCGGTGGGGTAGGCGGCAGGCGCCGCCTCCGGCTCCCTGGCACGGTTCCTTCATGATGGGAGGGGTATGCACCGATCTCGGGACGTGACCACAGAGCCCTCCGCGCCGGACGTCGGCGCCGCCTCGCCGCCCGGCGAGCGGCGTGGAGCGACCGGCCGGAGCTGGGCGGGAGGGCCCGAGACGCCGATCCAGGAGGCGGTAGCGCGACGGTCGTTGCTGCTCGCGGGGCTCACCGTTCTGGGAGTCGTCCTCCTCGCTCTTCACCTCGGCCGCCGCCTCATCGAGGCTGTCTCCTCCTTCCAGTCGAGTCTGATCTCTCCGTAGAGATCCGATGGTTCGGGGGGCGAACGGAGAACCGTCGGGCTATTCTGTTGGCGACGACACGCCATGCCGCCCGCGTGAAAGGCGACGAGCGCCTACCCTCGGCCGCCGGCCTGGAAGGCCTGCCGGACGAGGGTGCCGCGCACCCCGGGGTCGCCCCGGGCCGCCGGCTACCCGATCGGAAGAAGCCGGTCGAAGAGGAACAGAGGTCTGCCCATGCGAACGCAGATCAGCACCCGGCGCTGCGAGCTCACGGAGGAGCTTCGGGCACGTGCAGAGGAGTTGGCGGCTGCGCTGGCCGCCGACCAACCGGGCTTCACCTTCGCCAAGTACATGTTCGATGAGTCTCCGGAAAAGCGGACGGTCTCCGCCGTGTTCGCCGTCTCGGACGACGATTCCCTGGTGGGTTACGCGGAGGCCTCAGAGTGGGAGGCGGCGCTCCGCGAACTCGAGGGGAAGCTGCGCCGCCAGCTGGAGGCGAGAAACGCCGACGCGCGGTGAGGCGGACAGGGCGGACCGGTTACGGACCGGCAAAGACGGGCCGACCCGCCTAGTGAAGCTGGAGTAGGAAGCGCGGGATCTCGGCCCGAAAGAGTGACCCGTCGTCCCGCTGGAAGAGGTAGCTCCCCTCCATGTGGCCGTGCGCGCCTCGTAGGATGCAGAAGCTCTCGTACTCGTGCACGTCACCTGGCTCCAGGACGGGCTGCTCCCCTACGACCCCCTCGCCCTCCACCTCGTGATCCCCGCCCACGGGATCGTGGATGTACCAGTACCGGCTCAGGAGCTGTGCCGCGTGCTCACCGACGTTCTCGATACAGATCCGGTACGTGAAGACGTAGCGGCCTGCCCGCGGGTCGGAGTGCGCGGGCGAGTAGGTCGGCAGGGCGCCGATCCGGATTCCTTCGGTTAGACGATACGTGAACATCGTGATGTGACGGAGCGGCGGCGCGGTGTGGGTCGTTCCGCTCCCGCGCGTCGCGGTCCCGGGCGTTTGGGCTCCGGGTGCGCGTCGCCCCTCACCCCCCGCCGATCCGTGCTCGGGGTTTCGTTCGATGCAGCCACCGGCTGAATGCCGCGGGCAGAGAACGTGCCGTGCCGTTCTACCGTCGCTCGTCCACGACCCGATGCCATCGCTCTCCCCGATTCGGCGCCGCATGTAGCGAACCCGAAAAATTGTTTCCCGCTCGGGCCACCGCCAGGGCCGCTCCTCTGTCCTGCGCGGACCGTCGCCGACCGCCGAAGCCGGTGGAAGCCAGCGTCCGCCCTAGGAAGCTCGCCTCGCCGTGCGTTCGCGGCACCTCATGCACATGGCCGCTTCACGTGGCGGATTCACATGCCGAAACGGGATGGGCCTTCGAAGATCCTTGACGACCTCCCTTAACGCCGTTAACTTAACGATGTTAAATTAACGGCGTTCACCCATGGGGTTGCGATGTCACCGAAGGTTGCCGATCCGGTGCGGGCCGCTGAGACGGAGGCGCAGATCCTGGGGGCAGCGCTGGATCTGCTGGCCGAGGGCGGGGCGGAGGCGCTCTCGATGCGCGCTCTGGCGGCGCGTGTCGGGCTAAGCGCGACAGCCATCTACAACTACTTCGAGAACAAGCAGGCGCTCGTCGATCGGGTCGTGGCCCGCGGCTTCGGCCGGCTCGAGGGCTACCTGTGGTCGGCGATCGAGCCGGTGCCAGCCGGGAGCATCGAGCGGCTGACGGCGCTCGGTGAGGCGTACATCCGATTCGCGGTCGAGAACGAACAGCACTTCAAGGTGATCTTCACCATCCAGCCGGCGGATCCGCGGGAGATCCAGGATCTCCCGGGCGGTGGCGGCTACCGGATCCTGCGCCGGTGCGTGGTGGAAGCGATTGACGCCGGCACGGTCCGGCGCACCGACCCGGACCTGCTGGCGCTCTACCTGTGGACGCACATCCACGGGCTCGTGACGCTCTTCCTGGCGTGCGACCCCACGGCGGAGTGCCAGGATGTACACCTCCAGATGCCCGAGGGCGAACACCGAATGCTGTACCTGTTTCGCCGGTTCGTCGACCTGGTGAGGCACGGACTGGTAGAGAGTTGAGCCGCCGGCCGGGCGGCTTCCAAACGCCTTGCAGGAGGGGAACGTGGGCAGGAACGGGAGGGCTCGGCGAGAGGGCATCGGGGCGGGCGGCGGCGTGGGGTTCCGGGCCGCTCTCGCCGGCGCCCTGATGCTCGGCTCCGCGGGGTTCGTGTTCGGGCAGAGCGCGGTCGCCGTCTCCACACGGGGCCCAACGGCCGGAAGCTACTCACTCGAGCGCGCGGTCGCGTACGCGCTTGAGTTCAACCGGGAGCTACGTCTCGCGCGCCTGGAGCTGGATCGGGCGGGCCAGCAGGTGCGTGAAGCCCGAGGCTCCCTGTTTCCCGAGATCGAGGCGACGCTCCGGTATCAGCGCAATGTGCAGGTGCCGGAGGCCTTCCTTCCCGCCGTCATCTTCGATCCGACGGCGCCGCCGAACGAGCTGATCCCGGTTCGCTTCGGGGCGGACAACACCTGGGTCGCGCGCCTCTCCGTCACCCAGCCGCTCTTCGATGCGGCCCTGTTCGTCGGGGTGGGCACGGCCGGCCGTTTCCGCGCCCTTCAGAAAGAGACCCTCAGGGCTCGCGCACATCGGGTAGCTTCGGAGGTGCGGCGCGCCTACCTGGATGCGCTCCTGGCGGCGGAGCAGGTGCGGGTGACACAGAACAGCGTCGAGCGCGTGGAGAAGACCCTGGAGGAGACCCGGGCGCTGAATCGAGCCGGACTGGCGAGCGACTATGATGTGCTTCGGCTCGAGGTGCAGCTCGCCAACGTGAAGCCGAGCCTCCGGCGGAACGTGAACGCCGTAGCCGAAGCCGGACGTGTCCTGGCAATCCGGATGGGGATGGACGAGGGACGCGCGGTCGGCGTCACCGGAGAGCTGCACCAGGTCGATCTGAGCTCTGCGGAGGCGAACACGGGAGCGAACCGGGCACTCCTCGCCTTCGCCGGCTACGCGAGAGCGCTTGAGGCGTCGTTCGAGGAGCTGTACGCGACTGCCAGGCGCATGCGTCCGGAGATCCGGCAGGTGGCTCTCGAGGAGGATCTGGAACGGGCGCGGCTCGCCTTTGAGCGGTCCGACCTCCTGCCCCGCCTCTCGGCCTTCTTCAACTACGACCTGACCGCGCAGGAGAACGGCAGTCCGAGCTTCTTCGGTGAGAATCCGAATCAGCGGACCGCCACCGCGCAGGTCGGCGTCAAGCTCGAGCTGCCCATCTTCGCCGGACTGAGCCGCTGGTCCCGCGTCGAGCAGCAGAAGGTCCGGGTGCGGCAAGCCGAAGTGAGTCGGAGCGAGCTCGAGCGGCGCGTGGAAAACGAGGTCCGGACGGCTCTCGAGGCCCTCGAGGAGTCGAGGGCCCGCGGCGCGGCTCAGCGTCGGGCGGTCCGCCAGGCGAGCCGCGGCTTCGAGATCGTGACCGCGGAGTATCTTGCCGGAACGAGCTCGCGCCTGGAGGTGACCGATGCCGAGCTGGCGCTTCGGCAGGCCGAGCTCAACTACGCGCAGGCAGTGTACGACTACCTCGCCGGCCAGGCAGCTGTGGACGAGGCGGTCGGTGTGATTCCCGTGGTCGACGCGGCGCGGATCGCGGCCGAGGAGACGCGCATCTCTCGCGTCTTGCCGGGCGGTGACGAGGGGCCCGACGACGGGGAGGGGAAGGCGGAATGAGGATGGATCGAAAGAAGGGATTCCTGCCTCTGCTCGCCGCCGCGGTGACGGCGTGGGCCGCCGCCTGCGGGCCTTCTCGAGCGAGCGAGGGGAGCGAAGGGGGGGACGGATCGGACGCGGCCTCGGAGTTCGTCCGCACCGTGAACGTCGAAGTCCAAGCGGTGAAGCCGAGCCAGTTCGTACGCCGGGTGCGGATTACCGGCGCGGTGGAAGCGCTGCACGACGTCACCGTGAGCGCGCAGGAGAGCGGCGTCATCCTCCGTTTCCTCGCGGAGAAGGGCGAGACGGTACGAGCCGGACAGGCGCTTGCGCGGATCGACGACAAGGTGCTGCGGGCGCGGGTCGAGGAGGCGCGGGCCGTGGAGCGCCTGGCTCGCGAGCGGCACGAGCGGCAACGCCGGCTGTGGGAGGAGGAGCGCATCGGGAGCGAGATGGCATTCCTGCAGACGAAGTACGATGCTGCCTCGGCAGCCGCCCGTCTGGCCAATCTCGAGGCGCGGCTCGCACGCACCCGCATCACCACCCCGATCTCCGGGATCTTCGATCAGCGCTTCGTGGACGCCGGGGAGATGGTCTCCCCCGGCACTCCGGTGGCGCGCGTGATCCAGACGGCCCGGCTCAAGATCGTCGGAGGGGTCCCCGAGCGCTTCGCGGCCCACGTAGAGGTCGGGGGAGAGGCCGAGGTCACGTTCGACATCTTCCCCGGCCGGACGTTCACGGGAAGGATCGGGTTCGTGGGTAGCAGCGTGGACGAGCAGAGCCGCACCTTCCCGATCGAGATCCTGTTGGAGAACCCCGGTCGCCTGGTAAAGCCTCAGATGGTGGCCAACGTCGAAGTTCCGGTCCAGCGCCTCGCCGGTGTGATCGTGGTGCCGCAGGAGGTCCTCCAGCGGACGGAGGAGGGCTATCAGCTCCTGGTCGTGGGGGAAGCGGACGGAGTCCACACGGCGGAGGCCCGCGACGTGTTGGTCGGACCTTCGTCCGGAAACCGGACGGTGATCGAGGAGGGGCTGGAGCCGGGAGATCGGTTGATCGTGCGCGGCTTCCAGCTCGTCGCCCCCGGCGACCGGGTTCGCATCGTCAAGCGCGCAGCGGCAGGAACGGCGCCTCGTTGACCGATCCGCCGGCTGCCAACGAAGCGGGCCGAGGGCTAAGGGAGTGAGGGATGACGCATAGGGATCCGCGCGGCGGAGACGGCGACTCGCGGGAAGACGTGCGGGTGCCGTCGGACGTGCCCCCGGGCGCGGGTGGTGGGGAGGGGACCCGCCGCGGCTCCGGCCGATACAGAATGTTCTGGCTCACCTCCTTCGCGGTGGACCATCCGACCAGTGTGCTGGTGTTGATGGTCCTCATCATCATCGCCGGGCTCATCTCGTACCTGCAAGTGCCGAAGGAGGCAGCGCCGGACATCACCGTCCCGTACATCGCGGTCAACACCATCTACGAGGGGGTCGCCCCGGAGGATATCGAGTCCCTCGTCACCCGCCCGCTCGAGGAGGAGCTCAACAAGATCTCCGACATCAAGGCACTCACCTCAACCTCCGTCGAGGGCTACTCGAGCATCACGGCCGAGTTCGCTGCCGGTATGGACATGACGGAGGCGCTCCAGCTTGTGCGGGAGAAGGTCGACATCGCCAAGCCCGAGATTCCGGATGGCGCCGAGGAGCCGACGATCGTGGAGTTCAACATCTCCGAATTCCCGATCATGCAGGTGAACGTTGCGGGGGAGTACAGCCTGACGCGCCTCAAGGATCTCGCCGAGGACCTGGAGGAGCGCATCGAACAGATCTCCTCGGTTCTCGAGGTGTCGCTCTCCGGCGGACTCGAGCGCGAGGTAAAGGTCGAGGTCGACCTGGCGAGGCTGAAGTTCTACGGGATCTCGTTCGATGATGTGATCGACGCGGTACGCGAGGAGAACGTGACGATCCCGGGCGGCACGATCGATGTGGGGACTCTCAAGTACCTGGTTCGCGTGCCGGGCGAGTTCGAAGAGACACAGCCGATCGAGGACATCGTCATCACGGCTCCCGGCGACCGGCCCGTGTATCTGCGCGACGTGGCTCGGGTGGACTTCGGGTTCAAGGAGCGGGAGAGCTTTGCGCGTCTCAACGGGAATCCCGTGGTGACGCTGAATGTCAGCAAGCGCACCGGCGAGAACATCATCGAGACCGCGGACGCCGTGAAGGCGGTCATCGAGGAGATGCGCCCGAGCTTCCCGCCCACCACGGTGGTGCAGATCACCTCCGATGAGTCAGACATGGTGCGGAACATGGTGAGCAGCCTGGAGAACAACATCATCTCCGGCCTCATCCTCGTTGTCGCCGTGCTTCTCTTCGCGCTCGGCGTTTGGAACGCCTCGTTCGTCGGCGTCGCGATCCCGCTCTCCATGTTCCTGTCGTTCAGCGTGATGCAGCTGCTGGGCTTCACCATGAACATGGTGGTGCTCTTCTCGCTGATCCTGGCACTCGGAATGCTGGTAGACAACGCGATCGTCATCGTCGAGAACATCTATCGCTTCCGAGAGCAGGGGTACGACAAGCGGACCGCCGCCAAGCTCGCCACGGCCGAGGTGGCGATGCCGGTAATCGCCGCCACCGCCACGACGCTCGCCGCCTTCGCGCCGATGGCCTTCTGGCCCGGGATCGTAGGCGAGTTCATGGGCTACCTTCCGAAGACGCTCATCATCACGCTGAGCTCGTCGCTGTTCGTGGGGCTCGTCGTGAGTCCGACCCTGTGCTCGCTGTTCATGCGGGGGACGATGGACCGACCGCGCGGCCTCACGCGCGAGATGCGATGGACGCTGCTGGGGGCCGCAGGCGTGGCGTTCGCGGTAGGGCTCTTCCTTCGCCCGCTCCCGACGGTGCTCCTCGCCCTCACGGCGGTGGGACTCCTCGCGCTGTACCGTCGCGAGCTCGAGCCGGCCAGCCGGTGGGTACAGGAGAGGGCCGTGCCGGCCATCCTGGTCCGCTACGAGCGCGCGCTGCGCTGGGCTCTGGCGCACCGCTGGCGGGTGATCGGCGGGACCGCAGCGCTCCTCGTGGTCTCGCTGGGGGCGTTCCGTCACCTCAACGCCGGCATCGAGTTTTTCCCGGAGGACATCCCGCCCGAGACGGTGTGGGTGCAGGTGGAAGCCCCGACCGGCACGCGGGCCGAGGAGACGGATGCGCTCGTGCGCCGGATCGAGACGGAGCTCGCCGCCCTCGAGGGCCGGGAGGACTTCGAGTCGGTGGTGGCCACCGTGGGCTCCAGGACCGCGGGCTTCGGGAGCGAATCGGGCACTCATCTGGCAACGGTGGCGGTGAGCTTCGTCGACTACCAGGAGCGGCGCCGCGATGCGTTCGAGACGGTGGAGCGCATGCGGAGCGAGATCGGGCGCGACATCGCCGGCGCCACCATCTCGGTTGACCTGCCGGAGCCCGGCCCGCCGACCGGCCTGCCGGTGAACGTCGAGATCGTGGGCGAGGATGCTGCGGTGCTGAAGCGTCTGGCGGACCGGGCCGTCTCGATCCTCTCCCAAGCCCCCGTGGCGGCGAAGCTGGAGGGGCTGGAGAGCGACCTCGACGACGCGCGGCCCGAGCTCACCGTCGAGGTGGACCGCGAACGAGCCGCCCTCTTCGGGCTCACCACCGAGGAGGTCGGGTTCACCGTTCGCAGCGCGATCAACGGCACCGTCGCTTCGGAGTTCCGGGACGGCGAGGATGAGTACGACATCGTCGTACGGCTCGCCGAGCCGTACCGGCGAGACCTCGGCTCCCTGGCGGACCTCACCGTCTCCACCGAGGAGGGCCGGCAGATCCCTCTCCCGTCAATCGCCACGTGGAGCGTGAACGAGAGCTTCAGTGGGATCAACCGGAAGGACCTCGACCGCATGGTCACTGTCTCGGCCGATGTGCGGTCGGATTACAACGCCAACGCGGTGCTCGCCGAGGTGCAGGAGGCGCTCGCCGAGTTCACCCGCACGCTACCGGCTGGTTACCGGTTGCAGTACACCGGCCAGCAGGAGGAGCAAGAGGAGTCCCAGGCCTTCCTCCTCGGTGCGTTCGCGGTGGCCCTGCTCTTGATCGGGTTCATCCTCGTTTCCCAGTTCGACTCCGTGCTCAAGCCGCTCCTCATTCTGAGCTCGGTCATCCTGTCGACCATCGGCGTGCTGCTCGGCCTGCTCGTCTTCCGTATGCCGTTCGGAGTCATCATGACCGGCGTCGGCGTGATCAGCTTGGCCGGCGTCGTGGTGAACAACGCGATCGTCCTCGTCGACTACATCGCCGTCCTGCGGACTCGCGATGGGATCGAGCCCAGGGACTCGCTCGTGCGGGGAGGGCTGACCCGCTTCCGTCCCGTCATGCTCACCGCGATCACGACGGTGGTGGGCCTGACGCCACTCGCCATAGGTCTCAACTTCGACTTCAACGGCCTCTACTCGCGGCTCAATCCCGACATCTACTGGGGCGGCGAGCAAGCGGCCTGGTGGGCGCCGATGGCCATCGCGGTGATCGCGGGCCTCTCCTTCGCGACCTTCCTCACCCTCGTCCTCGTGCCGGTGCTTCACTCGGTGATCGACGATGTGGAGGAGTTTCTTCGTCGACGTCTCCTGGGCCGGCCCGAGGCGGTGGATGAGGCGGAGGGTCCGGGCGCCGCGTCCGATGAGACCGAGGGCGTGAAGCCGGAGTTGGCCACCGCGTAGGCCGCCGCGGCGGCTGCCGCGTCAGCCCGCTATCGTCCCCAGGATCCACGCGCATCCGAGCGCGGCGTAGATCCCCAGAACGTATCCCGCGACAGCCATGAGGAGCCCGACCGGGGCCATCGCGGGGTGGTACACCCCCGCGACGACCGGGCACGAGGCGGCGCCGCCCACGTTCGCCATGCTCCCCGTGGCGAAGAAGAAGAGCGGGGCACGCACCACACGGGCCACGGAAAGAAGGACAGCGCCATGCACGGCGATCCACACCACCCCGGTGAGCAGAAAGACCGGGGCCGCAAGCACCGCCCTCAGATCCGCCTGAGCCCCGATAGCCGTGAGTAGTAGGTACAGAGCCGTGTATCCGAGGCGCGAGGCTCCGCGCTCCTCGAGCTTTCGGACCGGGGTGAAGGAGAGGAGAAGGCCGCCTGTCACGACGATGAGCACGGCCCACGTGGTGTGGCTCAGGATCGTCGGATCTCCCACGTCCGGCAGGACGGCGCCGGCCTGCAGCGCGAGCAGGGAACCCCCGAACGCGAGCCCCACCAGGCCGACCGCGTCGCGCAGCTCGATCGGGTGCCGATGGGCCGCCAGCTCCGCGAGACGCCGGTTCGTTTCCTCCAGCGCCTCCGTGCGCGCCTTGGTCCGACGATCATAGCGGGCCTGCCACCCCGAGAGGAACAAGAGCACGCCCATCCAGCCGTACCCCACGACGGTGTCCACCACGATGATCGGGCCCATGATCGAGTCCGGCGTTCCCACGCTCTCGGCGATCGCCACCATGTTCGCCGTGCCCCCGATCCAGCTCCCCGAGAGCGCGGCGAGCCCCTTCCACGCCTCGGCAGGCAGGTAGCCCCCGAGCAGGAGGTAGGCGACGGGTCCGCCGACCACGATTCCGACCGTGCCGGTGACCACCATGAGAAGGGCCGTCGGGCCGAGGCTGAGGACGCCCTTCATGTCTATGCTGACCATCAGGAGAAGGAGCGCGATCGGCAGGAGCCACCGGACCATCCAGTCGTACGCCGGCGAAGCGGCGGGGGTGATCCCGAAAGTCGTCGACAGGGTGGGGATGAAGTACGCGTAGATGACGGGCGGTGTCAGCTCGAAGAGCTTCTTCAGCCGCTCGAGTCCGCTCAGCCAGAAGATGAGCGCGAGGACGGCCGACAGGTAGCCGAACACGACCATGGGGTCCCGGAGGAGCGTGGTCGCGGCCTCCGCGTTCACTCCTCCCCCTTCGCGAGCGGACCCCGGCGGACGAGACGCGCGACCCCTCCTCTCGGGCGGGCCGGCGTGGCGAGATGACCGGGAAGCTGTGAGCCCGCACGGGGGACGGGCAAGGCCCGTCGCTCACTCGATCACGATGTCGAGCCGGCCGTGGGCGCGGCGCAGGGCCCGCTCGACCTCATCCGGCGTGTCGCCGCGCGCGAAGAGAAAACCCAGGTAACGGTGCCCCTCCGGCAGCGGGATCAGCTCCTCGTCCGGCGGGATGGTGAGGAGGGCCTCCTCGATCCCCCGCACCAGACGCGCCGCCTCCAGCCCTCTCACCGCGCGCAGGGTGCCGCGCTTCGGGATCGGAACCATCATCACCCCCGCGGCTCCGGCCTCACGCTCCAGCGTCTCGATCGGGAGTCCGACGGCGTGGCGAAGGATGAGCTCTTCCAGGGAGCTTCCGTCCGCGAAGCGGAGCACACGGGCGCACAGCCCTCCGATCGAGCGAGGCGCGACCTCGAGCAGCCACGCCCGGCCTTCGTGGATGCGGAACTCCGCGTGTACCGGGCCCTCCCGGAGGCCGAGCGCCCCCACGGCGGCCTCGGCGCAGGCCACGACCGCACGCCGCACGCTCTCGCCGAGGCGCGAGGGAGTAAGGAGGATCGTCTCCTCGAAGAAGGGGCCATCCAGCGGGTCGGGCTTGTCGAACAACGCCAGGGTGTGGAGCCGCCCGTCGACCAGGAGTCCCTCCAGCGCGACCTCCGCCCCCGGGAGGTAGTCCTCGATGAGGATGAGCCGCTCGACCGACGGGTCTCCCTCGGAGGAGCTCGCATCTGCGAGGATCCTGCTGATCCTGCGGTGCGCTGCGACGAAGGAGGGAGGATCGTCCGCGCGGATCACTCCGCGGCTCGCCGACAGATAGACGGGCTTGAGGACGCACGGGTACCGTGTCTCCGCCGCGGCCGGGCCCGGGTCCGAGCCGGTGGAGAAAAGGCGGAAGGCCGGGCCGGGCACTCCGGCGCGTCGTGCGAGCTCGCGCATCTCGTGCTTGTACAGCGCCGCTCGCACGGCCTCGGGCGGGTTGTGCGGGAGGTTCAGCGCCCGGGCCGCCCGCGCCGCGAGCACCGCCGCGCTGTCGTCCACCGAGACGACGGCCGCGAGGGGACGTCCCTCGGCCAGTCGGACGATCGCCTCGACGGAAGGCTGGAGCGACCGAAAGTCTAGCTCCAGGCTGCACGCAGGCGACAAGTCCGCGAGCGGGAGCCGGTGGTCCGAGCCGACCGCGGCGTCGAGTTCGAGCCGCTCTGCCGCCTCGAGGAAGGCCTGCGCGCGGTAGGTCGTGCGCGACATCAACAGGAGCACACGCGCTCCGGGCCGATGCTCCACCCTCTCAACGGGTTGCACTTTTTTTCCGCTTCGGTCGCAATGTGCTATCCAGACCCCTGGCACCCCTGTGGCACGGTCGCAACAGGCCACGCCCTCTCGATGGCGCATCTCGCTCTGTCGTGTGGACTTGCGAAATGGCCTGGCAATTCCGGAACGCAGGCTCGGCTGTTGCTCTGTCCGGGCGCGCTCCCGCCCGTCGGCCGAGGGCCGGGGGGCGGCGCCGGATTTCAGGTGGAGTGATCATGACGACGAGCGAGTCCATATACACCCCGCACCTCGGTCGGACGAGCGAGGTCCATCGCCGCGGCGAGGACGGCTTCGCCCTGCTCGTGGCCATGCTGACGCTGATCGGGCTCACGGCGCTGGCGACCGCCGGGTTCGTCCTCTCGGACACCGACCACGAGGTCAGCCGGAACTTCATGGCGACCGCGTACGCCGACCAGGCGGCGAACGCCGGCCTGTACGACTATCTGGGCAGCCACATCACGGCTACCGACACCCAGACCTACAGCTACGCGATGGGATCCGCCACGGTGTTCGGGGAGAAGATGCTCGACCTCGGCGGGAACCAGGTCCTGTACCGCATCACGTCTTCCGGCACGTACGCTCCTTCGGTGGGCGGCGTGGCCGCCCGCACCATGACCACCACCGCTCTCTTCAACATCGGTTCGGTCACGACCACAAGCGCCATCACGTCGGGCGCCGGCTTCCACAAGAACGGGGGCGCCGGCACGCTCTCGGGCTTTGATGCGGCTCTCGCGGGAGAGTGTCCGAACGCGCCCGCGCCGGCGGTCGCCGGCCTCTCCACGCCCGAGGGCGGCTTCACCCAGAGCGGCAACGGGAACGGCAACGGGAATGGGAACGGCAACGGGAACGGGAACGGACCGCCCGTGTGTACCGGCTGCGAGGGGAATCCGCCGCTCGACGCATCCGGAACCGGCATTGGGCAGCTGCAAAAGACCGGAATCGACTGGTCGGGGATCGTGAACGGCGGGGTGATCGAGGCGGACTACTCCATCCCGGCGGGCGGCTGGCCGAACTTCGCCGGTCTCCCGCCCGAGGAGTGGCCCGTGATCTACGTCAGCAGTCCGAGCTACTCGGTGAACGCCGCCCAGAGCGGCCGCGGAACGCTCGTGGCGCGGGGGAACCTCAACCTGAACGGCAGCTTCTCGTGGGACGGCATGATCCTGATCGGCGGAAGCATGACCAGCAACGGGAACAATCAGGTGAAGGGGGCGGTGGTGGCGGGGCTCAACCTGCTCCTCAACGAGACCGTTGCCGACAGCGATATCGGCAACGGACAGAAGACGTTTCAGTACCACTCCTGCAACCTGTCCCTGGCCACCACGGCCGCGTTCGGCGGCCTCTCCGAGGTCCCCGGGAGCTGGTTCGAGAGCATGTGAGGGGGGGCTCCGCCTCGGCTGGCTGGAGCGGGCAGGTACAGCCGGACGGCGGCGCACCGACCGGCTTCGGCCGAGGCTCCCGGTCTCTGTAGTCGCGGGGGGGCGTCAGGCGCGGCGGATGTCCGCTGCGGCCGGAACCTCTCCCAGCGTCACGGTCCGATTCCGCCCCCCTTGCTTCGCCGCATAGAGGGCCCGGTCAACCGCGACAAGGAGCTCGCGAACCTCCTCCATCGATGGCTCGAAGCCCGCCACGCCGGCACTGATGGTGAGGGGCTCCGGAAGATCCTCGCTCTCGCGGGCCACAGCCTGCCGCACCCGCTCGGCGAAGACGGTCGCGCCGCTCGCCGGCGCCCCGGGAAGAACGGAGAGGAATTCCTCCCCGCCGCTCCGACCGCTGATGTCCATCTGGCGGGTATTTGTCGCCAGCACCCGGCCCACCAGGCGAAGCGCCTCGTCTCCCGCCTGGTGGCCATGGCGATCGTTGTACGCCTTGAAGCCGTCGATGTCGAACATGACGATCGAGAGCGTGTAGCCTCGCGCTGCGGCGGCGAAGTGCCGGGTCAGGAAGAAGTCGATCACGCGTCGGTTCGGCAGGCCGGTGAGAGGATCCTCGTACGCCAGAAGCAGGGCGCGATCGCGCTCCCGGTGCAATGATTCGGCGATGGCGCTGGCGCCCAGGCTGCCGGCGATCAGCACGACTGTGATGGCCCCGGTGATGCGCCAGTCCACGTCGGCTCCGGCGGTCCAGCTCGGCACGATCTGCAGGAGTATCAGTAGAGCCATGGCCCCGGCGAGCCCGTACGCCCCTCCCGTCCAACCCTTGTGGTACGCGAGCAGGAATGACGGGACGAGGGCGAGAAGCCACACGAGAGCAGAGATCCGTTGGAGCGACTCGGGCCACAAGCTGGCGAGGGCTGCGACGGCCAGCGCGAACGCGCTGATGGCGAGGGCTTTGGGAGGCACCCGTCTCTCGAGTCCAGGTAGCTGGGCTTGGGCGCTGGCCTCGAGTCTGTGGGTCGGCACGCCAATCCGGTCGGTTTGTTGGCCTCGGACCCGCCCATCGCGGGTGTCGGCCCAAGATAGCTCAAAGTGTCGAAAACACAAGGAGGTGTGCCCTCACCCATCCCGATCGGGCGACTTCGGTCCGCCGCGCGCCGGTGCAGCGAGGGCTCGGCGGCTCGGCGGGCGGCCGCGGACGGAACGGCGATGGCTCACCCGTTGCTCTCCCCGAAGCCACGGGCGATCTTGCAGCGATTCGTTGCCGGGAGGCGAACTCTCTTCGCTGAGGGCGAATGAATGGCCGAACAGGACTGGACGGTGATCCGCGTTCAGGGGGATCGGGGTATGCCGTCGATCAACGGCCTACAGTTCCTGAGCTGTCTGGCGGCGGTTCGCGACACGATCGGCGATCGAAGGTGGCACTACCGATGGGTGCCCTATGAGATGGGGCGTAGCGTCGACGGGCTCCGAGTCGAGATCCCGTACGACTCGAAGGAACGACACCGGCTCGTTCGGGAGGTGGAGTTCCGGGTGCCGCCGCCGGATGGACTTCTGGCCGAGCCGGTCCGCTGGACGACCGATCTGGATGGCGTGCAGAGCGCCGAGGAGGTCGAGGATTGCCTTACGCTCCTGTGGCGGTGGTCCGATTTTCTGGCCGACCTCCGCATCCGCAACCCGCGCGCGTCGGTTCGTTCGTTCACCTTCCTCACATCCGGAGCCTTCCTGTTCTTCGTCACGGGGGATCGGCGTCACCTCGACCGCGCCCTCGAGAGCAATGCGTTTTCGTCGGTGCCGCCCGTTTCGATGGGACGAGTCGTGGAACTGGTTCGCGCGGAGCCGATGCCGTACCGCGTCCCTCCGTCGGATCGCTCCGACGCGGTGAACGGGGCCCGCATCCACCACCTGGCGGCGTGCACGTTCGCCGCGGCTTTCTATCCGTTCACCACCGTGTAAGCAGGACTCACCCGAGCCCGAAACCGAACCGCCCGATCGGGGGTTGACCCAGCGTGGCAGGCGTTCGAGACGGAAACCGAGTGGCCGGCAAGCGGGCCGGACTATCGGCCGTGGCGGTCCTCCTGCTGGCCGTTTCGGTCGCAGCGATCGTCCGCGGTCGACCGAGGGCGGTCGACGGGGCTTCGGCGGGTGACCGCGGGGGTGCGCCGTGGCTCGAAATCCCGGCTCCCGTCATCCCGTTCGAGACGGTTGAGCGCGACACGAGCTCCCTGCTCGATTATCGGGGCGGGATCGTCCTCCTCAACTTCTGGGGCACCTGGTGTGCCCCCTGTCTCGTCGAGATCCCGCACCTCATCGCCGTGCAGCGCGAGCTCGAGGAGCTGGGAGGGACGATCATCGGTCCGGCCGTCGATTCGGGATCGCCGGAGGACGTGCGGCGCTTCGCGGCGAAGCGAGGCATGACGTGGCCCCTGTGGATGGCGGACTACGAGCAGTCCGTAGGCGTATACGGGGCGGAGGGGTATCCGTTCACTCTGCTCATCGATGCCGGCGGCGTGATCCGCCAGTCGTACCTCGGTCCGCAAACAAAGGAGACGCTCCTGCAGGACATCCGGAGGCTCGCCGCGGAGAGGCCCGCCCTCCGGGACACCGGTGACTGAGGAGTTCGAGGCTCTCGCCCCTAGCTGCCGATCAGCGCCTCGGGCTCGAGCAGCTGGCCGCGATACAGCCGCGCGTACAGCCCGCCGAGGGCCACCAGTTCCGCGTGGGTTCCGGATTCCACCACGCGCCCGCGGTTGAGCACCAGCACCCGGTCGGCTCGCTGGACCGTGCGCAGCCGGTGCGCGATGATCAACGTCGTCCGGCCCCGCATTGCGGCGGAGAAAGCCTCCTCAACGAGCCGCTCGCTCTCGGTGTCGAGGCTGCTCGTCGCCTCGTCCAGGATCAATACCACCGGCGCTTTCAGGAAGATGCGAGCGATCGCGATCCGCTGCCGCTGACCGCCGGAGAGCCGTATCCCTCGCTCCCCGACGAGGGTGTCGTATCCGTCGACGAGATCTAGAACGAACTCGTGCGCGTGTGCGGCCCGCGCGGCCCGCTCGATCTCCTCGCGAGATGCGCCGGGCCGGCCGTACGCGATGTTCTCGGCTATGGTGCCGGCGAACAGGAGCGGCTCCTGTGGCACGATCCCGATCGCTCCCCGCAGCTCGGCCAGGCGGAGACGCCGCAGGTCAATGCCGTGCAGGGTGATCGACCCCCGCGTCGGATCCCAAAAGCGCGTTACCAGCGCGGCCAGCGTGGACTTGCCGCCGCCGCTTGGTCCCACGAGAGCTACCACTTCGCCCGGTGCCAAGCGCACGTCCACCGCCTCGAGCGCCCAGGGTTCCCGAGGACCGTAGCGAAACCACACGCTGTGGAAGGCGATCTCGCCCGGTCCGTCCGCCGGCAGCCGGACCGGCTCCTCCGGGTCCCGGATATCGGGCGCCCGATCGAGCAGGTCGAACACCCGCCGCGCCGCACCTTGCGCCTCCTGGTAACTGCTCCACAGCGACGCGAGGGCGGTGATGGCGGCCGCCACCGAAACGGCGTACAGGAGGAAGGACACGAGCTCGCCGGCCGTGATCTGGCCTTCGAGGACGAGGCGGCCGCCGGACCACAGGACGATAGCGATCCCGCTGAAGGTCACGAAGCTGATCACACCGAAGAACGTGCCCCGCACGAGCGCCCGGCGAAGGGCCGTTTCGAGCGCGCGCCCGATCCGCTGCGCGTAACGCTCGCGCTCCCACGACTCGCGCACGAAGCTCTGCACGATGGGGATCTGCGTGAGGGCCTCTTCGGCGGCGGCGTTCGCCTCGGCGAGCTGATCCTGGACCGCCGTGCTCTTGCCCCGCAGGTAGCGTCCGAAGGCGATCCCGCTCAGCACCACGGCCGGCGCCACCATAAGGGTGGTGAGCATCAACTCGGTGTGAAGGAGGGCGAGGATGGTGAGCGCGCCGAACAGGTACAGGAGCTGCCGGGCGAGCTCGGCGATCTGGTGGCTCATCACAGCCTGCAGCGTCGAGCAGTCGGAGGCGAGGCGGCTCGTGAGCTCGCCCGAGCTGCGCAGCGTGAAGAAGCCCGGCGACAATGAGAGGAGGTGACCGAACAGCTCGGTTCGAATTCCCGCGATCACCTTCTCGCCCACGGCGCCTAGCAGGTACACTTCCAGGAAGTTCAGCGCGCCCTGGATGGCGAAGAGAACCACCAGGCCGATGGCGATGGAGTTGAGGGTGGAGGCGTCTCTTGTCTCGAACGCCGCGTCCATCAGGTAGCGCACGAGCAGGGGGAAGGCGAGGCCGATCGCTGCGCTCAGGACGAGGAATACGCTCGCGATGGCCAGAGATGCCCGGTACGGCCGGAGTCGCGGCGCGAGTCGCTGGATGGCGAAGAGGGAGAAGCGTCCCCTGCCGGTCCAACCCGCGGCCTTCTCCGGCTCGCCCACGCCGCCCGCCCGCTCGCTGTCCCCCGTGATCTCTTCGCTCTCTCCGTGGCGTACCCGTAGCGCCGGGCCTATCTTGCCGCCCCCGTCGGTAACAGTCTAACCCGATAGCTGGTCTCCGCACCATGCTCGGAGCCGTGCACCCGAAGGAGGCATGAGCGCCCAGTTGGAGGAACACTTGGAGCAGCCCGGCTCCACGGGGTCGAGGTTCGAGTCGGATGAAGGTCAAGACCGGGCCCTGCGGCGCTGGCGCCGTCTGGCCGTGGGCGCCGCCGCCAGCACCTTCGCGCTCATCGTGCTTGGGGGCGTCGTGCGGATCACCGGGAGTGGGATGGGGTGCGGAGCCGATTGGCCGTTGTGCAACGGGAAGCTCGTGCCCTCGCCCGATCTTCCCACCCTGATTGAGTTCGGACACCGCGTTGCGGCCGCGGCCGTGAGCCTCCTGGTGCTCGCGCTGGCCGCGCACGCCTGGCTCCCCGGGCGGGGAGCAACGTGGCGCGGGCGACGGCGCTTGGCCCTCTGGGCGGTGGGGCTTCTCGCGATTCAGGTGATGCTCGGAGCGGTCGCGGTCCGATGGGAGCTTCCCCCGGCCACGGTCGTCCTTCACCTCGGCACGGCGATGCTGTTCCTCGGTCTCCTCGTGGCGGGCAGCTGCTTCGGGCGGTCGGACCGACCCGCGCCGATGCGCGGTTTCTTCGAAGAGGCTGGAGTTCCCTCTACTGCCACCGCCGCTCCCGATCGAGCAGCCGGCGTCGCCTGGCTGACGGCCGGTCTCGGGCTGCTCGTCGTGCTGGCCGGAGCGCTCGTGGCGAACCTGGATGCTGCGCGCGCCTGTCAGGGATTTCCCCTGTGCAACGGGGAGTGGTGGCCGGGGGACAACTGGCGGATGCAGCTTCACTGGGGGCACCGGATGGCGGCGTACGGGCTGGCCGCATGGGCGCTCGCCCTGCCGAGCTTCGTGCGGCGTGTTCGGCCGGGGGACGGCGCCTCGTTCGGCGCTGCCCGTAGCGCGGCGGGACTCGCGGGGGGACAGATCGCGGTCGGCGCGGCGATGGTTCTCCTCTCCCTTCCCGGCTGGCTCCGTGCTCTGCACGTGGCCCTCGGGTCAGCGCTCTTCGCTTCCCTGGTAGCGACGGCCTGGCTCGTCGGCCGCCGAGAGCCCGTGCGCCGGGTCACGCAACGGGCCGAGCCGGGTCGCGCGGTCGGCTGAGGAGGTCCGCGCCCCCGAGATGGGTACCCGGAGTCCTCGCGTACGCTTCGCCCCGAGCCCGACCGGCCATCTGCACGTCGGCGGGGCGCGGACAGCCCTCTTCAACTACCTGTTCGCACGACACACGGGGGGGACGTTCCTGCTCCGCATAGAGGATACGGACCGTACACGGTCGAGCGAGGAGATGACCCAGGCCATCCTCGATGCGCTGGAGTGGCTCGACCTGGGGTTCGACGAGGAGCCGGTCCACCAGGCGGACGGGCTCGAGCGGCACCGCCGGGACGTGTCCAGGCTGCTCCAGGCCGGGGCGGCCTATCGCTGCTTCTGCACTTCGGAAGAGCTGGAGCGACGGCGCTCCGAGTCGACCGCGCAGGGAATCGTGTACCGTTACGACGGGCGCTGTCGCCGTCTGGATCCCGCCGCCGCCGAGCGCCGGGCGGAGAGCGGCGAGGCTTTCGCCGTTCGCTTCGCCGTGCCCGGCGGGGAGACGGCGTGGGAGGACGTGGTGCACGGGCGCACGGCATTCGCGAACACGAGCCTCGAGGATTTCGTGATCCTCCGCTCCGACGGGACCCCGGTGTACAACCTGGCCGTCGTGTCGGACGACATCGAGATGCGCGTCTCCCACGTGATCCGCGGGGACGATCACATCTCGAACACCCCCAAGCAGATCCTCATCTACCGCGCTCTCGGCACGCCCGAGCCGACGTTCGCGCATGTCCCGATGATCCTCGGTCCCGACGGAAAGCGGCTCTCGAAGCGGCACGGGGCCACGTCGGTCGAGGCGTACCGCCAGCGGGGGATCCTCCCGGAGGCGATGGTGAACTTTCTCGCTCTCCTCGGCTGGTCCCCCGGGGACGATCGCGAGGTGATGAGCAAAGATGAGCTCGTAGAGGCGTTCACGCTCGAGCGGATTCTGAAGAAGAGCGCCGTGTTCGACACCGAGAAGCTGGAGTGGCTGAACGGCCGGTACCTGGCCCGTGCCCCGGTCGGGCGCCTCGTCCCCCTTCTCATGGAGGTGCTGGGGCGGGTGGGGATCGGAGCGGCGGAGGTGGCGGCGGTGGGGAGGGAACGCGTGGAAGCGCTGGTCGAGCAGCTCCGGGTGCGGGCACGGACGATCGAGGAGATGGGAACGCAGGCGGCCCCCTACTTCACCGAAGGGGTCGATTACGATCCCAAGGCGGTCGCTGAGCATTGGAAAGATCCCGCGGGGACGAGGGAGACGCTTCTCGCCGTCCGCTCGATCCTCGCCTCCGTGCAGCCGTACGAGCCGAAGACGCTGGAGGCCGAGCTGCGCGATCTTGCCGCTCGAATGGGGGTGGGAGCGGGGAAGCTCATCCATCCGCTCCGCGTGGCCGTTCTCGGCGTGGCGGCGAGCCCGGGCATCTTTCAGGTGCTGTTCGTGATCGGGCGGAAGCGGTGCCTGGAGCGGATCGATCGAGCGCTCGCCCGGCTCGCGGAAAGCACCGCGTCGGATGACGGACAAGAGACGAGCCAGAATAAGGAGGGCGCGTTGCCGGCGGACGGGGCTCAGGCGAGCGACCCTCCAGAGCCCGCCACGTGAACGGATCGGCCCACGACGCGACCGGCGCCGGAGGCGTCCCGAACGCGACTTCCCCGTCTTCCCGGCCCGAAGAGGCCGACTGGATGGGGTGCGCGCTGGAGCAGGCGAGACGGGCCGCGGGACGGGGCGAGGTGCCCGTGGGCGCCGTCGTCGTCGGCCCGGCGGGACTCGTGGCGGAGGACCACAACCGCACCCGGGAGCTGGCCGACGCGACGGCCCACGCCGAGATGCTGGTCCTGCGGCGGGCCGCCGAGCTGGCCGGCGATTGGCGGCTGCTCGACCACACCCTCTACGTGACCCTGGAGCCTTGCGCCATGTGCGCCGGCGCGATCGTGCTCTCCCGCATCCGGCGGCTCGTGTTCGGCGCCCCGGACCCGAAGGCCGGCATGTGTGGTTCGCTCGGCAACCTCGTCCAGGACGGGCGACTGAATCATCGCGTGGATCTCGTGAGCGGTCTGCGCACCGAGGAGTGCGCGGCGCTGCTCAGGGAATTCTTCCGCGTCCGGCGGTGAGACGGCGTGGGGTCGTCCTCGTTGCAGACGAGCTCCGCGAGCTCGCCGGGGACGCACCCACCTGGCCGGGTGGCCTCGAAACGATCTTCTTCGCTCTCTCGAGCGGAGCCGACTCTCGCACACTGCCCTCGGCCGGGGAGGCCGTGGGGCTCATCCCGCTCGTATCGCTCCCGGTGGGGGAGCCGCTATTAGAGGCTCTTCCCAACCTTCGCATCGTAGCCAATTACGGTGTGGGCACGGACAACATCGATCTCGCCGCTGCCGCGCGCCGCGGTGTCCTGGTGACCAACACGCCGGGAGTCCTGACGGCGGCGACCGCCGACCTCACCTGGGCGCTTCTCCTCGCAGCGGCCCGTCGGCTGCGCGAGGGACTGAGCCTGGCCGCTGGAGGCGGGTGGTCCGGCTGGCGCCCCACGCAGCTCCTCGGCAGAGGGCTCCAGGGCCGTCTGCTCGGGATACTCGGAGCCGGCCGGATCGGAGCGGCCGTTGCCCGGCGAGCCGTCGGCTTCGGCGTGCGGGTCGGCTACTGGAGTCGCCGCGCCGCACCCGAGCTCGAGGCGGAGACAGGGGCGAAGCGTTATGAAACGCTGGAGACCCTGCTTCGAGAGGCCGACATCCTCTCCATTCACCTGCCCCTGACGACGGAGACGGAGGGACTCATCGGGGCGCGAGAGCTCGCCGCCATGAAGACGGGCGCCATCCTGGTGAACACGGCGCGTGGCGCCATCGTCCAACCCGCGGCGCTCGCCGCGGCGCTCCGCTCGGGCCATCTGGCGGGCGCCGGCCTCGACGTCTATCCGGAGGAGCCTGGGATCCCGGAGGAGCTGGTGGATCTCCCCAACGCCTTCCTGCTTCCGCACCTGGGCAGCGCCACGTGGGAAGCGAGGACGGAGATGTGGAGGCTGGCGGCGGAAAACGTGCGCCGGGTCCTGTCGGGAGAGCCGCCCCTCACGCCGGTGGGGACCCCGAAGAGCTGACGGCCCCGTCGTGCCGCTGCCCCCGGACGGCTGCCCGGTGCCGGGGTCTCGGTCTGCGATGCCGGTGCGGCTCGCCCTCGCGCCGACGCGGGACCCGGCCCTCCGCCGCCGCGGCGGACTCAGCCTCCGGTCGTCGCCTTCTCCGCCACGCGGTCCGGTGCGATCCCCTCTTCCTCGCCCGCCGAGGCCATACGCTGCACGGAGTCGAAATCCTTTCGTCCGACGAAGCGGAGGAGCAGGAAGAGCGCCGCACCGCCCAGCGCGTAGGAGAAGACGGGGGACATCCCGTACGCCGTGGGTACGTCGCCGGCCAGCATCCCGACGAGTGCCACAACGAGGGCGTAGGGAAGCTGGGTCCGCACGTGGTCCACGTGGTCACACGCCGAGGCCATCGAGCTCAGCACCGTGGTGTCCGAGATCGGCGAGCAGTGGTCCCCGAAGATCGCCCCGGCCAGCACGGAGCTGATCCCTCCGAGGAGGAGAGTGTGATCCAGAGTGACGTCCGATCCGGCACTGCCTCCCAGCGCCACCACGAGTGGGATCACGAGAGGGATGAGGATCGCCATGGTTCCCCACGACGTGCCGGTGGCGAACGACATGGCCGCGGCGGTGACGAAGACGAGGACGGGGATGAGCTCGGGCGCCACGTTGCCCTGCAGCACCCCGCTCAGGTACACGCCCGTGCCGAGCGTCTCGGTCACGTCCCCCAGGGACCAGGCGAGCAGGAGGATGACGATGGCGAGCAACATGGCCCGCATCCCGCCCAGCCACGCCTCGATGGCCGCCCGCGCGGCCATGAGGCGTTGTCCCACGACCAGGGCGATCGCCACCAGACAGCCGGCGAGCGAGCCCCACAGGAGCGCCTTGTACGGGTCGGCAGCACCGAAGATGTCCCACAGGGATCCCGGCCCACCGTGCGACGCGCGGCCGTTGAGGTACAACCCCAAGAGCACCACGCCGACCACGGTGAGAACCGGCGCGGCCGCGTTGTACCAGCGCCGCGGCTTCCCCTCGAGCGGGTCCATCGCGCCCCCCGAGGTGTCCGCCATGAGCATCGCGCCCTCCCGATGCAGCCCGTCGCCTCGACCGGCGCGGTTCTCCGCCTTCCACATGGGGCCGAAGTCACGCTGCGTGGCGATGATGAGCGCCACCATGAGGAGGGCGAGAATCGGGTAGAATAGGTAGGGGATCGTCTGGATGAACACGTTGAACGGGCTGGCCGAGAGGAGCTCCGCCGCCGTCTCAGGTGAAGTCCCGGCCTGATGCGCGGCGCTCGCCAGGCCGTCGCCGATGAGCGAGATCTCGAACCCCACCCACGTGGAGACGAAGACGATCGCGGTCACCGGCGCGGCCGTGGAATCCACGATGTAGGCGAGCTTTTCCCGCGACACCTTCATCCGATCGGTGATCGGCCGCATCGTGTTCCCCACGATGAGGGTGTTCGCGTAGTCATCGAAGAAGATCGCCAGCCCCCCCAGGTAGGTGGCGAGCTGGGCTCGCCGCGGCGACGTAGCAAGCGGGCTCACCGCGTCCACGATCCCCTGCGTGCCCCCGCCCCGCGCCATCACCCCGACCATCCCGCCGAGCAACAGGGAGAAGATGATGATGGCGGCGTGGTCGGCGTCGGCGAGCGCGCTGAGGGCAAAGTGATCGATCGCCCTCATCGTCGCCGTGATCGGATTGAGGCCGGCGAAGAAGAACGCCCCGATCCACACGCCGAAGAAGAGGGAGATCACGACCTCGCGGAAGACGAGGGCGAGCGCGATGGCAACGAGCGGGGGCAGGATGCTCACCCAGCCCGGTAGCACCCACGCCTCGATCGTGAGCATCGACCCGTCGGCCTCGAGGACCAGGGAAAGGGGCGTCTCTTCCCCTCCGGTCAGATGCAGCTCCGGCAGGGCCAGCTCCTCGCCCGGAGTGAGAGTCCCTCGAGCGAGCTCCCGGCCGGTCGCCGTGAGGAGACGGAAGGAGGAGGGTGGGGCCGCGGCGTCCCGGCGCAGCGAGAGCGTAAAGCCGACGCCGGTGAGGGCGATGCGCGGCGCTTCGATCGACACGCCCTGCGCGGCGTCCTGGGGCGTCGGGGCCGGCACCGACCGAGCGGTCTTCTGCGGTGGCGCACTCCCCGGCGGCCTGCCAGCCGCCTTCGCGGCGGTCTGGCCGGAGAGCGCGGCGAGGACCAGGACGACCAACAGTGCGACGGCGCTGCGCGGCATGGATCCCTCGGCGCTCTGGAGCGGTCGTCCCCAGGCGTGCGACCACCCGTGTCGGCCCGACATTCAAGTGCGAGAGAGTAGACAGCATGGGGCGAATTGTAAAGAAAGCGCGGCGTTGATACTCCGTATCGCCTCCCGTATACTCTGGCCGGCCCGAAGGGACGTTCACCCCGTGCGGGAAGGGAAGAATACGCCGCCCTTGACAGCCACCCGGACCCCCAGGGTCCTGCTCGACGCCGCGGGCGTCGAGCAAACCCTGCTTCGACTGGCCCGCCGGATCGCGGAGTGGGGAGAGACATCCGACCTGTTGCTGGTCGGTATCCGGCGGCGCGGTGCGGAACTGGCCGATCGCCTCGCCCGCGCGCTGTCCGAGATCGGGGTCGGCCCGATCCCCACCGGTTCCTTGGACATCACGCTCTACCGCGACGACTTCGCCCAGATCGGTCCCCGTCCGCTCATCGGCACCACCGAGATCCCCGGCGATATCACCGGGCGCCGTGTGGTGATCGTGGATGACGTCCTGCATACCGGGCGAACGGTCCGGGCGGCCCTGAACGAACTGGCGGACTTCGGACGGGCCCGCCGGATCGAGCTGTGCGCTCTGGTCGACCGTGGCGGACGGGAGCTCCCCATCCGGGCCGATCACGTCGGCCTCTCCGTCGACGTCGGGTCGGGCGAGGAAGTGGCGGTGCGGGTCCCCGAGCTGGACGGCGAACTGGCGGTCGCCATAGTGCCGGTGGGAGGATCGGTGTGAGCGCGCCGGTCTCGGCGAGTCCCCTCGGGAAGGATCTGATCGGCCTCGAGCCCCTCTCCACGGCACACATCCGGGCCATTCTCGACACGGCGGAGCCGTTCAAGGAGATCAGCGAGCGCAGGATCAAGAAGGTACCGGTGCTGCGCGGCAAGACGATCGTGAACCTCTTCTTCGAGCCCTCCACCCGTACCCGCATCTCCTTCGAGTTCGCCGAGAAGCGGTTGAGCGCCGATACGGTCAACATCAGCGCGAGCGGGTCCTCGGTGCAGAAGGGCGAGACGCTGGTCGACACGGCCCGTAACCTCGAGGCGATGCGGATCGATATGGTCGTCATCCGTCACGGCTCCTCCGGGGCGGCCCAGTTCCTGGCCGATCGGATTCCGTCGAACGTCATCAACGCGGGAGACGGCCAGCATGAGCATCCGACTCAGGGGCTCCTCGACCTCCTCACCCTGCGCGACCGCTTCGGCGATCTGAAGGGCCGCCGGGTGTGCATCGTGGGAGACATCCGCCACTCCCGCGTCGCGCGGTCGAACATCTGGGGCCTCTTGAAACTGGGGGCCGAGGTGGCCGTGTGCGGACCGAAGAGCCTCATCCCGCGTGGGATCGAGGCGCTCGGCGTTCACGTCTTCGCCCACATCGAGGAGGCGATTCAGTGGAGCGACGCGCTCAACGTCCTCCGCCTCCAGCTCGAGCGGATGGACGCCGGTTACATCCCGTCGCTGCGGGAATACAACCGGGTGTTCGGCGTGTCGCGAGCACGGCTGGGGAAAGCGCCGCGCGACGTCTTGGTGCTACACCCCGGACCGATGAACCGGGGCGTGGAGATCGACTCTGACGTGGCGGACGGACCGCACTCGGTCATTCTGCCCCAGGTGACCAACGGGGTGGCCGTACGGATGGCCGTCCTCTACCTCCTCTCCGGCGGCCGACCCGAGCTGGCGGAGTCCGCGAAACGGGGGAGGGCGTGATCCGCCCGTTCCTCCTGCGTGGTGGCCGGGTGGTCGACCCGTCACAGGGGCTGGACCGCAAGGCTGACCTCCTGGTAGTGGATGGCCGCATCACCGCGGTCGAGAGCTCTCTTACCGGGCCCGAGGCGGCCGAGATCATCGACGTGAGCGGCCTCGTCGTCGCCCCTGGCTTCATCGACCTCCACGTTCACCTGCGCGAGCCGGGGGGCGAGCACAAGGAAACGATCCTGACCGGAGCTAGAGCGGCTGCCGCCGGCGGCTTCACCACGGTGTGGGCGATGCCGAACACGGACCCGCCGATCGACGACCCGGCGGCGGTCGGCTTCGTTCGGGCCGCCGGCGAGCGCGCGGAGGGAGCGAGGGTCTTGCCGGTTGGAGCCGCTTCCGTGGGCCGCCTTGGCGAGCGGATGACGGAGGTGGGAGAGCTCGTGATGGCCGGTGCAGTGGCTGTCTCCGACGACGGCTCTCCGATCTCGGACTCGGGGTTGATGCGCCGACTACTCGAATACACCCAGACGTTCGGCGTTCCCCTCCTCCAGCACGCCGAGGACCTGCGCCTGTCGGCAGACGGCGTGATGAACGAGGGCGTGGTGGCCACGGCACTGGGCCTCCGGGGGATCCCCAACGCGGCCGAGGCGGCTATGGTAGCCCGGGACATCTACCTCGCCGAGCTCACGGGCGGCCACCTCCACGTGTGCCACGTCTCCACGCAAGAGGCGGTCGAGCAGCTCCGCCTGGCACGAGAGCGAGGAGTGCGGGTGACCTCCGAGGTCACCCCGCACCACCTGGCGCTCACCGAGGAAGCGGTGCGGGGATACAACACGGAGGCGAAAGTCAACCCTCCGCTCCGTACGGAGCGGGACCGAGCGGCGCTCAGGCAGGCCCTGGCGGAGGGCGTGATCGATGTCATCGCGACCGACCACGCACCGCACCACTACGAGGAGAAGGAACGCGAGTTCGACGACGCTCCGTTCGGGATTGACGGTTTGGAGACCGCGTTCGGCTTGGTCATGCAGGAGATGGTAATCCCGGGCCACCTCACGCTCCCGGCGCTCATCGACCGGTTTTCCTGCACCCCGGCACGCATCATGAAGCTGGAGGGGGGCACGTTGCGTCCGGGAGCGCCGGCTGACATTGTCGTTCTGGATCCGGAGGAGCGCTGGATCGTGGATCCCGCCTCCTTCCGGTCGCGTAGCCTCAACACGCCGATCGCCGGCTGGGAGCTGACGGGAAGGGTCCGGCGGACGATCGTCGGCGGTCGGACGCGGTACGTGGCCGGGACGGCGTCGAACGCCCTCCCTGCCTCCGAGCTCTCTGAAAACAGTGCAGCACGATGACGAAAGACAGCCTCACCTCGGAGCCCGTGGAGTCCGTGACGGTTCCGGCCGAGATCCAGCAGCTGCTCAAGGACCGGGCGACCTTTCAGGGCTGGCTGGACAAGCTCTCCGGGCTCAGCCAGAGGTTCCGTCCGGAGGTAGCGACTCGGGTCGAGCAAGACTACCGGGAGCGGCTCAAACGGGTCGAGTCCGAGCTCGCCTCCCACCGCGCGGAGATCGAGAGCACGCTGGCGGAGCGGCGGAGCCAGGCGCGTGAGCTGGCGGACCGGCGCGATCAACGAGCGGCCGAGCTCGAAGAGGTCGAGCTTCGCCACGCCGTCGGCGAGCTCCCGGACCGAGACTGGGAGAGGCAGCGACGGGGGCACGAGGAGGCCCTGGCCGGACTCGACCGCTCCATCGAGAGGGAGCAGCGCGCGGTGACCGAGCTGGAGGGGATCTTGGCCGACCTGTCCGGAGACGGTCGGCCGACCGGTGCGCCGGAGCCGCGTGCTTCGGAGGCTCCGGCTGGCGAAGGGCCCGCGGCCTCAGAAGTGGAAGAGGCAGCTGCTTCCGCGGAGGAGGAACCAGCCGCCGCGGCCGCCTCGCAAGAGGGCGATCTCCTCGACGAGCTCGAGTTCCTCGACTCCCTCTCTCTCCAGGACGCCGGGCGCTTTGACGCGGTTTCCCGCATGCTGGAGGAGGCCGAGGAGCCGCGACCGGAGCGCTGAGAGCACCGGCCCGACGGTTGGGGAACGGCCGGAGTCGCCACCTGGGGGAGGAGCCCGGCCAGGTCCCTGCCCGGGGGCGGCCGGCCTCACTTCGCCGCGCGCGAGCGGTCGCAACGAAAAGACCCGCGCCCCTTGGGGGAGCACGGGGCCGCGCCGCGCCAGGGCGGATCCGGCCTCAGTCGCTCAGCTTCCGGACGTAGCGCGCGAAGCGCGACTTCTGCCTGGCCGCAGCGTTCGGGTGCATGATCCGCTTTCGCGCGGCACGGTCGAGAAGTGAGGTGAGCCGGCGAAGCACCGGTTCGGCCTCGGTCGCCGACGTCATCCCGAACAGCTTGCGCGTGCGGGTGCGGATCTCCGATCGTATGGTGCGGTTGTGCGCGCGCCGCTTGAAGGACTGACGCAGCCGCTTCTTGGCGCTCTTGATATTCGGCACTGAATTCGGTTCCTTCCTCTCGACTCGAAGACGAAGCGAAGCCACAGGATACCGGAAGGATCGTTCGAGAGCAAGGCGGAGTGATTGGACAGCGTAGCCCAGCTGGTGCTGGTTCTTCCCGTCCTCCTCATCTCTGTGGTGGCGCACGAGTATGCACATGCCCGCGTGGCGCTCTGGCAGGGAGATCACACCGCGGCGATGCTGGGACGGGTAACCCTCAATCCGCTCGTCCATATCGATCCGGTGGGCACGTTTCTCGTGCCGGTCGTCCTGTGGCTCCTTCCCGGCGGGTTCATCTTCGGGTGGGCGAGGCCGGTCCCCATCAACTCGCGCAACTTCCGGGACTATCGGCGCGGAGACCTCCTCGTTTCGGCAGCCGGAGTGGCGGCGAACTTCGCCCTGGCCGTGGCGTGCACGCTGCTCCTGGTCGTGCTCACGCACCTCGGGCGGGCCTGGTCGAGCGGGACCGGCGCGATCGAGCCGCTGTTTCTGATGGCCCGATTCGGCCTCTTCTTCAACCTCCTTCTCGGCGTGTTCAACCTGATCCCCGTGCCACCGCTGGATGGCTCCCACCTGCTGTATCACCTGCTGCCCCCGCATCTCGGGGCGCGGTACCGTGAGCTCGGCCGCTACAGCGCGGTGCTCTTGCTCGCTGTTCTCGTATTCCCTGGCCTCCTCACGGCAATCCTCCTCCCGGTGGATCTTCTGATGGGGCTGGCCGAGGCGGTGATAGGGCTGCTGGTATGACCTCGACCGCGACGATGCCTGCCCGGGGCGCGGTGCTCGACCGAGTCGAGCCCTTCGTGGTGGAGCTCGAGCGGTTCCATGGTCCCCTGGATCTCCTCCTTCATCTCATTCGGTCCCAGGACATCGACATCTTCGACATCCCGATTGCCTGCATCACGGAGCAGTTCCAGGCTGCCCTGGCGGAGGGGATCGAGCGCATCAGCCTGGAGCGAGCGGGAGAGTTCCTGGAGATGGCCGCCACGCTGGTACGCATCAAGGCGCAGCTTCTTCTCCCGCGTCCGGAGGGCTTCGAGTGGGAGGAGGATCCGCGCACCGAGCTGGTGCGCCGCCTGCTCGAATACGAGCACTTCCAGGATATCGCCCGGGTGCTCACGGCCTCGGAAGCGGAGCGCGGCCGGCACTTCGGCAAAGGATACGTGGAGCCGCGACGGGCCCCGATGGTACTCCGCGAGGCGTTGCGGTTGACCCTACAGGAGTTCCTGAAGGTGGCGTCGCGTATCCCCGAACCCGGCCCGCCCGAAGTGCACCTCGCTCCTGTGCGCACCGTGACCGTAGAGGAGAAGATCTCCCTCGTGCAGCGCTTCCTGCGGGAGGTGAAACGCCTCGCCTTCGAACGACTCTTCGCGCAGTGGGGAACCCGCGCCCATGCCGTCGCGTCGCTCCTCGCATGCCTCGAGCTGGCTCGCCGACAGCTGCTGCGCATCGAGCAGGTAAAGCCGTTCGCCTCGATCTGGCTCCTGCACCCGAAGCGTCGGTCCCGGTCCAGCGGTGAGGCGCCGTGAGACCGCAGCAGATCGTCGAGGCGACCCTGTTCGCCAGCCAGACCCCGCTGAGCGCCGCCGAGATCGCCCGCGCCGACGAGGCTCTCGACGCGGCGACGGTCGTCGAGGCGATCCGAAAGCTGCGCGAAAAATACGAGGCGGAAGAACACGCTTTCCAGGTCTACCAGCTCGGCGACGGCTTCCAGCTCCTCACCCGCCCGGAATACGCGCCTTACCTGGAGCGTTTCGATTCCGTCCCGCGATCACCCACCCTCTCGGCGGCGGCGGTGGAGACCCTCGCGATCATCGCCTATCGGCAGCCGATCAGCCGCATCGAGATCGAGGAAGTCCGGGGCGTCGGCGCCAGCTCCGTACTCCGCACGCTTCTCGACTGGGATCTCATCGAGGTGGTCGGCCGCGGCGAGGGTCTCGGCCGCCCGCTTCTGTACGGAACCTCCCACAGGTTTCTGGATCATTTCGGCTTCAAGGATCTCTCCGAGCTTCCGGGTCCGGAGACGCTGCCGGTTACGCTGCGAGGGCTCCGGGAGGATATCGAGGGCGAGAAGGACCGCCCGGCGGAAGCGGTGGCGGCCGCTGCGGAGAGCGGAGCTCCCGGCGGCGAGCCGGGCGGGGAAGCTCGTCCCGCGGTGGACGAGACCGCCGAGGCAGGGGGGTTGACAGGGGCGGGTCCCTGCCGGTGGCTGAGCCTCTCCGCCTGCAGCAGTACCTCGCGCGCGCCGGCGCCGCTTCCCGACGTGCGAGCGAGGAGCTGATCGCCGCGGGCCGGGTGCGCGTCGACGGTGTCACGGTGACGCAAACCGGGACGCGCGTCGATCCCGAGAGGAGCGTCGTCGAGGTGGACGGCCGACGCGTGCGGCTCAGGCCCACGGTTTGGGTTCTCCTTCACAAGCCTCCGGGATACCTGTGCACGCGGGGCGACCCGGAGGGACGGCCGACCGTCTACGAGCTGCTCCCACCGGAGCTCGGTCACCTCTTCCATGTCGGCCGACTCGACTACCTGAGCGAGGGGCTCCTCCTGTTGACCAACGACGGCGACGCCGCCGATCGCCTCATGCATCCCAGAGGTCGCACGATCCGTCGCTACGAGGTGACGCTGGCCGAGCCGCTTCCCGAGGGCCTTGTCGAGCGGTTGCTCACGGGCGTGCGGCTGGAGGACGGCATGGCGCGCGCGGCGGCGGCACGGCTCGAGGCCGGATCGCGGCAGGGAGAATGGGTCCTCCGGCTCACCCTCCGCGAGGGGAGAAACCGCGAGATCCGACGAATGATGGAGGCGCTGCGAGTGAAGATCCGGGCTCTGAAGCGGGTGGCGCTCGGACCCGTACTGCTCGGAGACCTTCCGCGCGGAGAGTGGAGGAAGTTGTCGGCTCCGGAGGTCCGACGGCTCACGGCGCAGAGAGTGTCCGGCCGACCGGCCGGCCGGTCGAGACGCCGAGCGCCGCCTCGCGGGGGAACGCGGCGATCCCCGCCCCGGCGACAGGACGGCTGAACGTGGACATCGAGGGCCGTACCGTTCTCATCCTCGGCGGGTCCGGCCTCGTCGGGCGCGCGATCGCGCGGCGGCTCGTCAGGCTGCGTCCCTCCCGCCTCGTCATCGGGGCGCTGCACGAGGTGGAAGCCGGCTCCGCCGTCCGCGAGCTGGCGTCCCTGCCCGGATCGGACGGGATCGAGTTTGCCGGGGAGTGGGGCGACGTCTTCCTCCGCGAGACGCACCGAGGTCGATCCCGCGTGGACCTCCTGGCATCCGATGAGGGGCGAGCCGAGGTGCTGGAGGACCTGTTCGGCGACCTCGATGAGGAGGCGTTCGGCCGCTCCGCGCTGGTGGCGCTGCTCGAGCGGCACCGGCCGGAGATCCTCATCGACTGTGTGAACACGGCCACGGCGATCGCCTACCAGGACATCTTCACCTCGGTCGAGCGGCTGCGGCGCGCGAACCTCGCCGGGGGGGCCGAGCCAGCCGACATCGAGGCTCACCTCGCCACCCTGTATCTCCCGCAGCTCATCCGCCACGTCCAACTCCTCCTCGAGGGCATGCGGCGAGCGGGAACGAGGTCGTACGTGAAGATCGGGACCTCCGGCACGGGCGGGATGGGGCTCAACGTGCCCTTCACCCACTCCGAGGAGCGGCCCTCTCGCACCCTCCTTGCCAAGGCCAGCGTGGCGGGGGCCCATTCGCTCCTTCTCTTCCTGATGGGCCGGACGCCGGACGGCCCCGCCGTGAAGGAGGTGAAGCCGGCGGCCGCCATCAGCTGGAAGCGTATCGGGTTCGGCCCGGTGGTGCGGGGCGGGCGACCGATCCCGCGCTACGACGCGATCCGACCCCTTCCGCTCGACGAAGCGTTCGCCGACCGGGCGGACGGGACGGATGGGGCCTGGGAGCGCAGGCACGGGGCCCTCGAGTCGGTCTTCCTGGATGCGGGCGAGAACGGGCAGTTCAGCGTGAGTGAGTTCGAGGCGGTCTCCTCGCTCGGGCTCATGGAGGTGGTCACGCCGGAGGAGATCGCGGAGGTGGTGGTGGCCGAGATCGTCGGCCGACCGACGGGGCGCGACATCGTGGGCGCTCTCGACGCCAGCGTGTTCGGCCCGACGTATCGAGGAGGGGTGCTGCGCGAGGCGGCGTTGCGGCACATGGAAGAGCTCGAAGCGCGACATGGCGTGCGCTCCGTGGCCTTCGAGATGCTCGGCCCCCCGCGGCTGAGCAAGCTCCTTTTCGAGGCGCACCTGCTCGAGCGCCTCTTCCCGGACCTGGCCGGGGCGACCCGTCTCGAGCCGGAGGAGACGGCGGCGCGGGCCGAGCGGCTGATCGAGTCCGAGGAACGCCTGCGCTCCGACATCGTGTCGATCGGCCTGCCCATCCTTCTCGCCGACGGTAAGCGCCTGCTGCGGGGTCCGATTGTCGGAGTGACGCCCGCGGCGCGGGCTTCACCCGTGGATGAGCGCCTCGCGTCCCGAGGGTGGGTGGATCTTCGTCCCGCCAACTGGGTCCGATGGAAGGAACGTTGCCGGAGCTATACGACCCGGGTCGTGGAGGCTCCGGGAGGGGAGTGCGGCTCGAGAACGGACCTCGATGTGCGGGCCCGCTCGGGCGCGATTCGGCCCGGCGCGCTGGCGGCCTTCGTCCTCCGCACCGAGGATGAGGGCGAGCGGATCAAGCGCTGAGGCTGGAGAGCGTCCCGGCCCGTCGACTCGATTTCGAGAGGCGGACGCTACAGCTTGACGCGCGCGGTGGGCGAAGCCCACGTGGACCCGTGACGACAGGAGCGGAATGACGGAGCGACGAGCGGCGATCGCGGGAGGGGGCGCCGAACCGGCTGCGGCGCCGGCCGGCCGGGTAAGCGAGGAAGACCTGGCCCGCCAGGCCGGTCGGATCGAGGAGGCGAGCCGCTTCGTGGAGGAGGTGCGGCGCGCCGTCTCCACCCGTGTGGTGGGGCAGGATCGGATGGTGGAGCGGCTCCTCATCGGTCTTCTCACCGGTGGCCATGTGCTGCTCGAGGGGGTGCCGGGCCTCGCGAAGACGCTGGCCGTCCGCACGCTGGCCGACGCCATCCACACGACCTTCCGACGCATCCAGTTCACGCCGGACCTCCTCCCCGCTGACCTGATCGGCACCCTGGTATGGGACGAGACGACCCGGGAGTTCGTGCCGAAGCGCGGGCCGATCTTCGCCAACCTCGTGCTGGCGGATGAGATCAACCGGGCCCCCGCCAAGGTACAGTCTGCGCTCCTGGAGGCGATGCAGGAGCGACAGGTGACGATCGGGGACACGAGCTACCCTGTTCCGCGGCCATTCCTGGTCCTCGCCACTCAGAACCCGATAGAGCACGAGGGCACGTATCCCCTCCCCGAGGCCCAGGTCGACCGCTTCATGCTCAAGGTGCGGGTCGAGTATCCGGGGCGGGAGGAGGAGCGCGAGATCATGCGCCGGATGAGGGCCGACGTGCTTGCGCCGGTCGAGGCGGTGGCCGAGCCGGCGGAGATCCTCGCCGCCCGCGAGATCATCGGCGAGATATACCTGGACGAGCGCATCGAGAACTACATCCTGGACCTCGTGCGGGCCACCCGAACTCCGAGCGAGGTCGGGATCGACCTTGACGGCTGGCTCGAGTACGGGGCCTCTCCGCGAGCCAGCATCTATCTGGCGCGCACGGCGCGGGCGCACGCCTTTCTGGATGGCCGTGCCTGGGTGCTGCCGGAGGACGTGCAGACGATGGCGCGGGATGTCCTGCGTCACCGCCTCGTGCTCACCTTCCAGGCCGAGGCGGAGGAGACCACCCCCGAGGCGGTTCTCGACCGTCTGCTCGAGTCCGTACCCGTTCCCTGATGCGCCTGTGGCCTCGCCGCCGGCGACCGCAGCCGGCGACGGACCGGCGAGACATCCCGAAGCGGGTGCGTCGCCTGGAGCTCACGGCCCGCCGCCTCCTGGACAGCCGAGCCCTGGGCGCCTACGACTCGGTGTTCCGTGGCCACGGCATCGAGTTCGCGGAGGTGCGGGCGTACCAGCCAGGCGACCCCTTCCAGGCGATCGACTGGAAGGTGTCGGCTCGCATGGGCCGGCCGTACGTGAAGCGCTTCGTGGAGGAGCGGGAGCTGACCGTGCTCCTGGCGCTGGATCTCTCCGCCTCCACGGCGTTCGGCACCCGGTCCCGGCAGAAGCGGGAGCTTGCCACCGAGGTGGCCGGTCTCCTGGCGCTCTCCGCGAGCCGGAGCAACGACCGGGTGGGACTTCTCCTCTTCACCGACCGCGTCGAGCGGTTCGTACAGCCGACCCGAGGTAGGAATCGTGTTCGCTGCCTCCTGCACCAAATCCTCGACTTTCAGCCCGAGGGCCGCGGGACGGATGTGGGCGTGGCTCTCGAATCGGCGGCGCGACACCTGAGGGTCCGCTCCCTGGTGTTCATCCTTTCGGACTTCCAGGGCCCGCCCTTCCATCGGGCCCTGGCCGGCGCGGCGCGGCGTCACGATGTTGTGGGGATCCATCTGCGCGATCCGGCGGAGGCGTGGCTCCCCCCGGCCGGTCTCGTCGATGCGGTCGACCCCGAGACGGGCGCGCGGGTTCTTCTGGATCTCTCGAGCCCGGCGGTGCGCGACGCCGTCGCCAGGCGCGCGGCGGCGGAGGAGGACCGTCTCTCCCGGCTCTTCCTGGGCCTCGGGTGCGACCGCATCCTTCTCCACACGGACCGCCCCTACGCCGCCGATCTCGCGGCCTTCTTCGCCGCGAGGGCGCGGGTGCGCCGGCGGTGAGCGGGCTTCTTCTCCTGTCTGTCCTGCAGGCGACTCCGGCCGTGACGGCGGTCGTGTCGCCCGAGACGGTGCGCGTGGGCGAGCCCTTCCTCCTCGGGGTGAGTGTGCGGATCGACCCCGGCGCCGAGGTGCTGTTCCCGCCGGCCGTCCCCGCGCAGGAGGAGCTGGAGCAGGCGGCCGGCGCCGAGATCTCGCGCAGCGACTCCACGCCCGGCCAGTGGCGCGCGTACTACCGGCTGGTGGCGTGGCGCGTGGGCGCGACCGCTCTGCCCCCGCTCACCCTTCGGCTGGTCGGGTCCGGGGGAGAACGGGAGATCGAGGTGGCGAGCCCCTCCATCGCCGTTGTGTCTGTGCTCCCAGCCGACACGGCGGGGCTCGAGCTGCGCGATCCCCGTCCGCCCCTTCCGCAGCGCCGCTTCCCGTGGCTCGCGATCCTGCTCGCGCTGCTGGCGCTCCTGCTCGTCCTGTGGTGGCTCCGCCGCCGCGCCGGTCGAAGAGACCACGCCGCGGCGAAGCTGGACCCGGCGGATGCCGCCCTCCGGGCGTTCGCCGCGCTGCGCGCGGACCTCGAAAGCGGGCGGACCGACGGGACGGTCGGGTACGACCGCCTGGAGGCGATCCTTCGCGAGTATCTGGCGGCCACCCGGGCTTGGCGCCCCGGCTCGCCGCTCCGCTCGCTCGCTGGCGCCACGGACAGAAAGGCTCCGTCCCGTCCCGATGGCCGGGGACCCGCGGGCCCGAGCGGCGGGGGGCGACCCGCCGCTCCTGAGCGCGGCGTGCGGGGCACGTTCGTCGGGGGAGATGGGGACGGGCGCCTCGCCGGGCCGCTGCGCCGGTCCGCGCTGGCGCGTTTCGCCCGGCTCGGTGTCGATGGCCGTGCAGCGCTCACCGATGCGGACGTGTGCGCGAAGTGGGTGCGGAATGACCACGACCTCTCGACGCGGGGGGAGGGGGGAGGGTGATCGAGTTCGGCAGCTGGCCCTACCTCCTGCTCGTCGTCCTCATCCCCGCCGGGTGGGTGTGGATGCGCCGACGGCGGGTGCTCCTCCCGTATCCGGCCGCCGGGCGGCTGCTCCGGCGCCGGTCGGCGGGCGTGTGGCACGCCTGGTCGCCGGCATGGCGGGCCGCCTCCCTGGCGCTTCTCGCCCTCGCCATGGCCCGGCCCGAGCGGCTCCTGGAGAGAATCCAACGGGAATCGGAGGGAATCGCCATCGTGCTCGCCTTCGACATCTCGAGCTCGATGCTGGCCGAGGACTTCCGGCCCCAGAATCGGATCGCGATCGCGAAGCGGGAAGTCGTGCGGTTCGTCGCCGGACGCGAGCGGGACCGAATCGGCCTCGTTGCGTTCGCGGGAGAGGCCCTCACCGTCGTGCCGGGGACTCTGGACCATTCCCTCCTGGTCCAGGCGGTCGAGAACCTACGCGTCGGTCAGCTGGAGGATGGGACGGCGATCGGAACGGCGCTGGCCACCGCCGCCAACCGGCTGCGGGGGCTCGACGGCACTTCCCGAGTGGTCGTGCTGCTGACCGACGGAGACAACAACCGTGGGACCATCTCTCCGGAGGAAGCCGCGGCCGCCGCGGCAGCGCTCGGGATTCGTGTATACACGATCGGCGTGGGACGCGACGGCGTCGCGCCCGTCCCGATTGGACGCACCGCGTTCGGCTATCAGTACGCCGAGATGGAGGTGAACGTGAACGACGAGCTCCTCGAGCGGGTGGCGACGGCCACCGGGGGGCTCTACTTCCGCGCCACCGATCCCGCGGCGCTGACGCGCATCTACGAGCGAATCGATCAGCTGGAGAGGGCTCCGATCCGCGAGACGAGGAGCGTGGAGCGGATCGCGGCGCGATCGGAGCTGCTTTGGCTCGCCCTCGCGGCACTTGGGATCGAGCTGCTGGGGGCGGCGACGCGAGCGCGGCGGGTGCTGGCGGCGTGACACCGGAAACCGGAACCGTCCTGGCGATGGCGGCGGTCGCCTTCCTGCTGCGCGGCGCGGCGCTAGTGCGCGGGCGTCGCGACCGAGCGGCGATCGCTGATGCTCCCCTTCTCGAGCGACTCGTGCGTCGGCCGTCCGCCGTCGTGGCGTGGGGGCGAGCGCTGCTGCTGGCGGCCGGTGTCGCGGCGCTGGTCGGTGCTTTCCGCGGCGGCCGGACCGACGCGCCGAGTGCCCCGGTGGAGGCGGAGCGGGAGACGGTGCTCGTGCTCGACGCCTCCAACTCGATGCTGGCCCGGGACGTCGAGCCGAGCCGGCTCGAGAGGCAACGCACTCTGGCGCGCCACCTCGCCTCCCATCTGCCCGGTCAGGTGGGCATCGTCTTCTTCGCGGGACGGGGCTACGTCCTCTCGCCCCTCACCACGGACCGCGATGCCACTCTCATGTACGTGGAGGCGGTGGATCCTTCCGCGGTGGGACGGGGCGGCACCACCCTCGCCCTGGGCCTCGAGCAGGCGCTCGATCTGCTCGCGGGGGGGAAGGCCGGGGCCAGGCGAGCGGTCGTTCTCATCTCCGACGGCGAGTCGACGGGAGAGGAGAACCTCCTGGCGCCCCTCCTCTCCCGTGCCGCGCGGGCCCAGGTGCCCGTGTACACGATCGGTGTGGGGACCCGCAGCGGAGCGCGGATCCCTCTCCCGGATGGGTCCGAGGCGCCTCGCCGTCCCGGTGCGCGCGCGGCCCGGGAGGGCGAGCGCTTCCTGCGGGACCCGGCCGGCCAGGTGGTTGTCACGCGTCTGGAAGAGGAGGCTCTGCGCACCATCTCGCGGGCGACCGGCGGTCTGTTCCTCCCGGGAACCATGCCCGGTGCCGAGCGTCTTCTTCGCGAGCTGGCCGTTGGCGCTAAGGACGATCGTCCGGTCGGTGCGGGCCTCCCGGCCGATCCGCTGATTCTCCTCGCCTTTCTCCTGCTGTGGGCGGAAGGCTTCCTCTTCCGGAGGGGCTGAGGATGGAGAACCTCGCGGCCCGCGGCCCTGCGCTCGCCCTCTTCGCAGCCGTGCTGTTGGCCGCCGGCTCCTTCGCACCGGAGCCCGATCCATCTCCCCCCGCCCGTCTCGGGTCCCGGGCCCTCGGGGCGGCCGGTCGCCCGGGGACCCAGGAGGCGGAGCCGAGAGCTCCCGAGCCGGGGAGGGCGGATCCTCCTCCCGATGAGGGGACGAAGGTCACCCAGTCCTCATCGCACTTGACCGTCTTCCCGCCGGAAACACTCACTCGCTACCGGGAGCGCGCGGAGCGCTCGGACAAGCCCCGCGATTGGTACAACCTCGGCTCGGCGCTCCTCATCTCCGGGGATGAGACGGGATCCCGGACGCCGCTCGAGCACGCCGTGGGGGGAGGGGAGGGGGAGGTGCGCCGCTACGCGGTCTACAACCTGGGCCTGGCCGACGCGCTGGACGGCCGCGGGGGCGACGCATCGCCGGAGGAGCGCCGATCCCTCCTTCTGAAAGCGCGGGATGCCTTCCGCACGGTACTGCGGGCGGACCCGGGGGATGAGGATGCGAGGTGGAACCTCGAGCTGATCGAGCGGTGGCTGGAGGAGGAGGCGCAGAGTGGGGGAGGGGGAGGTGGCGGCGGTGGGGGAGGGGGCGGTGGGGGCGGCGCCGGTGGTGCGGCGGCGCCGCAGGCGGGCGGGGCCGGAGCGGAGGCCCCCGAGCTGAGCCCTGAGGAGGCGGAGGCGCTGCTGAACGCGGCGGCCCTGGCCGAGCGCGGTGTGCAGGAGAAGCGTCTGGACCGGGAGCGGAGTCGGGATCCGGTGGTGGAGCGAGACTGGTAGGTTCGCCCTACGCCTCTTCGTGGGCGTCCTCTATGAGGGGCACGAAGCGTGCCCCTTCGATCGCCTCGCAGGTGGTTCCGGCTTCGTCCTTTCGGTAACGACAGATCGTCTGGAGCGCCGGCTCACCGATCGGAGCTACCAGCAGCCCGCCGATCGCGAGCTGTGCGAAGAGAGCTGGCGGGACGACCGACGCGGCAGCGGTGAGCAGGGTCCGATCGAACGGCGCCTCCTCCGGCCACCCACGGCTCCCATCCCCGAGCCGAAGGTGCACCCGGTCGATCCACCCCGTGGTGAGAAGGGCCACGCGCGCGGCCTCGAGCAGCTCGGGAATCCGCTCCACCGTGTATACCTCGCACTCGCACGCCGCGAGGACCGCCGCCTGATAGCCCGAGCCCGTACCGACCTCCAGCACGCGCAGCCCCGGCTGCGGGCGGAGGAGGGAGGTCATGAGCGCCACGATGTAGGGCTGCGAGATTGTGGCACCGTACCCGATCGGCAGGGCGTGGTCGGAGTAGGCCGCGTCGACCCGTGCCGCAGGCACGAAGAGGTGGCGCGGGACGGCCCCCATGGCGGCCAGCACACGCTCGTCGGCGATGCCGCGCCGACGGATCTGGTTCTCGATCATGTCGGCACGCCGCTCGTCGGTGCGTCGCCCGCGAAACAGGCGCATGGCCGCATTGCCTCCCAACGTGTCGGAGCGTTGAAGGAATAGTGGCGCCTGCTCCCCGTTGCCGCAAAGGTCGGGGCCGGTCTAGCTTGCCCCGGCCGCGTTCGGAGACGTGGCAGAAAGGTCGCAGCCACAACGGCGGACGGGACTTCGTCCGCACGGGACCATCCACCCTGGAGGGAGGGAGATGAGCACACCCGGTGGAGGGAGATGAACACACCCGCGTCGGAAGCCGTTCGGCTGACGCAGTACTCGCACGGCGCCGGTTGAGCGTGCAAGCTGGGTCCGGAGGACCTCGCTAAGATCCTGCGATTCGTGCCGGGCTCGGAGGACGCCCGGCTCCTCGTCGGACTGCGGTCGCCCGACGACGCGGCGGTGTACGCCCTGGACGAGGAGCGCGCGCTCGTCGCGTCGCTCGACTTCTTCACCCCGCTCGTGGACGACGCGGAGGACTTCGGCGCCATAGCGGCGGCCAACGCTCTCAGCGATCTGTACGCCATGCGGGCCGTCCCTGCGCTCGCCCTCAGCATCCTGGCCATTCCGGCGGGCGAGTTCCCGGATGAGGTCGTCCGTGGAATCCTTCACGGAGCCGGCGAGATCTGCGCAGAGGCGGGGATCGCGATCGTGGGCGGGCATTCGATCGATGACAAGGAACCGAAGTTCGGCCTCGTCGCGATCGGCTTCGCCCATCCGGACCGTTTGTACCGAAGGACAGGCGCCGAGCCGGGCGATGCGCTCGTCCTCGGGAAGGCGCTCGGCACCGGCGTGATCACGACGGGGATCAAGCGAGGCATCGCCTCGAGCGAGTCGGTGGGCGCTGCGATTCGCTCGATGCGTCGGCTCAATCGCCGGGCGATGGAGACGCTGGACGGCTTCGAGGTCCACGCCGCCACCGACGTCTCGGGCTTCGGCCTTCTCGGCCATCTTCTCGAGGTGTGCCGCGCCTCCGAGGTGAGCGCCGTGGTCGGCGCCCGAGCACCGGCGCTGCTCCCCGGGGCGCTGGAGCTCGCGGCGGCCGGATCCGTGCCGGGCGGAACGGACCGCAATCGGCGGGCGGTGGAGCCCGAGGTGGCGTGGGACTCCGGAACCGGCGAGCTGCTGCGCATCCTGCTGTGCGACGCGCAGACCTCGGGAGGGCTCCTGGCGGCGGTCCCGGCCGGGGAAGGCGAGGAGCTCTCTCTCGCCCTCGTGGAGGCCGGCTACGAAGCGGCCGTGGTTGGAAGGGTGGAGCCGAGGGGGGAGATCACGATTCGCGTGGAGGAAGAATGAGCACCTCGGGAGCCCCGTCCGCAGCGAAGCCCGGCTCGGCGTATCCGAACCTGGTCGTCGTCGACCATCCCCTCCTTCGCCACAAGGTCTCGCTCCTCCGCGACCGGACCACGCCGAAAAAGATCTTCAAGGAGCTGGTGGATGAGATCGCGATGTTGATGGCCTACGAGGTGACCGCCGACCTTCTGACCGAGGAGTATGCGCTGAGCACGCCCCTCGAGGAGACGACGGGGCAGCGGGTGGTCGGGGAGCTTCTCACGCTCGTGCCGATCCTGCGAGCCGGGCTCGGCATGGTCGAAGGCGTGCTTCGCCTCATCCCGACCATGCGGGTCGGCCACATCGGTCTGTACCGGCACCACGACACCCTCCAGCCCATCGACTACTACTTCAAGATCCCCCCCAGCCCCGCCGAGAGCGAGTTCATCGTGACCGATCCGATGCTGGCCACCGGTGGGTCGGCCAGCGCGGCGATCCGTTTCCTCAAGCAATCGGGGGCGCGTCGGATCCGGCTCATGTCGATCGTCGCGGCCCCGGAGGGGGTGGAGCGCATGCTCGCCGACCACCCGAATACTCCGGTTTTCACCGCCGCCCTCGATCGCCAGCTGAACGAGCACGGCTACATCCTCCCCGGCCTGGGAGACGCCGGAGATCGCCTCTTCGGAACCTAGAGCCGGCGGGTCTTCAGCCGGCGGTTCCCCCGCCCGCCGGCGCTTCCGCCCTCTCCTCGGGCCGCGCTCCTGCGCGCGGCCGACGCCCGGCGGCGTAGCTCGAGGCGCGCCGCCGTCGATCTCGGACCCACGTCTCCGGCATGAGGAGCACGAGGAGGGTGTAGAACTCCAGCCGGCCGAGCAGCATCAGGACGGCCAGAAGGAGGTGCGCCGCCGAGCCGAGGTCCCCGTAATGGCTCGCCGGCCCCACCGCTCCGAGGCCCGGGCCGATGCTGGACAGCGCTGCCAGTGAGGCGCTCAGCGACGTCACGAGGTCGTTCCCGAGAGCGGCGAGGGCGATCGTCCCGGCCGCGTGCGTGAACATGTAGAGGGCGAGAAACGCGAGAACGTTCAGCACGACCTCCGGTCGAATCGGATGCCGGCCGAGCCGCGTGACGATGATGGCGCGCGGGTGGACGACCTTGCGAACCTCGCGCAGCACGTGCTGGGTGACCACCGCGCCGCGCACCACTTTGAACCCTCCCCCGGTCGAGCCCCCCATCGCTCCCATGAACATCATGCCCACGAAGAGAACGAGGCACACGGCCGGCCAGGCGGCGAAGTCGTCTGTCGCGAATCCGGTCGTGCTGTGTATCGCCACGACGTTGAAGAGGGCGCGGCGGAGGCCGGCGGCTGACCATTCCCCTCCGCCCAGGCCCAGCACGCCGAAGCACACGACGGTGACGACGGCGATGGAGCCGACGTACCAGCGCCACTCCACATCCTGGAACCATGTCCTCCACTCGCCCGCGAGGAACCTGTAGTGGAGGGTGAAGTTCACCCCCGCGGCGAACATGAAGAGGATGGTCACCCACTGGATGGCCGGCGAGAAGGCGGCCAGAGAGGCCGTTCGGGTGGAGAACCCGCCCGTGGCGAGCGCACTCATCGCGTGGTTCACCGCCTCGAAGACGGACATGCCGAGGAGCACGTACAGGCTTGCCAAGAGGGCGGTGAAGAGGAGGTAGACGCTCCACAGAAGGCGGGCCGTGGAGGCGATGCGCGGCTGAATCCGGTCGGTGGCGATCCCGGGCGCCTCGGCCCGAAAGAGCTGCGCGCCGCCCACACCGATCAGGGGAAGGATCGCCACGCCCAGGACGATGATTCCCATCCCTCCGATCCAGTGGGTCACGCTCCGCCACAGGAGGATGCTGCGAGGGAGCGCCTCGACCACCGCGAAGACCGTGGCTCCGGTGGTGGTGAAGCCCGATACCGACTCGAAGAGCGCCGCCGCCGGTGTCGGCGCCACCCCGGTCGTGAGGAATGGCACGGCGCCCGCGTGCACGATGGCGATCCACCCCAGTCCGACAATGGCGAGCGCCTCGCGCGGGTTCAGGAATACCCTCCGCGGCGTGGACAGCCAGAGCGCGGCGCCGAGTCCGGCGCTGATGCCGATCGCCACCGCCCACGCGCCCAGGAGTCCCTCGCCGATCGACACGAGCGCGCATGGCGCCATGGCGAGCGCCGCCGACACGAGGAGCCCGCCGACGACGTGCAGGACCTCCCGTAGGTTCACGTGGGGAAGAGTCGCGTGATGTCCGCGATGGCGTCGGGCAAGGCGAAGACGACGGCGGTGTCGCCGGCCTGGAGCGTGTCGGACCCGCGGGGCACGAGAACGTCGTTCCCGCGCACGATGGCGGCGACCAGCGAGTTGGCGGGGAAATCCACCTCGGCCAGCGGGCGACCCGCCGCCGGACACTCCGGTGAGACCCTGAAGGCGATCGCCTCGGCCTCGCTGTCCCTGAGCGTCGCCACCCGCATCACGCTGCCGCGGCGCACGTAGCGGAGGATCGCGTTCGCCGCGCTGAGCCGCGGGCTCACCGTCGTGTCGAGGCCGATGCGACGGGCGAGCGGGACGAAGTCCACCCGGTTGACCAGAGTGATTACCTGCCTCGCTCCGGCGTGCTTCGCGACGAGAGAGGCGAGGATGTTCGTCTCGTCCTCCTCGGTGACAGCGACGAACGCGTCGGCGTGTCCGACACCCTCCAGCTCGAGCAACTCGACCTCCGTGACGCTGCCCTGCAAGACGAGGTTTCGCGGGAGCTTCTCCGCCAGCTCCTCCCCGCGCTCGCGCTCGGGAACGAGCAGGGTTGCTTGCACCCGGTGCTGCTCGAGAAGCTGCGCGAGATAGAACGCCTCGAGGCTGCCGCCGCCGATCATCACGCGCTTCAGCTTCGTGAGCTCGTAGCCGCAAAGCTCCAGTGCCCGAGGGATGTCCGGGGCAGCCGCGACGAAGTAGACGTGGTCGCCAGGCGAGAGGATGGTCGAACCGTCCGGCACGACCGTCGCTCCCTCCCGCTCCATGGCGACGGTGAGGAACTGTCGCCCGCCCTCCTCGGCGGAGATGTCGCGCAGCGGACGGCCGAGGGCGGGCGCCCCCTCCTGAACGAGGAGGCCGATCAGCTGGACCCTGCCATCCGCGAAGACCGCGACATCGGTGGCCGCGGTCGACTGGAGGAGGCGGAGCGTCTCGAGGGCCAGCTCACGCTCGGGGTTGATGAGCAGGTCCACTCCGAAGCGCTCCGGCTGGAGATCCGTCCCGTGGCCGTAGAAGTCCGGGTTGGAGACCCGCGCCACCCGGACGAGGCCCTTCGCACCTCGGGCCGACATGCAGGAGACGAGGTTCACCTCGTCGATGCTCGTCACGGCGAGCAGGATCTTCGCCTCCGCGATCCCCGCCCGCTCGAGGACGGCGAGGCTCGTCCCGCTCCCCTCGAGCACGGCCACGTCCAGGTGGCTCTCGACGTAATCGAGCCGGTCGGGGTCGACCTCCACGATCACCACGTCATGGCGTTCCTTGGAGAGGCGCTCGGCGACGTGCATCCCCACCTCGCCCGCCCCGACGATCACCACGCGCATGTGCTGTCCTTCGCCGTGGCTGAGGCCGCGCGGTCCCCGCTCATCCGGTGTGGGGAATCGGAGGTCACGGGCGACACCTTGGGGAAGCCCGGTCGCCGCCCGCAAGACTGGGCCGCGACGCCTCTCCAACGTCGACCCTACGAAAGCGGGCGGAGACGGGCTATTTTTCTTCCCGGTCCACGGCCCGAGGAGCCAAGGTGTGGCGCGCGGCGGCCGGACGAGCGAGCGTCCGTCAGCCGTGCCCGCGGTTCGGCGAGAGAGCGTTATGATCCGGGCCGCTCGCAGACCGAGTGTGGGCCCGTAGCTCAGTTGGTCAGAGCAGGGGACTCATAA
>JBHIAV010000012.1:0-67609 GCA_046758745.1 Gemmatimonadota bacterium
CTAGGTCCGCGGCAACTACAAACCGCGGACGAGCGCGGCAACGGCGAGCCGACGCCGAATCGGGCTCGGTGAGCCGCTCCACGCTTCCGCAGGGCCTCGTGACACTCGCCGGCAATCGCCCGGAGTCTCTCAGCGCGCTTGTAGGGCCAGCTCCATCTGCACGACAGGCGTGAAGGTGCGGCGGTGGTGCGGCGTGGGCCCGTGCTGTGCCAGAGCCGCCAGGTGGTCGGTCGTCGCGTATCCCTTGTTGGTGGCCCATCCGTACTGCGGATACCGGGGGTCGAGCCTTCGCATCAGCCGGTCGCGCACCACCTTGGAGAGGATCGAGGCGCACGCGATGGAGTGAGAGCGCTGGTCGCCCCTCACGATGGCGGTGTGCCGGGCGAGGCCGGCCATGCGGCGCCCGTCGACGAGGACCAGGTCCGGACGGAACGGGAGACGGGTGAGGACGCGCTGCATGGCAAGGCAGGTGGCGCGGCGGATGTTCAGCCGCTCGATCTCTCGCGTCGAGGCGGCCGCCACGGCGACGGCCAGCGCGTTGGAGTGAATCTCCTCGGCGAGCTCCTCCCGTATCCTGGCGGTGAGCTGCTTGCTGTCGACTACGCCATCGAAGAGCTGCTCGCGGTGGAGGGCGACCCCCGCGGCCACGACAGGGCCGGCCAGTGGCCCGCAGCCGGCCTCATCGATCCCCACGATCCGCTCGAGCCCCTGCTCCCAGCCCTCACGCTCGAAGTAGAGCGGAGCGGTAAGGGGCATCGGCGACCCGGACCGCGCCTGGCGCTGCGGCTATTCGGCGAGCGTCTCCTGGGGCTCGGCCGTCCCTTCGGCCGATTCCGGCTCGGCGGCGGCCTCGGTTCCCTCCGGCTCGGGGGTCCCTTCAGCCGCCTCCGCCCCGGCTGTTTCGGCCGCGGCCTGCGCGGCCAGCGCCGCCTCCTGATCGAGCCACCACCGGCGCTCACGGACCCGGGCCCGCTTGCCCTTCCGACCGCGCAGGTAGTAGAGCTTCGCCCGCCTCACCTGCCCGCGGCGCACGACCTCGAGCCCGGCGATCGAGGGAGAGTGAATGGGGAAGATGCGCTCGACGCCGACCCCGCCGGAGATCTTCCGCACCGTGAAGGTCTCGTTCACGCCGGCCCCTTTGCGGGCGATGCAGATCCCTTCGAACGCCTGGATCCGTTCCTTGTCGCCCTCGACCACGCGCACGCGCACACGCACCGTGTCGCCCGGCTCGAAGGCGGGAAGGTCCGTGCGCAAGTACTTCTTCTGGACCTCCGCGATCCTCGGATCCATGTCAACGCTCCTTTCACGTCGCCTCGCGCGACCGAATCTAATCGATTGGCTCCGGTGGCGCCCGCCCTCCACCGCCGGCTTCCACCTTTCCGACTCGGCTCCGAGACCGTCCGGCTCAGCCGCGCCCGGCATCCCACAGCTCCGGACGCCGCTCACGCGTGAGCCGCTCGGCCTGCTCGCGGCGCCACGCCTCGATCCGCGCGTGGTCGCCCGAGCGCAGCTCCTCCGGCACCGCCATGCCGCGGTACTCGGCGGGGCGTGTGTAGCAGGGCGGCGCCAGGAGACCCTCATAGAACGAGTCGGCCGCTGCCGATTCGTGGTCGCTCAGGACCCCGGGGAGCAGCCGGACGACCGCGTCCACCACGACCATGGCCGCCGGTTCGCCGCCGGAGAGGACGTAGTCCCCGATCGACAGCTCCTCGGTGGCCACGCCCTGCGCCACCCGCTCGTCCACCCCTTTGTAATGCCCGCACAGGAGCGTCAGCTCATCCTCGAGCGAATACCGCACGGCGGTCGCGTGATCGAACGGTGCGCCCCGCGGGCTGAGCAGGATCACGGGCCCCGCCGGCGCCACCGCCTCGACCGCCTCGAAGAAGGGCTCGGGCTTCATCACCATCCCGGCGCCCCCTCCGTACGGCTCGTCATCCACTGTGCGGTGCCGGTCGTGGGTGTAGTCCCGAAGGTCCACCACCCGGTACTCGGCCAGCCCCTTCTCCGCCGCCCGCCCCGATATGCTGGTGGCGAGCGGCTCCCGGAAGTATCCGGGAAAGATCGTCACGATGTTTATGCGCACGCCACTTACAGCTCGAGCAGCCCCTCCGGGGGGCGGATCCGGATGCGGCCGGCGTCGCGGTCGACCTCCGCCACGAACTCGGAGCTGAACGGGATCAGCCGTTCGCGCCCCTCGTGCCGCACGCCGAGCAGGGCCCGGCCCGTCGCCTCGTACACCGCCTCCACCTCGCCGACCAGCTCCCCGCCCTCGTCCCGCACCTCGAGCCCCACCAGCTCGTGCAGGAAGAACTCACCCTTCTCCGGTTCGCTCAGCTCCTCCCGCGGGAGAAGCAAGCGGCTGCCCCGGAGTCCCTCGGCCGCGTCCCGGTCGTCCGCCTCCCGGAACTTGACGAGCCATCCGCGCGTGTACGGGCGCGCGGACTCGAGCGTCAACAGACGGGGCCCGTCCCCGCGCCCGACGCCGGGCTCGACCCCGAACGCCCGGCCGGCTACGAACAGCTGCTCCGGAAAGTCCGTCTCGATCTGGAGCTGCAGCTCGCCGGACAGCCCGTGCGGCCGACGGACGATGCCCACGACGATTCGCTCCACTGCAAACTCCCGGCCGCGGCGCCCGCGGCCCCGCTACTCCTTATCGGCCTCGCCGGCCTCTTCCGTCACGTCGCTCTCTTCTTCCGCGGCCCCGGCCGCTGCTTCCGGGACCGCCGCCTCGGGAGTCGCCTCCGGCTCGGCGGCTGCCCTCTCTTCGGCGGTCGCCCGCGCGGTCTCCGCCGCCGCCGCGCGGGCCGACGTCTTCTGCCGACCCGGCGGGGCTCCGGCCGTCACGATCTTCTCTTCGAGCTCCTCCGGCGTCACCCCCTTCCGGAACTTCTCCCACACACCCGTCTTCTTGAAGATCGAGCGGACCGTGTCCGTCGGTCTCGCGCCGACACGCAGCCAGTAGAGCGCGGCCCCTGCGTCGACGCGCACCGCCGACGGTTTGGTGCGCGGGTTGTACGTCCCGAGCGTCGCGATCGCCGGCCCGCTACGCGACTCGGCGAAGTCCGACACCACGATCCGGAAGGATGCCTGCTTGTTCCGGCCCACCCTCTGCAACCTGATCGTCGCCGCCATCTCTTTTCTCTTCCTATGTGACTCGTTGTGGTATCAGCTCGTGAGCGACCCGAGGCCCATGCCGGGCACGAGCTTCCCCATCTTCTTCATCATCGCCCGCATCTCCCTGAACTGCTTGAGCAGGCGGTTCACCTCGTACACGGGCCGCCCGGAGCCCCGCGCGATGCGCGCGCGCCGCGAGCCGTTCAGGATCTCGGGCCGTCGACGCTCCTCGGGCGTCATGGAGCGGACGATCGCCTCCATGTGCCTGACGCGTCGGGGATCCACCGTCACGCCCTCGAGCATCTTCGGCTTGACCCCGGGAATCATCTTCAACAGGCTCTCCAGCGGACCCATCTTCTGAATCTGCCCGATCGCCTGCAGGAAGTCCTCGAGGTCGAACGCCCCGCGGCCGAGAACCTTCTTCTCGAGACGCCTGGTGGTCTCCACGTCGATCGTCTGCTGCGCCTTCTCGACGAGGCCGACGATGTCACCCATCTGCAGGATCCGTCCTGCCATCCGCTCCGGGTCGAACGCCGTAAGGTCGTCCGGGCGCTCGCCCGTGCCGACGAACTTGATAGGCACCGCGAGAACACCGTGGATGGAGAGCGCCGCTCCCCCGCGGGCATCGCCGTCCATCTTGGTGAGGATCACCCCGGTGAGCCCCACCGTCTGGTGGAAGCCCTGCGCGATCCGGACGGCCTCCTGTCCCGTCATCCCGTCGGCGACGAGGAGCACCTCGTGCGGGTTGAGCGCCTTCTTCACCGCCGCCAGCTCGGCCATGAGCGCAGCGTCCACCTGCAGGCGCCCAGCCATATCGAGGAGGAGGTGTGTCGCCCCCGAGCGTCGGGCCGTGTTCAGGGCCCGCAGCGCGAGCGCCGTCACATCAGCCTCCTCCGGCTCGTGGACCACCGGAACTCCGAGGCCCTCGGCCAGCGTGACCAGCTGCTCGCCCGCCGCCGGCCGGTACGGGTCGCAGGCAGCGAGCGTCGGACGCCGGCCCTCCCGCTGGAGTCGCCGGGCGAGCTTCGCCGCGGTGGTCGTCTTCCCCGACCCCTGCAGCCCCACCAGCATGATCGCGGTGGGCGGAACCGACGCCTCCGCGAGCGTCGGGGCTCCGCCACCCAGCAGCCCGACCAGCTCGTCATGCACGATCTTGACGACCTGCTCGGCGGGGCGAACCGACTCGAGCACCCGCTCGCCGAGGGCCCGCTCCTCGACGCGCCCGAGGAAATCGCGCGCGACGCCGTAGTTGACGTCGGCCTCTAGGAGGGCTCGGCGCACCTCGCGCAGCCCCTCCTTGAGCATCGGGGCGGTGATGACGCCCCGCTGCCGGAGCCGGCCGAAGACGCCGTCGAGTCGCTCGCCTAGCTGCTCGAACATTGCCGTGCCCGCATCGTCTCGAAGGCCTACTTCGCGGCCGGGAGAGATACGCTCCGATGCATCGCCGCGACAAACAGAAAGACGCGACGCCGTCCGAAGTCGGCTTCGCGCCCTTCCCGGCTGCTCACGGCCTACGCTGCCGGGACGAATTCAATAAGCTAGTGTAACCGCTAACCAAGAATCGAGCAAGCTCGATTCTCTCCCGACCCATCCGGACCCCTGCGGCGCCGACCAGCTCCCGGTTCCCTCCTCCGGGCGCGGAGACATGCGAGAAGCGGTGCTTTCGCTACCGTCCGGTCACCTGCACGATCTGGTCTCGCGCCGAGCCTACCGAGACGTAGCGGATGGGCACTCCGGCCACTTCCTCGATCCGCTCCAGGTACCGCCGCGCCGCATCAGGCAGGTCCACCCACTCCCGGCAGCCGCTCGTGGACGACCGCCAGCCGGGCATCCTCTCGTACACCGGCTTCACGCGTTCGAGCTCCGCCGCATCGTCGGGGAATCGCGTGAGCTCTGCACCGTCGAGCTCATACCGAACACCGAGGCGGAGCTCCTCGAGACTGTCGAGCACATCGAGCTTCGTGACGGCCAGGGCCGTCAGGCCGTTCACGCCGGCCGCGAAGCGCACCACGACGCCGTCGAACCAACCCGGCCGGCGCGGTCTCCCGGTGGTTGCCCCGAACTCGTCCCCCAGGGCGCGCAGCCGGTCCGCCTCCTCCGCCTCCAGCTCGGTGGGGAGCGGGCCGTTGCCCACGCGCGTGGTGTAGGCCTTCACGACGCCCAGGACGCCGTCGATCAGAGTGGGACCGATCCCGACGCCCGACGCGGCGCCTCCGGCCGTGGTCGAGGAGGAGGTCACGTACGGGTAGGTGCCGTGGTCGATGTCGAGGAGGGAGCCCTGCGCCCCTTCGAGCAGGAGGCGACCGCCCCGTCCAAGCTCGGCCCGGATCTCATCCCCCACGTCGGTGCGCAGGGCGAGGAGGCGGGGAGCCACGGCCTCGAGGCGGTCCATCACCTCCTCGGTGTTCGCGCGCCGGGCGTCGCCCAGCCGCTCGAGGGCGGCGTTGGCCGCCGCGGTCCCGCTTTCGACGATCTCCCGGCACCGCCTGAGATCGCGCAGGTCCCCGACCCGGAGCCCGGAGCGCGCCGCCTTGTCCCGGTACGCCGGACCGATCCCTCGTCCCGTCGTCCCGAGCCTGGCGGTCCCGCGGCTCGTCTCCAGGGCGCCGTCCAGGAGCCGGTGGTAGGGGAGGACGAGGTGCGCCCGGCTGCTCACCCCGAGGCGGCCCTCGAGGTCGATCCCCCTGCGGTGCAGCGCCTCCATCTCCTCGAGCAGGGTCCACGGGTCCACCACGACCCCGTTTCCAAGCAGACACCGCACGGAGGGATACAGCGCGCCGGAGGGGATGAGGTGGAGGATGAACTCCTCATCCCCCACACGCACGGTGTGGCCGGCGTTGGCGCCGCCCTGGTAGCGCGCGACGATGGTGGCCTGTTCGGCCAGCACGTCGGTGATCTTCCCCTTGCCCTCGTCGCCCCACTGGGCGCCCACCACCACGACGCAGCGCGGGCCGTTATCGAACATGGAGGCTCCTGGCGACCCCTCGGCTCCCCGCTCCGGCGCGGAGTACCGCTTCTTTGTTCAGGCGATGGCCACCGCCGGGCCGGCGCGCCGGAGAGCGGACTCCACCCCCGACCGCCTCGCCTCGCCCAGCGGCAGCAGCGGGGCGCGCGGCGGCCCGCCGTACAGACCGAGCCGGTCGAGCGCGTGCTTGATGCCCGGAACGCCGTGCGCCCCCACCACCCTCTTGTGGAGCGGTCCGATCCGCTCCTGAAGGCCACCGGCGACCGCCGATTCTCCCCTCTCCCACGCGGCGAGAAGCTCCGCGCACGCCTCCGGGGCAAGGAGCGCCACCGCGAGGATGCCTCCGGAAGCGCCCAGCTCGAGCCCCGGATAGAGCACCGCGCCGGAGCCGACCAGCACCTCCGCCCGGCCCGCGCACGCCTCGCACAGCGCTCCCAGGTTCCGCAGGTCGCCCGAGGAGTCCTTGACGGCGACGATGTTCTGGTGCCGCGAGAGCTCGCCCGCGAGCTGCGGACCGATGTCCACCGGCACGTACCTCGGGATGTGATACAGGATCACGGGGACCGGCGAAGCGTCGGCCACCGCGAGGAAGTGTGCGCGCAGGGCCTCATCGGTCATCGCGTCCCGGTAGTAGGCCGGCGGGCGGACCAGCACCGCCTCGGCCCCCCGCTCGGCCGCATCCCGGCAGCGGCGCACCGTGCCGCGCGTGGACTCGCCTCCTGCTCCCGCCACCACCGCCATTCCCGACGGCGCGGCATCGCGAGCGAGCTCGAGGAGGAGGGACCGCTCGTCTTCATCGAGGAGAGCCGCCTCGCCCGTGGATCCGGCGATCACGAAACCGGCGATCCGGGCCTCGCTCCACCGCGCCAAGTTGCGACGGAAGGCCCGAGTGTCTATCGCTCCGCCCTTCGCGTCGAAAGGCGTCGTCACCGGCAGGAAGATACCGTGCAGTCCTAGAATCGGAACGCCTCGCCGGGAAGGAGCCCCCCGCCCTCCTCCCCCAGCTCCGCCGCGAGCGTCTGCATGATCAGCTCGAAGTCGCTCGGGCTCGTCGCCGCCGCCTTCGCGACCTGGTAGGAGACCATGCCCGTCTGCACGAGCTCCATCAGGTGCTGGTCGAAGCTCTGCATCCCGTATGCCTCCCGGCCGTCCTCCACCAGCTCCATGATCGCCTCGGCGGGCTTCCCGAGGAGGATGCAGTCTCGGATCGCGCCCGTAACGCGAAGGATCTCCACCGCCGGCACCCGTCCCGTCCCATCGGCGCGCGGCAATAGCTGCTGCGATACGATGGCGCGCAGGGCGTTGGCCAGGAGCATCCGCGCCGCTTCCCGCTCCGCCTCCGGGAACACGGCCACCAGGTGACTGATGGTGGAGGCGGCGTTCGGCGTGTGCATGGTGGAGATGACGAGCTGGCCGAGCTCGGCCGCGCGCAGGGCGATCTCGATCGTCTCGCGGTCGCGCAGCTCTCCGATCAGGATCACGTCGGGATCCTGCCGGAGCGCGGCCCGCAGGCCGTGGCGGAACGATTCCGTGTCCACGCCCACATCGCGCTGCGTCACCGTGCTCCGCTCGTCCCGGTGCAGGTACTCGATCGGGTCCTCGAGGGTGACGATGTGCTTCTTGCGGTTCCGATTGATCCATCCGATGAGGGCCGCCTGGGTGGCGCTCGTGCCGAACCCGACCGCGCCCGTGACGAGCACGAGGCCGTGGTCGCCGTCGGCGATCTCAGCCAGCACGGGCGGGAGGCCCAGCTCCTCGAGCGTCGGTATCTCCCATGGGATCACCCGCATCACGATCATGAAGCTCCCGCGCTGGCGCAGGATATTGACCCGGAAGCGGCCGACGTCCTTTAGCTCCCATGAGCAGTCGTGGTCGGTGATGTGATCGATCCGCTTGCGCTCGGCCTCCGTGGGAATGAGGCCGAGAGCGATGCGGCGTGTCTCCTCCGGGGTGAAGGTGGACGAGGAGAGGCGAACCAGCTCGTTCCCGATGCGCGCCCGGAAGACGTCGCCCGCCTTGATGTGGATGACGCTCGCGCCCTGCTCGACGGCGGCCTTGACGAGTTCTTCCATGATCGGTGGCTCGCGGGCTAGTAGCCCAGCTCCTTGCTCACGGTGTTCTCGAGCGGCTCCCCCGCCAGGTAGCGGCTGATGTTGCGCAGGATGAGCCCCGTCTCCCGCTCCCAGAAGCGCGGCGACAGCGCTGCCACGTGGGGCGTGATGAGCACGTTCTCCAGCGACCACAGGGGGCTCTCGGGTGGCAGCGGCTCGCGCCGGAACACATCCAGCGCCGCGCCGCGCAGGCGCCCCGCACGAAGGGCCGCCACGAGGGCCTCTTCGTCCACAATGCCACCGCGCGACACGTTGATCAAGACCGCGCCCTCGCGCATGGCGTCCAGTTCCGGGACGCCGATCAGGCCCCGCGTCTGGGGCGTCTCCGGAAGGGTGAGGACGACGACGTCCGAGGCCCGGAGCAGGCGAGGCACTCCTTCCCTCCCGAACTGCTCGCTCACCTCGGGCGGAGGCGGCTCCGCCCACCGCCGGCGCAGGGCGAGCACGCGCATCCCGAGCCCGGCGGCCCGGCGGCCCACGGCGCTTCCGATCGCCCCATAGCCCACGATCCCGACCGTGCGGCCGGAAAGCTCGAACAGCTTCTTTTCGGCAGCGGAGATTTCTCGATGCAGCCACGCGCGCGCGCGTTTTCCCCGCCCCGCCGCATCCAGCCCGCGGCCGAAGTGAAGCATCGCGGCGATGGCGAACTCGGCGAGCGGTTCGGCATGAACGCCCGCTGAGTTGGTGAGGACCACGCCGCTCGCCCTCACGGCTGGAAAGAGGGCCGCCCCCACTCCCGCCGCGCCCGAATGGACCCACCGTAGGCGGCGGGCCACCTCGAATGCCTCACGCGGGACGCCGAAGCCGATGTACACCTCGACGTCGGCCATCTCGGTCAGCAGCTCTGGAGGCGCCGCGCCGGCGCCGTCTCCCGCCGCGAAGACGGGAACCCGGAGCGAGCCGACAACCCATTCCCTTCCGAGTGATTCCCGGATGGCGGCGACGGACACCTCGGGCATCGTCCACTGCGGGTAGCCCGGCGCGTACATCCACACGAGGAGCTTGCGGGTCATGGAGAGCCGTTGCGGGTCACGACAAAGGAGTTGCGGGTCACGGCAAGGAGTTGCGGGTCACGGCAAGGCGTTGCGGGTCACATGGTTCACGGCGAGTCCGAGGGGGGCTCGGCGGGTGTGCTCCGTCACTCGATCCGGGCACTGCGAACGGCCTCGAGCCCTTCCAGAAGGCGGATCAGCTCGTCCTGCTTCTCGGGCTTTCCGGTTACCTGGTACGTCAGGGCGTTGACGGCCCCCTCGCGCACGAAAGCGACGCGCCGGACCCGATACTCCGTCCGCGACAGGACCTCTGACACCGGAGCGGCCTCCCGGGGGTCCGCCGCCACCACCACGCGGAGGGTGCTCCGCTCGGGCTCTTCGATCCAGCGCTCCAGTTTCCCCAGCACCACGAGGACGATGAGCACGAGGAGGGTGGCGCCGATCGCCTCGACATAGGCGTGCAGTCCGACGGTGATGCCGATGGCGGCCACTACCCACAGCGTGGCGGCGGTGGTGAGGCCCACCACGTTCCCGCGCAGCACGATGATCGTCCCCGCTCCGATGAAGCCGATCCCCGATACGATCTGCGCCGTGATCCGGGCCGGATCGGCCGGGATGAGATCGCGTCCGCCGAAGTCCGCCGCGACGAGGAGCGACATCTCGGTGAGCAGCTCGGCGCCCACACAGATCAGGATGTTGGTGCGCAGCCCGGCGGGCTTCTCGGACAGCTCACGCTCGAGACCGATCCCGGCTCCGAGGAGGAGGGCGAGGGCGAGCCGACCGAGCGTGGGGAGCTCCAGCAGCTCGAGCCAGGCCGGGGCGGCGGGGAGCCAGTCCATCTCCCGGGCCTACGTCCGGCGGTCGGAGGCCGCGGCGGCGGGCGCGCCCTTCGCGCTCCCCTCTCCCTCGCGGGACGCGGCCGTCTTCGGGCGGGCGCCAGCCGAGAGCCCCATCCGTTCGCGCACCTCACCGAGGGTCTGGCGCGCGATCCCGCGGCAGCGCTCCGCCCCTGTGGAGAGGATCTCGCGCACCCGATGGGGATTCTCCGTCAGCTCGCGGGCCTTCTCCCGGATCGGGGCGAGCTGTTCGGCCACGTGCGTCGCCAGACGCCTCTTGCACTCCACGCAGCCGATGGTCGCGGTCTGGCAGCGGATCTCGATCTCGTCCCGCTCCTCCGGGCTCGTGAAGTGTCCGTGAAGCGCGTAGACGTTGCACACGTTCGGGTTCCCGGGATCGTCCATCCGCACCCTGGCCGGGTCCGTAACCGCCGTGCGGATCACCGCGTGGAGCTCCTCGGGGGAGGCGAGGAGCGGAATCGTATTCCCCTCCGACTTCGACATCTTGGAGGCGCCGTCCAGCCCGAGCACCCTTCGCCCCTCGCCGATCAGCGCCTCCGGCTCCGGGAAGTACTCGCCGAAGCGCGCGTTCCAGCGTCTTGCGATCTCGCGCGTCAGCTCCAGGTGCTGACGCTGGTCCTCGCCAACGGGCACGAAGTCGGCCCGGTAGAGGAGGATGTCGGCCGCCTGGAGAACCGGGTAGTTGAGGAGCCCGGCGCTCACCGTCTCCATGCGGTTCGCCTTCTCCTTGAACTGCGTCATGCGCTGGAGCTCACCGAGCGGCGTCACGGTGTTGAGCATCCACTGGAGCTCGGCGTGCTCCGGGACGTCGGATTGCACGAAGATCGTGCAGCGCTCCGGGTCGAGCCCGCTGGCGATCAGGCTCACCGCCATGTCGAGCACGCGCGTCTGGAGGTCCGCCGGCTCGTACGGGATCGTAATGGCGTGGAGATCTACGATGCAGTAGATGCAGTCGTACCGGTCGATCAGCGCGGCCCAACCCTGGATGGCGCCCAGGTAGTTGCCGAGGTGCGCCTCGCCCGACGGCTGGATTCCGCTGAATATCCTCTTCTTCGTGCCGGTCATGCAGGGGTGGGACGCGATGATCCGGTCAGCAGAGGCCCTCGGGGGAGCGGTGCCGGAGGCCCTGGCGAACGTGCGGCCAAGCTACTCCGCACGAAAAGGCCGAGCAAGAAAGGCGGGAGCGACGCGGGCGGCCTGAACAAGACCGTGATGGACACGCGGATGCCGTGAACGAGAGCTCGGTGGACGATCGAGAGCTGCTGGAGTCGGCGCGGGAGGCGGCCGGCGCCGGCGCCGAGGTGCACCGCGCCCTGGCGGACTTTCGCCAGTCGGAGTGGGGAGAGAAGGGCCGGGCCGACTTCGTGACCGAGGTGGACCTGGAGGCCGAGCGCCGGATCATCCGGGTCCTGAGGGAACGCTTTCCGGACCACCAATTGCTCGCCGAGGAGGGGACGGATGGGGAGGATCTCCCCGCCGCGGGCTCGGCCGTCCGGAGGGCCGGCGGAGCCACCTCGAGCGCGGAGACGGCCCAGGCCGCGGGCGAGGGGAGCCGCGCGCCGATCCGCTGGATCATCGACCCGCTCGACGGCACGACCAACTGGCTGCACGGTTACCCCGAATACGCCGTGTCGGTGGCGGCGGAGGACGATGTGGGGCTCCGCGTGGCCGTGGTGCTCAACTCCGCTACCGGCGAGCTCTTCGAAGCGGCCCGCGGTAGCGGGAGCCGGCGGGACGGGGAGCGGATCCGTACCTCGGGCGTCGCCTCCCTCCGCCTCGCCCTGGTCGGCACGGGCTTCCCGTTCAAGAAGCTGGAGCTGCTTCCTCCCTATCTCGAGACCTTCGCCCGGGTGCTGCGGGAGACGAGCGGGATCCGGCGCGGAGGCGCCGCCGCCCTCGACCTGTGCGATCTCGCGTGCGGCCGGCTCGATGCCTTCTGGGAGTACTGGCTCATGCCGTGGGATGTGGCGGCGGGCGCGCTGATCGTTCGGGAGGCGGGGGGGATCTTCGAGCCGCTGGCTGCGCCCGAACCCGAGCCTCGGCGGGCGTCGTCGCGAGCCGGTTCCGGCGCGTCCGCCGCCAGGCCCCCGGGCCGAGGCTCCGGGGAGCTGCGGTCCGGAGGCTTCATCGCGGCCAACGCGCATCTGATGGACGCGTTCCGCGCTCTGGTCACCCGCGGCGAAGGGTGAAGGCGGCCGAAGAGCCGTCACGCGCGCCCCACCACCAGCGCCGAGCATTTTCCGCCGAAGCTGGCAGCGAGGAGGAGGATCGCATCCGCATCGGACTCCCGCGACCTGGTGACCACCGTGCACGGCGGAAGATCCGGATCTACCCGCTCGGTCCCCAACGTTGCCGGAATACATCCGGCCCGGAGGGCGAGCACGGCAGCTACCGCTTCCACAGCGCCACTCGCTCCCAGACAGTGCCCGATGTACGGCTTCAGTCCGGTCAGGGGAATTCCCGGAAGATCGCAGCCGAAAAGGGCCGCCAGACCGCTGCACTCCGCGGCGTCGTTGTGCTGCGTGCCGGTGCCGTGGGTCTTTATCCACCCGATCCGGGCGAGCCCCGCACCGGACAGGGCCCGCCGCGCCGCCGCCGCGACGCCTGCGCCGTCGGGATGCGGAGCGACGATGTTGTGGGACTCGCACGAGAGCCCGTAGCCGCGGAGGACGGCGAGCGGGGAGACCCGTCGTTTCCTGGCATGCTCGGCCGCCTCGATCACTACGGCGCCGCCACCCTCACCCAGAACCGTGCCCGCCCGCTCGGCGTCGAAGGGACGGCAAGCAGGGCTGCGCCCGTCTCTCTCTGCCAGGATCCCGGCGGCCCGGAAATGCTCCACCACTTCGGGGTGGAGGGGACACTCCGCTCCGCCCGCCATGACCACGTCAGCCCGGCCGGCCTCGATCCACAGGAACCCTTCCCCGATCGCGGTCGCGGCGGATGTGCTGCCGGCCGAGAGGTGGAACACGGGGCCCTCGAACCCGTGCGCCTGTGCGAAGGTCGCCCCTCCCGCCCCGCTCATGAAGCGGACCAGACGGGATGGCCGGACGGCGGGCCGCTCGCCGGAGGAGCGGGCGTGCGCGCGAAGAAGGTCGGCCATGGACCCCAGCGACGATCCCTCGATCACCGCGCACCGATCCGGCTGTAGGGGAGCGCCGTCCAGCCCCGCCTCGCTCCAGGCCTCTTGGGCGGCCGAGACGAACATCGCCGCGCTCCGGTCCAGCCGGCGGGTGAGCCGGCTGCGTGGCAGCTCGGGGACCGACGCGGCGCTCAGCCCGTTCAGCTCCCGCTGCGGCTGGACCGCCGAGCGCTCCTCCAGCATGGCTTGGCGCAGGAGGCTCACGCCTCGGCCAGCAGCGGTCACGGCACCCATACCCGTGACCCACACCTCGCGGCCGTTCATCGATCCGCCCGCGCCATCGCCGCCAGGGCGGCGTTCATCCGAGCCACCGACAGTCGTGCCACAGCGCCCGGCTCGCTCTCGATCCGCTCCAGGGCCCACAGGTCCGGCTCGCCGACCCCAGGCGTGTGGATCCGGTACCACCCGGTGGAGCGGAGCACGTAGCTGCGCCCGAGCCCCTGTTGCACCGGAGGGACCCGGAAGGTGAGGTCGGCGAAGTCGCCGCGCTCCATCACGTACTCCTTTCCATCGATCCCGCTGAGGAGACGGCGCACATCTCGTCCCGCCCGATCCACCGCGCCCTCCGGCTCGAGCTCGTACACAGTGAACGGGCGCGGCGGCGCGTAGTCGATCCTCACCCTGTCAACGAGCCAGAAGGAAGGGATCGACTCGAGACGGACCCGCACCCGATCGCCGGAAACGTCGGAGAGATCGAGCGCCAGCACCTGGCGCTTCACGATCTCAGGACCGGCCTCCCAGATGAGGCCCTGCGGCTGCCAGCCGTCCGCGGTCTCGAGCGACACGCTCAGAAAGGCCTCGGCGGCGAGCTTTCGCCCCAGCCGCCGCGCGCGGGCGGGATCCGCGTTGAGGGCCTCGTGCCACGCATCGATCTCGCGCCCGTGCAGCCGGTGGTACTGCTGCATCAGAAAGGCGGCCCACGGCGTGTTGTTGGCGTCCACGATGAGACGCGCGGTTCGCGCGCCGGGCTCACGGGGGAAGGTGAGCAACAGGCCATCGCGTAGGTCGGCGGCAACGGCCGTGTCACGGCCGGACGGGGAGGACTCCCAGCTCCAGCCGTCGGCCTCCAGCACGCGGGCCAGGGCGTCGCGGCCCCGATCGTCTACCGCCTCAAGCGGCGGGGCGGCCGTTCCGACAGAATGGAGGACCCCCAGGCCGTCCGGGACGACCGTCACTCCCGGCTCGTGGTCCACCGCGAGGACGGAGATCGCGTCCACGTACTCGGTCTCGGGCAGCTCGGCGGCGAGCCGCAGGCGGAGCAACCCGTTCTCCGCCCGCGCGAAGTCGAGGTTGTCCACGTCCGTGCGGGCGAGTGATCGGACGACGGCGCCGCCGAAAGTGCCAGAATCGAGCCGCCACTCGGCCCCGTCCCAGCTGTAAACGAGAGGGCAGGAGACCAGCTCACCCGTGCCGCCGCCGACGGGGCGGGGGGCAGGCTCAGGGTCGCTGGCCGAAGCCGCCCCGATGATGGCCGCCAGGGTGAGCCCGGCGCCCACGACGAGGAGGGTCGTGCGCACGCCGTCGGGCTTCCGCGCTTCGATCCTCTTCACATCCTCGACAGGAATCGCCACGCGCTGTTTCGATCTGCCCGTGAGTCCCACCAGACTGTCGCCTTCGATCGCCGGCGACTCGAGGACGAGGACATAGCCATTCGACCGCGTCACGCGAATCTTCTTCGGCTCCTCTTCCGCGAGCGCCTGGGCGACCGGCACCTTCACGGTGCTCCATTTCATGCAGCCCGACAGCACGGCCATGATCGTCAGGGGAGCGACCGCGACGCGGAAGAAAGCGGACTTCCTGAGCACCACCATGCATACCTCCTCGGAGGACCCGTGGATGGCCCTCCAGCGTAGGGTTCGCACGGTAATGCTGGCCGCGCAGCGTCAAGCGCGAGTCAAGCGTCTGTAGGAAGGCAAGCCGCGACCGATGCGGCGGTCGATCCGGTGGGGCGGCTGATCCGGTGCGGCGCCTGCAGGGACTCTGGGTGGAAGCGGAGCTGCGGAGGGTAGGCGGCGGTTCGTCTACGCGCGCGCCCTCATCCCCGCCTCCTGCAGCACGGCGTCCGCCAGCACGCCGGCCCCGAAGCGCACCGGATCGGTGGCCGGGAGCCCGGTGGCCTCCGCCGCCCGACCCACCGCTCGCCGCGCCTCCTCCTCGGGGAGGTCGTACGTGTTCGCGGCGACGCCGATCACCGGGCATGGGCCGGGGGGGCACGCCCAACGCATCGCTTCCTCGTAGAGACGCACGACCGCGTCGAGGGACGGGATCTCCACCCAATCGTAGTCCCCTCCGTAGATGTTCGGCCGGCCGGGCATCCAGCAGAGCACCATCGCCTGCGGCATCGAGCCGTGCATGAGGCCGAGCATCACGCCGGAGTAGCCCGGGTGGAGCAGCGACCCCTGCCCTTCCACCAGCACGACGTCCGCCCCCTCGGCCGCATCCAGCGTGAGTCGTTCCGCGGCCCCGGCCACGAAGTCCGACACGACGGCGTCGACCGCGATTCCCGCCCCGTCGATGAGGATCCCGGTCTGCCCGGTGCCTGCGAAGCGCGCCCGCACCCCTCTGGCCAGCAGCTCGCGCCGCATCTCGAGACAGGCCGTCATCTTCCCGACGTTGCAGTCGGTGCCTACCGTAAGGACGCGGAACGCGCCGGTGCCCCGCGCCTTCCCCGTCCCGACCGGCAGATTGCGCGGCGGCCGGCGGAGGTCCCGGAGCTCGACTCCCTCCCTGTGCGCCCGCCCGCGCAGCTCCGGGTCGTCCTCCAGGAAGGTGTGCAGGCCGCTCCACACGTGAAGACCGGCGTCGATCGCCGCGTTCAGGAGGGCGCGCCACTCGGGCGGAAGCGCCCCTCCCTGCGGCGCGATTCCGATCAGCAGGGCGTCGGCGCGCCGACCCGGGAGATCGAGCGCCTGCTCCAGGGTCGCCACGACGGGGATCTCGCCGCCGAAGCCGAGCACCTCCCGCACCGTCTTCCCGGCCAGGGTGGAGTCCAGCACGGCGACGATGCGCTCCGGAAGATAGCGGATCGCCCCCGCCGCCGTCTTCGCCGTTTCGTTCCCGAAGGCGCCTTCCGCCAGGATGATGAAGCTCGGCTGCGACATGGTCCGATCAGGATCTTCGGGCGGAGGATCAGCCCCGCTCGGGCTCGGCGCCCCGGTGCTCCGTGGGCCTCCGTGGCCAGCTCGGCAGGAGTCGGCTGAAGGAGGAGGTCACCGGCTCTTCGTCGGAACGTGTCGGGCGCGCGACGCGTCGCATCGCGGACGCGACGTGCGGCCCCTACCCGACCCGCTGCTCGAGCAGCTCGGGCACCGAGGCCTCCGCGACGACCGGGCTCAGCAGGAGGTCGCGATCCGTCGGAACTCGGATCACCACCGGATCGTCGCTCACGATCGGGTGGTACCTGCCCGCCTCGACCATCCGCTCGATGTACAGGCGGCGCACCAGCACGCGTAGCACGGCGAGGATCGGCACGGCCACGATCAGCCCGATCGGCCCGAGGAGCTTGAGGGCCACCAGCAAGGAGAGAAGCGTCCACACGGGCGGCAGCTCGATCTGGCGCTCGAAGATCTTCGGCGCGACGACGTTCGCCTCGATCAGATGGACCACCACGCCCACTCCGGCCACGGCGAGCGCGTACAGAACGCCATCCGACGGCAGTACGTACAGCGCGGGGAGCAGCGTCGAGACGAGCGTCCCGAAGAAGGGAACGATCGCCACCACGCCGGCGAACACACCGAATGTGAGCGCGAACGGCACACGCAGCAGCACGAGCCCGAGCCAGGTGAGGAACCCCAGCACGATCATCGCCAGGATCTGGCCTCCGATCCATGCCCGCAGGGTGGTGCCCACCTCGTGCAGGACGTCGATCGCGAGGTCGCGGTGCCTCCGCGGCACGAGCTGGATGAACTCGGCCCGGTATCCCGCCGGCTTCGATGTGAGATAGATGCTCATGGCGAGCACGCTCACCGCGTGCACGAGGAACCAGATGCCGCTGAACAGATACGGGAAGACGTCGGTGAAGTACTGGCCGATCTCGCGAAAGAGGGTCCCGAAGTAGCTCTGCCCCTCCTGGAGGGGCCCGACCATGTCCCGCAGGAGGGGATACTGCTCCAGGAGGACGACGAACGACTGCTCCCACCGCATGAGCTGCTGAGGGAGAGCCACGAAGAGCGCGGCCGCCTGGCCGGTGAGCCGCGGGACGAGCAGCACCCCCACGCCACCGAAGCCCAGCAGGCTGACGATCACGCTGGCGAGGATGCCGAGCGGCCGAGGCGTGTGAAGGCGCTGCTCGAACCAGTCGGTGAGGGCGGTCAGGTAGATCGAGATCAGGATGGCGAGGAAGAGAAGGAGCAGGAGCTCCGACACGTAGTAGACGAAGAGGAGAATCACCACGAGCACGACCGCCGTGATCAGCACTCGCACTCCACCCCGCCCCGTCAGTTCGGCCACCTTCCCTCTCGACCGAAGTGGCTATGCGGCCCCGAGCTCCCTACCGGACTCCCCACACCCCTACTCGCGTTCGCGAGCCTCGACCTCTTCCTCTTCCTCTGATTCCTCTTCCTCGACGACGTGCGCCTCTTGGATCTCCTCGTCGCCGGCACTCTCGGCGTCACCGGCGGCGAGCGCCTTCGGCTCCTCGCCCTCGCCGGCCGCGAGCAGCCCCATCTCCCGCTTCAGGGCGAGCAACCTGTCCTCCACGTCCGCCTCCCCGCCGCCGGCTTCCAGGAGCTCGAAGTCGCGCTCCAGCTCGTCCCCCTCCAGCTCCTCCGTGACTTCGGCCGCGGCCAGCGCCTTGCGCTCGGTCTCCTCGATCTTCTCGACCATCTGATCGAAGGCGCGAAACGCGCTCTGGTCCTCGATCCCGGCCAGAGTGTCGTGGATCCGCCGCTGCGCCTGGGCGCGCTTCTGCTTCGCGATGAGGAGGTTCTTCTTCCGCTTGGCCTCCTCGATCTTCGCGTTGAGCTGGCGCAGGGACTCCTTGAGACGATCCGTCTCCTCACGGTGCCGCAGCCACTGCTCCTCCATCTCGGCCGCGTTGTTGGCGTGCTCCTGCCCGCGGAACAGCGCCTGCTTGGCCAGCTCGTCCCGTCCCTCGCGGACGGCGAGGCGCGCCCGGCGCTCCCACGCCTGAGCCTGCTTCCGCTCCTGCTCGAACTGTGCGCGCAGCTTCCGCTCGTCCGCAATGGCGACAGCGACCTCCTGCTTCGCCTGCGCCAGCTGCTTGCGCATGTCCTCGATGACCTGGACGAGCATCTTCTCCGGGTTCTCCGCCCGGGCGATGAGGTCATTGATGTTCGACCGAATCAAGCGGGAAAGTCGCTCGAAGATACCCATGGCAGAGTCAGTCCGTTACGAGTTCGTATCTGTGCTCGGTTACGGCCAGCGTCAGGCTCTCCAGGGAAGCCCGGAACTCAGAGAAGTCGAGGTTCTCCAGCTGCAGCGTGTCGGTGAGGACGATCTCGCCGTCCTCCAGTCCGTACGCCCCATGCAGGAGGTCGCTCGCGTTGAGCTCCAGCAGGCGCTGGAAGAGCCTGAGACGGGCTTCCTCGTCCTCCGGGGCGAGCCGTATCCGAGAACGGAGAACCACCAGGGGCGGCGAATAGCTGACCACGACGCCGGGCTCCTCTGTGCCTCCCGCCGGACGCACGAGCCAGATCGCGTCGCCGATCTCTTCATGCTCCAGGTCGGTGCGAATCAGGAAGCTCTCGATATCCTCGCGACTGATCATCGGTCTGTTTCCTCTGTGTTGGCGATCGCTCGGCTCGCCGGCCGCTCCTCCAGCAGGCGAGTCAGAAACTCGTTGTCCTCCCTGAGCTTGTCCACCCGGCCGGCCAGGATCTGCACCTGTTCCCGGAGCTCCCGGTATTCCTCCGGCGTGCACGGCGCGGGAGGAAGCGCCTTTCGCTCCGCCGAACTCTCCAGGTACCGCACCACCGCTCTCCCGAGGGGGAGCAAGAACAGGAACAACAGCAACCACAGGAACGCGCTGGACATCGGACCGTGGACCCCGCTCCGGTCGGGTGTCGACCGCTCGCATCCGAGTGATACGAGGAACCGGCGGCCCCGGTTTCCGGCGCGGGGCCGCGTCGTGAGGCCCAGCAAGTGTAACGGCGGGCCGGGAGCGGATCAACGGGGGCCGGGAGCGAAATCAACGGCACGCCGAAAGCGGATCAACGGGGGCCGAAAGCGGATCAACGGGGGGCCGGGAGCGGATCAACGGGGGGCCGGGAGCGGATCAACGGGGGCCCGGGAGCGACTCAACGGAGGCCGGGAGCGGATCAACGGCACCCGGCTGCGACGCCATCGACCCACGCTCCAGGATCCGCCGCAGGTAGCGCCCCGTGTGGCTCCCCTCGACCCGGGATACCTCCTCCGGGGGCCCCGCCGCCACCACCTCGCCCCCGGCCAGCCCCCCCTCGGGACCCAGATCGATGATCCAGTCGGCCGTCTTGATGACGTCGAGGTGGTGCTCGATGACGAGAACGGTGTTGCCGAGATCGACCAGCCGCTGGAGCACCTGAAGCAGGAGACGGATGTCCTCGAAGTGGAGGCCGGTGGTCGGCTCGTCCAGGATGTACAGGGTGCGACCGGTGTCTCGCTTGCCCAGCTCGGCCGCCAGCTTGACCCGCTGCGCCTCCCCTCCCGAGAGCGTGGTGGCCGACTGACCGAGCGTCAGGTAACCGAGACCGACGTCCGACAGGGTGGCCAGCTTGCGGCGCACCGTCGGTACCGGATCGAAAAACTCGAGCGCCTCGTCCACCGTCATGTCGAGCACATCGGCGATGTTCTTCCCTTTGTACAGCACCTCGAGCGTCTCGCGGTTGTACCGGCGGCCCCTACAGATATCGCATGGGACGTAGACGTCCGGCAGGAAGTGCATCTCGATCTTGACGAGGCCGTCCCCGCGGCAGGACTCGCAGCGGCCGCCCTTGACGTTGAAGCTGAAACGTCCCGGACCGTACCCGCGGATACGGGACTCCGGAAGCTGGGCGTACAGCTGGCGGATCGGGGTGAACACGCCGGTGTAGGTGGCCGGGTTCGAGCGGGGAGTGCGGCCGATGGGGCTCTGGTCCACGTCGATCACCTTGTCGATCAGCCGCAGTCCCTCGATCGCGTCGTGCTCCCCCGGCATGGCACGCGCACGGTGGAGGTCACGGGCCAGGCGGCGGTACAGGACCTCCTCCACCAGCGTGGACTTGCCCGACCCCGACACCCCGGTGACGCAGATGAAGGTGCCGAGCGGAAAGCGCACATCGATGCCGCGAAGGTTGTGCTCCCGGGCGCCGCGGACCACGATCTCTTCGCGCTCCTTCGCCGGGCGGCGCCGCTCGGGAAGCGGCACGGAGCGCTCTCCACGAAGGTACGCGCCGGTGAGGGAGCCGGGGGAGGCGAGCAGCTCCTCGAGCGTCCCCGAAACGAGCACGCGGCCGCCGTGCCGGCCGGCACCCGGTCCCATGTCCACGATGTGGTCGGCGGACCGGATGGTCTCCTCGTCGTGCTCCACCACCAGGACGGTGTTCCCCAGGTCCCTTAGCTCCTCCAGCGTGTCCAGCAGGCGGCGGTTGTCGCGCGGGTGGAGTCCGATGCTCGGCTCGTCGAGCACGTACATCACGCCGACCAGCCGGCTCCCGATCTGCGTGGCGAGACGGATCCGCTGCGCCTCTCCACCCGACAGGGTGTCGGCGGCGCGCCCGAGGGTCAGGTAGCCCAGACCCACCTGCACCATGAAGCGGAGCCGGTCGCACACCTCCTTGAGGATCGGGCCGGCGATCTCGAGGTCCAGCAGGGCCGACCCCGTCTCTCCCCGCCGCATCCGCTCGAAGAGATCGAGCGCCTCGTCCACCGGGAGCTCCGCCACGTCGGTGAGCCTGCGGTCGGCCACCGTCACGGCCCGGCTCTCGGCCCGCAGTCGGCCGCCGTGACACTCCGAGCAGACGAGCGTCGTCAGGTACTCCTCGAGACCGCCGCGCACGGCATCGCTCTCCGTCTCCCGGTAGCGGCGGAGCACGGTGGCGAGCGCGCCTTCCCATTCGAGCTCGGGGTCCCCGAACAGAACGGCCGCCCGCTGCCCGTCGGAGAGCTCACCCCACGGGGCGTTGAGGTCGAAGCCGTGTCGCCGGGCGAGCCGCGGGAGCACATCGCGCCGAAGCCGCCCGGCCGGGGCGCCCCAGGGAAGGATCACGCCCTCCAGGATCGAGATCCGGTCGTCCCCCACCACCAGGGCCGGGTTCGGCTCGCGGCGCGTCCCGAGCCCCCCGCAGGCCGGGCAGGCCCCGTACGGCGAGTTGAAGGAGAACTGCCGCGGCTCGAGCTCGGGGATGTTCACCCCACAGGAAGCGCAGGCGTACCGCTCGCTGAACAGGTGCGCCTCGCCATCCCGGCCGGCCGAGCCGAAGCGGCGCACCTCCACGGTGCCGCCCGCCAGCCGGAGGGCCGTCTCGAGCGACTCCGCCAGTCGGCTCCGATCGGACGGGCGGACGACCAGCCGGTCCACCACCACCGCGATGTCGTGGTTCCGCCGCCGGTCGAGCTTCGGCGGCTCACTCAGCTCGACCAGCTCCCCGTCCACGCGGGCCCGCACGAACCCGTCGCGCAGCGCCTCTTCGAACAGCTCGCGGAACTCTCCCTTGCGGCCGCGCACCAGGGAGGCGAGCACCTCGACGCGCGTGCCCTCCGGCCATTCCATCAGCTGGGCGGCGATCTGGGTGGCGGACTGCCGCCGCACCGGCCGGCCGCACCGGGGGCAGTGGGGCGTGCCGACGCGCGCCCACAGGAGGCGCAGGTAGTCGTATACCTCGGTGACCGTGCCGACGGTGGAGCGGGGGTTGCGGGCGGACGTCCGCTGCTCGATCGCGATGGCCGGGGAGAGCCCGTCGATCTGGTCGACGTCCGGCTTCTCCATGACGCCGAGGAACTGGCGGGCGTAGGCGGAGAGCGACTCCACGTAGCGGCGCTGGCCCTCGGCGTAGATGGTGTCGAAGGCGAGGGAGGACTTGCCGGAGCCGGAGAGCCCGGTGACGACGGTCAGGCGGTCACGCGGGATCTCGACATCGATGTCCTTGAGGTTGTGCTCGCGGGCGCCCCGCACGATGAGGCTGCCGTCCCGGTCCATCTCAGGCATAGCAATATATGCTAGAGGGCGGGGGCCCCTTGGATCAAGCCTCGCGTCCCTCCTCGCTGAGCATCGGCTCGATTCCGTAGCCGGTGAGCTGCCCCCGCTCGGCACGGTGCGCCATCCGGCGAACGAGCAGGACCTCCAGGCCGGCAGCCCCCACGATCACGAAGAGCACCAGGAGGTAGCTCGAGGCGGACGCCGGCTCCTTCAGGTACAGATAGTACCAGGAGGAGAGGGCCATCTTGAGGCCCGTCTCGCCGTTGGCCCCGTCCCATACGTGGAAAGCGACGGGAATGAACGCTCCCGGGCGTAGGTGGACATCACTCGACCCCTGCGGCGCGGTGAGCGGCCTTCGGATGACGAGCCTCCACCGGCCGTCCCGCCACATCGCATCCCCCGTAGCAAGCGGGCCCTCGGCGGACGCGGGCTGCGGCGGCTCCCTGACGCCACTCCCACGCAACTGCACGAGGGACAGGGGAGCGCTGCGGTCGTTTGCAAGATCCGCCCGCCAGCGGAGCAGCTCCACCGGCTGGTCCGGGCTCCCGTACACGAAGTGGGGCAGGATGGGGCCACCGTCGTAACGGACGGGAAACAGAATCTCGGCCGCATCCGGGTACGTGCCGCGCACGCGGAGGCCTTCCGGATAGAGGATCGGGTAGGTATCGTCGGCGTTCCAGCCCGCCTCCACCGCCGCATCGGAATCCACGGACGCCGTGTCCGCGAACCTGTCATCCCAGGTCAGCAGAAGCGCGATCTCTTCCGCGTTGTACACCGCCCTGACGGTCAGGTCGGTCACCGCCGGAATCTGCCAGCGTGGCGCGAAGGTGGCCTGGCCGGTGAGGGGCAGCCACACCTCGGCGGCGGCCTCCCACGCAGGGTCGTCGGGACTCGATGGGAGGTCGCCCTGCGCGAGCCGCGCGGTGATCACGGCGCCAGCGGCGCGGTCGGTCGCCGGGCCCTCGGCCACAGAGGCGATGTAGTAGGCCAGCTGCCAGCGCTCCTCCTCGGTGATGGTTTCCGAGTACGATGGCATCGGCGTGCCGTCCAGCCCCGTGCTGAGTCGCATGTAGATGTCCCGCACCGCGAGGCCACCCTTGAACCTCCATCCGAGGTGGACATCGGCGGGCCACACGGGAAGGTCCCAGTCATCCGTGAGCTCGGCCGCCCGCTCTCCATCGCCTCGCCCCTCGGCGCCGTGGCACTCCCAGCAGTCGGCCTCATCGAACACGAGGCGTCCCCTGGCGATGAGCGAGTCCCTCCTCCCTCCGGGCGGCGAACCGACCTCCACGACGAATTGGTACGGGTCGAACGCTTCGTCCTCGAACAGGTCCGCCGCGAAGGTCTTGATGTACGAGATGACCTGCCACCGCTCCTCGGCCGTCAGCACGGACTGCCAGCTCGGCATCGCCGTCCCCGGAATGCCGAGGGAGATGGTTCGGAAAAGGTCCTCGTCGGTGGGGAGCTCGCCGCTCTCCGTGGTGCGTAGCTTGTAGCTCCCGGCCGTGAAGTCCCGCGGCCTCGGCCAGAGGTAGACCGCTACGGGGCCGTCGCCGTCGCCCTCCTCTCCGTGACAGAACCAGCACCGCTCCTCGTAGATCCTCCGTCCGGCCTCCACGGCGGCCGCGTCCGCGGCCGGTCGCGCCGGGACGCTCAGCTCGAGCCACTGGGCCGGGCCGGGAGACGGAGCGATCAGCCAAATCCCCGCAGCGAGCAGAGGGGAGAGAAGCGCCGAGTGCGGGCCGGTCCTCACTCTCCTCCACCCTCCGGGATCCGCGGCTCGGTGCCGGCGATGCGGTATTCGGCCATGATGATCCGCCACATGTCGTCCTCCTCCAGCTCGTCTCCCCAGGCGGGCATAGCCGAATGCCAAGGGGTGGCGATCCCGGGCAAGCCGATCCCTCCCTGCTGGATGCGCCAGAACGGATACGCCTCCACGAGGGTCGAGATGGTGCCCGGGTCTGAGAAGTCGACGGGCCGCAGGCGAAGCCCCCTGGCGAGCGGGCCCGAGCCGTCGGCCTTGGTTCCGTGGCAGGGCCGGCAGTTCTTCTGGTACAGAACGACGCCCTCGAGCTCGGCGGCGGTCCGTGCCTCGGCCGGCAGCCGGCGGAACGGGTTCTCGACGGCCGCGTACTCTCGGGGCAGGGTGGGGTGCTGGACCCGGAGGGCGGCCGGCGGCTGCATCTGGGGCATCACCCGCTGCCAGGCCACCCAGCCCGCCAGCGCCGGAAGAAGCCCCAGCACGAGCAGCTGCGACCTGCGCCTTCCAGCCGGCCGGAGGACGAACAGCCGGACCACGGGACCCAGGAAGAGCCGCCACCGTCTCTCTTCGCTGCTCAGGTAGACCAGGGCCCCGAACGCCGCGCAGATGAGGTAGATGGCCCGCGCGAAGCCGGGGACGGGCGCAGGTCGCTCGCCGGCTCCCATCCACACGGTGAGCCACGGCACCAGGAAGCGCAGGGCGAGATACACGGCGAGCAGGACGATCGCGGTCCACAGGAAGACCCTCGGCTCGCGCGAGTCTTCATGCTCCCCGCCGGCGCCGACCTCTCCTCGTTTCCAGCCCATGCCGGTCCGGCCCTACTGCAGGGTGAACAGAAAGGCGAGGACGTCGTGCAGCTCCGACACCGTGAGGACGTCGGCGAAGTTGTCGGGCATCAGCGAGAGCTCCTGGGTGCGACGCCGTGCGATGTCGGTGAGTGCAATGGCGAACTCCTCGCCCTCGGAGGTGGCCAGCCACAGGGAGTCGCCGCTCTCCCGGCGCACCAGCCCGTCGACCAGCCGGCCGTCGGTCAACTGTATCAGCTCCGACTCGTACCCGCTGGCGATCTCCCTGCTGGGCTCGAGGATCGACTCGACGATGAACTGCCGCGTGCGCGTACCCGCGACCGACGTCAGCTCCGGGCCGACGTCGCCCCCTTCCTCCCCCACCCGGTGACACTTCGCGCACGGAGCGGGGCCACCCACGTCGAAGAAGATCTCGCGGCCGCGCAGCGAGTCGCCCTCCAGGTAGGGCTCCCAGGGCTGCTCCAGGGTTCGGCGCTGCCGGGCCAGACGGATCTCCTCCGGGAGCTCGATGGCGCCCGGATCCGGAACCCCGCCCAGCGACTGCAGATAGAGGATGACCGAGGAGATCTCATCGGGGCCGAGGCTGATCGGAGGCTCGTACACCTTTGGCATCTCGTCCTTGTAGCCCTCCACCACGTGGGCGCTCGGACTCGCGATGGACTCGACGAGATACTCCGTGGCGGAAAGCTCTTCGCCCAGCTCGGCTCCCCGCTCGCGCGCGCGCTCGACGGCCCGCATGGCGATCACCGGACCATCCGCGGACTCGCCCAGATTGGGACAGCGAACCGAACTGCCCCGCGTTCCGATCGAATGGCAGGTGTGGCACTTGCCGGGTCCCCAGAAGATCTGCTCCCCGTTCTCCACGCTCACGCCCTCGCCGATCGCGGCCACGCTCGCGCCTCCGGAGGCCCTGGTAACGACCTCGCCCGCCAGGACGAACAGGCCGATCAGGGCGACCGTGAAGACCGGCCCTTTGATCCAGAAGCTCGGCATAGGCGTCCTTTCTCCGGCGGGTGGAGCGCCCCTGCTAGCCAGGGCTCGCGGCGCTGGAGATGGCTCCGGCGGGCTCGGCCGCCCGTGCGACCTCCCTCTCCTTCCCGGTGAGACTCGCGAGCCAGAACAGGAAGGCCACGGCGACGAGAAAGACGAGCGTGATGCTCCCGACCATGCGCGCCATCACCGCGTTGCTCGGGGTGAAGGCCCATTCCGAGGTATCCTGGAGCACTCCGTAGATGTGCCAGTTCTCGCGCAGGCCGGAGCGAATGAAGCCCATGAGCCCCATGGTCAGGACGATCGTGACGCACAGCGAGATGAGCGCGTACTGGGAGCGGGCGGTCACCTCTCCCCACCGGATGGCACCGATGCTTCGCGCGCCCCGGAAGAGCAACACATCGATCGCCGTGATGAGGATCAGGGCCGTCATGAGAATGAGCCACTGGGCCACGGCGATCTGGCGGAGGAACGGGTTCGCCTCGGTCATCACGATGAAGCCGTATACGCCCAGCACACCCACCGACTCGATCGCCACGACCGTGAAGTAGATGATCTGGGCCAGGTGTCCCCGGTCGCGCAGCGAGAGGCCCACGCAGCCCACCACCGCCAGCATCGTCGCGACGAGCAGGAACGCCGGCAGCCGAAAGTAGACCGCCTTCTCCGGCGCGAGGTCCAGCGTCTCGGGCGCGAGGGTGAAGAGCACCCTGGCGTACCACCCGAGGATGAGGAGGCACAGCGCACCGGCGGCCAGGAGAACGGCCTTGGCTCCTCGCCCCTGCCGCGAGAGCGGCCGGAGATCGGTCTTGTTCGCCCGGCGATACACCAGAAAGCTCGCGAAGGTGGTGAGGATGATGAAGTTGATCACGGCGTTCTTCGCGGACATCAGGCCGAGGTAGCCGAGGAGCGGATGGACCTGTCCCCCGAGGGCCAGCTGCTCCTCCGCGCTCAACGGGATGTTCCGCGGCGTGAGCCATATGGCGACGCAGACGACCAGGATGGCGTTGAAGTACTTGACGAACTTCTGATAGCGCTCCGCCCCCGGGATCCGACCCATCCCGGACCACAGGTAGTAGTTTCCGACGATGAAGATGAGCCCGACGAGCATCGCCTGCATGATGAAGGTCCACGAGAAGGCGCCCCCCATCATGTTGTTCCCCATGATGGGGCTGGCGCTGTAGATCTCGCGGCCCAGGTAGTACCCGGCGAACGGCAGCGGGATGAGCGCAGAGAGCCCGACGAAGTTGCCTACATAGCCCATCCAATCGTAGTGCGCCCGCTCCTCGGACGTTCGTGCGGACAGGAGCCTCACGGCCGCGTACGCGCCCACCACGAATCCCCCGAAAGCCACGTTTCCCAGGATTCGGTGGATGTTCAGCGGCATCCACAGGGGGTTGGCGACCGCCTCCATTGTGGTCCCGACGAACGCTCCGCTCTCGTCGACTCCGACCGGGCTCATCATGTACGTTGCCCACGCATTCCCGAGGAAGACGAGGGCGGTACCCGACACATTGAGCAGCACGCCGAGCGACAGGTGGAGCCCCTTACGCCGGCGAAGCCGCTCCCACGAGTTGTAGTAGAGATAGAGGAGAGCCGTCTCCACGAAGAAGAACCCCGCGTAGACGTACATCGAGGGCGCGAAGATGCGGACGAAGTAGCTGGCGAATCGCGGGTAGAGTCCGAAGAGGGTAAACGCCAGCAGCCCTCCGAGGGCGGCGGTGGTGGCAAAAGCGGCGGCGAGAAGCTTGGTGAATTCGTGGGCGAGCCGGTCGTAGCGGATGTCCCCCGTGCGCCACCCGATGAACTCCACGATTACAGCGAAGATCGGCACGCCCAGGACGAAGGCGGCGAAGAGGAGATGCAGCTGGGCGACGAACCACACCACCCTCCTCGGACTCAGCCCGAAGAAGTCGCGGACTTCATCGGCCGCCGCGAGGGGATCGGCCTGAGCCGCCCAGAGCGCTTCGGGCGCGAGCAGCCAGAAGCCGACGAAGGTCGCGACGGCGACGGCGGGGGGGATCCATCCGCCCCCTGCTCGCCGAACGGGACGCCAGCGACTGCCGCTCACGGCCGTCGGTCAGCCCTTGCTCATCTCAAGACTGACGCTGGTCGTCTCTCCCGAGGTTACTGTCACCGTGTGGCTGCTCGCTCCGAGCGCCTCGTGCCATGCCTCCAAGGTGTACGTGCCCGGCGGCACGTCCTCGATCACGAAGTTTCCATCGCGGTCGGTCAGCGCATGGTAGGGATGGTCGATGACGACGATCCAGGCACCCATCCAGTCGTGAACATCACACCCCACCTTCACCTTCTCCGGAACGCGGAAGGTAACGTCGATCTTGCGCACACCGGGCGGCTGGGCCCGATTCAGCGGACGGTTCTCGAAGGTGAGCGTGTGAACGTTGTGCATGATCGGGTCGCTGTTCAGGACCTCGACCGTCGCTCCGGCGGGAGCGAACAGCACATGAGGCCGGAAACCGCACTCTCTCTGGTCGAGAACGGGAGGCGATGTGGGCATCTCCAGAGCCGCGCCGCTGGCAATGTCCACCAGCGAGACAACGGCGTCCGCCAGCCCTTTGTTCCCGCCAACCCGCAGCGTCTCCACCTGACGAAGGCCTCCGCAGGTCTCCGCGTCCTCCGTCACCGTGATCGTCTGCGGGGCCGGCACCGCCCCGACGAAGCGGACGGTTCCGCGGATGGTTCCACCGTTCGTCACCTCGACCACGGTGTAGCTAGATGCGCTCTCGACGCCGGGCTCGGGCGTGGACGCTTCCTCGAGCGGCGCCGTCTCTGCGGCGGTCTCCCGGGCGTCGCCGGCTGCGCCCCCGCACGCTCCCACGGCGAGGGCAAGGGCGGCGAGGAGACCCGCACCTTCTATACCTTCTATCCAATTCCGTCTCATCTTCCCCCCTCGGCGGTGGATGTGGCCGCCGCCGGCGCAAGAGTGAACTCGACCGTCGTCGCGGCGTTCGGACGCACCGTCACCTCCAGCTCCTGCTCCCCGAGGACCTCGTGCCACGCCTTCAGAGTGTAGGTGCCGGGTGGGACGCCTTCGATCTCGAAGGCTCCGGATTCGGCGCTCACGGCAAAGTAGGGATGGTCGAAGATCAGGATCTTGGCGTGCATCCACGAGTGCGCGTCGCACGAGACGTCGATGACCCCCGCCCGACGGAGCGGCCGGTCGGCGGTGACCTTGGATCCCTGGCTCGACAGCGCCCAGTTTCCGACCGTTCGGGTTCGCCCGTTTCGCTCGAGGTTCAGGTGCGTATTGTGGAGGACCTCGTCCCGATTGTCGATGATGAGCTTGCCGCCGACCGCAGCGGCCAGAACCGGCGGATCGAAGCTGCACCCGGAATTCGACAGGCGGAACTCCTGCGGCGGGACCTCTCCCTCCAGCCCTTCGACGAAGACGACGGCGTAGGCGACCCGTCCGTCCTTTATCACCACATCCCGCGCCTGAATCGTCTCGCCACAGAACTCCCGGTTCTTCGTGACCTTGAGCAGGCGTGGCGCCGGGGCGGTCCCTTCGATCCGGACCGTGCCCTGGATCGTGCCGGTCTGGGCCACTCCCCCCGGCGGCATGACCATCAGGGCCGCCAGCGCGGCCGAGACGCCGAATCCGTATCTCAACAGCACGCTCTCCTCCTTTCCAAGTCGCCGCGGACTACCGGCGGACCGGCCGTCCGTGGCCAGACGATCAGAAGTACACATGCATCTCCAGACTCACCCGATCGAGGTCGGTCGTGGCCTGCGGTATGTCTTCGAGCAGCGTGTAGAAGGCCGATAGCTGCAGAAACTGGATCGGGAAGGTTTCGAGACCGAACCGCAATCGAATGCGCGCGTTCTCCCCGATGCTCCGGTTCGGATCCAGGAAGCCGTAGGTGGCCTTCACGTTGAGACCGGGCACGGCCAGAAAATCCCCTTCCAGGAAGGCGGCGAACTGTCTCAGCTGGGAACCGGATTCGGGCGTGTCGAAGATGTAGTCGAACTCGCCCAGGAATGTGAACCGGCCCAGGTTGAATCCGCCGAACGCACCCACCACCTCCCGCTTGCTGCTCGGCCCCTCGTTCGTCGACGCCGAAGCCCCGACCCTGAACCTGCGGAGGATGAGGGCCGTGGTGGCGGTGACCTGCTTGTCGCTGTTGTTCTCGCCCGCCCCCTGGGTGCCGTTCGTCACCGAGAGGAACAGCGAGAGGGGCCCGGGCTCGATCCCCACCTCGACCCCCAGGTCCGGCGTGTTGTAGTTGAATCCCGTGCGCTCGCGGATGAACTCCGAGTCATCCACCAGACGGAGCCCGTACGGCAGAAGGAACTTGCCCGCCTTCACGTAGCCGTCGAGCGGCAGGCCCTCGACGATGCCGAAGGCCTCCCGAGTGCTGGCGCTCCCCGGCCCGAAGAGCTGATCGACGTAGAAGGCGAGCACATCCGGAACCACGCGCGCCTCGAGCTGGACGCTCTCCTCCACGACTTGGATGGAGCTGCGCGGGCTGGTCTCGGTCACCGTGCCCGAGGCGAGGACCCGGAAGTTGCCTCCCACCGAGAGGAAGTCGTTCAGGGACCGGTTGAGGAACTTGAACTTCACAAAGGGAAGGCGTGTCTGGGCGTACACGCTCCCGAAATCCGTCCGTCCCCCCCCGCCCGTCCGGTTCACGTGACACTGAGAGCAGCGCAGACCGGTGCGCACGGAGAGATACGGCTCCTCCTCCCCCGCGCGCAGGCCGTGCGGCACGACGGCGAGGAGACAAATCGCCACGCCGATCGAGACGCAGCCGCTCCCTGACCGGGTCATCGGCTTCCTCCGTATTCGTGTTAGTTGTCCTGGGCGCCCTCGGCGATCCATTCCCGGATGGCGGAGATCTGATCCTCCGAGAGCGGCGAGAGTCCGAGCGGCATTCGGCCGCCCACGATGCCCTGACGCCCCTCGATCTTCCACACGATGTAGCTGGAGTCCGGCACTCCGGGATCGACGCGCAGCAGTTCCGGAATCTCGATGCTGGCTACCCCCACGAGGTTCCCCCGCGAGACTCCCGCATCGAGCGCCAGCCCCAGCGGAGCCGCGGCGCCCGTGTGGCAGCGCGTGCAGATCGCGCTGAAGACGTTGTCCTGGATCGAGCTCAACGTCGGAGCCAGCTGTAGGCCGGGCGGTCCCAGCGGGTTGCCGAACTCGTCCAAGCCCGTCCCGTCGCCCGCGCAGCCCGAAGAAAAGGCGATGGCCAGGACGGCCAGTGCGGCAACGTGCCGCTGACCGATCATCGTTCCCCTCCTTCCCCGGCCATCTCGGGATTCTCCCCGAACAGCCAGTAGAACGCCCCCTTGGGCCGATTGAGGGAGCGCACGTAGTAGACCAGCGCCCACAGGCGGCGCTGCACGAGCTCCTCCAATGCGGCTTCGGGCATCGCCTCGAGCTCGGCCGCCGTGGGCTGGCCAGCCAGATAAGCCTCGAGCTCCGGCAGGCTCTCGGCATCGACGGCTTCGCGCACCGGCCCCACGTCGACCTTCGCCCCGCCCGGGAAGGCCACGATGTCGCGCTCGAAGGCCGGCATCGGCGTGCCGTTCAGGCCGGTGACGAGCGTGCGGTAGAGGTCCGAGGGCGCGGATCCGTTCTTGTAACCGCCACGCGTGAAGTCGTACGGCTTGATCCTCTCGCCCCAGTCGTCCGTCAGCTCGGCCGCGGACGGACCGTCGCCCCGGCCCAGAGAGCCATGGCAGTCCCAGCATTTGAGCATGACGTACACGAAGCGGCCTTCCCGAAGGAGCTCCGGTGACGGCCCGGGCTCGGGCGGGATCTCGACAGCCGGATCCGGCTCCTCCTCGGCAAAGAACTCGGAGAACCCTTTGATGTAGCGGACGAGCGCCCAGCGCTGCGCCGGGCTCAGCAGATCTTCCCAGGCCGGCATCCAGGTGCCGGGCACCCCGCGGGAGATCGTGCGGTACATGTCCTCGTCGGCAGGGAGGGAACCGGTCGGCGTGCGGCGAAACTTGAATGTCCCGGAGGTGAAATCCCGTGGTTTCGGGGCGCCGAGCAACCGCGACCCGCGACCGTTCCCGTCGCCCAGCCGGCCGTGGCACGGAGCGCAGGCTCCGGCGTACAGTCTGGCCGCGTCGCCCGTCGAAGGGTCCTGCGGTCCGGGAGCGGGCGCCTGCGCCAGACCGGGCACCGCGCGGAGGAAGAGAGCGGCCGCCACGAGCCCCACCCCGCGTACGCCTCGCCGGTAGCCTGCCCGGTTCATGGCGCGCCTCCCTCTGCGCTGGCCGGTGGGCCGCGCCACTGGAGGGTGATGTTCGGAACCATGTTGTCCTGGCCGCCGGTGACGATGATGTCGGTCAGGAACGACTCGAAGACATCGGTTTTTCTGTCCACCACCAGCACCAGACGGAACGTGGCATCGGGGATGCGCACGGGAACCGTGAAGCGGCCCAGCACATCGCTGTCGACCGCGAAGTTCACGCCGCTCGGCGGAAGGGGCGGGATGAAGTCCCGACCGCCGGCGATCTCATACGGCGTGAAGTTGCCGGTTCCGTCATCCCGCATCACCCAGATATCCACGACTGCCGGCGCGCCGTTCGGGTCCATGATGTGCCCCGTGATCAGCGTGCTGGAGAGATACAGGTCCGCTTCGACGGCGCCGCCATCGAGCTCGAAGGCCTTGCTCGTTGTGAGGAACGGGGCCGACGCCGACGCCCGCAGGAGGATGACAGGCTCGGTGAGCACGGCTTCAAAGGCTCCCGAGAAGCGGCCTTCCGAATCCGTCTCCAGGATGTTGTCCACGTCGATGGGCACGGGCGTCCGTCCATCCGCTGCGAACACGGCCACCTGACCTGACACCCCGTTCCCGTCCAGGTTCCGCCCATCCAGCAGTCGGCCGCTGAGGTCGATGCTGAAGCGCGTCCCCACCGGCTCGAAGACCGTGCCCTGGTCGCACGACGCCATGATGAGCCCCGCGGCCAGCAGAACCGCCGCACGGCCGGACGGCGGGGCCCATGGGGGCCGCCGTCCGGCTCTCCGTGCGCTCCTCCGAGCCGCCGAGCCACGCGAGCGAGACTTCATGAGGACCTCCGTTCTCGCACAGCTTCACCGAGGAGGCGAAACGAAACCTCAGGGACTCACGGTGATCGTCCCCCTCATGCCCAGGTCGGCATGGCCCGGGATCGTGCACAGGACCTCGAAGCTTCCCGCTTCGGTAGGCACCATGAACAGCTCCGAATCGCCTCCGATCTGGAGCTCGATCGCCTTCAGGTAAGGCGCCTTGATCTCGGCCTGTGAGTCCTCGGCCTTCCGGAACACCACGGTCTTGTAGAACTCGGCCGCCGTGTAGTAGTGCTTCGAGGCGTGCCCGCCCGGATTCGTGATGTGGATCTTGTACGCGACGTCCTTGGTCAGCTGGAGATCCGGCGGTACGAAACCGAGCTGGTCGAAGGAGGCCGACTCGAACATGCTGATCGGCGCCTCCACCGCGCTCGTCCACACATCGTGCGAGCCCGAGCGTCGTGGATCGGTGGTGAGAGACTGGTCGAAGTCCGGGGCGACCTCCAGGTCCAACTGATAGCCCTCCCCGCCGGTGATCGTGGCGGTGGCCGTCATCCCGAGCTCCTTGTGGCCCGGAATGATGCAGATGATGTCGTACGTGCCGGCCAGCACCGGGACGACGAAGATCTCCAGGGAGCCGCCGATCTGGAGCTCGACCTCATTGAAGAACGGAGCTTTGTACTCGGCCTCGTCGGTCTCGATCTTCCGCGTGGCGACCGCCTGATAGAAGCTCGCTCCCTCCGGCGAGAAGTAGTGCTTGCTGCTGTTCGAAGCCGGGTTGGTGATGCGGATGATATACGGCTTGCCCGCCTCGAACGTCAGCTCGTTCGGCGAAAAAGCCAGGGCCGTGGGGGTCTCCACCATGCTGACCTCTACGGTTTGGGCCTCGTCCCAGTTCACGAAGTCGACCCAATCCGAGGCCAGCGTCGGGGTCTGGGGTGGAGGCGGCGGGGGCCCGGTAACCTCCCCACCGTCGCAGCCCCACACCGTCAGGGCCAGCAGCGCGGTGAGGCCCAGCCCCAGGCTGCTCTTCTTGGCTCGCGTCTCCATCTGGGTACCCTCCTCCCGGCTCTGTGTCGCATTTCGGCGTGAGCCGGAATGTCTGGATGTTTGCGACTAGCTCTGTGCGTTCCGGCGGGGGGCTCATCGCCCGCGCCGCGATGTCGGAGGTGCACGATGCAGGCCCGGGACGGGCTTTCGGGCGGCTGGCAGCTATATAGCGATATCGCAGCGAGTTAGCGGCTACCAGGACGTCGTCGGAGGGCTGCTGGCGGCCTGGAGTGGGACATGGAAGGTCGCAGCGTGTGACGGCGCGTGTCCCAGGTCGGCGCGGTCGGCCGGGCGCGGTGAGCGGATTGCGGACGGAACCTTCCGGACCACCGCCCATTCTGGAATGCGAAAGGCGAGATCCAGACTGGAAGGCGAGAGGAGATCCAGACGCGGTCTAGAAGGCGAAATCCAGGCGGAACCAGAGGTTCTGCGGCCTCGGATCGTTCAGCTGGGTGCTGGCCTCGTGCTCCGTGAAGAGCTCCGCCTCGATGACGCCGCGGATGTTCTGACGCACCAGGAAGATGATGCCCGGTAGGATCCGCCTCTGATCGGCTCCTCCCTGCGTGAAGCCGGCGTCGAGGAGGGCAGCCGGCACGTCCGCATCGAAGGTATCAAACTTGAGGGATCCGATGAGCCACGGGAAGATCAGGTATTCCGCCTTTCCGAAGAAGCTCGAGTACGGAACCTCGCCGGACGCGCTCGCTCCCCACGGATTGTCGTTCTCGCCCCATACGTACCCGACGCCGATATCCGCCGGCCCGTAGAGGACCCGGGCGCTGATGCCGAAGGACCGGTGGTCGTCCTGGCGGTCGCCGTCCACGGGCTGAGCGCCGAAGTAGCCGAAGTGCTCTATGGTGAGCGAGCGGTCCAGGAGCTGACCGCCCCCGCCCTGGACGGGCCCGCCGCCCGGCCCGTACCGCCCATCCAGGCCCAGGCCGCCGATCTTGTAGCGGACCTTGTAGAACACATCCTTGTGGTTGTTGTTGTCGGTAGTGAGGTCGCCCACGCCCTGGGCCAGGCCGAAGCCGTAGTACAGCCGCCCCCCGATGATTCCGTTCAGCTCGAGGGCCGGCTGTGTCTGGCGCAACCGGAACTCGTTCGTCGAACGGAGGGAGTCGCCCGTGTCCGGGCGCCTCAACTCGAGATCCGAAATCCGATACGTCTGCCACAGGAAGTTCTGGCGTCCGGCGCGATCGATCTGCCGGTCCGCGAACGTGAACAGGTAGATGTTCTGCATGCCGACCCACAGGTTCAGCCACCGCGAGGGAAGCCGTGGCAGGAGGTCCTGGAACTCGATCTTGGCCTGCAGGACCTCGAGGTCCCGTTCCCGGCTCCACTCGGTCTCCAGGAACACGGAGATGTCGTCACCGAGGGTGGCGGCCGCGAGCAGGTAGATCTCCTGCGGAAAGCGGAAGCTCCAGGTGAACGCCGAACCGGCCTCGCGCGTCAGCTGGACATCGTTCTGTACACGGAGCGCGAGCGGCACGACACCCGGGATTTCGCCCGGCCAGATCGCACGGGGCCACAGATCCTTCCATGGCTCGCCGCCGAGCGGGACAGGGCGATCCTTTCGGAAGAGCTTGTCGTTCTCGGGGAAGCGATACCCGTTGAGTCGGAATGCCTCGCCGAACACGTTCAGCTTGGGCGCCGCCGTGTGGCAGGTCGAGCAGCTGGTCCGGTATTTCCTGGCGAAGGCGGGGATCTCTCCCACCGCCAGCTCGGAGGAGAGGGGAATCGCGCCGCTCGATACCAGCGCACTGAACAGGGCGAGGGCGGCCACGATCAGAGACGCCGGGGCGAATCTCGGCTTCGGGCTACATCCGGATCGCTGCGTCATGCTCTGCGTCCCTCCTTGCGCCCGCGTGCCGCTACCGCCCGCTGCGGGGAAGACGCAGCGTCAGGTGCAGTGACTCGCCCTCGTGAACGACGATGTCTCTCCGGAACGGTCGGGTGGCCTGGTGCCACACGTTGACGGCGTATCTTCCGGCCGGCACGTTGTCGATCCGGAATCGCCCCTCTCCGTCCGCTACAGCGCGGTAGGGTGTGTCTACGACCACGACCCAGGCCACCATCTCGGGGTGCACGTGGCAGAGTATGACATGCGCTCCGACCTCCCTGAACAGGTGCAACCTGGACTCGTGTCGCGGATATGTCCCGAGGTTGAACCCGACTCCCGGATCCTTCGGAGAGAACACGTTGTGCAGTATGGGGTCGCTGTTTCGGAACTCGACGGCCGTTCCGGGAAGGACGGCCAACACCGGGGGCACGAAGCGGAGGTTGGCCTGATCGATGACCGGTGTGTCCCGGGCCGACGGGTTGGCAGCCTCCGCCTCGGGTAGGAGATACACGACGGCACCGACGCTTCGCACATCCGACGCGTCTACGGTTCCGCTTACCGTGGCGAACTGAGAGGCCGCTGGCGCGGTACACCCGAGCGAGGCTACGACCCAGGCCAGCGAGAGACCCGGCTTCATCTCCAGCCGCTTCCCGCGGACCCGTTGTCCAGCTCGGCGATCCACCGGTGGAGCGTCCGCCGGCTGACTCGCGCCGCACGGGCGGCCTTCGAGACGTTGCCGCCGCTCGCTTGCAGCAGTCGCCTCACATACCTGGCCCGAAAGGCCTGGAGAGCCCGGGCACGGGCTCCTTCATAGGGCAGCAGCTGTTCCGAGTCGGAGGGCTCGTTCGACAGGCTGGTCCACGGCCGAAGTGGCTCCGGCAAGTCCGAAAGGGTGACGCGCTGGTCCTCATCGAGGATCACCAGCCGCTCGGCAAGGTTCCTCAACTCTCGCACGTTGCCCGGCCAATGGTACCGCTGGAGGGCATCCCACACGTCGGGTGAGACGCGGGGGGGCTCTCTGTCCTGTGCGGCGGAGAATTGCGCGAGGAAGCTCTGCGCGAGCAGCACGATGTCGTCGCCACGGTCCCGCAGCGGCGGGACGTGCAACGGTACCACGTTGAGGCGATAGTACAGGTCCTCGCGAAACCTGCCCTCCGCGACCGCAGCTTCGAGGTCCATGTTGGTGGCGGATACGATCCGAATGTCTACATCGATCAGTTGTGATCCTCCGAGCCGGCGAACCTGTCGTTCCTCGAGGGTCCGCAGGAACTTCGACTGGAGCCCCAGGCTCATCTCGGGGAACTCATCGAGGAAAACGGTTCCGCCGTTCGCCTCCTCGAGCAGGCCCTTCTTGCGCGCGTCGGCGCCGGTGAAGGCCCCGCGCTCGTGGCCAAACAGCTCGCTTTCCAGGAGGCCCTCCGGTAGGGCCGCACAATCCACCGGCAGGAACGGGCCGTCCTTTCGGGGGCTCCGAGCATGGATGAAGCGCGCGATGAGCTCTTTGCCTGTCCCGCTCTCGCCAAAGATCAGCACGTTGGCATCGGTGGGCGCCACCTTTCTCGCCTGCTCCATGAGCTTCACCATCGGCGGACTCGAGCCGACGATCTCCTCCCGACCCGCACCGCGCGCCACCTGCTGGCGTAGCGCCTGGTTCTCGAGAGCCAATGCCCGGTGTCGAGCCGCTCGTTCGATCGCGATGAGGAGTGCGTCCGCCCGGAACGGCTTGGTCAGGTAATCGAACGCTCCCTCCCTGATCGCGTGCACCGCCGAGGGGACGGTTGCGTACGCCGTCATGATCACGACCGGGAGCGCCGGGTCATCGGCCTGTGCGACGGTGAGCAGAGTCATGCCGTCCACATCCGGCATGCGAAGGTCCAGAAGCAAGACGTCGGGGCGCACTTCTTCCAGGATCTCCCGGAATCGGGATGGATCCGAGAGCGTCCAGCAGGCGTAGCCCTCCCGCGAGAGCAGCCGCTCGCAGTTCTCGAGCATGTCCGGCTCGTCGTCGACGATGAGCACGCGACCCCTCTCCACGCCCCCTCCTAACCACGCAATGGCAGGGAGACCACAAAACGGCTCCCGTGCCCTTCTCTGCTTTCGACCCAGATCCTCCCCCTGTGTCTTTCGACGATGCTGCGGCACACCGAGAGCCCCAGTCCGGTGCCGTGTCCGCTCCTCTTGGTGGTGAAGAAAGGCTCGAAGATGCGGTTGCGGAGCTCGGCCGGTACGCCGTGACCGGTGTCCCGCACTTCGAGCTCGACCGTATCACCCTCGCGGGAACGTCGGGCTTCCACCGTCACCGTGCCGCCGGGTGGGGTGGCGTCCAACGCGTTCAGGAGCAGGTTCATGCACACCGTCTCGATTGCCTTCAGGTTGCCCATCAGCAGGGGAAGCTGATCATCGAGGCGCGTCTCGAGCTCGACCTCCCGCGCCATGTAGGTCCGCTTCAGAAGACTCGTGACTCTCTCTACGACCTCGCCCAGCGCCACCCGCACCGGCTCTTCATGGTCCTCGTGCGCGAAGGAGAGCAGATCCCGTATCACGCCGTCCAGTCGGTCGGTGTGTTCGCGCAGGACGGCCAGATCGTCCTCCAGAAAGCTCCCTTCGCCTCGTTCTCGGATCTCGCGTTCCATGCACTCGATGCGATTCCCGATCACGGCGAGCGGATTGCCCAGCTCGTGGGCGACCCCGGCCGTCATCACGCTCACGGCGGCCAGCCGTTCGGAGTGACGCATCTGCTCCTCGAGCTTGGCTTGCAGCCGCGTGTCGCGAATGATGAGCGAGAACCCCAGGGGGCAACCTTCGTCATCGCGAATCACCGTCTGGGTGAGGCTCACCGGAAACGGCTGACCGTCTCTGGCGACTCGCTTCGTGTGGAAGTTGACGACGGCGCCCTGCTCCGCCGCCTCGCGCCGGATGAACGCCGCCTCGCTCTTCCAGTCCTCGCCGCCGGGAAGCAGGAGCGCATCGACGTTCACCCCGACAGCCTCGGAGGCCGCATACCCGAAGAGGTCCTCCGCGCCCCTGTTCCAGACTCGAATGCGGCCCTCGAGGTCGAGCCCCACGATCGCGTCGGCGGAATGCTCGAGGATTCCCGACAGCTCGGCATGCGCTTCGCGCAGCGCCAGCGTGCGCTCCGCCACGAGCTCTTCCAGCTTCTGACGCTGTTCCGCGAGGGCGCGTGCCATCGCCGAAAAGTCCGCCGCCAGGTCCTCGAGCTCGTCGTTGGTGGCGATCTGCAGGGGTGGCTGCGAGAGGCCCCGGGCCAACCGTCGGGCCCCCTGGCTCAGTTGGTAGATGGGTCGTGTGAGCTGATGGGCGGCCAGCACCGCCAGTCCGAGAACCAGCACGAGAACGACCAACGCACCGACGGCCACCCAGTGCAAGAAACGCCGTGCCGGAGCTTCGAGCGCCGAGAGCGGGACCACTCGATACAGTATGAGCGGGCGCATACCGAGCTCACTCAGCTGCAGAGGCAGGAAGCTGACGATGCCCTGGTCAGAGGCCAGCACGGTGCCCGAGGAGCCGGAGAGGATCGTCCGGGTCACCTCCGCTGGAAAGTCGCTTCCGAGGTCTACTTCGGAGCGCGATGCCAGCAGGCTGGCCCAATCTCGCTTTCGCTCGGAGTGGTAGAGAAAGAGACCGTCGGAGTCGACGAGGCCCGTCACGCCCTTGAGATGCGGTGAACCCAGCTCCAGCCGGGCGAACAGGACCGAAGCGTAGGCCTCGCCGATCACCGCCCCTCGCAGCGTCCCATCGGCGTCCATCACGGGCAGCAGAATCGCCACGGCCGGTATCGTGGCTACGCCCTCCCCGGCCGACCCGTCGCCCCGCAGCTCGACGGGCAGCATGAGCCGCTCGCCCTGCCGCAAGCCCCTCGCGCGCAGGGCGTAGTACATCCCCCCCGCCTCATAGCCCTCCGGACCCGGCGGCTCGTACCCGCCGGCGCGCCCGACGAACAGCAGCCTGCCGTTCGCGTCGACGACTTTGACCCGAAACAGGGCTGGGGTGTAGGTGAGGAAGGAAGATACGGTGCTGGCCGCCGCCTCCCAGTCGACCTCTTCGCTCGGTGCGAGCAGCGGCCCGAGGACGTGCAGCGCAAGATACGTCACGGAGCGCTCGACTTCCTCCAGCGACCGCTCCGTCTGCTGCTCCGCCATCTCCAGGTCATGTTCAAGGGTGGCCTTCGCCTGTGCACGGATGTTCCGAAGCGTGACCCGGGTGCCGAGAACCCCCGTGACCGCCAGCGGCACGAGCGAGAGCGAGGCGAAGGCGATCGCCAGCTTCGCCCGGATCGACAAGCGTGGGAAGAGCTTGTTGAGATTCATCGGCGCACGCCGGACGGGTTCCTGGTCCACTCTCCGGAGTTGCGGCGCTCCGACCTGCGAGGGACGGACGCACTGCGAGCCTCCTCCGTACCGGCCATATTAAGTTATGTGGTCGCAGCCGGGCTCGCCTGTCGGGAAGACCCGGCAAGAACTTGTCGGGAGATCTCCCTCGCCGAGGTGAGCGAAGGTGCTATGTGCCGGGGCGCGGCAAGGACTCCCCCCGCCACATGTCGGATAGCGCCTCCCGCTCCCGTATCACGCGCCACTCTCCTCCATCCACGAGCACTTCGACGGGCCGCGGGCGGCTGTTGTAGTTGGAGGCCATGACGAAGCCGTACGCGCCCACATCGCTCACCACGAGCAAGTCGCCCCGGCGCACGCCGTGCAGCGGACGGTCCACCCCGAGCACGTCTCCCGACTCGCAGGTCGGACCGAGGATCGCCACGGTCGGCGGGCCCTCCAGCCGTCCTGCCAGCGGCTCGATGCGGTGGTGCGCTCCGTAGAGCGCGTAGCGGGAGAAGTCCGTGTGCCCGGCGTCGCACACGAGGGCGGGGGATCCGTCGCGCTCCCTTCGGTACAGAACACGGGTGAGGAGAAGGCCCGAGCGAGCCACGATCGAGCGCCCCGGCTCGTATCTAACGCGGATCTCCCGGTTCGCCACGCGCTCCCGCACGAGGGCGATGAGCGCCCCCGGCTGCGGATCGGCCCCGCCCTCGTAGTCGATCCCGAGGCCACCGCCTATGTCGATCTCCGTGACCGGCCGCGGCGCGCCAGCCAGCTCACGGACGAGCCCGAGCAGGACGTCAAGGGCGCGCCGGTACGGCTCGAGCGCCCTGAGCCCGGAGCCGAGGTGCACGGCGAGGCCGCACGGCATCAGCCCCGGAGAGGCGTCGAGCCGTCCCCATACGTCGGGGAGCTCGGCCGGGCTCACCCCGAACTTCGCGTCCGCCCCCGCCGTTTGCAGGGACGGATGCGTCCCCGCCTCGATGCCGGGGCGCACGCGCACCGCGATGCGCACCGGCACCGCGGGGCTTGCGTGCCGGAGGGCCGCCTCCAACTCATTCTCCGCCTGGAGGACGAGGAGCCCGACCCCTGCGCGGATCGCCTCCGCGACGTCGCGCTCCTCTTTCGGAACGCCACCGAAGACGACCCGCCGGGCCGCGATGCCGGCCCGGCGCACCCGGGCGAGCTCACCGCGGGTCGCCACCTCGAACTCGATTCCGTGCCGGGCCAGGCGATGGAGGATCGACAGGTTGGAGTTGGCCTTGACGCTGTAGCACACGTCGCGCGGATCGTCCACCGCGCGCACCCAGCGGGCCACGCTCGCGTCCAGGGCGCGTCCGTCGTACACGTAGGCGGGCGTCCCCACCCGCTCGGCGATCTCCTGCAGGAGGGCGACCTCGACGGCCGCCCGGTGCGTCGGGGTCACCCCGGGGTCATGCGGGGACCAGGAGGCGACCGGCCAGCGGGTCGATCGAGATCGAGATCGGCGTCTCGTCCCGCGGCTCGCCATCGATCTGCACGGCGACGGGGGGATCGGACTCGACCGTGACCTCGCGCGCCTGAAGAAAGATCATGCGGTCGTCGCCTGCGTGGTCGTGGCGCGCCACCCTCCACACGATGCGCGCCATCTCGGGGAGATTGCGGGGCGCGAAGATGCAGACGTCGATCAGGCCGTCCTGGAAGGAGGCCTTCGGCGCCACCTGGAGCTCGACCGGAAGGGTCCCTGCCCCGAGCAGACCGACGTTGGCGAGGAGGACCATGGTGGCCCGCACCCCCAGCTCTCTCCCGTCGGCCACGATGCGGAAGTCCGCGCTCCGGGGCGTGATGACGTTCTTGAGGCCGCTGTACAGATACGCGCCGAAGCCGAGTCGGTGCTTGAGCTCGGCCGTGGCCCCCGCCATCACCTCCGCGTCCAGGCCGGCGCCCGCGATGAGGGCGAAGTACTCGCCGTTCGCCCGGGCGAGATCGATCTTCTCCACCACGCCGTCCACCGCCACCGCCACGCTCCCCTCGAGCGAGGTCGGGATCCCGAAGTTCAGCGCGAGTTGATTGCCCGTCCCGAACGGCAGGATCGCCACCGGCACCTCGGTCCCCGCCGTGCCACGCAGCGCCAGGGCGACCGTCCCATCGCCTCCGGCCGCCGCGACAGCGCGGTAGCCAGCGGCGGCTGCGGTGCGCGCGGCCTCGAGCGCCTCGACCGCCGAGGTGGCCTCGTAGAGGTCGAAGGGGACGCAGCGATCAGCCAAGGCCGCCGCGATCCGGCGACGGAGGACGGCGGGCTGTCCTCCGCTGGCCTTCGGATTGATGAGGACGAGGATGCGCTCGGAGTCCGCGTACGGGAAATCAGGCACCCGCGCTCGCTATCTCCTCCAGGCGCCGGATCCGCTCCTCCGTGGGTGGGTGGGTGCGGAAGAGCGCCGCGAACGCCGCGCCCCCACCCCGCAGCGGATTCACGATACACAGGTGCGCGGCGGCCGGGTTGACCTCCATGGGCACCCGGCGGGCTGCGCTCTCGAGCTTTCGGAGCGCACTCGCCAGCTCCCTCGGCCGGCCGCTGATCCCGGCGCCGATCCGGTCCGCCCGGAACTCGCCGGCCCGGCTGATCGCCATCTGGATGAGCATCGCGGCGATCGGGGCGAGGATGAGCATGAGAAGCGCCCCCATCACCCCCCCACGGTCCCGGTCGCCCCCGAACCAGAGGCCGAAACGGGCCAGCATGACGATGGCGGCCGACATCGTCGCGGCGATCGTCCCGATCAGCATATCGCGGTTCTTGACGTGGGCGAGCTCGTGCGCGATCACGCCGGCCAGCTCTTCGCGGTTCGCCAGCTTCAGGATGCCCCGGGTCACGCACACCACGGCGCGCTCCGGACTTCGACCCGTTGCGAAGGCGTTCGGCTGATCCGACGGGGACAGCGCGAGGGTCGGCATCGGCAGCCCGGCTCGCCTTCGCAGCCTGTCCACCATGTCGTAGAGATCCGGCGCGTCGCTCTGCTGGAGAATCTTCGCCCGATACATGCGAAGCACGATGCGATCGCTGAACCAGTAGCTCCCGAAGTTGAAGAGCAGGGCGAAGAAGAAGGCGATGATCATCACGTCGGTGCCGCCGAAGAAGCCGGCGACGCCGAGGAAGAGCGCCGTCATCAGGGCCATCAGCCCGAAGGTTTTCACGTAATTCGTCATGTCGATCGAAGCTCCTACGTGAGCGGCCGGCGGCACCCGACCAATCTACCGCTTTCCCGGGCGTTTTACACCCGTACGGCCCTCACGGCTCCCCCATGGGCGCCTCTCGCACCCGCCCGTCAGAAGCTCCATTCCCGGAAGAGGAACAGCCCGTACGTGCGGTCGGTGTCGATGTTCGAGGTCGATGACAGCAGGGAGAGCGGCCGGTACCGTTCCTCCGTTCTCGCCTCGAGCAACCAGCCTTCGGAGAACTGCCACTCCAGGGAGACGCCCGGAAGCTGACCGCCGAGGGGCTGGCTGGCCCGCACGAACAGCTCCGGGGTGAGGTACCGCCCCACCTCTACCTCCGTGCCGGCGAAGAGGAGACCCCCGCTCTCCTCCTCGCTCAGGTCCAGCGTGCTGGTGCTGCGAAGGTTCAGGTAGTCGACGACCCCGCTGCCCGACACGAACACCTGCGAGAAGCCGGAGCCGACTGTGCCGAGGATTCCCTCGCGCAGGAGCGAGGCGGCGAAGGCTCCTCCCTGGTCACCGACTCCGACGCACGGGCTCGCGAAGAGGAGATAGCAGATGCGGTCCGATTCGGGGAGCGGTGGCTCGCTGGTGGTCGTGAGGGTCGGCCGGACCATCGTGCCGCCGATCATGGCCGTCACGGTGAGCTGTCCCACCTCCTGGGTGCGCGTCCGGTACTCGGCCTGGATATCGAGGTTCGGGTCGAGTCCGGGGGTGCCCACGAACGAGATCGTCCCGGTTGTGATCTGGAGGTCGCGCGAGTAGAGGCTCTCCAGCTCCGTCGTCGAGCCCGAGATGTAGGTGTACGTGCCTCGGGGGATGTGCAGGTCGCCGGCCGCTGCGAGATCGTCCGTCGCCCTGTCCAGCCGGAGCTCGATCGCGCCCACGAGCTCCATGTCGAGGGCGCTGGAGCGGAGCCACAGGCCCGGCCCCATCTGCAGAGTCACCTCGAGCCTCACGTTGTCCAAGAACGGATCGCGGAGCTCGCTGAGCACGCGCTCCTCTGCAACTATCGTGGTGTCTATCAAGCTGAACACCTCGGGGTCCGTGAGATCCACGGCCTGCCGCTCTCGTAGGAAGCGCTCCACCCGTATCACGCCTTCCGACAGGCGGAAAACGCCCGTGAGAAAGGCGCGCTCGTACTCCCCGCCGAGGTGGCCCCGGCCGCCGATCTGCAGCGTGGCGAGCCGGCTGTCGATCGCCCCGAGGCGGCTGGCGCGGAGGTCGAGATCGAACCTGGGGTTGGTGAAGCTTGAAAGGTCGAGGATGCCCTCGATCACCGCGCTGCCGCCGGCCGATGAGGCGAGCGTCACGGACTCCAGGATCGCCTGGCTCCCGGTGAAGCGGACTCCTCCGCCGATCTCCTGGAACCGCACCCCGAGGCTCGGCAGCGTCGCTGCGCCGTCCCGGACGGTGAGCCGGCCCTCGTAGCGCAGATCGCCCGGCCCTCCAAGGACCCGCACCTCGCCCCGCGCCACTCCCTCCACCGCCCGCAGCGCGCGGAACGCGAGCTCGAGGGGATGGAGCGGCGTACTGTCGGCGTGCACGAAGAGGTCCAACGAGTTAGGCAGGAGACGCCGCTCGACCCCATGCAGGGCCAGGTCCACCCCGATCGACCCGTCGACGCGGGCCACATTGACATCCCCACCCCGCAGCACGGTTCGAACGTTCAGTCGGCGGTCCGCGTAGCGGAGCTCTCCCTCGAGAAGCGGGAAAACGAGCGACGCGTACTCCGGCTCCCGGACCCGGAACCGGCCCTCCATGCGAGGCGAAGCCGCGGTCCCTCTCACCCGCAGGGTGGCGTCGAGCTGGCCCCCCACATGTGCCAACTTCGGCCACGGGGCGAAGGCGTTCTCCAGGCGCAGGGCCTCGATCCTCACATCCAGGTCGGCCGTCCCGCTGTCGGGCACCGCTCCCCCGATCCGGATCACCGGTCCCCCTCCGCCCACGAGCTCCAACCCGTCCACGAAGAGGCCGGACTCGCCATACGCCACCAACGCGGAGCCACGCAACCGGAGCTCCCGGTCGGGGCCCTTGTACCGGAACCGGTCCACCGTCACAGCCCGCCGTGACTCGGCCAGCTCGAGCACCCCGCGCGCATCCAGTTCGAGGCTCGTGTCGCGGCGGGCATACACCTCGACGTCGCTCCGCACGGGCCCCAGCCGCTGCAGGCGCACGAAGAGGGAGTCCGCGCGGCTTCCGAGACCCTCGGCGTTCCACACATGGGATCGCATCACGAGAGAATCGAGAGCGTGGGGGTTCGACACGTCGATGGTGAACTGGAGGGAGTCGGCGCTCAGCTCGCCGTACCGAATATCCCGAGCGTTCACGCGTCCGCCGAACGCGAAGTCGCGGGCGTTTCCGAACACGACTCCCCGTGCAGCGAGCCGGCCGGCGAGCGTGTCGGCCCTCCCCTGCGGTGGCAGGATCCCCACCGCATCATCTTCCCGCTGGAAGTCAGCGAACAGGTCCGTCACGCTCGTGTCGGGATGCGTGGGATGTCGTCCCGGCAGAAGCCAGCGGTTCCATTCGGCCAGGTCCGGGGCCGTCACGTCGAGAATCAGGGATCCGCTTCTCCCCTCCACCAGGCCGAAAGAGCCGAAGCCGTCCACCGTCCCCACATCCGTGCGAATGGTGAACGTGTCGGCGTTGGCGAGGCCGTCCGCCAGCGTGAAGCGAAGGAGGCTCGAATCCACCCTGGCTCCCTCGAACAACGAGGGTAGGATCTCGAGATCGAAGGTCGCCCGCAGGGTGCGCGGATCCGTGCCCCGTCCCTGCACCCGGCCCCGCACCGCCAGACGCGTCTCCGGTCCCCCTTTCGCCCACTGTCGGAGCTGGATATCCCGAGCGAAGAGGCGCGCGTCGTACACCTGCTCCTCGGCGACGAGGTTGAATCGGCCATCGAAGTTGAGCAGGCCGCGCGGCGTGCGGAGGTCCGCCGTGAGGCGCAGGTCGTCCAGCGTCCCGGAGGCGGAGAAGGGTCCCCGCACCACCCCGACGAGATCGATCCCCTTCATGTAGGGGTCCACCAGGGAGAGGGACAGGGGATCGGCCGTGAAGCTAACGTCGAGCGACGAGGCCTCCCGTAGGTCCAACGATCCGTCGCCCACGAGATGGGTGAGCGAGTCGCCCGGAAGCTGGTGAAAGAGGTCGGCGGAGAAGGAGAGCGGCCCGCCGGCGAAGCCGTCGAGCGTCGCCGTCCCGCGGGCCCGCCCGTCGATGTCGACCACAATGCCCACCAAGGAGGCCCACCGGGGCTCGAACTCCTCGAACTCGAGCTCCAGTCCGCGCATCTCGTTGGGCTCGCCGACGCTGATCCTGCCGCGCGCCCTGAGCCCGGACGGAGATGTCTCTCCATCCAGGTCGCGCAGCTCGAGGCCGGCGTCGATGTGGAGCAGGTCGATCGGACCGGAGCCGCTCAGGCGGCCATCGATGAAGCCATCGATCAACCGTTCCCTGTCGAAGAGCTCGTCGACGAGCGCGATCCGTAGCGGCCGCATATCCATGGCGAGCGACTCGAATCGCGGCGGGCTCCCCAGGGCCACCACGAAGCTGCCGGAGAGACGCGTGTCCTCCACCTCGATGTCCCCATCCGCCACCTCCACTACCACCGCCTCGTCCCGGGAACGAAGGACCACGTCCATCGGTCCGCCGCCGCCGGCCGGCACCGGGATCGGCAGCCATTGCAGGTCGGAGAAGCCCAGCGGTTCTGCAGCCAGGTCGAAGCGGTAGGCGGGCGGATCCTCGGGGACCACCCACCCGCGTCCGGCGAGAGAGCTCCCCGTCGTGCGCAGGCGGTCCAGCTCGACCGCGATGGTGTCCCGAAACACCACGCTACCGTCGAACCGGCTGATCTCCAGGGGCTGCGCGACCACGCGGGCAGTCGCTCCGATCCCTTTCAGCTCGAAGCGCATCGGGCGCCGGGGATCGGCCACGCGGATGAGGGGAAAGCGCCCGCGCAGGGAATCGAGCTCCAGGAGGCGTTCGTAGGTGCGCGGGCCGCTTTGCCGTACCCGCCACACGGCGTCGCCCCGCAGTCCACGGGCCACGGCGCTGTCGAAGGCGGAACCGGTCAGCCCGCGCGCCCACGGGGTTCGTAAGGTGAGGCGGCCGGTCTCGACCTCCACATCGGTGAGGAGAAGGCGGATCCCGCCGGGTCCACCGCCGCCCCCACCGAACAGCTCGTCGAAGTTCCAAACCCCTTCGTCGCTCTGGTACAGGTGCACGCGCGCGCGACGGATCCGGGCCCGACGGAAGCGATACTCGCCGGTGAGGAACCCCATCGGGTTGTACTCGACCAGGATGCTGTCGACGTCGAGGAAGGGGACGCCATCGTGTGTGGCGATCTCGAAGTGCGCCACGTGCGCTCGCGTGAGGAGGTTTCCCCCGATGATCGGGCCGAGGCGCACCTCCCCGTTCACCGCACCCCGTAGGGCCTCCTCCACGAAGGAAGCCGCTGCGTGGCGGCCCACCACGGTCTGGCTCAGCAGGAAGATTCCCCCGGCGGCGGTGAGGAAGACGAGCCCGAGGAGGACCGCCAGCGAGCGCCCGGCGATCTCCGCCGCGCGTCCGAGGCGCGGCGGGAGAAGGGGCAGGCGGGGCCACTCCACGCGTCTCATCTCAGAACGCCTCCCCGATGGAGAGCTGTAGCTGGATGCGCCGGAACACCTCGGTCAGACGGCCGGCTTCGAACGTGAACGGATCGAACACCACCCGCGTCTCCAGCTCCTCGATCTCGCCGTCCGGCAACACCGCCACTACTTCCTTTTCGGAAGCTCCGGTCGGGTTATAGCCCACATCGAGGCGAATGGGTCCGACCGGGCTCCGGTAGCGAAATCCGATGCCGGGGGTAGCGACAGGGGCGCGGATCTCCGAGAGGTCCTCCCAAACCTGACCCACGTCGACGAAGCCGACGGCGGTCCAACGGTCGCTGAGCCGAAAGCGAAGCTCGAAGCTCGCCTCGGCCGCCGCGTCCCCACCTTCCGGCCGCTCGTCGAACTCCGATGGCTCCAGCCGGGCGACGCACTCCTCCAGCTCCTCGTCCGCGCAGTCCCGTTCCGCCTCGACGACGAGCACCGTCGGCCCCAGCAGGTTGAGCCCGAACCCGCGGACGCTCTGAGGTCCGCCGGCGAAGAAGCGCTTGCGGGGATGGATCACCCCTCCCAGGACGTCTTCTCCCGCGTCGAACACCCTCCCGCCCGTAGCGGTCACCAAGCCGGTCCGGAGGCGAGCCGCCAGGACCCACCCGGGCGTGAGCTCCTCGAATCCGGCGGCTTCCACCGCGAGCCGCACATACCGGTAGTCGGAGCCCGTCTCGCGGCCCGCCCGCTCCACGGTCACGGTCGTGTAGAACCCTCCGGTGGGAGAGAACAGGTCGTTGGTGCGGTCCCAGCGCCAGGTCAGGATCACCGGGGAGAGCCAGCGTCGCTGGGTGAGGAGGGCGATGTCTTCCGGCTGGCAGAAGGCGAAGTTCACGCAGAAATAGATGTCAGCCGACTGTTTCCCGAAGCCGGTCAACTCGGGGCGCCAGCCCAGACTCAGCGGCATGCGCGACCGGAGCCGGCGAACGAGCGCCAGCTCCCCGCCCCGGCTGTCGCGCACAAACAGGTCGGGCACCGTCTCCCGTTCCAGGAAGAGGCTGGCGCTGACCCGGTTTCGTCCGGAGAAGAAGTACGGTTGCTGGAATTCGACGCCGACCCGGTAGGTCGGGTCCTGGAACGCGGGATCCTCCCCGACCCCCGTGCACGGGAAATCGCCTTCGAGCTGCTCCGCGCCGAGGTTCGCGAGGCGGCCGGACACCCGGAATTGCCTGGCTCCGCCGAGGAAGTTTCGGTGCGCCAGGCGGAACTCGAGCTGGCCGCACTCGGTGGTGGACAGGCCGAATCCCAGGCGCACGGAGCGGGGAGGCGCAGTGGCCACCTCGACCCGCACATCCAGCAGCGTGTCCACCCCGGCTCGCCGCTGCGTGGCGATGTTGGCGTAGCGGAGCGCCTCGAGTCCGTAGAGGTTGCGCTGGCTCTCCAGGATGCGGTCTTCGTTCACGTACTGGCCGCGTCCGAAGGTGAGAAACTGCCACACGACCGACTCGCTGATCCTCCCGGCGCCGGTGATAGTCACGTCTCCGATTCGCACCCGCGGACCCGGCCGGATCTCGAGCATCAGGTCGGCCCGGCGCGATCCGGCGGGGATGAAGTACTCGCGGAGAATGGTGGCGTCGATGTAGCCCTGTCCCCGAAGCTCCTGGGTGATCCGCTGCTCAGCAGCGCCGAGCTCGACCAGGTCGAAACGCTCTCCCGGTTCGAGCGGGAACTCGCGGTGCAGCTTCGCCGTATCGACGACTCCCTCGAAGCCGCGGAAGCCGAGGGAGCCCAGCAGCGTCGGCTCGTTCTCCGAGATGAGAAAGCGTACGCGAACCTTGCCGTCCGTTCGCTCGATCAGCGTGTCCACCCGCGCATCCCGGAAGCCGCGCTGGCGGTAGTACAGGTGAAGGCGGAGCAGGTCTCGCGGGAGCTCGGATCGGTCGAGAAAGGCCCGGTTGTGCGCGAATCCCCAGCTCGTCAGCGGGCACAGGGGGAACGGGAAAAAGAAGAGAAAGCTCCGGCACGTGGTCTTCTCCGTGAGGATCGCGCCGGCGAGCTCGTCGTACGAAAACGCCTCGTTCCCCTCGAACTCGAGCCCGATCACCTCCGGGTCCGGGTCCAGCCCCGGCTGGGCACGGGAAGAAGCCGGCCACCCGCAGAGGAAGACCGCGGCGACTACGAAGCGCGCGATCCCGTACAACCCGCGAGTCAAGAGGAGCTCTCTCGAGGCTCTCCCGGTCGTCGTCGCCCCGGCTCCTCCTCGACCGTCCCGCCGGGCCGCCGGGCGGGCGTCCGGGGGGCGCCCCCCTTCCATTCCCCTTCATCGAGCGGCTCCCGCTGGAGCCAGATGCGGAGTAGGTAGAAGGAGGCAAGTCCGATAGCCACGGCGGTCGCCGCGGCCGCCGCATCCTCCCACCACTCACTCTCCCCTCGTCGATAGATCGTCATCGCTCGGCCTGGTCGAGGCAGGCGGAGAGGCGCGAGCCGAACCGGTGCTCGCTGTACGGCCGAAAGCCGTCCCCCCCATCCCGCCACAGATAATGCGTGACGACGATACCATCGTCACGGGCGCGAACGTAGTTGAGGCTATTCCGCAGCCGCTCCCTTCCGCGGCCCCGGCTGGATGTCGTCGTCCCGCAGTGGATGATCGGTATCACCCGTTCCAGGCCCGGGGCGGCGTCCGAGGAACGGGAGATGTACGATCGGTGCACGTGACCGGCCAGCACCAGGTCCACCCCGCAGCGCACGAACGCTTCGAGGGCGTGCCTCGCACCGGGCATCAGCTCCGCCCCCTCGAGGTCCGGCGGCGGGGCCAGGTGGTGGTGTGTAGCGACTACGCGCAGGTCGGTGGAGGGGCTGTCCGCGAACGCCTTCCGGGTGAAGTCGATCTGCCAGCGCCGGATCCGTCCGTTCGTGAAGGTAAAGCGACGCGTGGAGTCGAGGGCCACGATCGTACATCCGTCGAGCCGGAGGACCGAGTTCAGCTCGCCGCGTATGTACTCCCGATAGTTGCGGTGCGAGGCGAAGAAGCGCTCGGCCACGCGGTACAGGGGAACGTCGTGATTGCCGGGGATGACGACGAGCGGCGCGGCGAACCGCTCGAGGAATTCCCTTGCCTCCGCATACTGTGCCCGTTTCGCCCGCTGCGTGAGGTCGCCCGTAACCGCCACCACGTCGGGCCGCAGACGCTCGGCCAGCTCGTGCACGGCCGCCGCCCGGTCCGCCAGCCAGCGTGGTCCGAAGTGCAGGTCGGAGATGTGGAGGATGTCAGGCATGCACCGTCGCCGCGGAGTCGCTTGTCCGACGGCTCATCAGGTAGACCCCGAGTCCGATGAGCGCCAGACTGATCACCTGGGCGAGGGTCAGGGGGCCGAAGAACCGGTCGTCCTTCGCGCGGAAGAACTCCACCAGGAGCCGCTCGGTGCCCGCCAGCAGGAGCCAGAAGGAGAAGAGCCAGCCACGGGGACGCGAACCGGGTGCCACCCTCCAAAGGACCAGAAAGATCAGGAAGGCCATGCCGACCTCGTACAGCTGCGTCGGGTGGACGGCCAGCACCTGTGAATCCGGTATCGAGGCCGGGACATCCACGCCGAAGGCGCTCCGCAGGTTCCCCGCCGTGGTCGGCGGCAGGCCGTTCGGAAACGCGATCCCCACCCAGCTCTCGGTGGGACGGCCGTAGTCGTCTCCCACCAGAAAGCAACCGATCCGCCCGATCGAGTAGGAGAGGGCCAGCGCAGGTGCACACACGTCGGCCGCCAGGGCGAGGTACTCCCCGCGCCGCCGCACCATGTAGATGACGCCCAGGGCTCCGCCGATGAAGCCACCGTACCAGACGAGACCGGCCCGGGAGAAGAGCATGCCGAGCGGATCCACGACCGTGCGGTCCCAGTTGAGAAGCACGTAGTAGATCTTGGCTCCCACGATCCCTCCGACCAGCGCGCCGAGAAGGATGTCGCCCGCCAGGTCGGGATCCCGACCCATGTTGCGCTGGCGGGCCCGGATGAGCTGGTATCCGGCGAGAAAGGCAAGCGCCATCATCGCCCCGAACGACGTGAGGACGAAATCGCCAATGCGAATCAGCTCGGGATACATGGACTCCCCTTCGCGTTGAGGATCACGCCGGCCAATCCCGAAGCCCCACCAGGGTCGGCCGGCTCCGCCGCCGATCGGAAGCGAAGCATCTCCATCACGCCGCCGCGCTCGTCGGACGGAGCCCGGGGAGCGGCAGGGCGGGATCCGCGTTGAGATCGAGGCCGCTCCGTTCTCCGGCCCGAAGGCGGTGCTGGGCAACCCGAGCGATCATCGCCGCGTTGTCGCTCGCCAGTCGCGGGGGGGGCGCGAACAGCTCGCCGCCGCTTCCAAGCACCTCTCCCAACCGGCCGCGAAGCTCCTCGTTGCGCGCCACCCCACCACCCAGGAGGAGCCGCCGGCAGCCCGTCCGCTCGACCGCGCGGGCCGCCTTCTCGACCAGGACCTCCACCGCCGCGGCCTGGAACTCCGCCGCCAAATCCGGGAGCGCCTCCGCCAGCGATCCCTCGCCGGCGCGCTCCACCCGCGCCGCCAGCTGGGCGGTCGCCGTCTTGAGCCCGCTGAACGAGAAGTCGAGGTAGGCAGGATCTTCGGGACCGTCCGTGGAGGAGAGCATCGGACGCGGAAGCGAAAAGCGTCCCGGTCGCCCCTCCTTCGCCACTCGCTCGATCTCCGGCCCCCCCGGATAACCGAGCCCGAGCCTCCGCGCCACCTTGTCGAATGCCTCGCCCACCGCGTCGTCGCGCGTGCGCCCAAGCAGCTCGTAGCATCCCCACTCCCGGGCGAAGAGGAGCATCGTGTGTCCGCCGGATACGAGGAGAGCCACGAACGGCGGTGCGGCCCTGACGTCCACCACCGAGTTCGCGAAGAGGTGCCCCTCCATGTGGTGGATTCCGATGAGCGGGACGTCCAGCGCGAACGCGAGCGCTTTCGCCCAGTTGACACCCACCAGCAGGGCACCGACCAGGCCGGGGCCGGCCGTCACCCCGACCCCATGCAGCTGCGACGGCTCGAGCTCCGCCTCGGCGAGCGCCGCCCTGGCAATTTCGTCGAGCTGCCGCAGATGCGCGCGTGCCGCGATCTCGGGAACCACACCACCGAAGCGGGCGTGCGCGTCCTGCGACGCGATGACGTGCCCACGCAGACGATCGCCCTCGAGGACGGCCGCGGAGGTCTCGTCGCACGAGGTCTCGATGCCAAGCACGGGCCCCTCGCGCCAGCCGGTCATCACGCCCCCCCCGGCGTAACGACCAGCTGACCCGGGCGGATCGTCGCCGAGATCGGCGCTCCCTCGGGGAGATCGATCATCACCGGGAGAGACGTCGGGCCGTGGAGCACCGAATCCACCCGCACCGTCGCCGACGCGGCCGCGTCCACCGCCTCGCGTACGACCCGCCAGGCTCCCCGCAGGGTCACCCGCACGCTGTCCGCCGACAGGACCGCGCCCGCCGCTCCCCGGCCGCGGGCGGTCACCGGAAGGGCGAGGCTGCGCTCAATGAGCGAGTCCACCTCGACGGTGACGAGCACGGAGGCGGGGACCGGCGTGGCGGCGGTCACGCCCGCGGGGAGCTGAACGGGAAGCTCCCGGGTTACGGTGTGCTCGAGACCCTCCAACGTCACGGCTCGGGTCCCGACCTGTGCCACCTGCTCCACCTCGCTCGCCGCTCCCGACACGGTGACGCTGTCAGGCTGCACGAGGAACGGTCGCAGGACGGTGAAGCCGTCCTCCGCGAGAACCTCGAGGTCGGGCACGACCGGCACCCGTCGTCGGAGACGCGGCTCGAAACGCACCTCCACCGCGCCGGGGGTCACGCCCGTCGGGCGCACGTTCAGGTCGGAATCGTAGCTCACAAGGTTGCTCGGGAGCGGCACCCGCATGGTCGGGCCGGTCACGCTGTCCACGCCGACCCGGAGAACCGGACCGGATATTCGCAGTGCGAGAAGGTCGCGCGTTCGTCCCTCGAAGCTCGTTCGCACCTCCGACGGCGGATCCACGAGGACCCACGCGGTGTCACGAACATCAAACTCGATGCCGGTCGGGACGCGCTGCACGTCGCGCTCATTGGCGGTAACGTTGACCCACAGCAGGGCCGCGAGAAGGAGGGCCGAGATCTTGTACCGCCAGTTGTACAGTAGCGCGCCGCGCCAGTCCACGTGACGACTCCCGCTCAGCCGGTCAAGGGGCGGCGTCGCGTGCCGCCGGCCGCTCAGCGGGCATATCGGGCTCGCGCAGGTCGGGGGTTCGGGGAGGGGAGCGAAGATCCCCGGAGCTGCCGGCCACCCGGACCTCCACCGTTCCGCCCTCGCGCAGGCTGTAACCGGCCGGCGGATACTGCCCGGTGATGCGCCCCGGCGCGGCGAAAGAGACGGGGTCGAACGTGACCTGACCGAGCTCGAGCCCGTGGGTGGCGAGGAGCTCCGCCACGTCGTCGAAGTGGCGGCCGGTCAGCTTGGGGACGATCACCACCGGCGGCCCGGAGCTCACGAGCAGCTCGACCTCAGCCGGAACCGGGAGCTCGGATCCAGCCTCCGGCGACGTCCGCACCGCCCGCCCCTTCTCCACCGGCGACTCCGTCTCCCGCACGCGTGGGGTGAACCCGAGCCGCTCCAGCACAATCCGAGCCTGGCGCGCGGAGAGACCGGCGACGTCCGGAAGGGTGCGCCGCTCCGGCCCCCGACTGAGGGTGACGTGCACGGGAGCACCGGGCCGCGCCATCTGGCCGGGAAGCGGATTCTGGGCGAGCACGGCGCCCTCCGGCGCATCGGGATGGGCGATCGATGAGCGCACCGTGTAGCTGAAGCCGAGCCGCTCCACCCGCCCTCGTGCCTCTTCGCTGGAGAGACCCACCAGCTCCGGCACCTCGACGAGCGAGCCCGCATCGGACCCTCGCTCAGCCGGAAAGAGCCAGGTCGCCGAGATGAGGTAGCCGGCAGCGAAGAAGAGGAGGACCGCGAACGCCGAGACGATTCCGCGGGTGGAGGCGCGCGCCGGAAGCCGGAGGTCGCCGAGCCGGTTCCGCACTCTTCGGACGCCAGCGAGCGCTCCCTGCGCGACCGTCCGGCGCGCCTCCCTTCCCCCGGCGCCGGAGGGCGAAGCGTTCCGCGATGGCTCTCGGCCCCGCGAGTTCCGCCCGCGGCGGCCGGCCAGGCCCCGCCGCCTGCGGTAGCTCATCACGCCCCCGACCGGCGCAGCCGGCACGCGTATGAGCCGTCGGTCCCGAAGCGCCAGGGAAGCACCTTCAGCTCCCCGGACTCGGTCAGGGCCCCGGCAGGCAACCGCTCGAGCTCGGGCCGCGCGTCGCGGGTGAAGTCCGGGTGTCTGTCGAGAAAGCTCTTCACCTGAAGCTCGTTCTCCTCCGGTTCGAGCGAGCAGGTCGCATACACGAGCAGCCCGCCCGGCTCGACCAGGCCCGCCCCTGCGTCCAGCAGCTCGCGCTGCAGGCGCACCAGCGATGCGAGTCGCTCCGGGGCGATGCGCCAGCGTGCGTCCGGCCGACGGCGCAGAACGCCGGTACCGGTGCACGGAGCATCGATCAGCACCGTCGCCGCTCGGCCTACGGCCGGCCGCCGCCCATCCGCGACGATGACGGCGACGTCGGCACCCGTGCGCCTCCCCACCTCGGCGAGCCGGCGCGCACGGTCGAGATCGACATCGGCCGCCACGAAGGGCCGCGCCCACGGGGCAGCGAAGGCGATCCCGATCGCCTTACCTCCCGGAGCGGCGCACATGTCGAGGATCGGTCCCTTCGTGCCTGATGCCACGTACTCTACCACGGCCGAGGCGGCAGGATCCTGGAACACCGCCTTCGTGCGCCCGAGCAGCTCGGCCGGATCGCCGGAGACGAGGCGGAAACAGCCGGGCCACTCTTCGAGGGGCTCGACCTCGACGCCCCGTGTCCAGTTCTCCACCACGCCCACCCCGACACGAACGGCTCCGCCAGCCGCCTCCCGGCCGGCTCCTCCCGTGCTCCGCGCTTCGCGTGGCCGCGCTCGGCGCGGGGCCGCGGACGAGCCACCTCTGCCCGCCTCGCCATTCTTTTCCGCCCTCTCCTCCAGAAGCCGGAAGGTCACCGGGGGCGGTCGGTTGTCATTTTCCACGAGGCGGACGACGTCGGCAAGCGGCCACCGGTCGATCCACCGACGCACCAGCCACTCCGGATGAGAGCCGTACGCGGTGAGGTAGGCCACCGGATCGCTCTCCAGTGTCGGGAAGAGGCCCTTCGGCGCGCCCCGCCGCGCTGCCGCGCGGAGCACCCCGTTCACCAGCGAGGTGGGACGCGGGCCGAGAGTCCGGCGAACCCCTTCCACCGTCTCGTGCACCGCCGCGTGGTCGGGCACCCGCATCTCCCGCAGCTGGTACAGGCCCAGCCTCAGCCACTCGCGCACCGTTGGTTCCACGCGCGCGAGCGGCCGGGCGAGCAGGTCCTCCAGCTCCGTGTCGAGACGGGTCCGAAGGCGGAGAGCCCCGAAGGCCAGCTCCTGGGCGAGGGCCCGGTCTCGGGTCGACAGGCCGCGGAGTCGAACCGCGGCCGCGCGATCCGCGTACGCCCCCGCGCTCGTGTCCCGGAGAAGTTGGAAGGCCGCGATGCGAGGATCGGTAGGGTACGGGCCGGCCGTCTCGGCCGGCGGGCAGCTCTGCGGCTTTCGCCTCAATCGACCATGCCGGTCGTCGGGCTGGAGGGAACCGCCCACTCGCGCTTCGGCATCCGTCCCGCCAGGTATGCCGCTCGCCCGGCGTCCACGGCCAGTCGCATCGCGGTCCCCATGAGGGTCGGTCGTTCGGCCGCCGCGAGGGCCGTGTTCATCAGGATCCCGTCGACCCCCTGCTCCATGGTGACGCAGGCGTCGGAGGCGGTGCCCACCCCCGCATCCACGATCACCGGGACGCCGAGTCGGGACTTAAGGAGGCGAACGTTGAGCGGGTTGAGGAGACCCTGCCCGCTACCGATCGGCGATGCGAGCGGCATGACGGCTGCCACACCCAGCTCTTCCAGGCGAAGCGCCGTTACGAGGTCGTCGTTCGTGTAGGCGAGTACCGTGAAGCCGTCCTCCACCAGCGCCCGCGTCGCCTCGAGGAGCTCGGAGACGTCCGGGAGCAGCGTGTCCGTATCGCCGATCACCTCGAGCTTGACCCAGTCGCTCAGCCCGGCGGCTCGGCCGAGACGCGCGTACCGGATCGCCTCCTCGGCCGTGTAGCAGCCGGCCGTGTTCGGTAGGAGGAAGAATTCCTCCGGGTCGAGATTGGCCAGGATATCATCCCGCTCCCTGGCCTCGAGGTCCACCCTCCGAACCGCGACGGTGACCATCTCGGCTCCCGACGCCCGGATGGCGGCCACCATCGTCCCGGGATCGCGATACTTGCCCGTCCCGACGATCAACCGGGAGCGGAAGCTGCGCGACCCGATGACCAGCGGGTCGGCCAGTCCAGGAGCGTGCTCGATCCCCACCCCCGTCGTCATGGTCCTCCCCCCGCGATCAGCCGCCGCCGACGAAGTGGACGAGCTCGACCCGATCTCCCTGCTGGAGGGCGATCTCGGACAGCTCGTTCCGCCTCACGATCTGTCGATTCAGCTCGACCACGACAAGCCGCCCGTCCAACTCGAGTGTGCGGAGGAGGTCCGCCACCGTGTGCCCGGCCGGGACCTCCCGCGGCTTCCCGTTCACCTCTATGCGAAATGTGTCCAGCTGCGCCTTCACTCTCTCCCCTTCTCCTTATCTTCTCGGCGCCCGAGGGACGTCGGCCGCGAGCCCGGCCGGGTCAAGCCTCGAGGAGCACATTGAGGAGCTGGCGCGCCGCCGTCACCGGATCGGCGGCGCTCCACACGGCGCGAATCACCGCCACCCCGACGGCTCCGGCCCTCACCACCTCCTCGACCCGGTCCCGGTCGATCCCACCGATGGCCACCATGGGGAGGCCGGCCGTCCGACACCGATCGAGCAACGCCGGGCCGGACGCCTCCCGCCCGGGGTGGCTCGCGCTAGGGTAGATCGTACCCACCACAAGGTAATTCGCTCCGGCCTCCCGCGCGTCCAGCGCCTCCGCCGGATCGTGCACCGAGGCTCCGATCGCCGTCCCGGCCCGAAGGAGCCTTCGGGCCTCCCGTACGGGCAGGGCGCCTCGACCCAACTGGACGGCCTGTGCTCCCGCTGCCAGCGCGACATCCACCCGTTCGTTGACGGCGCACCACCCGCCGCGCTGCCGTGCTCGCGCCGACAGGGAGGCGGCGAGCTCGAACAGGCGACGGGAGGTCAGCTCGCGGGCCCGGAGGTGGAGGGCCAGCTCCCCGCCGCAAGCCTCCTGCAGCCCCGCGGCCAGCGCCGGGAAGCCGTCACACGAGACGACGGCATCCGTGGCCACGACGTGCAGCCGTGGAATCATCGTCTCTCCCTGCACCGGCACCGTCACACGAACCGGTCGCCCGTCTGCACGCCGCGTCCGCGCACCCACGCGGCGGCGCTCATGCGCGCGCGGCCCGCCGGTTTCACCTCGCCGATCCGGATGAGGTCCTGCCCGGTCCGCACGGCGACTCCCTCCCGCGGATCCGCCCACACCACCGTTCCCGGCGGTCCCTCCGAGCCCGTGTCTCCCGCGGCGTCGACGCTCGGCTGGAAGAGCTGGACGGGTCGGCCGCCCAGCGAGCTCCACCCACCGGGCCACGGGTCGCAGCCCCTGATCCAGCGGGAGAGCTCGGTCGCCGGAAGGGTCCAGTCGAGCCGTGCGGTCTCCCGGGTAAGCTTGGGGGCGAAGGTGGCCCGCGCATGATCCTGCTCCACCTCCGTGGGCGCGCCGCTCTCGAGCATCGTCAGCACTTCGATGAGCGCCGTCGCCCCGAGCTCCGCGAGCATCTGGGAGAGCTCCCCGGCCGTCACGTCGGGTCCGAGCCCGATCGCCATCTGATGCAGCACCGGCCCGGCGTCCATCTCGGCGACCATCCGCATGATGCTCACGCCGGTTCGCTCGTGTCCCCGGATGATCGTCCAGTTGATCGGCGCGGCTCCCCGCAGCTTCGGGAGGAGCGAGGCATGGACGTTGAGCGAGCCGAGACGCGGAAGGTGGAGCACTTCCTCCGGGAGCAGATGCCCGTACGCCGCCACTACCGAGAGGTCCGGTTCCAGCGCCCGGATGCATTCCACGAACTCGTCCCCCCGCGGTTTGACCGGCTGGAGCACGGGGATCCCCTCCGCCGTGGCGGCCCTTTTCACCGGACCCGGGCGAACGACGCGCCCGCGGCCCGCCGGCCGATCCGGCTGCGTCACCACGGCGAGGACCGCATGGCCCTCCTCCGTCAGGGCGCGCAGGGAGGGGAGCGCGAACTCGGGTGTGCCCCAGAAGAGGATCCGCATGACTCGTTATCGGGTTCGAGGCCGCGCACGAGGGGTGGTCCGGCCTCCGACGCTCGGCGGCCGCCGGACCGCCGGGCCCGAGTCGGAGCGCTACAGCGCGTGGACCGGCACCTTTTCCGACTCGTCCATCTTCGCCCACTTCGAGAGGAGCATCTTCCTCTTCAGCGGGCTCAGGTGGTCGATGAACAGGATGCCGTCCAGGTGGTCGATCTCATGCTGCAGGCAGCGGCTCAACAGCCCCTCGGCGTCGATCTGGACCTCTCGGCCGTCGCGATCGAGCCCCTCCACCACGACGCGCGCGTCCCGCCCTACGATCTCCGAGAGGCCAGGGATGCTCAGGCACCCTTCGGTCTCCTTCGCCGTCCCGCTCCGCTCTACGATGCGCGGGTTCACCAGGGCACCTGCCCGAGCCTCCGGCTCCCGCACGTCGTACACGAAGACGCGCAGCGGCACGCCGACCTGGGGAGCCGCGAGGCCGACTCCCTCGGCCGCGTACATCGTGTCGGTGAGGTCATCGATCAACGTTCGAATCTCGCCGTCGATCGATTCGACCGCCCGGCACTTCTCCCGCAGCACCGGGTCACCGAAGATGCGGATCTCCCAAACGCTCACGGGGCCGCTCTCCGCATGTCGCTACTCTTCCTTCCCCGCCTTCTGGGTGAGCTTCCGGCCGACCTTCGAGCGCTCGATCTCCAGGCGGGTGTCACCGGCCGTCTTGATCGTGACGCGGTCCCCGTGGAGGTGGATGATCTTGCCCACGATCCCGCCCATCGTGACGACCTCATCGCCGCGGGCGAGCTCGCGCACCATCTTCTCGTGCGCCTTCTGCTGCTGGCGCTGGGGTCGGATGAGCAGGAAGTAGAAGATCGCGAAGATCGCGCCGAACATGAAGAGCGTGGCGAACGGGTTCGCCCCGCCCTCCCCACCTGTCGGCGCCGGCAGCACCAGGTTCGTCAGCAAGATCCTTTCCTTCCGCGTTCGTTCACTCTGTTCCGCACCGGCGGGTCACGGATCGTGACCGTACGATGCGTCACACGCCCTCAGGCGGTGCCGGCGGATGTCGTCGATCGGTAGCGCTCCAGCCACCGCGAGGCCCACTGCTCGAACTCCTCCCGTACGATCGCGGCGCGGGCCTCGGCGGTCAATCTGAGTAGGAACGCCACGTTGTGCAGGGAGAGGAGCCGCAGGCCGAGCAGCTCCTCGCACACGAACAGGTGGCGGATGTAGGCGCGCGAGTAGTTCCGGCAGCACTCGCACCCGCACTCCCGATCGAGCGGACCGGCATCTTCCGCGAAACGTGCGACCTTCACATTCACCTTCCCCTCCGAGGTGAAGGCGGTGCCGTTCCGACCGTTCCGCGTGGGAGCCACGCAGTCGAACATGTCCACGCCGAGCCGGATGGCCTCGATGACGTCCTCGGGGTATCCGACGCCCATAAGGTAGCGCGGCAGCTGTCGCGGCATCGCTGGCTCCAATACCTCCAGGATCTCGCCCGTCACCTCTTTCGGCTCGCCCACCGAGAGCCCGCCGATCCCCAGGCCGCGCCACTCCCCGATCTGTAGCGTGCGGGCGAGCGACTCGAGCCGCAGGTCCGCGTACGCCCCGCCCTGGAAGATCGCAAAGAGGTGGCCAGCTCCACGACCGTCGGGGAGGTGCGCCGTGAGCTCCCCCCCATGGTCGTCCCGGAGTTCGTCGTACCGTCGTCGGCAACGCTCTACCCAGCGGAGGGTTCGCTCCATCGCCCTCCGCGCGCGCGCCCGCTCCGCCTCCCCGGGGGGGCACTCGTCGAGGGCCATCATGATGTCGGAGCCGAGAACCGCCTGGATCTCGACCACCTTCTCGGGTGTGAGGCGATGGCGGGAGCCGTCGATGTGGCTCTGGAAGGTGACCCCGTCGTCGTCCACCTGATTGATGCGGGCGAGAGAGAAGACCTGGAAACCGCCCGAGTCCGTGAGGATCGGACCGGGCCAGTGCATGAAGCGGTGCAGCCCTCCGACGGCCCGAATCACCCGGAGGCCTGGACGGAGGTACAGGTGATAGGTGTTGGCCAGCACCATGCCTGCGCCGGCCTGGGAGAGGTCCTCGGGGGTGAGGGACTTGATGGTCCCCTGCGTGCCGACCGGCATGAAGCAGGGAGTCTCCACGGTGCCGGAGGGGAGGCCAAGCCGACCGGCGCGGGCACAGCCGTCCTCGCCTTCCAGCGCGAACGCGCCGGAAGGAAGGGACGCTGCGGACTCCCCCGCCCTCCCGATCGGCGCAGTGCCGGGCTCTGCCCTTTCGGCGGCCCTGCCATGGGCCTCGGCCTTTTCGGCGACGCCGCCTCCGGCCTCCCCCAAACCCGCCGCTCCGCGTTCCGCGTCCCTCGCGCTCATGTGATGAGCATCGCGTCGCCGTACGAGTAGAAGCGATAGCGCTGCCGAACGGCGTGGGCATAGGCGGCGAGCACGGAGGCCGTTCCCGCGAAGGCCGCCACCAGCATGAGAAGGCTCGATCGCGGCAGGTGGAAGTTTGTGAGAAGACCGTCGACGGCGCGGAAGCGATACGGGGGATGAATGAAGAGGCGCGTCCACCCCTCCATGGCCTCGAAACTCCCGTCCGGGGCGACTATGGTCTCCAGGGTCCGGGCCGACGTGGTGCCGACGGCCCACACGCGCCCGGCGGCGGCCCGGGTCTCGTTGAGCGCTTTCGCCGCCGCCGCGGTCACGCGGAACCACTCCGGGTGCAGGACGTGGCCGGAGGGGGTGGGCGCCTCGACGGGCCGGAAGGTCCCCGGCCCCACGTGCAGCGTGACCCTCACGGGCCGCACGCCGGCATTCTGCAGGGCGGTCAGCATTCCCCGCGTAAAGTGGAGCCCCGCGGTGGGGGCGGCGACGCTCCCGGTGTGCGTGGCGTACACCGTCTGGTAGCGCTCCCGGTCGGTCTCCTCGCTCTCCCGCCCCAGATAGGGAGGGAGGGGAACGCGTCCGTGACGCTCGATGAGCGACCACGGATCGCCTTCCCCGAGGAGGCGCACGACCCGGCCTCCGTCCCCGATCGACTCCTCGATCCGGACAGCGAAGCCTTCAGCCACCTCCACGATGCGACCCGGCTTGAGCTTCCCACCCGGACGGACCAGCGCCTCCCACCTACGCTGGTCCTCGCGCTCGGGCGCGAACGGCCGCAGGAGGAGGATCTCGACCGCGGCTCCCGTCGGCTTTCGACCGCGAAGCCGCGCGGGGAAGACCCGCGTGTCGTTGAGCACGAGGGCGTCGCCCGCGCGCAGGTAGTCGGGAAGGTCGGTGAAGCACTTATCCGACAGCTCTCCGGTACGCCGGCAGAGCACCAGCAGACGGCTGCCGTCCCGGCGCCGCGCGGGATGGCGGGCGATGAGCTTCTCCGGCAGCGGGTAGTCGAAATCAGCGGTGAGCGGCTCACCGGGGCCGTCGGCCCGCTCGCCGCCGCGATCCTCGACCGGGCTCCTGCCGAACGGCGGTCTCCATCGGGGGCCAGCATCTCCGCCGCTCCTTCCCTTCCGCCCGGAGGCCTCGGCGCTAGCTCTCATCCTCGAAGAGGGCCGCCTGGGAGTCGGCGGCCGCGGCCGGAACGGAGTACCCGAAGCGGCGGAACGCCTTTCGCGTTGCCACGCGGCCGCGCGCCGTCCGTTGCAGGTATCCGTTCTGGATGAGGTACGGCTCGTATACCTCCTCCAGCGTCCCCGCGTCTTCGGCGACGGCCACCGCAAGCGAGTTGAGGCCGACCGGGCCACCGTCGAAACTCTCGATGATCGCCTTCAGGATCCGGCCATCCATCTCGTCCAGCCCGTATTCGTCCACGTTGAGCATGGCGAGCGCGGCCTCCGCCGTCTCCCGGTCGACTCGGCCGTTGGCCCGCACCTCCGCGAAGTCCCGCGCTCGACGGAGGAGGCGGTTGGCGATCCGGGGAGTCCCGCGGGAACGTCTGGCGAGCTCCTCGCTGCCCTCCGCCGTGACCTCGACTCCGAGGATCCTCGCAGAGCGCTCGACGATCTGCTGCAGCTCGTCTGCCGGGTAGTAGTTGAGGCGCTCGATGACGCCGAAGCGCGCTCTCATCGGGGCGGTGAGAAGTCCGAAGCGAGTCGTGGCACCGACCAGGGTGAAGCGCTCTATCCTCATGGACACGGTCTGTGCCCGAACCCCCTCGCTGAGGCGAATCTCGATCCGGTATTCCTCCATCGCGGGGTAGAGGTACTCCTCGATCACCGGCCGGAGGCGATGGATCTCATCGATGAACAGGATGTCGCGCGGTTCCAGGTTGGTGAGGAGCGCGGCGAGATCTCCCGGCTTCTCGAGCACCGGACCGGTGGTGATCTTTATCTTCACGCCGAGCTCGGCGGCCATGAGCATCGCCAGGGTGGTCTTCCCGAGACCCGGTGGTCCGAAGAACAGGGTATGGTCGAGCGCCTCGCCGCGGCCGAGCGCCGCCTGAATGTACACCTCGAGGCTCTCCTTCAGCTTTGCCTGCCCGACGAACTCCGTCAGGCGGGCGGGACGCAGCGACTGCTCGAGCGGCACCTCCTCGGCCAGCGGCTCGGGGGTGGTCACGTCGATCCGTTCACTCATCGGCTTCTGTTCGGTCTCCTCCCGGGCCTCGCGGCGGGATCCGACCGCGCGCGCCCGGAGCGCACGACCTCCCGCCCGGCTCCGGTGGAACGTGATCCGGATGCGGCGGAACGTATTCCATATGCCATACAACGCGCTTACATGTGTCGGAGCGCGACCCGGATCAGCTCCTCCGCCGTGGCCTCGCGCCCGCCCAGCTCGACGCGGGCCCGGTCCACCGCCTCGTCGCTCTCGGCCGGAGCGTACCCGAGCGCCCGCAGGGCCTCCACGGCCGCGACGCTCGGAGCCGCCCCATCGGCCTCCCGAATGCCGGCTGCCAGATCCTCCACCTTGTCCGCCAGCTCGAGGACGATGCGCTCCGCCGTCTTCTTGCCGACCCCGCTCACCATTCGCAGCGCTGCATGCTCCTTCCCGCGGATGGCGCGGATCACCCGGGGCGTCGAAAGGGTGCCGAGGATCGCCAGTGCGAGCCGCGGCCCGACGCCCGAGGCGCTCTGCAGGCGGAGGAAGAGCTCGCGGTCGCGGCCTGTCTGGAAACCGTACAGCTCGAGCGCGTCGTCCCGAACGAGGAGAGCCGTGTGCAGCTCCACCTCCTCTCCCGCCATCGGCAGCCGGGCCACCAGGCTGGAGGGGACGAATACCTCGTACGCCACCCCCGCCGGGGTCATCACCTCTACGCACCCGCCCGCCTTGGACGTAAGGGCACCGCGCACCCGGCGGATCACGTGCTGAGTCGCCGCGCGAGGGGCCCGGTGCCCACCAGCAGATGACAGATCGCCGCCGCGCAGCCATCGGCCGCGTCGGGCGGCTGCGGGGGGGCGGCGAGGCGCAGATGTCGTTGAACCATGTATCCGACCTGCGCCTTGGTCGCCCTTCCCGTGCCCACGACCGCCTTCTTGATCTCCGCCGGAGGGTACTCGGCCACGTCGAGTCCCCGCAGAGCGCCCGCGAGAAGAGCCACGCCTCGGGCGTGAGCCAGCACCACCGCCGTTCGGCTGTTCTCCCCGTAGAACACTCCCTCGACGGAAAGGCACGAGGGGCGAAGCCGATCGATCACCTCGAGCAGGCCCCGGTGGATCCGGACGAGCCGCAGAGACAGCTCCTCGGTACGGGAGGAGCGCAGAATCCCGCACTCGACGAGCCGATACCCCCCTGCGGACGCGCACTCCACCACCCCGTAACCGGTCAGCGAGGTCCCCGGGTCGACGCCCATCACTCTCACAGGCATCCCTCCGACCGCACAAACGCAAGGGGACGGGTCAATTCCCCGTCCCCTGGCAGGCCCTCGGAATGGATCGAGCCGTCATGATGTCTCGAGCACCGCCCATGCCGCCTCGTCGACGTCGAAGTTGGAGAAGACCCTCTGTACGTCATCGTGCTCCTCCAGCTTCGCCACCAGCTCGAGGAGCCGCGCGGCTTCCACCCCTTCCACGCGCACCGTCGAGGTGGGCACCATGCCCAGCTCGGCCTCCTCGAACTCGAGCCCGACGCCCCGCAGCGTCTCCTGCACTGCGTGGAAGTCGGCCACGGCCGTCGTGATGATGAGGGTGTCGTCCTCGCGCCGCAGATCCTCCGCGCCCCCGGCCAGGGCGGCCTCCAGCACCGCGTCCTCGTCGTAGCGGTTCGCGTCCAGATAGATCTGCCCCCTCCGCTCGAACATCCAGGCGACCGAGCCCGAACGCCCGAGATTGCCACCGCGCCGCTCGAGCAGATGGCGCAGCTCGGCCACCGTTCGTTTCGCGTTGTCGGTCAGGCACTCGATGAAGAGCGCGGCCCCGCCGGGCCCGTATCCCTCGTACGAGATCTCCTCGTACGTGAGGCCGGGCAGCTCCCCCGTGCCCCGCTTGATCGCCCGCTCGATGTTCTCCCCGGGCATGTTCTGCGACTTGGCCGCCTCCACGGCGGTGCGAAGGCGCGGATTGAAGTCCGGGTCTCCACCTCCCAACCGGGCGGCCACCGTGATCTCCCGTCCCAGCTTGGAGAAGAGCCGCCCCCGCGCCTTGTCGTTGGCGGCCTTCTGGCGCTTGATCTGCGCCCACTTGCTATGCCCTGCCAATCGGTGCTGCTCCCGAGATTCCTGGACCGCCTTCCCGCGGCCTTCCTGCCCAACCCATCGGGGGTTGTGCCGAACAGGTCGTCACCGTACCGTCGCCTCCTCGCGCTCGGCTTGCGCTTCTCGCACGACCTTCTCCGTCACCTGCGGAGGGGCGGGCTCGTAGCCGGAGAACTCGCGGGTGTGGATCCCCTTCCCCTGGGTGAGGGAGCGCAGGGTCGCCGAGTACTTGTACAGCTCGGCCAGCGGAACCTGGGCCTTCACGACCTGCCAGTGCCCGTCCGCCTCCACCCCCATGATGCGGCCACGCCGCTGGTTGAGATCGCCGATCACGTCGCCCATGTACTCCTCGGGCGTCTTCACCGCGATTTTCATGATCGGCTCGAGAAGGATCGGCTTCGCCTCCTTCGCCACCTTCTGGAAGGCGAGCGAGCCGGCCACCTTGAACGCCTGCTCGGAGCTGTCGACCGAGTGGTGCGATCCGTCGTAGCACTCCGCCTGGAAGTCGACAACCGGATAGCCCGCCAGTACGCCACGCCGGGCCGCCTGTTGAATCCCCTTGTCGACCGCGGGCACGAACTTGCCGGGGATGACCCCGCCCACTACCGAGTCGATGAACTCATACCCCTGCCCCCGTGGGAGCGGGCGGAGGCGCACCCAGCAGTCTCCGTATTGTCCACGGCCGCCGGTCTGCTTCTTGTACTTGCCCTGCCCTTCGGCCGTTCGAGATATCGTCTCACGGTACGGGATGCGCGGCTCTTCGGTCTCCACCGACACCCCGTACTTTCGTCTCATGCGCTCGAGCGACACGGTCAGGTGGAGCTCTCCGAGCCCTCGCGCCACCGTCTGCCCGATCTCCGGATCGTACGCCGCCCGGAAGGTGGGGTCCTCCTCGTGCAGCTTGGCCAGCCCGTTCGCCAGACGGTCTTCCTCGCCCCTCGAGGAGGGACGGATGGCGATGGAGATGTCGGGGGCAGGCCACTCGATGCCCGGCAGCACGAGGGTCGTGTCTTCGGCGCACAGCGTGTCGCCGGTGTGGGTGTCGCGCAGCTTGGCCACGACTCCGATGTCGCCTGCGTGCAGCTCCGTCACCTCTTCCCGAGCCGAGCCATGCGGCACGCTCAGGTGGGCGATTCGCTCCGGCGTCGAGCGGACCGAGTTGTACACGAAGGCGCCGCTCTTGAGCGAGCCGCTGAACACCCTGAAGTAGCTGAGCTCCCCGACGTGCGGCTCGAGGGTCGTCTTGAACACGAGGGCGGCGAAGGCTGCATCATCGGCGGGATCGAGCTCAATGGGCTCTCCTTCCGGGCTCTCCGCCAGCACCTTCCCGGCCTGCTCCGGGGAAGGCATCAGCTCCACCACCTTGTTCATCACGGCCCGAACGCCGCGCCCAGACTCGGCCGACCCGCAGAACACCGGATACAGCTCGCCACGCCGCATGGCGGCGGCGAGCCCGGCGAGGACCTGCTCCCGATCGAGCTTCTCGCCCTCGAGATACGCCTCCAGAAGGGCGTCATCCGAGGCCGCGATCGTCTCGACGAGGTCCCTCCGGTACTCCTCCACCACGGGCCGCAGAGCCTCGGGGATCTCCTGCTCGTCGTACTCTCCCTTGCTCGACGAGGGGTGGTAGATGTGGGCGCGCTGAGAGAACAGGTTCACGATCCCGCGGAAGTTCTCCCCGGAGTCGATCGGCACCTCCACCGGGACGTTCCGGCCAACCTGTGTCGGGTCGATGTCCAGGTGA
>JBHIAV010000013.1:0-65227 GCA_046758745.1 Gemmatimonadota bacterium
TTCAGCGTGCCCCACCCCCCCGCCACGGCGATGACCGCCTCGGAGGCCTTAACGACCAGCGTGTTGCGGGCCTCCCCCAGACCGGTGGGCAGCGGGATCGACACCGCCGGGGCGGCGGCGCGGGCGTCGTCCCCGGGTAGAAGACCGACCACGGTCCCTCCCTCCGCCGCCGCCCCCTCCGCCGCCGCCGCCATCACTCCCCCGAGCCCGCCACACACCAGCACCGCCTCCGCGCGGGCGAGGCCACAGCCCACCGCCCGTGCGACGGCCATCGCATCCTCGTCCGCCTCGGCCGAGCCGATGACCCCGATGCGGAGCGGACGCTCCCGCCCGGGGCCGGGGCCGATCACGCGCCCCTCCGCGCCCCGCACTCCGCGCGGCGCTTCACGCTTCGGCCCTCCTCGGCCGCCAGCCGGCCCGCACCGCGCCTCAGTCTGCCGCTGCGGCCCCGGCGGCCCACCAGAGCGTCGCGCCGACAGCCCGCAGCCAGCCGGCATACCCCTCCTCGACCGCGGACGGCTCGGGCGACGGCTCGAACGTTCGGGCCGACCCTCGGGCGGGCAGGAAGTCCGCCGGATCGCTCCAGAACCCCACCGCCACACCGGCCAGGCCGGCCGCGCCGATCGCCGTCAGCTCCACCGCCTCCGGACGCTGCACGGGGACACCGACGAGGTCGGCCTGGAACTGCATCAGCCAGTCGTTGCGGGCCGCGCCTCCATCCGCGTTCAGGCTGACCAGCCTCAGATCGGCCCCCGATGCCATCGCGTCGAGCACCTCCCGGGTGGAGTACGCCATCGCCTCGACCGCTGCACGGACGAGGTGCTCCCGGCGCGTGCCGCGCGTGAGACCGAGGATCGTGCCTCGGGCGGACGGCTCCCAGTGCGGGGTGCCGAGCCCCACGAAGGCCGGGACGAAGTACACGCCGCCGGTCCCATCCACCGACCGGGCCATCGCCTCGCTCATCGCCGCATCCTCGAGCAGGCCGAGCCCGTCCCGCAGCCACTGGATGGCGGCGCCGGCCACCAGGATCGACCCCTCGTACGCATAGGCCAGCTCGCCCCGCGGCCCGCACGCCGCGGTGGTGAGCACGCCGGGCACATCCGGGCCCCTTCGATCGCCGGTGTGAAACAGCACGAAGGCGCCCGTGCCGTAGGTGTTCTTCGCTTCCCCGGACGACCAGCCGCCCTGCCCGTATAGGGCCGCCTGCTGATCGCCCGCTACCCCGGCCAGCGGGCACTCCGCACCGAACCCGGAGCCGTCCGTGAGGCCGAAGTCACCGGCCGAGGAGCGCACCTCCGGCAGCATGGCCCGCGGCACCCCGAACAGCTCGCAGAGATCCTCGTCCCATCCGGCGCCGAGCTTGTACAACATGGTGCGGGAGGCATTGGTGGGATCCGTGGCGTGGACCGTTCCTCCGGTGAGCTTCCATACGAGCCAGCTGTCCACCGTTCCAAACAGGAGCTCCCCATCGGCTCCGCGGGCGCGCCACTCCGGGTTTCGGTCGAGCAGCCATTCGAGCTTGGTGGCGGAGAAGTAGGGGTCCGTGACGAGCCCCGTGCGGGTTCGGATCAGCTCGGCCGCGGGGGAGCCGCGGAGCTCCGCGCATCGCTGCGCGGTGCGCCGGTCCTGCCACACGATCGCGGGGGCGGCTGGCCTGCCGGACGCCCGGTCCCAGACGACGGTCGTCTCCCGCTGGTTGGTGATCCCGATCGCCGCGACGTCGCTTAGGCCGAGGCCCGCCCCTTCCAGCGCCTCGTCGAGGGAGGCGCGAACGGACCGCCAGATCTCCTCCGCGTCGTGCTCGACCCACCCCGGCTGCGGGAAGTGTTGCGGGAACTCCCGATACGACGAAGAGAGGATCGTCCCGTCGGGGCCGAGCAGGAGAACCCGCGAGCCCGTCGTCCCCTGGTCGATGGCCAGTATGGCCCGCGGCGCGCTCACGTCGTGGCCACGGCCACGGCCGGGTCGTCGTCGAAGATGGCGCGCAGCGACTCGGCGTACGGCGGGCGAGCGATCCCGCGGTCGGTGATGATCCCCGCGATCAGCTCCGCCGGCGTCACGTCGAACGCGGGGGTCCACACCCGCACGTCGGCCGGCGCGGTGAGCCGCCCGAAGCCGCGTCGCACCTCATCCGGGCTCCTCTCCTCGATCGGGACCTCCGCCCCGCTCGGAGTGCCGAGATCCACGGTGGAGCGCGGCGCGGCCACATAGAAGGGGATGCCGTGGTGACGGGCCAGGACCGCGAGGCCGTACGTCCCCACCTTGTTGGCCACGTCGCCGTTCGCCGCGATCCGGTCGGCACCCACGATCACCAGGTCGACTTCCCCGCGCCCCATGAGGGCCGCCGCCGTGCTGTCGGCGATCAGCGTAACGTCCACGCCGGCCTGCTCCAGCTCCCAAGCCGTGAGGCGACTTCCCTGAAGCAGAGGCCGGGTCTCATCGACGAACACCCGCACGCGCCGACCTTGCTCGCGCGCCACGTAGATCGGCGCCAGAGCGGTGCCGATTCCGGCGGTGGCGAGCGCGCCGGCGTTGCAGTGCGTGAGGGCGGTGGCGCCGTCGGCGAACAGGGAGAGAGCGTGCTCCCCGATCCGGCGGCACATCGCGCGATCCTCCTCGAGGATGTCGGTCGCCTCGGCGCGCAGGCGTTCCGCCAGCTCGGCCGCGCCCTCGGGTTGCGGGACCGTGCCGCCGGCCTTCGAGGCGCCGCCGGCCGGAGCCGAGGCCGTGCGCCGGTACACCCGGTCGAGCGCCCATCGGAGGTTCCGGCCGGTCGGCCTGGTGGCGGCGAGTCGATCGCACCACCCCGCGACGGCAGCCGCCAGCTCCCGGACGGCCATCCCCTGTTCCGCGCCCGCCGTCGCCAGGGCAGCCACCCCCATGGCCGCGGCGACCCCGATGAGCGGCGCGCCCCGCACACGAAGAGAGCGGATCGCCTCGGCGATCGACTCCAGGTCGCGGAGCTCCAGCTCGATCCGTTCCTCGGGAAGCCGGGTCTGGTCGAGGATCACGATCCCGCATCCGTCGTCCGCCCAGCGCACGGTCGTGGGCGGTCGGACGCGGTCCGTCGGGGAGCTCACACCTCCTCCAGCTGGCCGAAAGCGTAGCGCAGCCGATAGAGGCCCAGCAGGCCGAGCAGCAGGTGCACGGGAAGACCCATCACGTTGAAGTAGTCACCGTCGATGCGGCGGACGAGAGAAGAGCCGTACCCCTGGATCGCGTAAGCTCCTGCCTTGTCGAGAGATTCGCCGGTGGCAACGTATTCGGCACACTCGGAGCGAGCAAGCGGGCGAAACCACACCCGCGTCTCCTCCACTGCGGCTTCCACCCGATCGCCGTGCGCCAGCGCCAGACCGGTGAAGACGCTATGCGCGCGACCGGCGAGCCTCATCAGCATCTCGACCGCCTCCTCGCGGTTCGCCGGTTTGCCGAGGAGCTGTCCGTCCACGGCCACCAGCGTATCGGCGGCGAGGACAATCTCGTCGGGCTCCCGGGAGACGGCGATCGCTTTCTCCGCCGCGATGCGCACGGCTGCTTCGCCGGGCGTCTCCCGCGGGTCCCAGCGCTCGTCGACGGAGGGCGGACGAAGCTCGAAGCAGAGACCGAGGCGCGACAGGATCTCTCTGCGACGGGCCGACGCCGACGCGAGGACCAGCCTGGGGATCACCGTTCCATCCATAGAGTGACCGGGCCGTCGTTCACCAGCTCCACCTCCATGAGCGCTCCGAACTCCCCGGCCGCCACCGGGATCGTGCCGGTCCGGCACAGATCGAGGAATCGATGGTACAGCCGGTTCGCTTCCTCCGCCGGAGCGGCGCGAACGAAGGAGGGCCTGCGTCCCCGTTCCACCTCACCGTACAGGGTGAACTGCGACACCACCAGGAGCTCGCCGCGGACCTCCTCGAGCCCCAGGTTCATCCGGCCCTCGGCGTCTGCGAAGAGCCGAAGGCCATGGATCTTCTGGGCCATCCACCGCAGCTGATCGTCCGCGTCGCCGGCTGTGAAGCCAACCAGGACGAGCAGACCCCGGCCGATCTCCCCGGCTACCCTTCCCTCTACCCGCACTGTCGCGCGCGAGACCCGCTGCACCACCGCTCTCATCGGGTCGCCTCCTTCAACGCTCCGAGCCACGCCGCGCCGCCCCTTCCCGCGGCCGTCCCTGCCCACCGCGCCGGGTCGCCCCTCCGCCGGCTCCCGGTCCCGCTCAGTTTCCGCGAGGCGTGGATAACGCTCTCCACGCAGCACGGCCAGACGCCTCGCACGGCCGCATCACAATTCCACAATTTTCCACAAGATATTAACACCTTATCCACACATGCCCTTTTTTCGAAAAACCAGCTCTGGGACGTCGCTCCCGAAGGCGGCGTTCGGGGATCCACCGGGGCCGGGCTGCCCAGGCGGAAAGCGCCCGGCCAGCAGGAGATACGGGGAGACCATGTGTCCGGGAAGCGGAAGTGGGAGGAAACACCGATAAATACTCAGCCCCCGGCGCTCCGAAGAGCGTCAGGGGCTGAGGGAGGATTTCTTTTCCGCACCGTCGCGTTAATCTTGGTCGGTTGCGCTTACCTTCCAAGACTCAACGGGCCTGGCACCATCACTCCCGACCAGCTGTGCGGCGGTCGTTCTCGCGGGGAGTCCGTCCCGCCGCGCCGGGAAACCCGTTGTCGCGTAGCCGGTACAGCGGCCTTCCGCGTTAGGCCGGTGCCTCCTCCGGCGCACGGCCTCAACATAATCTAAAATTTACGGGCGTCAAGCCCGGCTTCGCCGCAATCCTTGTTTTTTAAAATTCTTCTTCCTCCGACCCGCCCCGCGCGCGCACATCCGAGAGCAAAGAATCGGGTTTGCTTTCTCGTGCCTCCGCCGGGCGATCCGGACCCCGGCATTCGGCCCCCACCGCCGCCCGCGCAGAGACGGGTGTGGCCCCTCCCTCCGTTCACCGGGCCGCGGGTGCCGCCCCAGACGGGAAGAGCTTGCGGCTCTCCTCGAGGAGGCGGCGGGCGTCGAGCGTGACCCCTTCGCTCCGGATGCGCTCGATCACCCGGTGCAGAAGAGCATTCGGCGGCAGCGTACGCCGGAGCCCGTCCACGCCGCCGACCAGCACGAGCATCTCCCGGCTCCGTGACAGGGCCACATTGAGCAGGCGAGGGAAGTCAGGGTTCCGCCGCTCGTTGAGGAACCAGCTGCGCGCGGGAGGCGCGTCGACCGTGTCGAACACCACCACTGCCTTCTCCCGTCCCTGGAACCGATGGATGGTGCTGATCTCGAGCTGTCGCGGCGCCACCGGCCCCAGGCGACCGCGGGCGAGGGAGGCCAGCCGGCGAATGTGTACCCGGTACGGAGCCACCACCGCCACGTCGGAGAGGCCGCGGCGAGCCAGGATCTCGAGGAGCCGGAGCAGCACCTCCAGGTGCTTCGGGTTGGATCTGGATCCCTCCGCCCGCACCACGGACGGCCGGAGGGTCGTCGTATCGACCAGGACAAGCGGCGCCGCGGCGAGCGGGCGGCGCGCCACCTCCGCTGCATCGCGCAGCCGACCGCCGTAGAACACGTCGCTGACGAGGGCTCGGATCGGTGGAGCCATGCGGTATTGCTCGACGAGCATGGCGCACAACCGGTCGCGCTCGCTCGGCAGAGCCGGCTCCCCGGCGGGGCGGTCGGGGACGATCCCCGCCTCCCGGAAGGCATCGCGGGCGAGCCAGCGGGCCGCGCGCCCGTCGCGGGAGACCACCACGGCAGGCAGCTGCTGGAAGTCGCCGATCGCGATGGCCCGGCGGGAGGCCCGTGCGGCGGCGACGAGGACGCACGGCAGCGGCGCGGTGCTCGCCTCGTCGACGATGACCGAATCGAAACGTAGCCCGGCCAGCTCTTCCCGTACGGAGAGCCGGGCGAACGTGGATACGACCACGTCGGCTTCGCCCAGGACCAGCCGCGCGGCGCTCTGCATCTCGCCTACCAAGCGGCCGAGGCGCGGCGGAAGAGAGGGGTCCTCCGCGCCGCGGGCCGCCGCCAGAAGCCGGCCGAGGCGTGCCCGTAGCCCGCCGGGCGGCGTGCTGCGGGGTTCGGGCCCCGCGCCATGGAGCCGGGAACCGGCGCCGTCGAGCTCGGGCCCCGCGCCGTGGAGCTCGACGCCCGAGCGGCGAGCCCCGCGACCGGTCGTGCGTCGCGCCGCCCCACCGGCGGCGCGCCGAGGCCGCCCTCCGAGCAGCTCCCGCTCCAGATCCGTGATGGCGTCCTCGAGCCAGCCACCGGGACCGGACGCGAAGCGATCGAGGGCCGCCTCGAGGGAGAGGCGGAGATCCCCCGTGACGCTGAACTCCGCTCCCAGCCGCACGATCCGGTTCGCCGTCACGCCCGTCGGCCCCAGGCTGTTCGCGACGCGTTCGGCCGCCTCGTCGACCGCGGCGTTGGTCGTCGCCACCACGAGCACCCTGCCCCGCTCGGCCAGCTCGGCTGCCGCGTGCCCGAGTAGCCGTGTCTTTCCGGTCCCGGGAGGGCCCCACACGAACTGGACATCGCTGCCGAGCATCCGACGCAGCGCCGTTCGCTGCGAGTCGTTCAGCTCGTCCGACTCCGGGCGTCGAGGCTCCTCCTCGCCGGTTCCGGGAAAGAGCCTTCCGAAGAGCCGCAGGGCCGTCTCGGGGTGGAAGAGGTCGGGTTCCCTCCCGATCTCGGCGAGCCGATCGGCCAGCGCGTCGAGGAGCCAGGTCGGATCGAAGGCGAGCTCGGCGTGGCCCGGGTGCCGACCCAGCCACTCCGAGGTGGTGAGTCGCACCGCGGGTCGGTCGCGCTCGAACGCCGTGACGAAAGCGAGTCCCTCGCCCGCGTCGCACTTCACACGTACGGCGTCGTCCGTCCGGATGTCGTAGCGGCCCGCAGGGAGCTCCCACTCGTACAGGAAGCCCGAGCCCGCCCACTCCTGGAGGTGCCCCCCGGTGGCGGGAACCGGCCGATCGAGGCCGCGCCGCACAAGCCGGTCCCGGACGGCCCGGGCCTCGACATCGACGGCCTCCAGGCACCCGTCCACGACCTCCCTCAGCGACTCGATGATGGCCGGATTCGTCATTGCAGGTTACAAGGTACTGACGGACCGGGACGGAGGGGACCTGCCGCACGTCGGGCCGGCCGACTGCGGAGGGCGTGACGGACGCCGAGCTTCATGAGGCTTTCTCCACCACGCTTCTCGTCGGTGGCTCGATCGTGATTCCGCATCTGCAGCAGCCGTCGCTTTTCTTGAGTGGCTCCCTCCGGCCGAGTAGAGTGCCGCGGGTCGCACGGGGAGGCCAGGATCGGGCGACCGACCAGCTTGCGGCCCTCCGGCAGGATCGTACCCGGAGCCAGGACGCCCTGGAGCCACGGGCGCCCGACGGGCGCGCGGCACCAGGGCCCTGCGGCGCACCGCCAAGCCGAGGCACCGGCCGCGCGGCGCGCGCCGGACCAGCGGCACGGACGACAGGAGGAGAAAGACTTGCCCCACCCGGGAGACATTCGCGCCTTTCGGAGGCACGCCGATTGGGCGCTGGTCGCCGCGACTGCGCAGGAGCTGGGGATCATCGACGCGCTGGCGCAAGGCCCGGCGACGGCCGAAGCGCTCGCCGCCCGACTCTCGCTGAGCCCCCGCGGGGTGACGATCCTGCTGGGAGCCCTCGAGGGGCTTTCCGTCGTGCGGAGGGATCCCGAGGGGTTTCGGCTCACCGGAGCGGCGCGCGGACGGCTCGTCGACTCCGACACGCCCGACTACGAGGCCGCCTCCCTCCGGCACTGGCTGCACGGGGTACGCCGGTGGGCCGCCGAGCTCCCGGAGGCGCTGCGGCGCGGAGCCCCGGTCGGGGACGACGGACCGAGCCGAGGAGCCCCTCGTGAGCCCGAAGCGCTGGAGCGCTTCATGGCGGCGATGGAGAACAAGGATCCCGAGCTGGTCGCGCGAGTAGTCGACAGGTGCCTGGCACGGGTCCCGGGGGCGGAGCGGATGCTGGACGTGGGGGGAGGGCCGGGCACCTTCGCGCGGGCCTTCGCGGCTCGAGGCATCCGCGCCACGCTGCTCGACCGCCCCGAGGTGATCGACTTCGTCGGACCGCGGTACGGCCTCTCGTCGCACCCGTCCGTTGAGCTTGTGGCCGGGGACTTCCTCACCGAGCTGCCGGAGGGAGAGTTCGACATCATCCTGGTTGCGAACATCACCCACATCTATCCAGCGCCGGTGAATGCGGAGCTCTTTCGACAGCTCGCCGGGCGGCTCGGGAAGAGCGGGGCGCTCGCCGTCGTGGACTTCGTGCGTGAGCTTTCCGAGTTCGCCCCGCTCTTCGCCATCACCATGCTGCTCAACACGGAGGCCGGGGACACGTACCGCCTCGCCGAGTACGAGGCGTGGCTGGAGGCCGCCGGGCTCCACGAGGTGCGATGGAGCCCGGTGGGGGCCGACGTGCAGCTCATCACCGCGACGCTGCAAGCCTCGACCTCGGTGGAAGCGGGATGAGGATCGGCGCAACGGAAGGAGCCGGAGGGTCGGAACCGCCGTCTCGCCATGGCGGTTACCCGGCCGAGCCGGGTCTCGCTCTCGCATGGGGAGACGTCCGGCCGCTATACTCGGGCCCCGGGCGAACGGCGCGCGTTTTGCCGCCGGGGCGTCGAGAAGCGGACGCGGCCGCCCGGCGAACCGCGAAGCGAGGAGCGGGATGACGAAGGCTGGAGAGATGGCGCCCGAGTTCGAGCTCACGGCGGACGACGGTCGCACGATCCGACTGCGCGACCTTCGCGGCCGCCGCGTGGTGCTCTTCTTCTATCCGAAGGATGACACGAGCGGCTGCACCAAGGAAGCGTGCGGGTTCCGGGACAGCCTGGAGGCCTTCACCTCCCGGGACACCGTCATCCTCGGCGTCAGCCCGGACGACGAGGCCTCGCACGCCAGGTTCCGGGACAAGCACCGACTGAACTTTCCGCTCCTCGTGGACGCCGGCCATCGGGTGGCCGAGGCGTACGGCGCGTGGGGGCTGAAGAAGCGCTATGGACGCGAGTACGAGGGCATCCTCCGGACGACATTCGTCATCGGACCCGACGGGCGGGTCGAGCGTGTGTACGAGCGAGTGAGGCCGGACGGGCACGCGGAGGAACTCCTCGAGGCGCTCCCCGTGGGCTGAGAGGAGACGGTCTTCGACATGGGACTTTCGCGTCGGGTAGCCGCTGCGGTCGTGGCGGTGCTGGCCGGTCCTCTCGTCGGGTGCGGGGGAGCCGGCGCGGCGCAGCAGCCCTCGATCGTGCCGGAGGACCAGGCCGTAATCCTGGAGCGGGCCGATCGGGCGCGCGTGAAGGGAGACAGCTCGGCACCGATCCGCATGCTGGAGGTATCGGACTTCCAGTGTCCCTTCTGCGCCCGCTTCAACGCCGAGACGCTGCCGGCGCTGGACAGCCTGTACATCCGGACCGGCCGCGTCCAGTACGTGTGGTTCTCCTTTCCGAACCCCGGCCATCCGCTCGCGTGGCCCGCCATCGAGGCGGCGTTCTGCGCCGGGGCCGTCGGCAAGTTCTGGCCCATGCACGACCTCATATTCGCCGGCCGGGACGAGTGGGGCGGCTCCACCGATCCCATGTCGCACTTCGTGAGCTATGCGCTGTCGCTGGACATCGACGAAGCGTCGTACGCCGCCTGCCTGCGCGAGGACCGGCCGGCCCCACTCCAGGTGAGAGACTACGAGCTCGCGCTGAGGGCCGGGATCTCGAGCACCCCGTTCTTCGTGCTCGGCGATGAGGTGGCGCTGCGGGGCGCGCTTCCCCTGGAGAACTTCCGCCGCACGATCGACAGCCTGCTGGTGGCCCGCGGAGGCGCGGACCCCTAGAAAGCTGTCGGGCCTCCGACGCTGCCGGGCCCCGTGGAGCTTTCGCTCCCCTTCGAGCTATCGGGGGCTCCAGAGCTGTCGGGCGGCCGCCACCGCCTGTCACGCCTCGCGGAAGACCTCGCGCATGCGCTCCAGGGCGATCGATGCCGTCCGGGCCCCGGCCGCGAAGACGCGCGCGAGCTCCGGCTCGCCGGTGCCGGCGAGAGGAATGTCGAAGGTGAAGTGGATCGACACCCCGGCCGGGCGCACATGGGCGGAGGGATCGGCCCACCCTCCGGTGGCATCGAGGGAGCCTTCGATGTGGACCTCGACCGAGTCCGATTCGTGGCCGATCTCCTGTGCCATCTCGGATAGACGGCCCGCCAGCCTCTCGTTCGCCGCCGGCTCGGACTCCCGCTCATCCAGCCAGAGCCCGGGGGGCGCCACGTCCAGGTTCAGGAAGCCGAGCATCACGCCGGGGTCGAAGTCCATCTCCTCGGGTGAGACAGGTTCCCCCTCCTCCTCTCCGGGCGCCGGGGAGACCGTGAGGTAAGAGGCAAGGCCGTCGATCCCGATGGCGGCGCAGGCCAGGGCCACCTCGTCGAGGGTGAGCTCAACGAGCGCCGAGGGCGCATGCAGCGTCTCCACCGCCCCGGACTCCATGATGTCGAGCTCGGACTGGTCGTACGCGAGGCACCGGAAGAACCAGGTGGCCGGTTCCTGACGTCCCTCGAAGAGGTCGCGGATCCCGAAGCCCTCCTGGCGAAGGGCGCTCAGCAGCGTCGTGCCGATCTGGTGACGGGTAAGCTGCGGCACGGTTACGGGCGGCTCACCATGATGTGGGCCCAGGGAGTTCCGGGAAGCATCAGCCACGGCTCGCCGGCGGCGGGTCGGGCGGGGACGCCGAGCTGCTCCGGCGTCACGTAGGGCGTATAGACCACGAAGAGGGCGTGCGCGCCGGTGACGCTTCCTGTCTCGGGGTCGAAGCTGTCCTCCGGTCCTGTCAGCGTGTACAGGGCGGCCGGGTGGTCCGGCATGCGGAGATCACCCGACTCGAGGGCGGCAAGCCGGGCGCTCTGCACCTCCGCCCTGTTCTTCCCCTCCGCTCGCAGCCGTCGCCCGATGGCCATGAAGGGCTCGAGGGATCTGTGGTAGCAGGCGACGTGGAAATCTTCTCGATCCGGGTCGTCGGCCAGGCAGACCAGCTGGCCCGTGCCTTCCCGCAGGGTGACGAGCTCCCCGCCCCGGTAGCCGAGCACCGCGGCGTCCTCGCGCAGCGCCTGGGGAGCCGCGCTCACGGCCTCCGCGATCTGGCGATCCGCCGGCTTCTCCTGAGCCGACACCGCGCCCCGGCACGAGATGAGCCCGACACAGGCCGCCACCGCTGCGGCTGCACGCATAGACGCCTCCAAAGAGAGAGCGGACCGAGGCGACCAGGAGGCCTCGCGCCGGCCCGGACGCCGGAGGAAGTCCCACGTAGGATAACCGTCGGGGGCTCCGAGGCGCAGCCCTGGGCCCGGGAGACCTCCGAAGGGGAGGACGGTCCGAGACGGGGCCCGAGAAAGAGGGGCCCTGCGGCTCTCAGAAAAGAACGTGGGCGCCCGCGCCGTCGGGCGGGCGCCCCGTGGTCCGGCCTCGAAGCGCGGCCGCTCGCGTGCTAGCTTAGCTTCACCACGTTTCGGGCCTTCGGGCCCCGGCCTTCCTCGACGAGTTCGAACTCGACCAGATCTCCCTCATCGAGTGAGCGAAAGCCATCCCCGGTGATCTCCGTGTAGTGCACGAAGGCATCCTTGCCGCCATCGTGCGTGATGAAGCCGAAACCCTTCCCGTTGTCGAACCACTTCACGGTGCCCTGCAGTCGCGACATTTGAACCATCTCCAGCTCTTGCCGATGAATCGCGCGCGTGTGCAAAAAAAAGCCTCCCACACGCAGCCGGGAGGTCTCGCGTACCGCGTACGCCAGATCACGGCAACCAGTTTACTCGATAACTCCCGGCCGTCAAGGGGAAGGCGCTCCCGGCCGTCCAGGGGCGGGCCTCTCCCGGCCATCCGCGGGGAAGGCGCTCCGGCCGTCCACGGGGCGGGCGCTCCGGGCCCTCAGGGGGCGGGCCTCCCGGCCCTTCCAGACGCCACGGTCCTCCCGGCGCGACACCCCGCTGAGCCCCTTCCCGACCGCCGCCGGCCCTGTTACTCTCAGGCCCGACCGGCACCTGGAAAGCGCGGCCGCAGGCGTCGGGCCGGCCCCCCTCCCCTCCCGAAAGGAGGCCGATGCGCATCGCCGTTCCGAGAGAGCGAGCTCCCGGAGAGACGCGGGTGGCCATGACGCCGGAGGCCATCCGGCGCCTCGCTTCCGATACTTACCGCTTCGCTGTCGAGGCGGGAGCCGGAGAGGCCGCGTTCTGGTCGGATGAGGATTACCGGGAGGCCGGCGCGGAGGTGGCGGCCGATCGGTCGGCGCTTCTCGCCGGCGGCGACATCGTTCTCAAGGTCGTCGCTCCCGCGAGGCTGGACGACGGGAGCCATGAGGCCGACCTCCTGCCCCCGGGCTGCGTGCTCATCGCTCTCCTCCGTCCCCATTTCAACGCCGACCTGCTCGAGCGGCTCGCCGCGCGGGGTGTCACCGCGCTGGCCCTCGAGCTGATGCCGCGCATCACGAGGGCGCAGCGGATGGACGCGCTGTCCGCGATGAGCACGATAGCCGGCTACAGCGCCGCCCTCCTCGGGGCTACGTCGGTGGGAGTCTTCTTCCCGATGTTGATGACGGCGGCCGGCACGATCGCTCCGGCCCGTGTGCTGGTGCTCGGCGCCGGGGTGGCGGGGCTGCAGGCGATCGCCACCGCGCGGCGGCTCGGGGCCGTGGTCGAGGCGTTCGACATCCGGCCGGCGGTGAAGGAGCAGGTCCAGAGCCTCGGAGCGACGTTCGTGGAGTGGGAGACGGAAGAGCCCACCGCGCAGCTCGAGACGGCGGGCGGGTACGCGGCGGAGCTGTCGGAGGAGCACCAGGCCCGTGAGCGCGAGCTGATCGGGCGGCATGTCGCCAGGGCGGACGTGGTGATCAGCACCGCCCTCGTACCGGGAAAGCCCGCGCCGAGGCTGATCACCGCGGAGATGGTCGAGCGGATGCGGCCCGGCTCGGCGATCGTCGATCTCGCCGCGGAGACGGGCGGGAACTGCGAGCTCACCGTGCCCGGGAAGACGGTGCGCGAGCACGGCGTCACCATCCACGGACCGCTCGAGCTCGCCGCATCGCTGCCGGTTCATGCCAGCCAGATGTACGCGCGTGTGGTATCGGCTCTCCTCGGGCATCTGATCGCCGACGGCCGGCTCGAGATCGACCTGGAGGACGAGATCACCGGCGCGATCTGCGTCACGCACGGGGGCGAGGTCCGGTTCCGGCCGTGAGAGCCGCAGGCTCGAGTCTCACAGACAGGAAGGAGCGAGGATGAGCGGAACGCTGCTCGTAGGAATCTATGTCTTCGTGCTCGCGATGTTCGTCGGCTTCGAGGTGATCACCAAGGTCCCGCCGACCCTCCATACGCCACTCATGTCCGGCTCCAACGCGATCTCGGGGATCTCGATCGTCGGCGCGCTGGTGATCGCCGGGGCCGGCAACTCCCCCGTCCTGATCGGGATCGGGCTCGTCGCGGTGATCCTCGCGACGATCAACGCGGTGGGCGGCTTCCTGGTCACCGACCGCATGCTGCAGATGTTCAAGCGCAAGCCGGACGCGGGGCGGTAGGCGCGGAATGGACGCGCCCCTCGCCATCCAGCTCACCTACCTCGTCTCGGCCGCTCTCTTCATCCTCGGCCTCAAGCGGCTGAGCTCCCCCGTGACGGCCCGCCGGGGGAACATGCTGGCGGCGATCGGCATGCTGCTGGCCGTGGTCGCCACACTGCTCGACCGTGCGATCCTGGACTACACGTGGATCATCGTTGGCCTGGTGGCGGGAGCGGCGGTCGGCGCCGTGATGGCGCAGACGGTCAGGATGACCGCCATGCCTCAGATGGTCGGGGTCTTCAACGGGTTCGGGGGCGCCGCCTCGGGGCTCGTCGCGGCGGCCGAATATCTGCAGCGCGCCCCGGGAAGTCCGAGCCCGATCGACGCCGACGTATCCATTCTGGCCGGCACGCTGATCGGCGCGGTCACCTTCTCCGGAAGCATGATCGCCTTCGGGAAGCTCCAGGGGCTGGTCAGCGAACGAGCGGTCACGTATCCGCTCCAGAAGACCTTCAACTTCCTGCTGCTCGCGGGGATCGTGGCGGTCTGCACACTCCTGGCGGTCGGAGACGTCGATGCCGCGGTGTATCTGGGGATGGTCGGGGGATCGCTCCTCCTCGGCGTGCTTCTCGTCATCCCCATCGGCGGCGCCGACATGCCTGTCGTGATCGCCCTCCTCAACTCGTACTCGGGGCTCGCGGCCTCGGCCGCCGGCTTCGTGCTGAGCAACAACGCGCTCATCATCAGCGGGGCCCTGGTCGGCGCTTCGGGGCTCATCCTCACCGGGATCATGTGCCGCGCCATGAATCGCTCTCTGGCCAACGTCCTGTTCGGCGCGTTCGGCGCCGGCGCCGTGAGCGGCGGCGCGAAGGCGGCGATCGGCGAGCGGCCGGTGAACGCGGCCGAGGCGGCGGACGTGGCCATGATGCTGGCGTACGCCCGCTCCGTGGTGATCGTGCCCGGGTACGGGCTCGCCGTCGCCCAGGCGCAGCACAAGCTCCGCGAGCTGGCCGACCTGCTCGGGAAGCGCGGCGTGCAGGTGAAGTACGCCATCCACCCGGTGGCCGGTCGCATGCCGGGCCACATGAACGTCCTCCTCGCCGAGGCCAACGTCCCGTATACGCAGCTGTACGAGCCCGAGGACGTCAACCCGGAGATCCCGAACACGGACGTGGCGCTCGTGGTGGGGGCGAACGACGTGGTGAACCCGGCCGCGCGGGATGAGCCCGGGAGCCCGATCTACGGGATGCCGATCATCGAGGTGGACCGGGCCTCGCACTCCGTCGTCCTCAAGCGGAGCCTGAGCCCCGGCTTCGCGGGGATCGACAACGAGCTCTTCTACCGCCCCACCAACATGATGCTGTTCGGGGACGCGGCCGACTCCATCGCCCGCCTCATCGAGGAGGTGAAGGAGCTGTAGGGCGGTGCGGCCCGGAGCCTCCGTCGCGGGGCTTCATCCGATCCGCGCCTCCGCCAGAGGGCTCATCCGATCTTTGCCTCCGCTCCCTCGAACGACCACCGAAGCCGGGACGCGCGTGCCTCCTCGATATCGACGAGAGCGAGGAGCGTCCCCCCGATGATGAAGAAGGCGATCAGCGACAGGATCGCGTTCCGGCCGGAGCCCGTGCGATCCGCGACGGTGGCGAAGATGAGCGGTCCCCAGATCGCCGCGAACTTGGAGAGCACGGAGTAGAAGCCGTAGAACTCGGCCGACGCCTCCGCCGGGATCATCGAGCCGTACAGGCTGCGGCTCAGAGACTGAGCCCCACCCTGCACGAATCCGATCACCGCACCGAGCGCCAGGTAGGGTAGCAGGCGACCGGCCGGAAGGAAGAACGCCGAGATCGCGACCAGCGCGTAGACGACGAGGCAGATCAGGATGGCGGGTCTCGTCGCCAGCCTGCCCGCCACCCAGCCGAAGAAGAAGGCGCCCCCGAAGGCGACGAACTGCACGACGAGGAAGGTGATCATGATCTGCACCTCGCCCAGTCCGAGCGTGCCGGTGGCGTAGACGGAAGCCATGTTGATGATCGTCTGGATCCCATCGATGTAGATCATGTACGCCACCAGGAAGAGGAGCAGCTGCTTGAAGCCGACCAGCTTCCGGATCGTGGCGAGGATCCTCCCGAAGCCGATGCGCGCGTAGGCGACCGGCGTGGCGAGCCGCTCCAGCTCGGCCGGGAGCAGCTGAGCCGTACCGGTCTCCCCCAGCCGGTTCAGGGCGAACACCGTGAATCCGAACCACCACACGCCGGCCATGGCGAGAGCGAGGCGTACGGCCAGCGCCCGATCCAGGCCGAGCGCTTCGTGGAAGGAGACGAGGAGAAGCGCCAGCGTGAACTGCAGGCCGCCGCCGATGTACCCGAAGGCGTACCCCTTGGCGGAGACCCGGTCGATCGTGTCGGGCGTCGTGAGGTCGGGAAGGAATCCGTCGTAGAAGACGTTGGCGCTCACGAAACCGACCTGGGTGAGGAAGAAGAGCCCCATGGTGAGCAGGACGTCGCCGGTTCCCATGAAGAAGAAGGAGACGGCGAAGAGGGCTCCTCCGTACGCGAAGGCTCGCAGGAAGCGCTTCTTGGCGGCAGAGAAGTCCGCCACGGCGCCCAGCACCGGGGTAAGGAGGAAGATGACGAAGGTCCCGAAGCTCACCAGATAGCCCCACAGACTCTGGCCATCCAGGGTCCGGCCGAAGATCTCGTAGCCCCCCTCCGGCACGATGCTGCGCGCGAAGTAGGCCGGCAGCAGGGCCGCGGCGATGGTGGTGAAGTAGGCGGAATTCGCCCAGTCGTACATCGCCCAGCCGAAGATGACTCGGGGATCGTTCTTTTTCGGTTCACTCATGCCTGTCGCTCCGGCGGCGGCGAGGGATGGGTGGGGCGCGTGCGATCGCTCTTGTGGGAGGAGTCGCTATTCGTAAGACCCGTCACCGCCGATGACAAGGCGCTCCCGTAGCTCGTCCAGCTCGGCCGCCAGCTCGGCGCGGCGCCGGAGGAGTCGCGCCCGGAGGGCGGCCCGCCGCCGGAGGAGGAGCCACCGTCGCGCATCCGCTCTTGCCCTTCCCCAGCGGTCGCGGACTCCCTGTGTGAGGAAGCCGAGGGCCGGGAGGGCCGCCAGCGCGGCCAGTCCCCACGGACGGCCGGCGGCGAGCCCGAGAGCCCCCGCGAGAAGGGCGATCCACCCGGCGTAGATGGCGATCCCGCCGAGGAGCTTGTGGGTGGCGCGCACGTCCGGCTCGAGGTCGACGACGCTCTCGATCCGCCCGGTAAGCCAGTACGGCACGGCGAACAGAACGTGCCCGACCAGCGCGAGGGGCGCCAGGATTCCGAAGTAGACGAGCCGCCGGACGACCCACCCGGCCGCGGCGCGCGGCCGGACCAGGCGGTCGAGAGCCGCGGGCGTGGTGCCGAGCATCTCCATGACGGCGGCGAATCGGCTCACCGAGGCGTACAGCCCCCTGAGCCTCTCCGGGTCCTGTCGCCTCAGCACGCCGAGCCCCTCGGTGACCTGGCGGAGGCGCTTCACGCGCGCCGCCACGTCCCGCTCCAGGCCGAACTCGGCCGCGTAGATCGCCTCCGCGCACTCCACCGCCGGCGCGTCCTCCCACCGCTCGAGGTTCACCGTCACCTCGCGGAGCGCGGTCTCGATGCGCGCCGTGAGCTCGCGCACGGCCTCCACGTCCTCCTCGGCCCGACCGGCCAGGTCGTCCCACCGGATCGCCGCCCCCACCACGGCGAGAGCCCTGGAGCGGAAGCGCTCCTTCCTGCGCAGGACGATGCCGACCGGAACGATCGGGAAGGCGGCTCCCAGCCCCCCCGCCGCCGCTCCGAGCGCGATGCGGGCCGCCCCTGTGCGCAGGGTGGCCAGGGAAGGATCGCTGTGGCTCAGCCCCTCCGGGAAGATCCCGACCGCGGCCCCGGCGGCCAGCGCCTCGTGTGCCGCCTCGAAGGTCGAGACGTTTCGGTCCATCAGCGACGGGTCGTCCTGCCGGCGGTACACGGGAATCGCGCCGGCAGCGCGAATCAGCCACCCGACCACCGGGTCCGTGAAGAGCGGGGACTTGGCCAGGAAGCGCACCGGGCGTCCGGCGGCCGCCGCCACGAACGCCGGATCTACGAGTGAGTTCGGGTGGTTGGCCACGTAGAGCACCGGCCCTTCGACGGGCGTTGGGGGACCGGCCACGGCGAAGCGATAGTAGCCGTGCGCCGCCCACCGGGAGAGGCGCGATACGAAGGGAAGGAGCCACATGGCGCTCAGGTTGTATCTCGACGGCGGGTGACGATCGGCGGACCGGCGCGGGCCGGTGCCGCCTCCTCATCGGTTGTGGTCCAGCTCGGGCCGCCTCGTCACCGGTGCGGTCCAGCCGGGCCGCCTCGTCAAGGGGCGCGGGCCGGCGCGGCCTCGTCACGCCGTGTGGTCCAGCCGGGCCGCCTCGTCAAGGGGCGCGGGCCGGCGCGGCCTCGTCGGCCTGGGTGAGCCGCGCGCCCACATACCGATCGGCGAACTCCGCTGTCGCCGCCACCATCTCCGCGGCGAAATATCCCGGCGGGAAGCGGCGCGCGGCCCGCAGGGCGATGCCGAACGCGGCCTCGGCCAGCCCGCCCAGCTCCTCGTCCTCCAGGCCGAGGCGGGCCGCCCGTCGGGCGAGCTCGGTCCGACCCGGCGCCACGGGCTCCAGCACGGAAAGGAGCTCCGACAGCGCCTCGTCGTCGTACAGGAGCGCCGGGAGCAGGACCAGCGGCACGCCCCACCACTCCGGTCGGGGGGTGTCGATCGACCGCACTTCGAGCCACCCGCGCGGCCGCACCTCGGGAAAGAGGGTGGTGAGGTGCACGCGCCACTCCTCGGCCCTGGGTGGCGGCGAGGCGGCGCCGGCGCACCACTCCCCGAAGCGGAAACGTCCGCCCGGTGGGTGCGGAACGCCATCCTCCCCGAGCCGCGTCATCACGCCGGCCCGCATGGCGAAGGCGAGGTAGCGCTCCCAGGGGGCTTCGATCCCCTCCGGGGCCTCGTCGATGACGAGGCCCGTGCGAGTCGGGTCCGTCCTCTCCCAAGCCACCGCCCGCCCACTGCGCGCCAGCGTCCCGTCGGGAAGAAGCCGGGGGGAGTTGGCGAACGCGGCCGTGCAGACGGGGCTCAGCAGGTTGGCGGCGCGCCACCGCCTCTTCGCCTGGCGCGGGCTGCCGAAGTCCAGGTTCACCTGTAAGCTGGCGGTCAGCCGCATCATCGGCCGTCCGCCCGCGTCCACCTCTCCGAAATACCGGTCCATCAGGCGGTACCGGGGCGTCGGAAGCTGGAGTCCCACCTCGTCGGCCGCGTGCCATGGGTTCATTCCCCGGCTCAGGAGGTGGATGCCGGCTCGCGAAGCAGCCCCTCGGAGTCCGCCGAGCACCCCGACCAGGTCGCCCAGCGTCTCCGCCGGGGTCGCCCGGGGTTCCGTGCTGAACTCGAGTTGCCCGCCGGGCTCGAAGCCGATGGCCCCATCCCGCGAGGTGCGGAACCGGGGGCTGCCGTAGTCGTCCCAGTCGGCCGCGATGCGCTCGGTGGCCTCGGCGTACTCCTCCAGGAAGCCGACCAGGGAGCGTCCGGGGGTGCCCTCGGCCTGCAGCGGGAGGACCGCTGGCCGGCCATCCGGCCCCTCGGGCCCCGCGGGGAGGAGCTCGAGCTCGGCCCCGACGGTGCCGGGCCGGACCGGCGGGTGCGCCGGCGAGAAGAGGGAGACGACGTCGGCGTGGAGGCCCGCCGGGGTGAGAGCCGTCACGACGGGCGCGCCAGCCCAAGGCCGAAGTCCCGCTTGCCGTCCGTCTCCCAGCGGGCGAGCCGCAGGCCTCCGCTCTCGAGGAGGGAGGCGACGGAGTCGCGCGTGTACTTGTGGCTCAACTCGGTGAGGATCGTCTCCCCCTCGCGGAACTCGACGCACAGGTCGAGCGCATCGACACGGACCATCTGCGGCCTGAGGGACACGAGGTGCATCTCGATCCGCGCCTCCTCGGAGCTGTAGAACGCGCGGTGCGCGAACGCGGTGAGGTCGAAGTCCGCATCGAGCTCGCGGTTGATCACCCGCAGGAGGTTCAGGTTGAACTCGGCCGTGACTCCGGCCGCATCGTTGTACGCGCGCTCGAGGCGCGAGCTGTCCTTCACCAGATCGAAGCCGATGAGGAACCCGTCCTCGCTCCCCATCTGCCCGCGCACGTTGCCCAGGACCGCCGTGGCCCCGCGGGGCGTGAGGTTGCCGATGGTGGAGCCGAGGAAGGCGATGAGGCGAGGGCGGTCGGCGAAGGGCAGCATCATCTCGGCTTCGAAGTCCCCGATCACGCTGTGCACGATCAGGCCGGGATACCTGACGATGAGCGCCTCCGCCGCCTGTCGGGAGGCGTCGTCGCTCACGTCGACGCTCCCGTACGCCTCGAGGAGCCCTTCCTTTCGCATCGCGTCGAGGAGGATGCGGGTCTTCGATGCGCTCCCCGAGCCGAGCTCCACGAGGGCGAGGGGACGGAGCTCGGCGATGAGGAGGGGGGCCAGCTCCTCGAGGATCGAGCGCTCCGCGCGGGTCAGGTAGTACTCCGGAAGCCGGGTGATCTCCTCGAACAGCTCGGAGCCCCGCGCATCGTAGAAGTACTTCGGCGGGAGATTCTTCCGCTCCGCCGTAAGGCCGGCTCGCACGTCGGCGGCGAGATCGAACGGCCGATTCCTCTCGTCCAGCCGATTCCGAAATACGACCCGCTCCGTCGCCTCGATCATCCCCACCTCCCTCACCCGCTCGTTCGGCGGCGGTCGCCTCGAAGATGCGCCTGGCTCCCCCGCGCGGCCGCCGGTCTCATCCGACCTCCCGGGCCAGGCGGAACCCGGCCAGGATCTGCCGCCGGACCGGGTAGTCCCAGTTGCGGAAGCTGTTCCGGGCCACGCAGGCGGCCGTCCCCCACGAGGCGCCGCGCAGCACCCGGTACTCGTCCCCGAAGAAGACGAGCGAGTACTCGTCGTACGGGAAGGCCCGAAATCCCTCGTATCCCTTGAACGGGCTCGACGTCCACTCCCACACGTCGCCCAGCATCTGGTGGCAGCCCACGGGGCTCCGCCCCGCCGGGTACAACCCGATCGGCACGACCCCGAAACCCAGCTGGCCCAGGTTCGCGTGTAGGTCCGAGGGCTCCGTCTCCCCCCACGGATAGCGGTGAGTGGCTCCCGAGTCGGGATCCCAGGCCGCCGCCTTCTCCCATTCGAACTCGGTCGGGAGGCGGGCCCCGCTGAAACGGGCGAACGCGTCCGCCTCGTGGGCGCACACGTGGATGACCGGGTGGCTTGCGCACACCGGCTCCTCGCCCAGCGATGTGACTCGGCGCCAGCCCTCGAGGCCCTCGTCCCGCGCCAGCTCGGCCGCCTCCGCCGCCGTCAGGACGCAGGTCGCTTCGCCGGCCGGGCACCAGTACTGCGGGGCGACCGGGGCGGCCGCCACCTTCCATGCCCACCCCTCGTCCGTCCACAGGGAACGCTCGCCGTATCCGTCTGCCGCCACGAACTCGAGGTATTCGCCGTTCGTCACGGGAAAGGCCCCGATCTCGAACGCGTCCACGGGCAGGGGCTGCCGCGGCCGCTCGTTGTCGTACGCGAACGCCTCGGGAAGCGCGCCGACGAGGAACTCGCCGGCCGGAACGCGCACCATGGCGCCGGGGCGCGCCGACTCTCCCTCGCCGGGCAGCGGGCGGCGGGCCGCCGGGACGTACGGCTCGCCGCGCATGAGGAGGATCGTCTGCAGGATGGTCTCCTGGTGCTGGGCTTCGTGCTGCCGCACCAGCTCGTGCGCGAAGCCGTCCCGGAAGAGCGGGTCGTCGCTGTCCAGGTCCACCTCGGCGAGGAGGGCGAGCGCCCGTTCACGCACCATGGCAAGACGCTGACGGACCGCCTCCGCCGCGGGAAGCGCCAGGCCGCCCCGCTTCGAGCGCGGGGTCTTGAGGGCGTCGTACGTCTCCTCCAGCGCCGATTCCGCCGCCCCCGAGCCGAGCTTCCGGACCAGCCAGAGCTCCTCGAACGCGGCGACGTGAGCCAGATCCCACACGATGGGGCTCATCAGGCGGCTGTGCTGCCGCTGGAGGGCGTCGGCGGAGAGGGGGGCGATGAGCTGAAGGGTGCGACTGCGCACCGCGGCGAGGCCGTCCCGGATCGCCTGCCGGCGCGAGTCGCTGTCCGTCCAACCGGCCGAATCGGAGAGCTGCGCTCCCGGGGCCACTGGCATCTCGTCCTCCCGGTCGGGTCCCATCCGCGCCGGCCCCGGTCGTCGTCTCGCCGCGCCAGCGCCGGCCGTCACCGGATCGCGCCCGCCCTGGCCGTCGTCTGATCCCGCCGGCCCCGGTCGTCGTCTTGCAGCGCCGGCCCCGGTCGTCGTCTTGCTGCGCCGGCCCCGGCCGCGGCATTCTGCCGCCGGGTCGCAAGGGAGGCCGAGGGCCACGGCCTCTCCCGAGGAAAGACACAAAGGTATTGCGCGGGCGGTTCGAGACAAGGCCGGCCCGTGCTCCACGTGACGGTCGATGGGGACGCCTGGAGGCCGCAGGGTGATCGAGTTCGATTCGGTGTCCGTCCACTTGGGCGGGACGAGCGTTCTGACGGGGCTCTCGCTGAACGTCGACGCCGGAGAGACGGTCGTCCTCCTCGGGCGCAGCGGGTCCGGAAAATCCACCACGCTCAGGCTCGTCAACCGGCTTCTCGAGCCGAGCTCCGGGTCGGTCCGGGTACACGGGATCCCCACCGAAAGCTGGGACCCGATCGAGCTCCGACGGGGGATCGGGTACGTCATCCAGGAGGTCGGCCTCTTTCCTCACTTCACGGTGGCCGAGAACGTGGAGCTCGTGCCACGCCTGCTCGAGTGGGAGGTGGGGCGCCGGACGGCCCGCGTCGAGGAGCTACTTCGCCTGGTGGGCCTGGAGCCCGGGGAGGTCCGCGGGCGCTACCCGCGCGAGCTCTCCGGCGGACAGCGCCAGCGGGTGGGGGTCGCCCGGGCCCTCGCCGCCGATCCCCCGCTCCTCCTGTGCGATGAGCCGTTCGGAGCGGTCGATCCGATCACGCGGCGCGGGCTTCAGCGGGAGTTCCGGGAGCTCAGCCGGCGGCTGGGAAAGACGATCCTCTTCGTAACGCACGACGTGCGCGAGGCGGTATATCTGGGCGATCGCATCGCCCTCCTCGAGTTGGGCCGGATCGCCTTCGTGGGATCGGTGGACGGGTTCCGGACGAGTGAGAATCCGGTCGTTCGGGCCTTCCGGATGGAGGGCGATGTGGATCCGGAGACGAGAGGCAGAGCCATCTGATGGGGTTTCTGGACTACCTGGTCGGCCATCGCGCGGAGGTGCTCCAGCGCAGCTGGGAGCACTTCTGGCTGGTCGGCGTATCCACCGGTCTCGCCGTGGGGATCGGCGTCCCGGTGGGCATCCTGCTCACCCGGCGCGCCCCGCTTCGGGGGCCCGTGCTCGGGGGCGTGAACGTGCTGCAGACGATCCCCAGCCTGGCGCTACTCGGGTTCCTCATCCCGGTGCCGTGGCTCGGGGGGATCGGGGCGCGCCCCGCCATCGTCGCCCTCGTGGCCTACGCGCTGCTCCCCATCATCCGAAACACGTACGAGGGAATCCGCACCATCGACCCGGCGGTTCGGGAGGCGGGCCGCGCGATGGGGATGACCGACGGCCAGCTGTTGCGGCGGGTCGAGCTCCCCCTCGCCCTGGGGGTGATGATGGGGGGTGTTCGCGTCGCCACGGTGATCGGCATCGGGGTGACCACGATCGCGGCGGCGATCGGGGCGGGAGGGCTCGGGGTGTTCATCTTCCAGGGGCTCTCCATGGTGGACGGCGATGTCATCCTCACCGGCGCGGTCCCGGCCGCCGTGCTGGCGCTTCTCGCCGACTTCGGGCTCGGCCGGCTCGAGCGCCGGCTCTCGCGGTGGCGAGCGTGAAGGGCCTGCTGTGCCGGCGCGCGGGCCTGGCGATCGTCCTCGCTGCCGCGGTCCCCGCGTGCTCCCGCGGCCCGGCCCCACTCGTGGTCGGCTCCAAGAACTTCACCGAACAGGATCTTCTCGGGGAGCTCGTGGCGGTGTGGGTCGAGCGGACGATGGCAATCCCGGTCGAGCGTCGGCTGCACCTGGGCGGCACTTTTCTCTGCCACCAGGCGATCGTCGGAGGGGACATCGACCTGTACGTGGAATACACCGGCACCGCGCTCACCGCGATCCTGGAGCTTCCTCCCACCGGCGATCCCGACAGCGTCTACCGCTCCGTTCGCCGGGCGTACGAGGAGCGGCTCGGACTCACCTGGACGGAACCGCTCGGGTTCGAGAACACGTTCGCCATGCTCGTGCGCCGGCGGACGGCCGACTCCCTCGGCCTGCGCACCCTGAGCGACGCGGCGCCGCACACGGCCGCGTGGACGGCGGGGTTCGGATACGAGTTCGCCGATCGCGAAGACGGATATCCAGGGCTCCGGGAGGCGTATGGCCTGCGCTTCCAGCGGCCGCCTCGGGTGATGGATCTCGGCCTTACGTACCGCGCCCTGGCTGCCGGCGAGGTGGATCTGATCGCCGGAAACTCGACGGACGGTCAGATCGCGGCGCTCGACCTCCGACTGCTGGAAGACGACCGGCGCTACTTCCCGCCGTACTTCGCCGCCCCGGTGGTGCGGCGGGACGCGCTGGAGCGCTTTCCCGGCCTGCGTCTCTCCCTCGAACGGCTCGGCGGGCGAATCGACACGGACGAGATGCGACGCCTCAACCGGGCGGTCGACGTGGACGGCCGGGACTACCGTGCGGTGGCGCGGGAGTGGGTGGAGCTCGCGCTGGCCCAAGGGGATCGACCGAGAGTCCTCGCGCGTTAGATTCTGCGGGACCTTGCCCTTACATTTCTTGAGCGCCTGCCGGTGGGCGCCGCAGCGACTACGAAAGGTCTTTGAAATAGAGGACGACCAGACCCATGGCCGATACCAGCGGAGGACCCACGCAGCAGCAGCGGGTGCGGGTAAGCGAGGCCGAGGCGCGCCGCGTGGCGGAAGCCGCGCGGGAGAGCGAGTGGGGGGGAGCCACGTTCGTGCGCGACCTCTTTCTCGGAAGCTTCCGTATCGACCTGATCCATCCCTACCCCGACCCGGACGAGTTCGTCGGCGACCGGGCCCGGAAGTTCATGGAGGAGCTTACCGAGTTCCTGCGCACGGAGGTGGACTCGGAGCAGATCGACCGCGACCGCAAGATCCCGGAGCGGGTCATCCGGCGCCTCAAGGAGATGGGGGCGTTCGGCCTCAAGATCCCGCGCGAGTACGGCGGCCACGGGTTCAACCAGACGGAGTACAGCCGCATCATGTCGATCGTCGGGAACATCGACGGGAGCCTGGTGGCGCTTCTGTCGGCCCACCAGTCGATCGGCGTGCCGCAGCCCCTGAAGATGTTCGGCACCGAGGAGCAGAAGAGGAAGTACCTGCCGCGGCTCGCCAGGGGCGCGATCTCCGCCTTCGCCCTCACGGAGGAAGACGTCGGCTCGGACCCGGCCCGGCTCAGTACCACGGCCGAGCTCAGCGAGGACGGCACCCACTACATCCTGAACGGCGACAAGCTGTGGACGACGAACGGGACGATCGCCGATCTCCTCATCGTCATGGCCCGAAATCCGAAGACCCGCAAGATCTCGGCGTTCATCGTCGAGACCTCGTGGCCCGGGGTGGAGATGAGGCAGCGCAACCACTTCATGGGGATCGGAGGGATCGAGAACGGCAACTTCCACTTCGCCAACGTGAGGGTGCCGTGCGAGAACCTTCTGTGGGAGGAGGGCAAGGGGCTCAAGCTGGCCCTCATCACGCTCAACACGGGCCGTCTCACGATCCCCGCCGTGGCGGTGGGGACCGGCAAGGCGTGCATCGCGATGTGCCGGCGTTGGGGCGCCGAGCGCGTGCAGTGGGGGCAGCCCGTCGGCAAGCACGAGGCGATCGCGCAGAAGATCGCCGACATGGCGGCGCACACCTTCGCCATGGAGTCGGTGGCCGAGCTCGCCGCGTTGATGACGGACCGAGGCGGCTACGACATCCGCCTCGAGGCGGCGCTCGCCAAGCTCTTCAATACCGAGACGGGGTGGCGGCTGGTCGACGAGGCGGTGCAGACGCGCGGAGGGCGTGGGTACGAGAGAGCCGACTCCCTCGCCGCGCGCGGCGAGGAGGCCGTTCCGGCGGAGCGCATGCTCCGCGACTTCCGGATCAACCGGATCTTCGAGGGCTCGAGCGAGATCATGCGGCTCTTCATCGCCCGCGAGGCGGTGGACCGCCACCTGCAGGTGGCGGGAGAGCTGGTGGAGGGAGATCTGAGCCTGGCCGGCAAGCTGGCCCGGCTTCCGAGCGTCGTGGCTTTCTACGCCGTTTGGTATCCGCGGCTATGGATCGGGCTCGGCGGGCTGTGGGGCTTCTCCGAGTTCGGCGGGCTTGCCGCGCACATGCGCTTCGTGGAGAGGTCCTCGCGCAAGCTCGCCCGCACCCTGTTCCACAAGATGATCCGCTACGGGGCGGGTCTGCAGCGGAGACAGGCGATCCTCTTCCGTGCGGTGGACATCGGCGCCGAGCTGTTCGCGATCGCGGCGACGGTCGGGCGGGCCGACATGCTGCGCCGCAAGGGCGCACCGCACGCGGCGGAGGCGGAGGAGGTGGCCGACCTGTTCTGCCGGCTCTCGCGCCGGCGGGTGAAGGACCTCTTCCGCGACATGGGGTCGAACGACGACGCCCTCATGTACCGCACGGCACGCCGGGTGCTGAAGGGCGATCATCTGTGGCTCGAGGAGGGGTGCGTGGGAGCCCAGTGCCTGTCGCCGGCGGAGGGTGCGGAGGCGGAGAAGGAAGAGCCGCCGCATCGGGCCGCGGCCGGCGCGGGGAGCTAGGCGGGTCGGCTCCGGGAGCCCTCTGCTCCGATCTCAAGCACGATCTTCCCCACGTTCCGGTTTGCCTCCATGTACGCGTGCGCCTCGGCGGCCTCGGCGAGCGGGAGCGAGCGGTCCACCACGGGGCGGAGGCGTCCGTTCTCCAGCAGCGGGAGCACGGAGTCCCGGAACGCGGCCGTCAGCTCGAGCTTCTCCGCGACGCTGCGGGAACGGAGGACGGTGCCGACCACGTGGAGCCTCTTGCGCAGCAGGGTGGCGAGGTCCACCTCCGCCCTGCTTCCCCCCACCAGCCCGACGAGGAGGATGCGGCCGCGCTCCGCCACGCAGGCGAGATTGTCCTGCCAGTGGACGGCGCCGACGAGGTCCAGCACCAGATCCATCCCCCGTCCACCCGTGAGCCGATCCACCACGCGGCGGAAAGACTCGCTGCGGTAGTCCACCCCGGCGTCGAGGCGAAGGCCTCGCGCCGCGATCGCCCGAAGCTTGGCGGCCGATGCCGTGCCGATCACCAGGCCGGCGCCGAAGGCATCCGCGACTTGAAGAGCCGCAGTCCCGACCCCGCTTCCGGCCGCGTGAACGAGGACCCGCTCCCCCGGCTGCAAGCCGCCCTGGAGGACGAGGGCGTCGAACGCGGTGTAGAACGCCTCCGGCACGGCGGCCGCCTCGACGAACGAGAGACCGGAGGGGATCGGGAGCGCCATGTCGGCCCGCGCCACCACCTTCTCGGCGTATCCGCCGCCTCCCAGCAGTCCCATCACCCGGGTGCCCACGGCCGGCTCCCGCACCCCCTCGCCGGCTGCCTCCACGACTCCGGAGAACTCCAGTCCCGGGATGTCGGGCGGCGCCTCGGGCGGCGCCGGGTAGGCTCCCCGGCGCTGCAGCAGGTCGGCACGGTTCACGCCCGCCGCCCGCACCGCGACCCGCACCTCGGCGGGCAGGGGCACCGGCTCGGGCACCTCGTCCAGCCGGAGCACTTCGGGGCCGCCGTACCGGCCGATTCGAACCGCTTTCACTTACGCTCCGATCCGTCCCGCTCGAGGCCGAGCTGAGCGCCGCCCCGGAACTCGCATCGGGAGCCGCCCCTCCGCCCGGCATCCCGTACCCTTGCTCACTTCCGGCGAAGCACCGAGTGTGAGACGATCGCCCTCGGAGCGGCGGGGGGCAACGGGATTGTAGCCGGGAACGGAGCGGAAGCGTGCACGAACGGTGGCCCACCCTCCGCGGAGAGCGAGACCGATGAGCCGAGGTGGGTGAGGCGAGGAGCCGTCGAATGACCTACCGGATCCTGGCGGATCTCGTCATGCTCGCGCACTTCGGCTTCGTGGTCTTCGTCGCGCTCGGCGCGTTTCTCCTCCTGTGGAAGAGCTGGATCGCCTGGTTGCACGTCCCGTGCGTCCTGTACGGGGCGGCCATCGAGTTCCTGGGGTGGATCTGCCCGCTGACTCCATTGGAGCAGAAGCTCCGCCGCCTGGCGGGTACGGCGGGCTACGAGACCGGGTTCCTCGACCACTACCTCGGCGGGCTCCTCTATCCGGCCAACTGGACGTCGATCCACATGTGGCTGGGCGCCCTCGTCATCGCGGTGAACCTGCTCCTGTACTGGCGGATCCTCGGCCGGCCGTGACGTATCTCGCCGCTGAGACCTGCCCTCGCGCTCCTGAAACCGGGAAGGGGCGAAGCTCGTAGGCCCTTCGGAGGCTCGAGGCGCGGAACGCATCGACTCCGATGGTCAAAGTCACTGAGATCGCCAGGCGTCGAACATAGAGGATGAGGGGAGGATGGGATGATCTACGGAAGGTGGAGGATGAAACGGCGGCCCGAGATGCTCTTCGTGCGGGTGGTGGGTTAGGGTAGACGGGAGGAAGCCGAAGCATCGAGGGGCGGGACGCCCCGGCGGACTTCGCGGATCGTCGCGTCGCGCCGTCGGGGCGTTCGCTTGGACGGGGTCCCCGAGCGGGGAAAGCATCGTCGCCGCTCGCCTTCCCGCCTCCGCCTCCTCCCTATCGTGGGCTCCCGCGCCTTGAAGTCGAGGCCGCGTGCGTCGATCTTCGGCGGGACTCGGCCCACGGGGGATCGGCCCCGCGGAGACGAACCCAACGGTGGAGAACGGTTCGGGTACGGGACGCTGGGGGCGGGCGTCGTCGATCCGATCACGGCCATGACGGAGGGACATGACACGAGTGCGGACTCTCGGTTCGCCCGACGGCGACATCGCGCTCCTCACAGACCAGTACGAGTTGACCATGCTCCAGGCGTACTGGCGCGAGGAGATGTTCGACCGGGCCGTGTTCAGCCTGTTCGTGCGCCGCCTGCCGGCGGAGCGCAACTACCTGCTGACGTGCGGCCTCGATAGCGCTCTCGACTACCTGGAAGGCCTGCGCTTCTCTTCCGACGCGCTGGACTACCTCTCGACTCTGGACGAGCTGTCCGCCCCGTTCCTGGATTGGCTGGCGGAGCTTCACTTCACGGGGGACGTGTACGCGGTGCCGGAAGGCACGCCGGTGTTCGCCAACGAGCCATTGCTCGAGGTCGTGGCGCCGCTGCCGGAGGCACAGCTGGTCGAGACGCTGATCATGAACCAGATCCACTTCCAGACGGTCCTCGCCTCCAAGGCGGCGCGCGTCGTGACGGCAGCGAGAGGACGCACGGTGGTGGACTTCGGGCTCCGGCGGATGTACGGGGTGGACGCGGGCCTCAAGGCCGCCCGGGCGTTCCACATCGCGGGAGTGGACTCGACCAGCAACCTCCTGGCGGGCATGCGCTACGGCTTCCGGGTGAGCGGCACGATGGCCCACAGCTACGTGCAGGCACACGAACGGGAGGAAGACGCGTTCGCGGCCTTCGCCGAGCTCTATCCGGGGACGATCCTGCTGCTCGACACGTACGACACGCTCGAGGCGGTGCGGAAGGTCATCGCGCTGGCTCGGGCCAAGGGCCAGGCCTTCGACGTCCGGGGGGTTCGGCTCGACTCCGGCGACCTCGGCCGGCTCGCCGTCGAGGCGCGCCGCCAGCTGGATGCGGCCGGTCTCGATGGGGTGAGCATCTTCGCGAGCGGCGGGCTCGACGAGTATCGTATCGCCCGTCTCGTCGAGGAGGGGGCGCCCATCTCGGGCTTCGGGGTCGGGACGGCGATGGCCGTGTCGAGCGACGCCCCCGGTCTCGACATGGTGTACAAGCTCACGGCGTACGCCGGGCGAGGACGGCTCAAGCTGTCGCCCGGCAAGGAGACCCTGCCCGGGCGGAAGCAGGTGTATCGGCTGGAGGAGGACGGCGAGGCGGTGCGCGACGTCATCGCGGAGGCGGAGGACACGGGCCCGGGTCGGCCGCTTCTACGGCCCGTGATGCGGGGGGGAGTGAGGCTTCCCGAAGGCGAGACCGACCTGGACGAGGCCCGGGAGCGAGCGCGCTCCGAGATCGCTCGTCTCCCGCAGCGCGTCCGCTCCCTAGTCCCGGCCGAGCCACCGTACCCGGTGGCGATCAGCGAGGGACTCCTGCGTTACGAGAACGACGTGAGCCGCGCGGTCGGCTGAGCTGAGAGACACACGGACCGTCCGCCGGCCGCTCGACTCAGCGGGAGGGGCCGCAGGGGGGCGGCGAGCGGGCCGCCCAGGGACGCGGGACGCGGCCCGAGCGGGCCGTCTAGCAGCGCAGGGCTGCCGCGATCCCCGGCCAGCTCTCCATCGGATCCGTCGAGCGGACCACGTGCATCCCGGCGTCCGCGAAGCGGCGGAAGGCGGACTCGGCCTCCTCCGTGAAGTCGATCACGCCCGGGACCACGACGGGCGACGTGCAGTCTTCGAGCAGGTACACCTTGCCGGCGAGGCCCTGCGACCGGATGAGGGGATTCACCAGGAGGTCTTCGATCGTCCAGGCCACGCAGTGACTCTTGGCCTGGCCGGCGACGAGGATCGCGTCGAAGCCGATGAGCATCTCGATGAACCCATCGTCGCTCCCGGCGATCGGCCTGCCGTCCGGATCCTCCCGCACCTCGGGCCCCAGCACCGAGTAGTGCTCGGTCAGCGGGAGGTTGCCCTTCACCTGGAAGGCCGCCGGGCTCTGCCGCGCGATCGTGTGGAAGAAGACGGCTTCCTCCACGGCGGAGACCAGCGCGTGACCGATCCCGCCTAGCATGGCGTGGTAGGGCCAGATCGTGAGGTCGTACTTCCCTCCCTCCTTCAGACATCTCGTATAGTGACGCAGGAACTGCCGTGCGCTCGCCTCGTCCAGCCCGAGTTCCGCGTACACCGCCGGGTTGACCCTCCACGCGCCGCGTTCCACGTCCTCGGCCGAGATCAGCGTGTAGGGGTCCGGATGCCGTCCGTCCGCGCCGATCAGAAAGACGGAGTGGAAGATCTGGAAGGCCTGGTGCGTGTCCATGGTCGGACAGATCCGCGTGATCGCGGCGAGGTTCCGATAGATGAACTCGCACAGACGGCGGTTGTCGTCGACCGCCCCGGTCCCTGAGCGGCCACCCACGAACAGCTCGAACTCCGGAATGCAGAAGGTGTTCTGGACGTCTACCGCGACGAGGCATACCCGGAGCTCGTCCTCGGCGGCGGGCCGGAGGCCGTGCTCCGCGGCCCAGCGCTCGGCCTCGGCGGCCCGCCGCTCGTAGGGGACCCTCCACACCTGGCCGACCCTCTCCGGGTCGAAATACGCGGGGACGGGGAGGCTCGATCCGATACTCACGGGGATCCTCCGAGCCGGAAGGCCGACCGCCGGCGATCGCCCGGGACCTCGGCGCGCCCTCGCCGCCGCCTGTGGGGACCCTCGTGCCTCATCCCTGCTGCGCTCCGGCCTCCAGCCGCACCCGGCGAAGCGCCTCCAGCGGATCGGCCGCGCCCGTCACGGACCGCCCCACGACCAGGAAGTCCGCCCCCGCGTCCCGCGCTACGGAAGGGCGCGCGACACGCTTCTGATCGTGCTCCGCATCACCGGCGAGCCGTATACCGGGTGTGGCAACGAGAAACTCCTCGCCGCAGGAGAGCTTGATCGCCCGACACTCCGCCACCGAAGCGACGGCTCCATGAACCCCGCTCTCCCGCGCCAGCCCCGCCAGCCGGCCGACGGCCTCCTCGACCGCCACACCGGATCCCATCACGTCGGCCAGGGCGCCGTCGTCCAGCGACGTGAGGACCGTCACCGCCAGGATGCGCAGCTCCGATCCTCTCTGCGCGCTCTCCACGGCGGCTCGCAGCATCGCCGCCCCTCCGGAAGCGTGCACGGTGAGGAGGCGGACGCCGAGGCCGGCCACGGACCGCACGGCGCCCGCGACCGTGGTCGGGATGTCGTGCAGCTTCAGGTCGAGGAGGATCGGGTGCTCCCGCCAGGCGAGACGCTTCACGAAGCCGGGGCCGCACCGGGTGAAGAGCTCGAGCCCCACCTTGCACCAGGTCCCGGGAGGAAGCCGGTTGACCAGGCCCCATGCCGCCTCTTCCTCCGGGTAGTCCAGGGCCACGATCACCTCGGGAGCCGGCCGCCGAAGGACGGTCGCCCCGGAACCCTCCCCCGCGGCCCGCATCGAGGAGAGGTCCGAGCCGGCCCCGGACCCAGAGTCGCTGTCAGGCATCTGCCACCTCCGAGAGCTGCACGGCGCCGATGAGGTCGGAGATACGTTCGATACGGTGTCGGCCAAGATACGCTTGCAGCCCGTCGTTCACCCGCACGGCCGCCCCCGGGTCCACGAACAGGGCGGTCCCGATCTGCACCAGTGATGCCCCGGCCAGGATGTACTGGAGGGCGTCGGAGGCCGAGCGGATCCCGCCGGCGCCGATGACCGGTACACGAACGCTCTGGGCCGTCCGCCAGGTGAGGTAGACCCCCATGGGGAGGATGGCCGGACCGCTCACGCCGCCCGTCACGTTCCCGATCACCGGCGTCCGTCGCTCCACGTCGATGAGCATCCCCGGGAAGGTGTTGATCGCGCTCAGGCCGTCCGCTCCGCACTCCTCGCAGATACGAGCGTACACCCCGATGTCCGGCACGTTCGGGGTGAGCTTCACCACGAGCGGGCGCTCCGTCTCCTCCCGAAGGCGGGTGACGAGCGCCGCCAGCGCTCGCTCGTCCGTCCCGAACATCGTTCCCCCCTCCACGTTCGGACAGGAGACGTTGATCTCGTAGCCGAGGAAGCCCTGCTCGGTGTCGAGCGCCGTCACCACCGCCGCGAACTCGTCGACCGTGCGACCCACGACGTTCACGAAGACGCGCGCCCGCCTCAGGTTCTCCCGCAGCCACGGAAGCTTCTCGGCGATGAAACGCTCGAGGCCGACGTTCGCCAGCCCGATCGCGTTGATCATCCCCGCGGGCGTCTCCGCCACGCGGTGCGGCGGGTTGCCCGGCCGAGGCTCCACGCTCACCGCCTTGGTGACGAGCCCGCCGAGCTCGTCGAGGGGAATCAGATCGGCGTACTCCTCTCCGTAGCCGCACGTCCCCGAAGCGAGGAGGACGGGGCTCACGAACTCCGTTCCGAAAACGCGCTGCGCCAGGGGTCTCACGGACGCCCCGCGGCGAAGGGAGGCGGGTGAATCCGGCGCGTCGAGTCAGGGGGGAGGGTTCTCACGGCCAGGACAGCTCCGAGGCGCGGAACACCGGTCCCTCCGTGCACGACTGGATCCACCGGCCGTCCGCCCCGGCGACCACACAGCCCTGACAGGTACCGATCCCACAGGCCATGTGCTCCTCCACCGAGACCTGGAGCGGGAGGTCGGCCTCCCGCGCCAGCTCGGCCACGGCCCGCAGCATCGGCGTCGGACCGCACGCCATCAGAAGGGGATCGCCGCGAAGGTCGATCCCACGGGTGACGGGCCCGCGCAGCCCCGCTCGGCCATCCTCCGTCCACACCTCCACGGATCCTCGAGCCAGCGTCTCGAGGAGGGCGGGATCGAAGACGCGCGATCCGACCCGCTCGCCGTACAGGAGGCGGAGCTCCCTGCCCCTCGCTCGCTCCTCGGCGGCGAGAAATATGAAGGGGGCGAGACCCACCCCGCCGGCGACGCACAGCGACGGGCGCTCCGGGTCCGGGCGGAAGGCGCTCCCCAGCGGGCCGAGGAGGAGCAGTCGGTCCCCCTCCCGCACCGAGGCGAGGCGACGGGTCCCGGCCCCGAACTCCCGCACGAGAAAACCGAGGCGCCCGTCGGGCGACCGCCATCCCACGCTGAACGGTCGGGGCAGGAACGGAGCGTCGGTGTTCTCGAGCCCGAAGCCGATCATCACGAATCGTCCCGGCCGGCTGCCGCGCGCCACGTCGGGGCACTCCACCTCGAGCCACCATGTCGCCTCCGCCACGGCCCGATGGCTCAGAACCGTGGACCAGCGGCGGAGGGGGGCGCCGGGGGCGGACCGCGACCCCGGCCCGGTCCGCTCGGCGTGTGCGGCCGCCACGGCGTCGGAGCCGGTCAAAACTCGACGCGTGCGCTGTCGGCTCGCGCGCCGTGCGCGGCCGAGTCCACCACGGCCTCGGCCGTATCCGCGACCACCGGGCGTACCCGGTCGTCGAAAAGCGCGCGTATGTCGGTCAAACGCCGCCGCAGCTCCCGCTCGGATCGGACGTACGCGGACTCGGCCGCCACCGACGAAACACGGGTCTGAGCGAGGAAGTAGGGGTCCCCCGGGTCGAGCTCCCGTAGCCGCCGGTGGAGCTCCGCGTCCGTCGCGTCCCCGAGGTCGACCGCCCCCTCGATCCCGTCCGCCCGGCTTCCCGACAGGGAGAGGGCTCCGAGGATCGCCTTCGCGGCCCACGGAGATCTCGGGACGAGCCTCAGATAGCGCAGGTACAGGCCGCGGGCGAGCTCGGGCGAGCGGAGGTCGGCCCGGGCGATCTCCGCTGAGCGGAGTAGGGCCTCCGCCGCGGCCGCTCCGCGGCTCTCGTACGCCCCCATCAGACCGCTGAACAGCTCGACAGCCGCGGTGAGAGCGATGGCCGAGTCCTGCACGGCTCGCGGCGCCACACGCGTGGCGGTCTGGAGACGCCCCAGCGTCGCCGCGACCGTCCCGGCATCCCGGGCGCCGGCAAGCTCGAGCCGAGACCAACGGTAAGCCGCCTCGCCGGCGGCGCGCGTGGTGACCGCGGCCTCGAGGGCGGCCGCGTAGGCCGCGAGCGCTCCGGCATCGTCGCCGAGTCGCTCTCGCGTGCGACCCTGGTGCAGGTAGAGGACGGATCTCTGCACCGGTCTCCGCCCTGGAGCATCCAAGAGCTCGGTGAACATCGCGTCGAGCGACTCGGGAGCGAGGACCATGAGGGTGTCCACGAGCCGCCGCTGTGGCTCGGTGAGGTCCACCAGCTGGTCGATGTCCAGCATGCGGCGCGTGAGGGCTACCGCGTGCTCGTACTCCCCGACGCGGGCAAGGGCCGACGCAAGCTCGAGCTGGTCGAGGCCCGACTCCTCCGCCTCCTCAACCGCCGCGCGAAGGTCCGCGCCGGCCGCATCTGCCTCCCCGAGGGCGAGTCGGGCGCGACCGCGCGTGAAGAGGAAGATCGTGCGATCCCTCGCCCCGAGCTTCCCGTCCAGCGCCTGCGTGAGGTGCTCGCGCGCCATCCCCGGATCTCCCAGCTCGAAAGCCGCGACGCCCACGATCCCCCTCGCCACCGAACGGAGGGCGGGATCGTTCGTTCGCCGGGCTGCGAGCTCGGCCGACCGGTACGCCGCTTCCCACCGCCCCCGATACACCTCCGAGCGGGCCTTGAGGATCGCCGCGTCATCGGCGTACTTGCTGTTCGGATGCCCGGTCAGCACTCGACCCGTCTTCGCGATCACGCTGTCCAGCGCGACGTTCGCCTCCCCGAGCCGCCCTTCCCGCAGCGCTCGCTCCGCGCGGTCGTATTCCCGCTCGGCGTTGTACAGGGTGTTGTAGTAGACGCAACCGGCCAGCCCCGCAGCGGCCAGAACCGTCAGGCGGGAGCGCAGCGGCGATCTCAATCCCCGGCCCCGGCCGCCGAAAGCCGCTGCAGGCGCCGGTCGACCTCTTCGAAATAGCTCCCGATCGCTCGGTCGAGGGAGCGGGCGATGCGCTCCACCCCGGTACGACTTCGCAGCATCTTCTCGTCGCCCGGGTTGGTGATGAAGCCGGTCTCGACCAGGACCGAAGGCATCGTACCGGTCGCTCCCATCAACACGTAGAAGCCGGCCTGCTTGACCCCGCGATCAGGGCTTTCCACCTCTCGGCGCAGCTCGTTCTGCACGAATCCCGCGAAGCGATTCGACTCCTGCACGTTCTCGTTCTGTTCGAGCCCCGCCAGGATGTACTGCAACGTGCCGATGGTTCCCGCGGCCGTCTCGCCCTCCAGCTCGAGGACGCTGTTCTCGCGCATCGCCACCCGCTTTGATTCCTCGGTCCGCGCTTCGGAGAGAAAGTACGTCTCGAAGCCGCGCGCGCTCGATCCGCGCTCCTGAGCGTTCACGTGGATGGAGACGAAGAGGTCCGCGCTCTTCGCGGTGGCGATCCGGGAACGCTCGCGAAGCTTCAGGAATCGATCGTCCGCGCGGGTCAGGATCGGCTCCAAGTCCGATCGCCTCTTCAACAAATCGTGCAGACGGAGAGCCACGGCGAGGGTGATGTCCTTCTCCCGGGCCCCGGTTCGTCGACTCACCGTGCCGGGGTCGTGCCCTCCGTGGCCGGCGTCGATCACCACCCGCCACGGTCCCCCGCGACGGCTCCGCACCGAGGCCGTTCCCGCCGGGGCGTCCGCCGAGCCGGGGTGCACGGAGGCCATGGGTGCCGCGACGCCGGAGCCCGCGGCCGTTCTCGCCCGCGCGATCGGGTGGCGCTCCGATAGCAGCTCGAGGGGAACCCAGAAGTGCCCCCTCGCCAGGTACGGGGCGTTGGCCAGTTGAAAGACGGCGTCGCCGTGGCGGACGAACGGAGACCCGGCCCGAAAGTGGAGCAGCTCCGCGCCGAGCCGAGCGCTCGCTTCGGCGCCGAGGATCCGGGTAGAAGAGAACACCACCCCGACCAGGGCCCCCAGCTCGGCCGCCGGGAAGCCCCGCTCGTACGACACGGCCAGCCGTGCCCCCCCATCGCCGAGCGCCGCGGCCTCCGACTCCGGCGCCCGTTGCACCGCGAGCGCGGGCATCGACGGGAAAGCCGCTGCCCAGCAGAGCGCGACGGCCAGCGCCCCGGCCCGGCCCGCACCTCGCCCCCACACCGCCGCCCACCCCTTCACGGGAGCCCCGGCCTGGACGAGCCGCCGGCCCGGGACTCTCCCGCTCTCGATCCATCCCCTACCGCCGCCTGTGCAACGCACGCTCGACCTCCCGCCGCATCTCGCTGCGCTTGAGGGTTTCGCGCTTGTCGTGCAGCTTCTTCCCCCGGGCCAGTCCGAGCGTGACCTTCGCTCGACCGTTCGTGAAGTGAATGTCCAGGGGGACGAGGGTCAGACCGCGCTCGGCCGTCTTGGCGGCCAGCCGCTCGAGCTCCTTACGGTGAACGAGCAGCTTACGAGTTCGCAGCGGATCCGGCGGATCGACGTGGGCCGATTCGTACGGCGCGATGTGGAGGTTGTACAGCCACAGCTCCCCCCTCTCGACCCTGGCGAAAGAGTCCGTAAAGTTCGCCTTGCCCGCGCGCAGCGACTTGACCTCCGCGCCGCGCAGGACGAGGCCGGCCTCCACCTCCTCCAGGATCTCGAACTCGTGCCGGGCCTTCCTGTTACGGATGACCACCTTTCGGCCATCTGCCGTTCGCGCCACCTGACCTCCCGAAGCCACACGGCGGATGGGCGGGACCCATCCAATCTACCGGCCGGGAGGGCCTCCTGCCACTTCGTGGACGCGCGGGCCGGACGGCCGCGCTAGGAGGCGCGGGCGCCGTCAAGTCGGCTCGAACATCTCCAGCCGCGCCCGCATGATGCGCCGCAGCGCGGCCACCTTCGCCACCTCGCCTCCGAGCAGGAAGATCACCGAGGAGTAGTACAGGGAGACCACGAGCACGATGAGGGTGGCGAGCGCGAAGGAGAACGGCCCCACGTCACCGAACGTCGCCAGGTACCAGCCGAACGCCGCCTTCAGCGCCTCGAAGGCCGTAGCCGCGAAAACCGCTGCCACCGCCGCCGTGCGCCAGCGAAGTCGATCGCCCGGCACGACCTTGTAGATGAGCAGGTACATGAGGAATACAAAGAGGTAGGCGGAGACAAACCCGAGCGCGCTCACGACGGCGCCGGGGTCGATGCCGAGCCGCTCCAGCTCGCCGGCCCCGACGCCTGCCAGGGCCGAGGTGAGGACCACGTTCGCGGTCAGCAGGACGGTGCTGCTGACCACCATGAAGAGATCGCGAAGCAGGGCATGCAGGAATCCGGGACGGTCGCGTACATCGAACACCTCGCCGAGCGCGGCGCGCAGGGCGGCGAAGAGCCGGGCGGAGAACCATACGAAGAGGGTGCCGCTGATGAGCCCCAGAGAACCCGCGTTCCCGATGACCTCCGCCAGCTGCCGCCCGACCTCCGCCTGGACGGTCGGATCCGAGATCGGAACGTACTCCCACAGCCGATCCAGCACGTCCGCCGGCGCGACCTGGAGGCGCGGGGCAAGAAGGAGGCCGACGACGGAGAGGATGAGCAGAAGGAAGGGGATGGCGGCCAGGAGGAGGCTGAAGGTGAGGCCGGAGGCGAGGAAGAGAACCCGGTCGTGGCCCGACTGCTCGAGGACCTCCCGGGCGAAGCGACCCACGCCGCGCACGCGGTCGAGCAGGCCGCGCCCCACCTCCCGCGGCAACCCTGGCCTCACCCCGGCCAGGTCGTCAACCCTTCAGATCCCGCGGAGCGGCGCTACGCCTCCTCTTCCGTTTCTGCGCTCTCCGCTCCCTCACCGACCGACACGGCCAATCGCTCCCGGTACTCTTCCTTCGACTCCGCCACCCTCTTCTCGAGGTCTTCGCGAGCCTTTCGCGCGGCGTCACGGCCGGCCCGCACGGCCTCCTCCGCCCGGTGCTTCCGTTGGCGCAGCTCGCTGCGGGCGGACTCCAGCCGCTCGGCCACGTCCTCGCGCACTTGGCCGTACTTCTCCCCGGCCTCCTCGCGCAGCTCGGCGAACTTCTCTTCGGCATCGTCCCGCAGGCGGCGCAGCCCGTCGCGGATGTCCTGCTGGGTCTCGCGACCGGACTTCGGCGCGTACAGGAGGCCGACGATCGCTCCGATGGCTATCCCTCCGAGGAACGCGCCAAGAGGAAAGCCGCTCCGCTCGATCACGATGTACGGTCCGTCACTCTGCTCGGCCATCTTCCATTCCCTGCTGAAGGCATTCTCGATCCGTGGCAACGCGGCGGGCTTGCGGAAACCCTCGATCACGCTGCATGCGCCGCCGGCCTGCTCGACGACCACGGCGGACGGATCCTTTCCCGCGCTCCTCGAGTCAATGTAGGATCTCCCGTCCCCGGCTACAATACACGCACGGGCTCACTCCCCCGCCCCCTCCACCACGCGCCGATAGGCTTCGGGGGTCCACTCCGGCCGGGCGTCGGCGTTGGCGATCTCGAGCCCCAGGTAGAAGAGAAGCTTACCGATCCTCGAGATCTTCTCGTACTCGATCCGGTCGGGCTCGTCGGAAGGCCGGTGATAATCCTCGTGCGTGCCGTTGAAGAAGAAGAGGATCGGCACTCCCTTCCGCGCGAAGTTGTAATGGTCGGAGCGGAAATAGAACCGTTCGTTCGGCCACAGGTCATCGATCACCGCCATGTCCAGCTCGGGGTGCTCGGCGGCGACCCGCTCGGCCACCGCCCCCAGCGTGGATTCCTCCTTGCCGATCGCGACGATCGTGTCCCGCCAGTTTCGACCGACCATGTCGATGTTGATGTTGGCCACCGTCCGCTCGAGCGGGAACGCGGGGTGCTCGCTGTACCAGCGCGAGCCGAGAAGTCCCTTCTCCTCTCCACTTACCGTCATGAAGATCAGCGATCGGCGCGGCGGGGTGGGCAGGCTGGCGAACGCCTGGGCCAGCTCCACCACCGTGGCCGTTCCGGACGCGTCATCGTCGGCGCCGTTGTAGATGGAATCGCCGCTCGCATCCGGACGGCCGACGCCCTCGTGGTCCATGTGGGCGGTGAAGATCACATACTCGTTCCGGAGGTTCGGGTCGGAGCCCTCCAGCACGCCGATCGTGTTGAGTCCCTCCGCGCGCTCGACCGCCGACTCGGTGCGCAGCTCTCCGGTCCACCCCGACAGGTCCGGCGGGGCGTCAGATCCCCGGAGCGCCGCCGGCACCGCCGATCTCCGGGCGAACACGACCGGAGGACCGGGCTCGGCCGGTTCGCCGAGCGTCACCCTGCTCGTGGAGAGGAAGGCGCCGACCTGCCGAAAGAACTGGTCCTCCACATCCAGCACCAGGATGAGGCCGGCCGGCCTGTGCCTGCGGAGGGCTTCCCCGAGATTCTGGAAGGAGCGAAAGAGGCCGCCCCGGCCGACGTTCAGCACGGCGATCTTCCCGGTGGCCGCGTCGAGGCCGCCGGTCGCCGACACGCCGATCAGCGGTCCGGAGCCCTCCGCCACACCCACCCCCTGCCCCGGTACGAAGTCGTCTCCGGCCCGGAGAGTGAACTCTCCGTTCGGCCCACGAAGGCGCAGACGCTGTGCCTCGCGGGCCCCGGGTCTCACCGCGGTGAGCGGGAAGCGTTGCAAGTAGCCGTCACCGGCCCCCGGCTTCACTCCGAACGAGCGGAACTCCCGCGCGACGTATTCGGCCGTCTCCACCAGCTCGGGACTCGGCGTATCGCGGCCGCGCATCGAGTCGTGCGCCAGCACCCAGATGCGACGCCGGAAATCCTCCGGCGTGATGGTGGCCGCGCCGAACGTACCCGATGCCGCCCGGGCCTGCGCGTGGAGCGCCCCACTCGCCCCCAGCACCCCTCCGAGCACCAGCACACATCCCCGCAACATCCTCCGCATCCGCGCACCTCTCAGGTGGTCGTGAACTCGCGCCGCGCCGCGCGCTCCCTGCACAACCCGAGCCGCGGCGGGAACTTTCGTCTCGCCCGCAGTATGATACGTCGCGCTCCCGAGCCGGTTGCCCGCGAAGCGCGCCAATATGCGGGGTGGCCTCCGCTGGCGCACGCCGGACCGACGGCCGCGGCCGACTCCGGGAAGCCGAGACGCCGACACCGGACGAAACGCTGCATCCACACAGAAGGTGCCGAAAGGATCGCAGGTGGCGAACGAGAGAGGTTCGGAACCCGGCGCGAGGGCGGACCTCGCGAGCCCACGCGCCCTGGCCGATCTCGGGCAATTGGAGTTGATCGCCCGGGTGGTGGTGGAAGGATTCCTCATCGGCCTCCACCGCTCGCCGTATCGAGGCTTCTCGGTCGAGTTCGCCGAGAACCGGCCGTACTGCGCCGGCGACGACGTGCGTCACGTCGACTGGAAGATGTACGCCCGCTCGGATCGCTATTACATCAAACAGTACGAGGAAGAGACGAACCTCCGCGGATACCTGGTGGTGGACACCAGCCGGTCCATGGGGTGGAGCTCCGACCCGGAGCGCGTCCTTCCCAAGGTGGAGTACGCCCGCCTCCTCGCGTCCGCCCTCGCCCTTCTCCTGCTGCGACAAGGTGACGCGGTCGGCCTCCTCGCATTCGACGAGCGTGTGCGGGATCACGTCTCCCCGAGAGGTGCGCGCACCCACCTCTCCACGATTCTCCGCTCCCTAACCCGTCTCGCCGCGGACGGACGCACGGACGCGGGAAGCGCGATCCTCGACGTGGCCGTCCGGCTCCGCCGCCGCGGCCTCGTGATCCTCCTTTCCGACCTGCTCGTCGACCCGCAGGGCACGCGGCGGGCGCTGCGCTACCTGCGCCACCGCGGACACGAGGTGCTCATCCTCCACCTGATGGACCCCGCCGAGCGGGACCTCCCGGCGGCGGGTGACGCGATCTTCTTCGACCCGGAGAGCGGGGAGGAGCTGCGCACCAACTCCGCGGCGCTGCGACGCGAGTACCGGGATTCGGTCAGCCGAGCCGTGGCGGCGTGGCGACTCGACTGTCTCCGCATGAAGGCGGACTACGAGCTCGTCACCACGGACACTCCCTTCGGACTCGCCCTGCGCCGTTACCTGGACAAGCGCGCCCGCCTCGGATGAGCTTCCTTCGCCCGTGGGCGCTCTCCATCGCGGCGCTCGCGCTCGTCCCCATTCTCCTCCACCTGTTCCGTCGGGACGTGGCGCGTCGCGTGCCATTTCCCGCGCTCCGATACCTCCAGGCGACCGAGCGGGAGTACGCGCGCTCGATCCGCCTGCGCGATCTCCTCCTGCTCGCCATCCGGGCCTTTCTCGTGCTGGCGATCGCCCTCGCCGCGGCCGGACCGCTGATCGGACGGGGCGACGCGGCCGACCACACGCCGACGGATGTGGCGATCCTACTCGACAATTCCGCGAGCACCCTGCGTCCGGTGGATGGGGGTACGGCGCTCGACGATCTCCTCCAGCGGGCACGGATGGTCGTCGCCGCGGCGGGCCCCGACGACCGGTTCTGGATCCTTCCCGCCGTCGGATCGCCGCCGGCCCGGAACGCCGGAGCGGCTGCGGCGACCGCGGCGCTGGAGCGGATCGAGCCGACCGACGGAGCCGGTGATCTTCTCGCCCTGGTTCGCGCCGGGCTCGGCGTCCTCCCGGCCGCCGACGCTCGGGCGCGAGAGCTCCTGCTGCTCTCCGACCTTCAGGCGTCCGGGCTGAGCGGCGCGGCGATCGAGGCCGCCCCGGGAATCCCGCTGGTGGTGGGACGGGCGCTGTCGGAAGCGCAGCCGAACGCGGCGGCGGGAGAGGCTGAGCTCTCCACGGGGAACGCGGCGCCGGCGGGGCTCGAGGTGCAGATCGCCACCTCTCCGCGCCTCCTCGGCGCGCCGATGGAGGCGGCGAGCGGGGCCCCTCCCTCCGACAGCGCCGTCCTGCGCCTCGAGGTGGACGGTCGCACCGAAGGGCTGGCGGTGGCCGAGTGGGGAAGCTCCGTCGTGCTCCGCCTCCCCACCCTGGCGCCTGGATCACACGCGGGTCGGATCGAGATCGAGCCCTCCGCCCTGCGAGCCGACGACTCGCGATACTTCAGCCTGCGCGTGCACGCCCCTCCCTCCGTGACGCACGAAGGTCCCCCGGAGAGCTTCCTGGCGGACGCACTCGCCACCCTGCGTGCCGCCGGTCGGGTGGGCGCCGGGCCGCAGCGCATCGCGATCGTCGAGGGGGGTGCCGCCGGCCTCGGCTCCCCCGGCCCGCCGGCGGACGCCCGTTTCTTCCTCCCGCCCGCGGATCCTTTCGCCCTCCCCCGCTTCAATCGGGGGCTGGCCGCCGCGGGGGTGCCGTGGAGCCTCTCGGCCGACTCGGCGCGCGGCGAGCTGCGGCTGGCCGGCGACGCCGGCGTGCCGGGTCTGGCCGACATCCGGGTTACCCGTCGGTACCGGCTGACAGCCACCGGCGCGACCGGAAGCGCGGACACCCTCCTCCGCACGGAGGACCGGGAGGCGTGGCTGGTTCGCGGGGAGGCGGCCGGACGCCCCTTCCTCCTTCTCCTGTCGCCGCTCGTCCCCGAGGCGACCTCACTTCCCGTCAGCCCCGCCATGATCCCGTTCATCGAGGCGACCCTTCTCCGCTGGGGGCTTCGTGGAGGGTGGCCGGAGCGCGACGTGGAGGTCGCCGAGACGGTGCGTCTGCCGCCTCGTGCCGACTCGGTCATGTTGCCCGACGGCACGACGCGGCGCGTGGAGGGGGGATCCCTCTTCGTCCCGCTGCGGGCGGGCATCTACAGGGTGTTCCACGATCGGCCGGCCGAGCCGGCCGCCTCGTACCTCGCCGCCAACGTGCCCCTCGCGGAATCCGACCTCCGCGCTCTGCCGATCGGCGAGCTCGAGACCCTCCTCGGTGGCCTCGAGGTGGTGGACGGCGGGGCGGATGCGGATGCCTGGGAGGCCGCGATCTTCCGGAGCCGCCGGGGGGCGGACGCCGCCCCCTGGCTGCTGGCCCTCGCGCTCGCCTGCGCGCTGGCCGAGGCGACGGTGGCCGCGCCCGCCCGACGCCGCTCCGGTGCGGGACGCGCCGCCGGGTCCTGAGGTCCGATGCTCGAGAGCTTCCTCGATCTCGTTCGCAGGGCCGGCCTCCGCCGACGGCTCCCCGGCCCCGGAGAGGTTCTGCGTCTCAGGGATCTGCCGGGGGCGGCAGGGGCCGGCGTCGCGGCGGCGCTGTCGCGCGAGGAGTCCCTCGTAGTGCTGGCGGCGCACTCGCCGGGCGCGGCGGAGGAGCTGTTCGCCGACGTCGAAGGGATCGCCGGCTCGGCCTCGGTCCGTTACTTCCCGCAACGCGAGTCGCTCCCCTCCGAGGACAGCGACCCGCACGTCGAGATCTCGGGGCGGCGGGTGGAGACGCTCGCCGCCCTGCTCGGCGGACGCGTGCGCCTGCTGGTTACCACCGCCCGGGCTCTGGTCGAGCGGTCGCCGGTGGCCGCGGGGGGGAACGGTTTCGCGCTGGCCTTGCGGGTGGGCGGGACGATCCGCCTCGACACGCTGTCGGCGCGCCTGCATGAGATGGGTTTCGACCGGGTGCATACGGTGCAGGAGCTGGGAGAGTTCGCGGTGCGGGGCGGCATCGTGGATCTCTTCCCCTTCGGTCATGACCTGCCGCTCCGGGTGGAGCTGTGGGAGGACGAGATCGCGTCGCTCAGGCGCTTCGACCTCGTCACGCAGCGCTCGGTAGGACGGGTCGAGTCGGCCGAGATCCTGCCGCTCGAGCTCGGTCCCGCTCTCCCGGATGGCGAGGGCGAGCGACGGTCGCTGCTGGAGCTCCTGCCCGAGGGGACCCTCCTCATCGAGCCGGCCCCGGAAGCGTCCGCCGAGCGGCGGGCCGGCCTGTGGCGGGAGCTGCAGGAGGCGCGAAGCGGCACGAGTCGGGAGGAAGCGCTTCCCCCGGAGGCTCTCGCCCTGCCGCCCGGCGATGCCGCCGCGCGACTCGATCGTTCGCGCCGCCTTCACTTCGTCCCCGAGCCGGAGGCCGGCGTCCTCGATCTCGGAATCCGCCCGCCTCCCGCCATCCAGCGTCGCATGGAGAAGCTGGTGGGAGAGATCGAGCGCGCGATCGGGGCGGGCGAGCGCGTTCTCCTGCTGTGCGACAACGAGGGTCAGCTGGAGCGCCTGGAGGATATCCTGACCGAGCTGGCGGGGAGGGAGCTTTCCCGCCGTGTCACCCTGGCGCTCGGCTCGGTGAGCGGCGGGTTCCGCCTGCCGCCACCCGAGGCGCTGCTCGTGCTCACCGACCACGAGATCTTCCAGCGAATCCGGCGCCTTCGCCGCACGCAGCGCTTTCACGGTGCCGCTACCCTCGAGTCGATCGCCTCGCTCGTCCCGGGAGACTACGTGGTTCACCTGGATCACGGCATCGGACGGTACCGCGGGCTCGAGCGAGTGGAAGTGGGTGGCGAGTCGATCGAAACGCTCGCCATCGAGTACGCCGGCGGTGAGATCCTACGCGTCCCTCACTACCGCCTGGACCTGATCGAGCGCTGGAGGGCCATCGGGGAGGACGGGAGCCATGCGCCGCCGCCCCGGGTCCACAAGCTGGGAGGAAAGAAGTGGCGGGCGCTCCGCCGCCGAACCGTCGAGTCGATCCGCCAGATGGCGACGGAGCTGATCGAGCTGTACGCCCAGCGACAGATCGCTCCGGGCTTCACCTTCTCCCCGGAGAGCCGGTGGCAGCGCGAGCTCGAATCCTCCTTCCTGTACGAGGACACGCGGGACCAGCGGGCCGCGTGGCAGGACGTGCGGCGGGACATGGAGGCTCCTCGCCCGATGGACCGCCTGGTGTGCGGCGACGTCGGCTACGGGAAGACCGAGATTGCGATCCGTGCCGCCTTCAAGGCCATCCAGGACGGCAGACAGGTTGCGGTCCTGGCACCGACCACGGTGCTGGCCGAGCAGCACCTGCACACCTTCCGGGAACGCCTGGCCGGGTTCCCGGTGCGGATCGAGGCGATCTCCAGGCTGCGCACCCGCGCCGAGCAGGCCGCTCTCCTCGCCGCCCTCGCGAAGGGTAGCGTGGACATCCTGATCGGCACCCATCGCCTCCTATCGCACGACGTGAAGTTTCGTGAGCTCGGGCTGGTGGTGGTGGATGAGGAGCAGCGGTTCGGCGTCCGACACAAGGAGCGTCTGAAGGAGCTGAAGCGTTCCGTCGATGTGCTCACCCTCACCGCGACGCCGATCCCGCGCACCCTCCAGCTGGCGCTCGGCGGCATACGCGACATGTCGCTGATCGATACGGCGCCGCGAGACCGCATGCCGGTGATCACGCATGTGCTCCAGTGGAGCGACGGGATCATCCAGGACGCCATGCGCCGCGAGCTCGATCGTGGAGGGCAGATCTTCTTCGTGCACGATCGCATCGAGACGATCGACATCCTGGCGGAGCGGGTTCGGCGGCTCCTCCCCGAGGGACGCATAGCCGTCGCGCACGGCCGCACCCCGGAGCGGAAGCTCGAGGCGACCATGCAGGCGTTGATGGAGCACGAGATCGACGTGCTCGTCTCCACATCGATCATCGAGAACGGGCTGGACGTCCCGTCCGCGAACACCATGATCGTCCACCGCGCGGACCGCTTCGGCCTGGCGCAGCTCTACCAGCTGCGGGGCCGCGTCGGTCGTTCGCACCACCGCGCGTACTGCTACCTGCTCATCCCGGCGCAGGTCCCGTTCGATGCGGAGCGGAGGCTACGGGTGCTCGAGCACTACACCGAGCTCGGATCCGGCTACCGGGTGGCGCTCAAGGATCTTCACCTGCGCGGGGCCGGCAATCTCCTCGGAGCGGCACAGTCGGGATTCGCCCAGGCGGTCGGATTCGACACGTACCAGCGGCTCCTCGAGCAGGCGGTGCGCCGTCTCAAGGGCGGGGAGGAGGCCGGCGCAGCCGACGAGGCGCCGCAGGTCTCGGTAGAGGGCGAGGCGTATCTCCCCGACGCCTACATCCTCGATTCCGAGCAGAAGCTGCACCTGTACCGGCGGATCGCCCGGGCGCGGAGCCTGTCCGAGATCGCGGAGCTGGCCGAGGAGATGCGCGATCGCTTCGGTCCCGTTCCCGACGCGGCGCAACGTCTGCTCACCTCCATACGCCTGAAGCTCGCCGGTGCCGGACTGGGCATCGAGTCGATCCGGACGGGCGAGGCGGCCGCGCGCGTCAACTTCCGCCCCGACGCGACCCCTCGCCTGGCCGTCCTGCGCCATGCTCTCCACGATCGACAGATCGATGTTGAAGTCCGCCGCACCCAGCCGTTATCCTTGGTGCTTCGCATGGCCGGTGTGGAGCCTCTCGCGGCGACGCTGATCGCGGCGCTCGAGAGGCTCTCCGACGCGAAGGTGATGGCGAGCTGACCGCATCGTTGGGGAGGGGATGAATAGATCGATAGTGCTCGTCGCCGGCGTGGCGGGCGCGGCCCTCGGCGTGGGCTGCGACGCCCTGGACGGTGCGCTCACGGCCCACTCTCGACCCGCCGCGGAGGCCGCCGGGGTGCGGCTCACGGCGGACGAGCTCGGGAGCATCATGGCGATGGGCCCGATCCCGGACACGGCGCTGAACGCCCACTGGGCGACCCAGATCGCCACGCTGTGGGCCGACTACGTGCGGCTCGCGACACTGTACGCCGCGCCGGACACGACGCTGACGCTCGATTACGATCCCCTCCTCGAGGGACAGCGGTACTTTGACGCGCTCGCCGTTCAGCGGTACCGGGACAGTGTGGTGCTGCGCGGACTCGAACCGAGCGACGACGAGGTGCGGGAGTACTTCGAGACGCGGCAGCCGTTCACCCGCCTCGACGTGCGTCGCATCCGGCTCTCGGTGCCGGAGGGAGCCGACGAGGCGGTGCGCGACAGCCTCTTCCAGACCGCGGCACAGATCCAACAGGAGCTCGAGGCCGGGGCCGATTTCCTCGCGGTCGCGCGGGAGCGGAGCGACGAACCGCTGGCCGCCCGCGGACAGCTCCTGGCCTATCAAGGGCATGAGCACTTTCCGCCGGCGGCGGACAGCGTGGTGTACCGGCTGGAGCCCGGGCAGGTCACGCCCGCGATCTCGACGGAGGACGGGATCTTCCTCTTTCGGGTCGAGCGGCGGATCGAGCCCGATTTCGAGATGGCGAGGGACCGGACGTATCGTAAGATCCTGGAGGAGCGGCGCACCGAAAGGGCGCTCCTGGTGGCGGACACGCTGATCGGGAACGCGCGGCCGAGCGTGCTCCGGGGCGCCGTGCCGACGGCCCGCCGCATCGCCGAGGATCCCGCCATGGCGGTGGGCAGGGTCTCCCCGGGCTCGCGACTGGTGGAGTACAGGGACGGGGAGCTGACCGTCCAGGAGCTCCGCCTGCTCTTCCAGGTCCGGAACGACATCCGCGAGACGTTCGCCGAGGGCTCGGAGGAGGACATCGAGTTCTACCTCCACGAGCTGGCGCGGGACGAGATAATGGTGGCGGCCGCGCGGCGGAACGGGCTAGGACCGACCGAGGAGGAAAGACAGAAGCTGCGCGAGGCCATCGCCTCCCAGGTGGCAGCGATCGCGCGGCGGCTCGGATTGAGCCACAATCTGGTGAGGATGCCCGCGTACGATGTGAAGGTGGAGAGCCTGGCCTTCCTCGAGGAGACCGTGCGGAGAGGACACTCGCTCCCGTGGCTCGGTGAGTTCCGCCCGCTGCTTGACCCGGATTATCCGGCGCGGGTACACGAGCGCGGCGCGGCGGCGGCGGCGAAGATCGCCGCCTCGCAGCGGGCGGAGAGCTCCGCGACGGCGGAACCCCGGGATGCCGGGACGCATGGACCGACCGAGAGCGTCTCCGAAGCCGGGTCACCGCCGCCGGAGACGCCGACCGAGACGGAGGACCCCGCAGCCGGGCACTGAGATGTCGCGAAGGCATCACTTTCGAAGTGGCGCGGGAGAGGCTGCCGAAGGCCGGACGTTCGCCCGGCGCGGCGTGGCCGCGCTCCTCCTGCTGTTTGCGTTCGGGCTTCCGGGTGGAGGCTTGGCCGCGCAGGAGGTCCTCCCCGAAGCGGGAGCCGCCGAGCGGCCGGCGCCGGCCGCAGAAGAGACACCCCCTCTCCGCCTGCCGGCCTTCCTCCCGGCCGACAGCCTGCAGCTCGTCGACCGCGTGGTGGCCATCGTCGGCGACACGGCGGTCCTCTTCACCGAGGTGCTCGAGGCGATCCTCGAGCTCCGTGCGCAGAACCCCCGCTTCGACATGCCGCCCGCCGGCACACCGGCGTTCGACTCGCTCATGGCGCGGACCCTCAACGACATGGTGGACAAGCTCGTCATCCTGCAGCGGGCGAAGCGCTCGGACATCGTGATCACCAAGGACGAGCTCGACCAGGAGACGGAGGCCCGCTTCCGGGAGATCCGCAACCAGTTCCCTTCCGCGGTCGAGTTCCAGGCCGCGGTGGCGCGCTCGGGCCGGACTCTCTTCCAGTTCCGTCAGCGGATCCGTGCGCAGCTGGAGGGCGATCTCCTCGTCAACCGCTACATTCAGCAGAACCGGGACAGGCTTCCCCCGGTCTCGGTGAGCGAGGAGGAGATCCGCGCCTATTTCGACGAGTTCCTGGCGAACGCCACCCGCGAGGCCACGATCTCGTTCGAGCAGCTCCTCATTGAGCCGACGGCATCGGAGGCGGCCGAAGACAGCGCGCTCGCCATCGCGGACACGGCGCTCCAGGAGCTCCGCGGAGGGACCGATTTCGCCATCGTCGCGCGCCGTTACTCCCGGGACCTGTCCAATCGAGACCAGGGCGGGGACCTCGGCTGGGTGCGGCGCGGCCAGCTCGTGCCGGCCTTCGCCGAGGCCGCATGGCGCGCGCGGCCCCGCGACCCGGTGGGGCCCGTCAAGACCCGCTTCGGCTATCACATCATCAAGGTGGAGAACGTCCGAGGCGGCGAGCGCCACCTGCGCCACATCCTGATTCAGCCGGAGATCGACGAGGCCGATGTGGAGCGGGCTCGCGGCCTGGCCGAGGCGGTGGCGGACAGCGCCCGGCAGGGGGTCGACATGCAGCGCCTGGCGGACCGCTACGGCGTCCCGGACATCCCGGTCCGAGTGCCCGAGGTGGCGCGGGCCGAGCTCGGAACCCGTTTCTCTCCCTCCTACGCGGAGGCCTTGCGCGACCCGCTCCCCGGCCAGGTGGTCGGCCCGTTCGCCACCGAGGGTCTCACGCCAGGCCGTCCCGCCTTCGCCGTCGTCCGGGTCACCGGCTTCCGGGCGCAGGGACGATACGAGCTGGAGGACGAACGGGAGCGCATCCGCTCCAACCTCCTCTTCCAGAAGGGATTCGACCGCTTCCTGGCCGAGCTGAAGGCCGAGATCTACGTGGACATCAGGCTATAGTGGCCTCCCTCCGCTCCGAGACCTCCGTCCCGCGGCCCCGCATCGCACTCACGTGCGGGGACCCGCGCGGCATCGGTCCCGAGGTGATCGCCGGGGCCCTGGGGGACGCGGCCGTGCGAGCCGCGGCGGAGTATGTGCTGATCGGGCCGGAGAGACTCATCCCGGCCGGCACGGTCGCCGGGGCCGAGGTCCGATTCGAGCCGATCGGCCGCTGGCCCGCGCCCGGACCGGGCCCCGGCGAGGTCGAGGCCGGGCGGCTGTCCGGATCGGCGGTGGAGCGTGCGATCGAGCTCGCGCTGCGTGGAGAGGTGGATGGCGTGGTGACCGCTCCGCTCTCGAAGCGGGCGCTGGCGGCCGCCGGGTACCCCTACCCGGGCCACACGGAGCTCCTCCAGGCACGAACGGGCGTGCCCGAGGTCACGATGATGATGGCGGCCGAGCGAACTTCCCTCGGCGGGCCGCTGCGCCTCGCCCTGCTCACCACCCACATCGCGCTGCGGGATGTTCCCTCCGAGCTGACGGTCGAGCGGGCCGTGCGGCGTGCCGGGATCGCGGTGGCGGCCCTGCGGGAGTGGTGGGGCATGTCGAGGCCGCGCATCGCCTGGGCGGCTCTCAATCCCCACGCCTCGGAGGGTGGGCTGTTCGGCGACGAAGAGGAGAGAGTTCTCGAGCACGCCGCCGCCAGGCTGACGGCCGAGGGAGGGTGTGAGAACCTGGGCATCTTTCCGGCCGACACCGTGTTCCGGCGCTGCCTCGACGGCTCGGCCGATGCGGTGGTGGTTCCGTACCACGACGTGGGCCTTGCCGTGCTGAAGACCATCGCGCCGGAGGCGGGGGTGAACATCACGGCCGGTCTTCCCTTCCCGCGTACCTCACCGGACCACGGCACGGCGTTCGACATCGCGGGTCGCGGCATCTGCGATGCCCGTTCGATGACCGCCGCGATCCTTCTGTGCGCCCGCTTTTGCGGGGTTCACGCCGCCCTCTCACGATGATCCGGCTGCGCTCCGTCTCCAAGGTGTACCCGCGAACGGGCGAGGCGCTCAAGGACGTCTCCTTCCACATCCGGAAAGGCGAGTTCGCCTTCCTCACGGGACCGTCCGGCGCCGGCAAGACGACCGTCCTTCGGCTCATTCATATGCAGACGCGCCCGACCAAGGGTGAGGTACGCGTGTCCCGCTACGGCTCCAGCAACCTGCGCCGCCGCGACGTGGCGCAGCTACGACGCCGCGTCGGATACGTCTTCCAGGACTTCCGACTTCTCGAACGGCTCACGGCGGCCGAGAACGTCGCCTTCGCCCTCGAGGTGACCGGTCTTGCCCGCTCGAAGATCGGTCCCAAAGTGCAGCGGCTTCTAGCCCACGTCGGGCTCTCCGCCCGTGCCCGTTCGTATCCCAACGAGCTGTCGGGAGGTGAGCAGCAGCGGGTGGCCATCGCCCGAGCACTGGCGTCGGATCCGCTCGTCCTGCTCGCCGATGAGCCGACCGGCAACCTCGACGACCGGGCGGCGGCCGGCGTCTTCTCGCTCTTCCGACGCATCAACGGTCTCGGCATGACCATCCTCCTGGCCACACACGATGCGAGCCTCATCCGGGAGAACCCCGACATCCGTGTCCTCGAGCTCGAGCACGGCTCTCTGGTCTTCGACTCCGCGGAGAGGGAAGCCCGCTCCGAGCCGGGCCTTCCGGTCGAAGAGCCACGGGCCGCGAGGCCATGAGGGCGAGGGAGGGGGGGTGAGGCCGGCGGCGACGACGAAGGACGGATCCGGAAAGGAGGGCGGGTGAGACCGGTCCGAGAGGCGCTGGCAGGCCTGCGGCGGGCTCCTCTCCTCGGCGGACTCTCCATCCTCGCCATCGGACTGAGCCTGCTCGTCATCGGACTCTTCGGCTTGACCGCGCGCAACATCCACCTCGCCCTGACCGGAGTGGAGTCCCACGTCGAGGTCGTCGGGTACCTGCAGGAAGGCACGGACGAGGAGAAGATCCGCCTGGCGCGGAACGAGATCTCCCGATTCCCCGAGGTGGAGGAGGTACGGTACGTCTCCAAGGTGGAGGCGCTCTTCAACGCCTCGCGCGAGCTGACGGAGTTCTCCGACGTCTTCTCGGATCTCGACGTGAATCCGCTACCGGCCTCGCTGGAGGTGGGCCTGCGACCGGGATTCCGCACCCCCACCCATGTGGAGGCGGTCGCCACGCGGCTCGCCGGCTACGAGTTCGTGGAGGACGTGCGGTACGGCCGCGAGTGGGTGGACCGGGTGTACGCGCTGCGAAGGATCGCGGGAGGGGCGGCGCTCGTGCTGGGCGGGGCCTTCGCGGGCGGGGCCGTGTTGCTGATCGGAATCGCCGTGCGGATGGCGATCCTTGCGCGATCGAAGGAGATCGCGATCATGCAGACGGTCGGCGCGACAGACGGGTACATCCGGCGACCCTTCCTCTTCGAGGGGATGCTCGCGGGCCTCGCCGGCGGCGGGGTGGCGCTGGGCCTCACCTGGGTCACGCGCGCCGCGGTGGAGCGATCGCTCTCGCTCTCCATCGCATGGCTCCCGGACCTGTGGATCGTGGGAGGGCTTCTGGGAGCCGGCCTGCTCGGGGTGGGTGCGGCTGCCCGTGCCGTTCGCCGGGAGCTCCGGCGCGTGCATGAATCATGATGAACGTGCGCACCGCCGCCCGGGCGCTCGCCGCCGCCTGGGCGCTCGCCGCCACGCCGGCCGTAGCCCAGGACGTGATCGGGGAGCGAATCCAGGAGAGTCAACGGCGCCTGGATGAGATCCGGCGGGAGCGCGACCGGTTGAGCAGCGAGATGGAGGACCTCTCGGGTCAGGTGCACACCGTGTCGGAGGAGATCCGTAACCTGGAACGCCGGATCGGAACGTCCTCCAGCGTCCTCGCGGAGCTGGACGTCCAGATCCACGCTCTCGGTGACCAGGTGAGCGAGACGACGCGCGAGATGCTGCTCACGCGCGACAAGCTGACGGTGCGACAGGCCGAGCTCCGCGAGCGGCTGCGCGAGATCTACAAGCGAGGGCCGCTGCACGCGGTGCAGGTTCTCCTCGGCGCCCGGTCCTTCGCGGACCTCATCAGCCGCTACAAGTATCTCCATCTCGTCGCGCTCTACGATCGGATGCTCGTGCAGCAGGTGAAGAGGCTCGAACGGAGCCTGGCGGATCACCGTGCCCGTCTGACGGGGGACTTCGCGCACATGAGCGGGCTGCGGACCGAGAAGGCGAGCGAGCTGGGTGTTCTGGAACGGCTCGAGAGCCAGCGACGTCGGCGCCTTGCCAACGTGCGGGCGCGCGAGTCTCGCGCTCAAAACCGCCTCGCCGCTCTCGCGCGCGCCGAGCAGGAGCTCCGCGACCTGATCGTCGAGCTGGAGCGCGCCCGCCGGGAGGCCGAACGGCTGGCCGGCGCGGCGAGCACCTCCACCCTTCGCACGTCGGATCTCGGGAGGCTGAACTGGCCGGTGGAGGGAGAGATCCTGTACCGTTTCGGACCCGAGCGGAGAGGCAACACGACGATCAACCGGGGCGGCATGGGCATCGGCGCGCCCCGGGGCACGCCCGTCCGCGCCGTGGAGGCCGGGCGGGTGGAGTGGGCGGGGGCGCGCGGCCTCCAGGGAGAGACGGTCATCCTGAACCACGGCGGCGGGTATTGGTCGATCTACCTCTACCTGGAACGGCTCCGTGTGCGGGTCGGCGATCGGGTCGAGCCGGGCCAGGTTCTCGGCCATGTCGGCGGCGATGACGGCTCGGGGCAAGGACCCCACATCGAGTTCCAGATCCTCGAGCCCGGCCCGGGAGAGGTCCCCCGCGAGGTGGATCCCGTGCGATGGCTTCGCGGCCGCTCGTGAGCCGCCCCGACCTGCCGTCACTCTTCGGTGGAGCCGACGGAGCGGTGCGCCCCGCCGGACGGCGACGGTGAGCCTCCCCCCGATCGCCGGACACGAGGCGCTGCGGGAGCGCTTCCGCTCCGCCGTGGCCGCCGGCCGCTTCCCGCAGTCGCTGCTGCTGCACGGGCCCGCGGGCGTCGGCAAGCAGCGCCTCGCGCTGTGGGCGGCGGCGCTCCTCCAGTGCGGCGAGGAGGGGCGGCCGTGCGGCCGGTGCAGGAGCTGCCGGTTGGCTGACGGTCTCGAGCACCCGGACATTCACTGGTATTTTCCCCTTCCCCGCCCGAAGGGCAACCTGAGCGATCCGAAGCTCCGCGCCAGGCTCGAAGAGGCACGCTTCGAGGAGCTCGCGGCGCGACGGGCGGATCCGATGCGGGCCGCCTCGTGGGAGGAGGTGAGCGGCATCTACCTGGCCGCCGTGGACCGGATACGCTCGGCGGCCATCCGCCGGCCCGCCATCGGCAGCTGCAGCGTGTTCGTGGTGGGCGACGCGGAGCGCATGGTCCCGCAGGCGGGAAGCCCCGAGGCGGCGAACGCCTTCCTGAAGCTGCTCGAGGAGCCTCCGCCGGACACGTTCCTGCTTCTCACATCGAGCCGCCCCGCCGCCCTGCTCCCCACCATCCACTCGCGGGTGCTCGCGGTGCGCGTGCCGCCGCTCACCGAGGGCGAGGTGGCGGCCTTCCTGCGGGAGCGTGCCGGGATCGCCGCCCAGGAGGCGGAGCGTTTGGCAAGGCTCACCGGAGGGTCGATCGGGCAGGCTCTGCGGAGGGCCACGGAGTCCGAGGCGGACCCGACGCCGACCGCCATGGCCTTCCTGCGGGCCGCCCTGTCGAGCCGCCGGGCCGACCGTCTGGGCGTCGCCCTCTCCCTCGCGCCCTCGGGTGCGCGCGGCGAGTTCTCCGCTGCGCTGGGAGCCCTTTCGGAGATCCTCCGCGACCTTCTCCGAGCGGCGGAGGGAGGCAACGGCCTCCCGGAGGATTTGCGGGGGCTCGTCCAGCGCCGGAGATTGTCTCCACAGGCCCTGCTGGCGGCCTTCGGGCGGCTGGAAGAGGCGCTGGCAGCAGCTCAGGGGAACGTGAATCCCCAGGCGATCGCGACCGTCCTGCTGAGCGACATGGCGGCAGCGTTCGGGGGCGGGGGAAACAACGGTGACCGAGCCGGGTAAGCAGCTGCCAAACGCGACATGTGTCTTACTGGGCACGGGCATGACGCTCCGGACGAGCGGCCGTCAGGGAATCGACGCGGCCGTTTTTGCTTTGTATGAGGAGGTCCGTTGGCCGACCGGGTAGCCGACTCGACTTTTCCGCACCTGGACGCGATGGGGCGTGCCCGCATGGTGGACGTCGGCGGAAAGCCGATCAGCCGCCGACGGGCGTGCGCCGAGGGGTTGATTCGCATGCAGGCGGAGACGCTGTCCGCGATCCTCGGGCGGGAGATCGAAAAGGGGGATGTGTTCGCGGTGGCCCGCCTCGCGGCGATCGGCGGGGCGAAGCAGACGGCGATGGTCGTTCCGCTGTGCCACCCCCTTCCCCTCGAGGCGGTCGAGGTGCGTATCGAGGCCGAGCGGGGTCTGCCCGGCCTTCGTCTCACCGTCGAAGCCTCCGCCGAGGCCCGAACCGGAGTGGAGATGGAGGCGTTGTCCGGGGTAAGCGCCGGGCTGCTCGCGGTGTACGACATGTGTAAGGCCGTGGATCGCGCGATGGAGCTCGGGCCGATCCGTCTCCTCTCCAAGGAGGGAGGAACGAGTGGAACGTGGCTCCGCGACCCGGCGCAACGGCCGGCGCAGGCCGGCGCCGCGCAGGCTTCTCCCGGTTCGGCACGCGGGCAGGGCCGGGGGTGAGAGACGGCTCGCGGGAGCGCGGGGCTCCCGGGGCGGGCATTCGATGATAGGAACAAGCGCTGGAGTTGCCTATATGTGGTCGAGCATCCTGAGGCGCGGCCCGGAGTGGCCGCCCACGATCCATGCGGCGGGGGCCGAGGTCCTCGCGCGCGAGAGATCCCGTCGGCGGATCCGACGCCTCCTCTCCTGGGCGGGGGTCCTCGGCCTCAACTCGGTGGCGTTGTTCGCCCTCTTCGCCATGACCGGCGACGGGCTGGCCGGAGCCCTGGGGGACGCCCGCTACACCAGCGAGCGCTTGAGCGGCGAGAAGGCGCTGCTCGCCCTCCAGGTGGAGCGGTTCGAGGCCGTGCACCGGTACTCCGCCCGGTACGGCATTCCCGCCGACCTGGCCGCATCGGTGTACGACATCGCCCTGGCGGAGGGCCTGGCGCCGGACACGGCATTCCGGCTCGTCGAGATCGAGTCTTCCTTCCGGCAGCGCGCCGTGAGCGAGGCGGGCGCGATCGGCTACACGCAGATCAAGCCGAGCACCGCCCGCTCCCTCGACCCGAGCGTGACGGAGCGAGACCTGTTCGAGCGCGAGACGAACCTTCGACTCGGCTTCCGCTATCTGAGGCAGCTGCTCGAGCAGTTCGACGGAGACATGCGTCTCGCGCTGCTCGCCTACAACCGGGGACCGAGCCGTCTCGAGGCGCTCCTGCAGATGGGACGGGACCCGGCGAACGGGTACGCCCGGGTCGTGCTCGGCGGGGGGGAGTGACCCGGTGAAGCCCGGCTCGGACGCGGCGATCGGGGGAGGTGGCTCGCCGCATGCGCCCGAGCTGTTGGCGAAGATCGAGGCCCGCGAGGCGAGGGTCGGGATCCTCGGCCTGGGTTACGTGGGGCTGCCCCTGGCGGTCGTCTTCGCCGAGTCCGGGTTTCACACCGTCGGGTTCGACGTGGACCGGAGCGTGGTCGGCGGCGTCAACGACGGCCGGTCGCACATCCTGGACATCGCGGGGGAGCGGCTCTCGCCCATCGTCCGGTCGGGAGTCCTCGAGGCGACGCACGACTTCTCGCGGCTGGAGGCGGCCGATGCCGTCATCATCTGCGTCCCCACCCCGCTGTCGAAGACGGACGACCCCGACATCTCCTTCATCCTCCAGGCTACCGAGGCGGTGCGCGAGCGCTTGCGCCCCGGCCAGCTCGTGGTGCTCGAGTCGACGACCTACCCGGGAACGACGCGCGAGGTGGTGCAGGGTCGCCTCGAGGAGACCGGCATGCGGGCCGGGCGTGACTTCTTCGTCGCCTTCAGCCCCGAGCGGGTGGATCCGGGCAACCCGGTGTGGCACACCCGGAACACCCCGAAGATCGTCGGCGGACTCACGCCGGCCTGCCACCGGTTGGCCGTCGCCCTCTACCGGCAGGTCATCGACACGGTGGTCGAGGTGTCCTCGCCGGAGGCGGCCGAGATGGCGAAAATCCTCGAGAACACCTTCCGGGCCGTCAACATAGGCCTGGTGAACGAGATGGCGGTCATCGCGGACAGGCTCGGCATCGATGTGTGGGAGGTGATCGACGCCGCGTCTACCAAGCCGTATGGGTTCATGCCGTTCGTCCCGGGGCCCGGTCTGGGCGGCCACTGCATCCCGGTCGACCCCTTGTACCTCTCGTGGAAGATGAAGTCGCTGCGATACCGGACTCGGTTCATCGAGCTGGCGGCGGAGGTGAACGCCGAGATGCCCCGCTACGTGGTGTCCCGAGTCTCCGAGGCGCTCAACCGGGTCCGGAGGGCGTTGAACGGCAGCGAGCTCCTGCTGCTCGGCGTCGCCTACAAGCCCGGCGTGGACGATACGCGCGAGAGTCCGGCGCTCGACATCCTCCAGCTGCTGGTGCAGAGCGGCGCCATCGTGCGCTACCACGATCCGTTCGTGCCACGGGTGGAGGTAGAGGGCGGCAGCTTCCAGTCCGTACCGCTCACGGCGGAGCGACTCGCCGCGTGTGACGCGGCGATCGTGGCGACCGACCACGAGGAGGTCGACTACGACCTCGTGGCGGAGCACGCCTCCATCGTCGTCGACCCGCGCGACGCGCTGAGGGGACGCTACGGCCGGGCGATCGTGTACCCCATCGCGGGCCCGGCGAGGCGGCTCGAGGCTCGACGCGAGACCGTCGCGCGCTAGTGGCGCTTGACAAGCACGTTGTTCAGCAGAGCGACCGGCCGTTGCCGCGGCGTGGTGTTGCCGATGTACCCGCCGACCTGGCGCAGTACTAGCCACTTGTAGACCGTGCGGACGCTCACCCGCGTGCCCTCGGCCACTGCCTTCGGTGGCTTCCCCTCCCGCAGACCGGGCGGCTCGTAAGGCAATGGTCGGCACCCTTCGCGGGCGGCTCGCCACACTCGTCACGATCTCTTTGTTGTTCGGCCTAGCCGCGGGCGTTCGACTGTACCCTTGGGCACCGCCCACTTTCATCGCCGAGCGACAGTATCGATCCGCTCTCCTGGCTAGATCGTTCTACTTCGACGCCGAACTCGGTATCCCAGACTGGCGTCGCGAAGTCGTCCGCGCCGCCGTCGCCAGGAAGGATGCAATGGAGCCGCCCCTGTTTGAGTTCGTTGTCTCCCGAATCTACCTGATGATCAACGGCGAGCGGCTATGGATCTCCCGCCTCCTTTCAGCGACCTTTTGGTTGATCGGGGGCGTTTTCTTCCTGAGGCTCAGCAAGCGCTTTGCTTCGACTTTGGTGGCGCTCGTCCTCACAGCTTACTACCTCTTGGTTCCGCTCGGCGTCCACGTCAGTGCAAGCTTCCTTCCCGATCCCCTTATGATCATGCTCTTCATCGTTAGTCTGCTTGCGATCGTGCGATACTACGAAGAGCGTTCCGGAGCGCGGCTGCTCCTCGCGGCTCTCCTTGCCGGGATCGCGATACTCGTGAAGCCTCTGTGTCTTTTCGCCATCCTCGGAGCCTTTCTTGGCCTCGCCGTCTACGAGTGGCAGACCAAAGGAGGGCCGATCATCGGCCACGTTGTGGCCTTTCTGACCATCTCTCTCCTCGTGGGAACGACCTATTACCTGAACGGCATGGTCCTGGACGACTATATGACGGCGCAGGCGAACAAGACCTTCGCTCCGCCCGGGGTGGTCGTGCGGCACGTGGAATATTGGGTGGGCTGGCTCCTAAATGCCGGCTGGGCTGTGGGATATCTGCCTCTCGCGGCAGGCCTCCTCGGATTGGTAGTCCAACGGGAGAGGCGCATGCGCGCGATGCTGCTCGGCCTGTGGGGGGGCTATCTCGTCTTTCTTCTCGTCTTCGCTTTTCACGTTCACATCACGCCGCACTACCACCTGCAGCTAGTGCCGATCGTGGCACTCTCAGCGGCGCCCCTAGTGTTTGCGGTGACGGATCGCTTGAGGCCGGCGCTGGCCTCATGGCCTGGAGGGGCAATCGTGACACTGGCCGGTTTGCTGGCGATCGCGTTCGGCGTGTACGAGGTGCGGGAGTCTTTCGTCTCGGCACCGCCGTTCGAGCGCACCGAGGTCGCCGAGGAAATCGGCGAGATTGTGGAACACAGCACTCGCGTGGCGTTTGTCTCGTTCTACTACGGCTCACCTCTCGAATACTTTGGCGAGATGGCCGGCGAGGAGTGGCCCCGGCCGTTGCGTTACTGGGCCTTCCGAGAGAAGGGAGAGGGCGAGCGGGACATAGCGCAGCGCGTGCATGAACTCGGCATCTCTCCCCGGTACTTCGTCGTCACAGACTTCGCCGAGTTCGAGAAGCATCACCGGGACCTTCGGGACTTCCTCGCTTCAGCGTGCACCCTTGTGGCCAAGACCGAGCGGTACCTGGTGTACGAGACCGAGAACTGCGTGCGGAAGCTGTTGAGCGGTCCGCGTGGAGCCTGAGGTGGCCGAGGACTTCTCGCCACAACTCCATCCCCGCTCGTAGAAACCGAGCGACGTACCTCTCTGCGCATCACCGCTGGCCCTAGCCGGGCCCGACTGCTCGGCCGGTGGGCCACCCGCACGGTGGTCGCGCCGAGGGGGGACGGCCGGTCAGCGCTTCGTGCCCGTCGCTCGATCCGTCTCCGCTCAGCGAAGGGCGAGCGTGTCGGTTCCCGCCCGCCGGAGGCGGTCCCGGGCCCCGCCGTCCACGAGCGCGCCGAGCGCCCGCGCCGCCCGAAGGCCGGCCGAGGCCAGGTGGAGGGCGGGGCTCCCGAGCGAAACGCCCACCGGTCTCGCCTCCCGGAGCGCGTCGAGGAATTCGGTCGCGCCGACGAAGTGAGGCATCTCCGTGTAGGCCCGACCGATCTCGTGCGGGAAGTGAGCGTCCGAGCCGGCGGCGGCCGGGACGGCATCCCGGGCGGCGCGGTCGGACGCCCGGCGGTTCCACATCGGGAGGAAAGCGCGGGAGTTGAACGCCTCGACGAGATCCGCCACCCTGAGGACGCGGGCCGCGTGCCAGGCGGGAAGGAGCGCGTAGGCGAACGGATGCGGAGCGTACACCACGCCGCCCTGGTCGTGGATGCGCTCGGCGCTCTCCCGCACCGACAGCCCCTCGGGGATCCGCTCCTCGAGGAAGAGGCCGATCAGCTCGGTGCGGCAGCGGCAGCGGATCTCCTCGCCCACGATCACCCGCGCCGGGTCGAGCGAGCGAGCGAGCGCCGCCCCCTCGATCTCGCCATGGTCGGTCACGGCGATCCGCGCGATTCCCGCCTCGGCGGCGCGCTCGACCAGCTCGGCGGGCGTCATCCGCGCATCCGGCGAGAAGACGGTGTGTGCGTGGAGATCGACCCGGATTCGCTCCCCGCGACGGCTCCGGTGAGGCGTCATAGCTCCCCCGTGGCTGCTACGCTTCCGCTCCCTCCCTCGACGGCCGGCTCCGAATGCGGGCGCCGGAGGGCCGGCCGCGGGCGGCGGCAGGAAGAGCAAGATGCGGGCCGTCGGAAGACGGATCCGCTCACCGACCCACGGTGAGCCGGTCGCCCGGCCGGATGAGGGAGGAGGTGAGGCCGTTCCACGCCATGAGCTGCCTCGTCGTCACGTTGTAGCGGCGCGCGATCGCCCACAAGGTGTCACCCCGGCGCACCGTCACTGTCGTCGGTCCCTCGGGCGGCCGCGGCGCCCTGCGCGAGGAGCGGGCCAGCAGCGAGGAAGACGGCTTGCCCGACCGGGGCACCACGAGCTTCTGCCCGATCTGCAGCCGGCGCGGCCGCACGTTGTTGTTGGCGGCGCGGATGGCGGTCACCGTCGTTCCATAGCGCCGGGCGATCTGGCTGAGCGTCTGTCCTCGAGTCACCGTGTGCACCAGCCATGTCACACGCTCGGACGGAGGAATCTTCGCGTAGTTCACGGCGAACATCCCGCCGCGGCCTCGCGGCACGCGGACCATGACGCGCCGGTCGGGGGGTGTCACGCGGCGAAGGTACCGCGGGTTGAGGAGCTTGATCGTGTCCTCGCTGGTGCCCGCGGCCTCGGCGAGCACGTCGAAGCTCGTAGCGTCGGGGACCTCCACCTCATCGAACTCGATCGGCTCCTCTTTCTCGATCCAGCCGAAGCCGTAGGCGGCCGGGTCGCGGCCGATGAGCGCCGCGGCGATGAGCTTCGGAACGTACTGCCGCGTCTCGCGTCTCAGCACGCGGGCGTCCGAGAGGTCCCAGAAGCTGTGCGATCCCGTTCGCCGGATGCCACGACGCACCCTCGCGATCCCCCCGTTGTACGCGGCCGCGGCCAGATACCAGGAGCCGAGCTCGCCGTACAGGTCGGAGAGGTGCGCGATCGCGGCGTCCGTGGCGCGGTACGGATCACGCCGCTCGTCGACCCAATAGGTGATCTCGAGGCCGTACCTCCGGCCGGTGCCCCGGATGAACTGCCACATCCCCACCGCGTGCGCGCGGCTGTACGCGTTCGGGTTCATCCCGCTCTCGATGAGGGGTAGATAGAGCAGATCCTCCGGAAGGCCCGCCGCGCGCAACTTCTCCAGGATCATCCCCTCGTACCGCCCGGCCCGGGCCAGATAGGTCGCGAAGCGCTCGGGGATCGTGTTCCGGAAGTAGTCGATCCAGCGCTCCACCTGCGTGTTGATCTCGAGAGGAATCTCGAAGCGTGCCGCGTTGTCCGGGCGCGCGGCCAGCCCCAGCGGATCGGGCCCGAAGAGGAGGAGAAACTCGCGGCGAGTGGCCTCGTCGAGCTCTTCCACCGCCCGCTCGACCTCCCGCTGTACCTCGGCCAGCCGCTCGGGGTCCACTTCCTGTGGCTCGACGGGCGCCAGGAGGGCGCTGTCGGGGATAGGCAGCGGAGCCACGGCCGTCTCGGGAGGAGACTGGTGGCCGGCGCACGCCGCCGACACGAGGGCCGAGAGCCCCAGGTACACCGCCGGTCGCCGCTTCGCCTTTTGCACGGCCGCGCTGCTGGTCATCGCCGGATCCCTCCCGCGCTGGAATCCCGGGTGCCGCTCACAGACGGTAGTTCGGCGCCTCACGCGTGATGACCACGTCGTGCGGGTGCGACTCCTTCAGCCCGCCCGCCGTGATCCTGACGAACTCCGCCTCTCGCTGCAGCTCCTCCACGTTGGCCACGCCGCAGTAGCCCATGCCGCTGCGCAAGCCGCCCACCAGCTGGTACAGCGTGTCCGCCACGGGTCCCTTGTAGGGAACCCGCCCCTCGATCCCCTCCGGGACGAGCTTCCGCTGCTCGGCAGCGGAGTCCTGAAGATAACGGTCCGCCGATCCCTCCTCCATCGCCGAGAGGGATCCCATCCCTCGGATCACCTTGAAGCGTCGACCCTCCAGAAGGAACGTCTCGCCCGGGCTCTCGTCCGTGCCTGCAAGCATCGAGCCCATCATGCAGCTGCTCGCGCCGGCGGCCAGCGCCTTCACGATGTCGCCGGACTGCTTGATCCCGCCATCCGCGATCACGGGGACCCGGCCCGCCACGCCCTCGACCGCGTCCAGGACCGCGGTGAGCTGCGGCATCCCGACCCCTGTAACGACGCGCGTGGTGCAGATGGATCCGGGACCGATGCCCACCTTTACCGCGTCCACGCCGCGCTCGACGAGCGCCGCCGCCCCCGCAGCGGTTCCCACGTTCCCCGCCACCAGCTGCGTGTCCGGCAAGGCATTACGAGTCCGCTCGAGCCCGTCGAGTACCCCCTGGGAGTGTCCGTGTGCCGTGTCGATCACGATCACGTCGCAGCCTGCCTCGACCAGCGCGCGCGCCCGGGCCAGGTCGTCCCGAGAGGTCCCGACCGCCGCCGCCGCCAGGAGCCGTCCGTGCTCGTCCTTCGACGCGTTCGGGTACATGCGGCGCTTGAAGATGTCCTTCACGGTGATCAGGCCGCGCAGACGGCCTTCCGGATCCACCACCGGGAGTTTCTCGATCTTGTGTCGGCGGAGGGTCTCCTCCGCCTCTTCGAGGGAGGTGCCCAACGGCGCGGTGATCAGCCCCTCCCGGGTCATCACGTCGTGGATCGGCCGACCGAGATCCGTCTCGAACACCAGGTCGCGGTTCGTGAGGATCCCGACGAGCCGGCCGTCCTCCTCGACGATCGGGACTCCGCTGATCGCGTACTCCTTCATCAGCGCCGTCGCCTGCCTGAGCGTCGCACGCGGGCCGAGGGTGATGGGGTTCAGGATCAGGCCGCTTTCGGACCTCTTCACGCGGTCCACCTGCGAGCACTGTGCCTCGATCGGCATGTTCTTGTGGATGACTCCGACCCCCCCGTGCCGCGCCATCGCGATGGCCATCTGGTGCTCGGTGACCGTGTCCATCGCGGCCGAGACGAGGGGCACGGCGAGGTGGATCTTCCGGGTGAAGCGGGAGGTTACATCGACATCGGCGGGGTGGACGCGCGCGTGGCGGGGAACGAGCAGGACGTCGTCGAACGTGTAGGCTTCGCGCAGTGCCCTATCAGCCATTCGCTCGCCGCGGTTCGGGGGTTCGCAAAATGGTCGCGCCGCGATGCAAAAAGCCGCACCGACCACCCACGGCCGATCGCGGCTTCGAAGCTCGCATTCCAGGGATTCCCCCGCCCATTCGATATGCTAGAAGCCCCGAATCCCTCCGTCAAGCGTCTTCCGGGGCCGCGAGCGCCCGGCGGCTCTACTCTACGGTGATCTCGCGCACCTGGGGCGGTTCCTTGTCCTCGGGAGTAGGCGCGGATGGCTCCGGCCGTCCCCCTTCGAGCTCGGCCAGAAACTCCTTGCCGGCTTCGCGGAAGGCGCCCAGGACCCGATCGGCCGCCCCGAGCACCCGCATCGTCTCACGCAGGGCCGAGGCCGGGACTTTGCGCCTCCGCATCGTGCTCTGAAAGATCTCCCCGAAGCGCTGGAAGCCGGACGCCTCGGGGCTCCCGTGGGCGTACTCGGACTCGAGGAAGCTCACGTAGTCGAGGACCTGGTAGGCCTTCTCGTCCGGCAAGGACTCCAGCTTGCGCCACAGCTCCTTGCGAAGGATCTCGTTCATCTTTCCATCGCTCCTCGGTGGGTCTGGACGGCTCCCCCCCACGCATCTTGTGTGTCGCCGGGCCGCGCGGGCCCGGCCATGTCTTCCCTACTCCACCAGCCGGCGAAGGAGCCGCCGAGGGCGGGAGGATCGCCGGCAGGCCAAGGGAGACACGATATCATTCGGATTCGCAGCGGAAAGGTTTCAGAAGTGCGCCGCACGCTCCGGTCGCCGGGCTCCACGACCCTGTCCGGCTCCCTCGCCGCGGCGGCCCTCCGGTGCGCAGACCGGCTCGCAGGGCGGCTCCTCCGCGGCGGAGGTCTCGCGGCGGGACGCTTCGACGTCGGGAGCACCGCGGACACGGGCGCCGAGCACGGCCTGGTGAGCCGCCATCCCCAGCACGTACAGGACTCCGAACGCGATGTGCGAGATTGCCATCGCCCGGAGCCATCCCCGGTGCGTGACCACCTGGATCAGGTAACCGGTGGCGACCATCGGTAGGAGGACGAGGACCATGGTCAGCCCGCTCCGCCGCGCCTGCCGAACGCCGGTCGCGATGTGCTTCCACACGTGGCGGATGGCGATCAGGCCGATCGCGAACATGAAGAGCGGGGCCACCACCACGTGCAGCTTGAGGAACCACGGCTCCAGCGGATGGTTCACGACCGCCCAGGGGTCGTCCGTATGCATGAAATACTTGGTCCACGTATAGCCGAAGCCCGTGAGCGCCGTCAGCACCGAGGTGAGCCACACCGACCACTTTTCGAAGCGTGTCATCCCCCGGCCTCCTGACGCGTTCGGCCGAAGGGCCGGATCACCTGGTGAAGGGCGAGGACGCGTCGGGACGCACGCGTGATGGCGCGCGACGTGAGGGTGGCTCCGGTGATGGCCACCACCTCGCCCTTCAGAGAAAGACCCTCGCTCAGGGAGCGACCCCGGAACTGCTCCAGCCAACCGGCGGGCGCGAGGTAGTCCGGTGGTTCGGAGAACTTGAGGATCTCGATCCGTTCGATCGTGGCGGGCGGGGTGACGACCACCATCACGGCCTCGGGGAGGGTCCGTACGCGGTGTACATCGAAGTAGGCCACACCCAACGTCGCCCCGTTCCGGCGTCCGACGTAGTAGGTGACCACCGACTGATCGACCTCGATCCCGCGGCCCGCGAGGCGTCGAGCACTCGCCAGCTCCGCCTCGCTGAGGAAGGCGGTTCGCCGCTCGATCGTGGCCGGCTCGGGGAAGGCGAGCCGCAGCGCCTCTTCCTGACTCAGGAACACCTGGGAGCTTCCAGGGGCCGGGAGCGAGACCGCGAACCACAACGCGGCCGGAATGGTGCGTCGCCAGGCGCGGCACGCGAAGGCGCGGCACGCGAAGGCGC